>NZ_CP098415.1:1481022-2221533 GCF_023702125.1 Halorubrum hochsteinianum | reverse complement strand
CGACGATCTCGGTGTCGGGCGTCCCGTGCGCGACGTGGGTCTCGGCGTCGAGGCCGGCCTCGGCGGCCGCCTCCGCGACCGCGCTTACGGCGTCTTCACCCTGCGATTCGAGGTCGGCGACGACCTCGTCGTGGAGGTCGCCGGAGTTGGCGGCCGCGATCCGCTGGTCGACGACGTACAGCGCGTGGACCGTCGCGTCGTGGTTGGTCGCCAGCCGGATCGCGTGGTCGAGCGCGCGGTCGACCGCCTCGCTCCCGTCCGTCGGCACCAGAATGTCGTCGTACATGGGTCGTCGTTCGCCCGGCCGCGGCTTAACGGTGGGGCCTCGGTACCGGACGCCGGGAGCGCCGCGACCGCGGAGTCGACGCCGGAAGCGGGGAGCCTGCGCGACGCGGCGCGGCGACGCCGTGAGTCCTACGCGACCCGCCAGCGGCCGCCGATCGCCTCGCGCTGCGCGCTGTCCGCCTCGCCGTCGCGGAAGACGCTGACGCGGCCGGTCTCCTCGCTCAGCGTCACCGTCGCGACGACCTCCGGCCGGACGGAGGTCTCGATCGCGCTCATGTGGCGCGACCCCATCCACGGCTCGTAGCTCACGTCGTCGACGAGGTCGGTCTCCGCGTCGCGGGTGCCCAGATCGCGGAACCGGACCATCTGCGATTCGATCTCGCCGTCGACCGCGACGACGACGCCGCCGTCCTGTTCGACGCTCACCGACTCCGCGGCGGCCGCGAACGCGTCCTCGTCGAAGACGGAGGCGCAGTCGTCGCGCGGCCAGCGGTTGTCTCCCATCGGGTCCGCGTACGCGCCGTAGTCGCTGTCGCCGATGACGGCGAAGTACAGCCCCGGCCCCTTCACGTGCGGCTCCTCGTACCCGTCGAAGGAGACGCTGATCCCCTCGGCGCAGTAGGTCAGCCGGTCGACGACCTCGCACACGCGCTCGTGGTCGCCGTACCGGATTGCGAGCCCGCTCATCGCCGTCGGTCCTCTCGGTTCCCCCGTCGCGTGCGGTTGCCGCCGTCAGTCACGACCGGAAGGACGTGGCCCCGGTATATAAGCGCAGCCGAGTGGCGCGGCCGCGCCCGCCCCGGCGGCCGCTACCGCCGCCACTGCGTGAACAGCCGCGTGTCGAACCGGTCGGCGCGGACCAGTCCGACGCCGAAGGCGGCCGCGACCGCCGCGGGCAGGAGGTTCCCGAACCAGAGGTTGATTCCCCCCCAGAGGATCACGAAGCTCACCATGTCGTCGAGCATGAACTCGCAGTCGCGGAGGCGCTCGCGAATTCCGGCCGCCGCGAACGCCCGATCGAGCGTGACGACCGCGACGACCGCGGACAGCACCCACCCGGCGTAGTTCGAGAGCGGGACGCCGTAGAACGCGCCGCCGCCGAAGTCCCAGAAGCCGAGCGACACCGCGCCCGGGTCCAAGACGACGTCCATCGCGACCACCACCGGGATCACCGTCGCCAGCCGGACCCACACGCTGTCGGCGCGCGGCCCGAGCAGCAGCAGACACAGCAGGTAGGCGTTCAAGACGAGCGGGATGAAGAAGACCGGCAGGGCGACGGGCACGCCCGCGAGCATCGGGCCGAGGTCGACCGTGTACGCGAACTCGCCGTACGGCCAGCCGGTGGCGACGCCGACGCCCTCGATGAGGTAAGTGTACGCGACCAGCACGCCGATCCAGCCGAGCGCGCGGCGGTCGACGGTCGGCAGCACGCCCACGACGAGCGGCGAGCGCATCACGATCACGCCGAACAGCACGAACCACGGGTGGAAGGCGTACGGCTCCGGCACCACTCCCTCTGCGCTGGCGACGAGCGCGATCGCGCCGACGAGCGGGAACACGACCGCGATGGTGAAGCGGTTCTCGCGGACGACCCGGTCGAGCAGGGCCTCCGCCTCGCGGCGCGTGTCGGGCAGCCGGTCCCGGAGCGCGTCGAGCCCCGACCCGGTCGTCGCGGTCGAGTCGGTCACGGCAGCGCCTCCCAGAGCGGGTACACCCGCCAGAGGCCGCCCATCGACAGCAGCGTGCCGACGACGGTGTTCAGCGCCGGGAACCACCAGTACGCCCGGTCGACCGAGACGGACGAGCGCGCGACCCACGCGACGAAGATCGGGTAAACGCCGAGCAGCGCGCCGAGCCGCGGATCGACGAGCCAGAACGCCCCGGCCGCGGCGGTCCACGCCGCGAAGCAGTAGGCGTACGTGCGGCCCTCGCCGAGCAGCGTCGCGGTCGTGTCGATCCCCGCCGCTCGGTCCGGCTCGATGTCGGGGATCGCAGAGAACGTGTGCATCCCCATCGTCCAGAGCCACGCGCCGGCGAGCGCCGCGAGCGGCGGGTGCGCGCCCGCGACCGTCGCGTACGCCGCCGCGCCGGGGAGCGCGTACAGCCCGTTCGACAGCGAGTCGAGGAACGGCGTCGTCTTGAAGCGCGCCGGCGGCGCGCTGTACCCGACCGCCAGGACGAGGAAGCCGAGCAGGTACGGCCACGCGACGCGTGGCGTGATCGCGAGCGTCGCCAGCCCCAGCGCGCCGGCGGCGACGACCGCGGCGACGACGAGCCCGCTCCCCTGCCAGCGGGCCTCGCGGCCCTCCTTCTTCGGGTTCAGTTCGTCGATGTCGGCGTCGAACACGTCGTTGACGCCGTAGAGGAACACGTTCGCGGGGAGGAGGAAGTACGCCGCGAGCGAGACCGTGACGGGCGTGAACAGTTCGCTCACGTCGGCGATCCCGTAGGTGACCCCGACCGCGACCGGTCCGGCGAGGTACAGCCAGAAGCGCGGCCGCGACAACACCAGCAGGTAGCGGAGCCCCTCGCCGCCGCCCCCGGCGGACTCCGCGCGGTCGTCCGTGGTGGATCGGTGTTGGTCGCTCACGGCCTCGGTCACGCGTCGTCGGCCATCGCTTCCGCGGTCAGCTGCCCGCTGATGAGACACATCGGGACGCCGATCCCCGGCGTCGTCGTCGACCCCGTGAAGTGGAGCCCGTCGACCGCGTCGGAGGTGTGCGGCGGGCGCAACAGCGAGGTCTGGGTGAGCGTGTGCGCCAGCCCGAGCGCGCTGCCCGCGTAGCTGTTGTACCGGTCCGCGAAGTCGTCGACCGAGAACGTCTCCTCGACGACGACGCGGCCGCGGAGGTCGGTGTCGGTGTTCTCCGCGATGTCGTCGATCACGAGGTCGCGGTAGCGGTTACGGATCTCCGGGGTGTCCGCGAGCCCGGGCGCGATCGGCACCAGCGCGAAGAGGTTGCTGTGGCCCTCCGGCGCGACCGTGTCGTCGGTCTTCGAGGGGACACAGAGGTAGTAGGCGGGGTCGTCGGGCCACTCGGGGTCGTCGAAGATCTGCGCGAAGTGCCCGTCCCAGTCGGTCGGGAGGACGAGCGTGTGGTGTTCGAGGTTCGGCACGTCGCCCTCGACGCCGAGGTACAGCAGGAACGCGGATGGCGCGTACGTCCGCGACTCCCAGTACTCCTCCGTGTACTGCCGCTTCCGCTCCGGCAGCAGCTCCTGTTCGGTGTGCGCGTAGTCGGCGTCGGAGACGACCCGGTCGGCGAGGTACCGGTCGCCGTTCACGGTGTCGACCGCGAACGCGCCGTAGCGGCCCTCGATGCCGGTCACCTCGGCGTCGGTGACGAACTCGACGCCGAGGTCCTCGGCGAGTTCGACGATGCCGTCGACGACCGCGCCGATCCCGCCCTCGGGGTAGTAGACGCCCATGTTGTAGTCGACGTGGCTCATCAGGTTGTACAGCGCCGGCGTGTTCGTCGGCGACCCCCCGAGGAACACGAGCGTGTACTGCATCAGCTGCTGGAGCTTCGGGTGGTCGAAGTAGTCCTCGACGTGGCCCTGCATCTTGCCGAGCAGCGAGAGCCCCCACGAGTAGCGCAACACGTCGGTGTCGACGTAGTCGCGCAGCCGGGGGCGGTCCTCGTACACGAAGTGCTCCATCCCGATCTCGTAGGTGCGCTGGGACTCCTCGAGGTACGCGTCGAACGCCTCGCCCGCACCCGGCTCGTACGACTCGAAGATCTCCCTGTTCTCCTCGCGGTCCGGCAGCACGTCCACCTGATCGCCGTCTTTCCAGAACACGCGGTAGTGCGGGTCGAGCCGCTCTAACTCGTAGAACTCGTCGGGCGTCCGGCCGAAGTGGCCGAAGAACCGCTCGAAGACGTCCGGCATCAGGTACCACGACGGCCCCATGTCGAACCGGAACCCGTCGACTTCGAGCCGGCTGGCGCGGCCGCCGAGCTGCTCGTTCTTCTCCAACACGGTGACGTCCGCGCCGGCGTCCGCGAGGTAACAGGCCGTCGAGAGACCGCCGAAGCCGCCGCCGATAACGACGATCGACTCGCCGGCAACGCCGTCGATGTCCGGGACCACGTCCATACGTGATCCTACGGACGGCGACGGTATAAATCCGGCCAGACGCTGTGCGGGAACGTCCCTGACACGTTCGGGACGACCCGACGGTTCGAGGCGCTCCAGAGCGCTCCGACCCGAGTGGATACCACTAAGTCGCCGACGCGCGTACCCCGTATCACATGGATCTGACGGTCGCGATCACCGGGGCAACGAGCGGGATCGGGCGGGCCGTCGCCGAGGCGTTCGTCGACGAAGGGGCGTTCGTCGCCGTCTCCGGACGCGACGGCGGGGCCGTCGATCGGACCGTCGCGGCGCTGAACGGCGACGGAGGCGACGAGGAGGGCGGCGAGACGCCGAACGAGGGGGGAGACGGCGACGCCGAGCGCGGGACCGCCTGGGGCGACCGCGTCGACGTGCGCGACGAGTTCGACCTCGAACGCTTCTTCGAGCGGGTCGCCCGCGAGGCCGGCCCGGTCGACGTGGTGTTCGCGAACGCCGGCGTGTTCCACGGCGCACCGGGCGAGCGCCCGACGACGGAGGTGACGTACGCCGACTACGACGACACGATGCGGACGAACGCGCGCGGCGTGTTCGCCACGATATCGGAGGCGGTCCCCCACCTCGCCGACGACGCGCGCGTCCTCGTCCCGTCGGGCGCGGTCGCGGCCGAGTCGAAACCGGGCATGGGCGCGTACGCCGTCTCGAAGGCGGCCGCGGAGGCCGTCGCGCGCGGCTTCGCCGCCGACCTCTCGGCGACGGTCGGGGTCGTCGACCCGGGCCTCGTCGCGACCGACCTCACCGGCAAGGAGCGCGCCCGCGACCCAGAGAGCGTCGCGCCGCTGTTCGTCTGGGCCGCCACGGAGGCCCCGGCCGAGGACCTGAACGGCGGCCGGATCGGCCTGCGGGAGTGGAAGACGGCGACGCGGTAGGTCGCCGCCTCGCGCGGCCAGCGCGTCTATTTCTCGGAGCGGACCTTCGACGCGCGGTCGGCGACGTCCGTCTCCGGCGGGTCGGCCGCCGTCGCCGCCACCGCGTCCATGAACGCGGTCCGGTAGCTCGCCGGTCCGTCCGGGTCCTTCTTGGCCGCGCGCTCGCCCGCCAGCCCGTACGCCGCCGTGCCGACGAGCGCCGCCTCCGCCGTCGACGCGACCGGCGCGTCCGCCCCCCGGGTCAGCGCGGTCACCGTCCCGAGCGTGCTGGCGAGCATACAGCCCGAGCCGACGAACGACCCCATCCGCTCGTGGCCGACGGCGAGTTCGTACGCGCCGCCGTCGGGGTCGGCGACGACGTCCGCCGTGCCGGACGCGACGACGACGGCCCCCGTCTCGGCCGCCAGCGCCTCGGCGGCGGCCGCGACGCCCGACTCCTCGCCGACGGACTCGACGCCCCTGACCGTCGCCTCCTCGCCCGCGAGCCCGCGGATCTCGCCGGCGTTGCCCTTGATGACGTCGAACGCGACCGCGTCAAGGAGCCGACCGATCGACTCGACGCGGTGCGGCGTCGCGCCGTAGCCGACCGGGTCGAGGACGACGGGGGCGTCGGCCTCGTTCGCCCGCTGCCCGGCGTCGACCATGGCGTCGACGTCGGGCCGGCTCGCCGTGCCGGTGTTTATGACGACGGCGTCGGCTCCGGCAGCCATGTCGCCGGCCTCGGCCGGCGCGTCGGCCATCACCGGGAGCCCGCCCCAGTGGAGCGTGACGTTTGCCGTCTCGCTCGTCGTCACGGCGTTCGTGAGGTGGTGGACGAGCGGGCCGGTCTCACCGACCGCGGCCAGCGTCCGCCGGAGCAGGTCCGCGTCGAACGCGTCGAGTGGGTCGCGCTCGTCAGACATCGGCGACCGCCTCCCCGAGGGCCGCGGTCGCCTCGGTCGGGTCCTCGGCGGCCGTGATCGCCGACAGGACCGCCACGCCGGTCGCGCCCGCGTCGACCACCTTCCCCGCGTTGCTCGCGTCGATGCCGCCGATCCCGATCACCGGGATGTCGACCGCGTCGGCGATCGCGGCGATCCGCTCCGTGCCGACCCCGTTCCGCTCGTCGGGCACGTCCTTCGAGGACGTCGCGTACACGGCCCCGACCCCGAGGTAGTCCGCGCCCGCCGCCTCGGCCGCGCGCGCCTGCTCGACCGTCGACGCCGAGACGCCGACGACCGCCGACTCGCCCAGCTGCTCGCGGGCGACCGCGACCCGCAGGTCCGACTGGCCGAGGTGGACGCCGTCGGCGTCGACGGCCGCGGCGAGGTCGACCCGGTCGTTGACGATCAGCGGCACGCCCGCCTCGGCCGTCAGCTCCCGGAGGCGGGTGCCGGTCTCGTACCGTTCCCGCACGGAGGCGTCCTTGTCGCGGAGCTGGACGACGTCGATCCCCCCGTCGAGCGCGGCCGCGACGACCTCCGGGGTCGTCCGTCCCGCCGACCGGCTCGCCGCCGTGACGAGGTACGTCTGCCACTCGTTGGTATTCACGAGTGGTCGGTCTCGGTGGGCAGATAAAAGCAGTTCGCTCCGGCGTGTGGTCGGCCGGTTCGAGAGCCGGTTCCGCGCCCTACTGGACTCACAATGTACACACGGCAAGCGCTAAGTGAGTTGGCTCACATCGTACACACGATGGGCAGCGACAAGAAACGCGTTCAGTTCCGGGCACCGCATCGGCTCGTCAACCGCACCGACGCGCTCGCGGACGTACTCGGCGAGGATCGGACGGACGTCCTCATCACCGCGTTACGGGAGTACCTCCAGTCGGCGACCCACGACGACGCGCTCACGCAGGAGATCGCCGCCGCCTACTACGACGACGAAATCTCCCTCGAGCAGCTCAAGTCGCTCGTCGGTGCCGAGGAGGCGGCGAACCTCCGGGTGTTGAAACAGCAGCTGAGCGAGGACTTCGTCGACGAGGTCGCCGACGCGTAGATGTCGCGACTCGTCGCCGACACCTCGGCACTCGTGAGCCTCGGGATCGCCGCCGGCGAGGATCCGGATCCCCTCGCGGTCTGTACCGCCCGATACGAGGTTGCCGTCCCGAGCGCGGTCGTCGAGGAACTCGAAACGGTCGCCTCGTACGACGACGCCCACGGTCGCGCCGCGGCGGCCGTCCTCGATCGGCGCGAGGAGATCGCGATCCGGTCGGTCGATCTCGACGCCGAGTTTCCGCTTGACGACGGGGGGAACGCGGCCGTGACGCTCGCGAACGACCTCGACGCCGCGCTGTTCCTCTGTGACGAGTTCACCCAGCTGGGCCTGATTCACGCGTCGCTCGCGGACACGCGACTCGTCACGACGCCGACGCTGCTTTCGGTCCTCGTTCGGACCGACGCGCTCTCGACGGCCGACGCGACCGCGATCCTCGACGCGAACGGCGACGCCCGGAGTTGGGATTCGAACAGCTACGTACAGCGGGCGCGGTCGCTGCTCGAATAACTTCGCCCGGCGGCGGCGACGTCGATCCCGCCCCGGACGGACAGACACAAGCCGGCCCGACGCGTACCCCGGATCAATGCTATCTCGGCTCCGACGCGGCGTCGCCCGCGTCGCCGAGGCGGTCGCGGGCGCGCTCCACCGCGCCGGCGTCATCGACCGGTCGCGGCTCGACGAGACGATGGGGCTGGCGTGGCCCCGGATCGTCACCGGGTTCGCGATCATGTCGAAAAACACCGTGGACCTCGCGGTGATCGGCTATGCCATGGGGGTCTCAGCGGTCGCCGGGCTCGGCTACGCGTTCGCGTTCTGGCAGCTCGCGAAGTTCGTCTCCATCGGGCTCGCGGGGGGGACCGTCTCGCTCGTCTCCCAGAACTACGGCGGCGACGAGCGCGGTCGCGCGGGGCTGGTGGTCAAGCAGTCGCTGATCGTGGCCGGGCTGCTCGTCGCACCGATCGTCGCGGGGTACGTCCTCGGCGCGGAGCGGCTGATCGCCCTCGTGGGCGGCGAGGGGGCGGCGCTGTCGGCGGGGACGACCTACCTCGTCGTCACGGCCCCCGCGCTCGCCTTCGAGTTCTTCAACATGATCGCGAGCCGGACGTACGCCGGCGTCGGCGACACCCGCACGCCGATGGTCGCGCGCGCCGGCGGCGCGGTGTTGAACGTCGTCCTCACGACGTGGCTCGTCCTCGGAGCCGGGTTAGGCGTGTTCGGTGCCGGCCTCGGCACCGCGCTCTCCATCGCCGCCGTCGGGCTCGTCCTCGCGTGGGGGATGACCGGGCGGTCGTACTTTGGCCGCGGCGCGTCGCCCGTTCCCGTCGGGCGCTCCGGCCCGTGGCTCGACGTCGGCCTCTCCCGGCAGCTCCTCCGAGTGTCCGCGCCGCTGATCGCCCGCCGGGTCGCGGAGGGGGTCGTCGTCTTCCCGCTCCTGTGGATCGCCTCGTCGTTCGGGGAGGCGGTCGTCGCCGCCTTGGAGGTCGGCCGCCGGGTGCGGGCGCTGCTCGGCAGCTTCAGTTGGGGCTTCTCGATCGCCGCGAGCACGCTCGTCGGCCAGCGGCTCGGCTCCGGCGAGGAGTCGCTCGCCACGGCGTACGGCCGCGACGTGATCGCGCTGTCGGCGGTCGTCTACGTCCTCGCGTCGGCCGCGGTGATCGCCGCGGCGACCCCGATCGCCGGGGCCTTCGTCGACGACCCGGCCGCGGTGAGCGCCACCGCGGCGTTCGTCGTCGCGGCCGGGGTGTCGGCGGTCCCGCTCGGGATCGACGGCTCGATCACCGGTTCGCTCCGGGGCGCGGGCGACACGCGCTGGCCGTTCATCGCCTCGATGATCGGCCTGTACGCCGTCGCGCTCCCGGCCGCGCTGGTCGGGCTCGCGACGCCGCTCGGGGTCGGCGGCCTCTACGTGGCGCTGGTGGCCGAGAAGCTCGTTCCGGCCGGGCTGAACGGCTACCGGTTCCGGTCGAACCGCTGGCAGGCCGTCAGCCGGCAGTACAGGCCGGGCGGGAGCGACGGCGAGAAAGAGGCCGGGTGAGGGGAGTCGCGGCCGGGGATCTACTCGTCCGCGACCGATTCGAGCACCTCGACGCTGCCGGTGAGCTGCCGGTGGACGTACGGCATGTCAATGCCGGCGTCGTCGAACGCCTCCTTCACCGCGGTGACGTACTCGGAGCGCACCCGGACGAAATCGGCGCGGTCGGGGTCGTCGATCCACCAGCGCGACTGGAGGCCGACCGCGGAGTCGCCGAGCTCGACGACGCGGACGGAGACGCCGGGGTCGTCGAGTATCTCCTCGTGCGCTTCCGCCTTCTCGACGATGATGTCCGTCGCCTCGCCGATGTCGTCGTCGTAGCCGATCCCGAAGACGAACTTCTGACGGAGCGTGTCGTACGCGACCGGGTTCGTCACCGCGTTGTTCGCCAGATCGCCGTTCGGGACCGTGACGAGTTCGTTGTCGAAGGTCCGGATCCGCGAGACGCGCAGGTCGATCTCCTCGACGCGACCGCTCTTCCCGTCCCACTCGATCCAGTCGCCGACCTCGAACGGCTTGTCCTTCAGGATGAACACGCCGGCGACGAAGTTGCCGAGCAGGTCCTGCGCGGCGAAGCCGACCGCGAGCGCGAGCGCGCCGCCGAAGACGGCGAACGCAGAGAGGAACGCGCCGTAGCCGGCCACGGCGAACCCGATGGCGACCGCCGCCACCCAGACGACGGCGTTGAGCACGTTCGTCCCGAGGCTCAACACCGCCTCGTCGAACCCGCGCGATCTGACGACCCGTCGGAGCCCCGGAATGAGCACGTACTTCCCGAGCAACAGCACGGCCACGAAACCGGCGACGAATCGGATCAGCGTCCCCGCGATCGCCGCCACGTCGACCGCGTTCGTGATCGCGTCGAGTTGTAAGGGATTCATCACCCGCCCTTTCGCGAGACTATTTAAAGAAGCTACTGGCAGCGCGGTTGTTTACGGCCGGTGGGCGGCGGCCGTCCGGAGGTTCCGCGGCGTCAGTCGCTCCGGACCGCCAGCGGGCCGTCGCCGCGGGCGACCGCCCGCAGCCGCCGCCCGTGGACGTCGCCGTCGGCGATCCGCTCGCGGACCGCCGGGGGGACCCACGCCTCGCGACCGTCCGGGTCGGGCGCGGGGGCGACGCCCGCGGGCCGGCAGTCGTCGGGGAGGTATCGGGCGTAGGTGGGGAGTCGCTCGCGGAGCGGCACGCCGCCGGCGTCGGCCACGGCTTCGAGTTCGCGGAGGTCCGGCCACTCGTAGGCGGGGTTGATGTAGTCGTCCGTCACCGGCGAGACGCCGCCGAGGTCGTCGATCCCGCAGTCGACCAGCTCCGCCGCCGGCGAGAGGTTCGGCGGGACCTGAACGGAGACTTCCTCGGGCAGCGCGGCGCGCGCCATGGCGACGACGCGGCGCATCGTCTCCAAGTCCGGCTTCGGGAAGTCCGAGCGCTCGTTCGGGACGACGTTCTGGACGATCACCTCCTGAACGTGGCCGTACCGCTCGTGGAGCGCCCGGATCGCGAGCAGACTCTCGGCGCGGTCCCGCCAGTCCTCGCCGATGCCGACTAAGATTCCGGTGGTGAACGGGACGCCTTGCCGGCCCGCCGCGCGGATCGTGTTGAGCCGCTGGCCCGGCGTCTTCCGGCGGCCGCCCGAGTGCGCGTCGACGTCGGCCGTCGTCTCCAGCATGACGCCCATCGACGCGTTCACCTCGCGGAGGGCGGCGAACTGCGACTCGGTGAGATCGCCCGGGTTCGAGTGCGGGAGCAGCCCCTCCTCCAAGGCGATCTCGCAGGCGCGGTAGAGATAGTCGTGGATCGACTCGAACCCCCACTCGGCGAGCGTCTCGTGGACCGCGGTGTACCGCTCGTCGGGGTCGTCGCCGAAGGTGAAAAGCGCCTCCGTACAGCCGGCGTCGGCCCCGACGCGGCACCGCTCGCGCACCTCCTCGGGCGACAACAGCGACGCCTCGCCCGGCACGTCGTAGTAGGTACAGTACGTACAGGTGTACCGGCACGCCGTGGTCAGCGGGATGAAGACGTTGCGCGCGAACGTGAGCCGGTCGGCCGTGTCGACGTCGGCGGGAGTGACCGAGAGCAGTCGCTCGACGTCCCGCTCGTCGACAGCGACGTCGACATCGTACTCGTCGGTCCCGGCGAACACGGCCGTCACTCGCGGGCGGCGATCAAAAAGGATCGCGGTTGCGGATCCCTCGGCGTAACCGGATCCGGTGTCGCCGAGCGCGGTCTGGGGGAGCGATCGCTTTCGATCGCTTCCGGTCGCCGGCCGCTTTCGATCGCTCGACCGTGTTGGCGTCTCACTCCCGGACCGCCCCCACGCGCCCGCCGGACGTGTCGAGGACGAAGCCGGCCTCGCGGAGCCACGTCGCCGCCCGTCCCTCGCCGTGGATCAGCACCTCTGCGAGGTCGTCCGACTCGTCGACGTCGGTGCCGAGCCGGCGGGAGTCGACCGCGACGAACCCCGCGCCGACCTCGGCCGCGATGTCGCGGTGGTCGAGGTACGACGCGCCGTGGTAGTCCACCCGGAAGTCGGCGTGTGAGGAGACGAACGCGTTCGTGCCGCCGCCCCGCCCCGGAGCGACCGCCACGTCCGCGTCGCGCCCGGCCGCGAACAGGCGCTCGACCGCGTCCGGGGTCGCCAGCGCGAGGTCCGCCATCACGACGGCGACCGGCTCGACCGAGCCGTCGGCGGCTCCGGCGGTCTCGAAGTGCCCGTCGAGCGCCGCGTTCACCGCCGTCGTCAGCGGGCGGTCGTCGACGGTCACCGGGCGATCGACGTCGACCGCGTCGGTCGCGAGGACCCGCGGCTCGCCGCCGGCGGCGACGATCGACTCCAGCACGTCCGTCAGCATCGCTCGCGCGAACGCGCGTCGCTCGTCGGGCGAGAGCACGTCGGCGAGCCGCGACTTCGGCCGGTCGGTCGAAAAGGGAACGATGACCTCCATCGCGAGCGACGGCGGCGCTTAGAACAGGGACTCCAGCTCGTCGCTGTCGTCGCTGACGAGCTCGTCGAGGTTCTCGTCGCTCTCCTCGCGGATCTCGTCTAAGTTGTCCTGCGCCTCGATGGCGACCTGCTGGAGCTCCTTGATCCGCGGGACGTTCGTGACGCCCGCGAGCAGGATGACGGTCGCGACGAAGCCAGCGCCGCGGTACGGGTAGTCCCCGCCGCGGACCTCCATCGAGCCGGTCTGCTCTTCGAGCCACTTGCGGCCGCGCTCGATGCCCTTCCGGTTGAGGTACTCCGGCGGGCCGGCGAGCACGAGCAGCGCGCGCTCCGCGCCCTCGATCTCACAGGGGAGCGTGAGCCGCCCCAGCGCCGCCTTGCGCACGAGGCTGGTGATCCGGTTCGTGGTGTGTGCGCTGTCGAGTTCCTCGTCGTTGCCGTCGTCGCGGAGCCGCGAGAGCAGCCCGCCCGAGGAGCGCTCTTCGACCTCCTCCTCGGCGTAGCCGACCGTCGAGACGCCGCCCCCGGAGAGGGTGTTGATGATCTCCGAGGAGTCGACGACGCTCTCTGCGACCTCCTGGCCCTGCTGGATCTCGCCCGCGCCGAACAGGATGCCGAACCGCCGGACGATCTCCTCGTTGATCTCCTCGTAGCCGCCCTGGACGGACTCGCCCGTCTTCCGCCAGGCGTCGTTGTCGAACACCATCAGGTTGTCCACCTCGCGGACGAACGTCTGGAACGAGCGGGCCGCGTTGAGGGTGTAAATGCCGCCCTCGTCACTGCCCGGCAGGATCCCCAGCCCGTACACCGGCTCGGTGTAGATCCGCTTGAGGTGTTTCGCCAGCACCGGCGCGCCGCCGGAGCCGGTCCCGCCGCCGAGCCCGGCGACGACGAGGAACGCGTCCACCTCGTGGACCGGGATCGAGTCGATCGCGCCCTGGACCTCGTCGATGTCCTCCTCCGCGATTTCTGCGCCCAGTTCGTTGTCCGCGCCCACGCCGTGGCCCTTCACCCGGGACTGGCCGATGAGGACGCGCTGGTCCTCGGCGATGTGTTCGAGCCCCATGAGGTCCGCCTTCGCCGTGTTAACGGCCGCTGCGGCCCGAACTATCTCGGAGCCCGTCCGCTTATCGTACTCCAAGAACTTGTCGACGACTTTACCCCCCGCCTGTCCGAATCCGATCATTGCGAGTTTCATCGTGTGCTCCCTCCGCGTTTGACGTGAACAGAACGCGATCTCGTATATAAGCCTTCGGTTGCCATTACCATCGGCGATATTAGTCCAGTTGACACGTTCGGGCCGATCCCCCGGTCATCGCACCCCCAAGTGCTCGCCGAGCGTCGTCAGTTCGGCGGCGTCGACGCCGAACGCCGCGACGTCGTTGTCGGCGGTCGTGTTGTCGAACTTCAGCGAGCGGTACTGGTCCGGACCCATCGGGAACCCGGGAACCGCACCCAGCACGGAGAGCCCGATCTTCGCGAGCGGCATGGGAAGCGGGAGGATGGTGACGCCCTTCCTCTCGGCCTCGTAGACCAGATCGGTCACCTGTCGGAGCGTGAGCACCTCCGGGCCGCCGATCTCGTAGGTCTCGCCGGCGTGTTCCTCTTCGGTCACCGCCGCGGCGATCATGGGAACCAGATCCTCGACGTGGATCGGTTGGAACCGCGTCTTGCCGCCGCCCGGAAGCGGGTACAGCGGGACGCCCGGCGCGAACATCCCCTTCAGCCGCTTGGTGAACGAGACGAACTCGCCGCCCTCGCCGAAGACGACCGACGGGCGGAAGATCGCCCAGTCGAGGTCGCTCTCGCGGACGATCGCCTCCGCCTCGCCCTTCGCGCGGATGTAGGCGGTGTCGCCGTTCGGGTCCGCGCCGAGCGCGCTCAGCTGGACGAACCGCTCGACGCCGCCGTCCTCGGCCGCGCGGACGAGGTTCTCGGTCCCGCCGCGGTGGATCCGGTCGTGCATGCGGTTGCCGCCCTCCGGCTCGAACAGCGGCGAGAGCGCGACCAGATTCACGACCGCGTCGTGGCCCTCGACGGCCGATTCGATGGAGCCGTGGTCGGTCACGTCGCCGCTGACGCCCGTCACCCCTTCCGGCGTCTCCTCGGGCGAGCGGGAGAGCGCGGTCACCGCGTGGCCGTCCTCGGCGAGCGCGCGACAGAGGTACGACCCGATGAATCCGGTCCCGCCGGCTACCAGTACTTTCATGCGATCCACGTCGCGTGGCAAGCCCGTAAACCTACCGCGGTGTCTGACGCGCGGGCGACGGCCCGGGCGGATCACTACCCGTCGGCCGCAGGCGACGGCCCGGGCGGATTACTCCTCGTCCGCCTCGGTCGCCGGGACGGTCAACACCGGCACGGGGACGGTCCGGAGGGCGCGCTCGGCGACGCTCCCCAGCAGGTACCGGCTCACGCCGGTCCGGCCGTGGGTGCCCATCGCCACGAGGTCGACGCCGTGCTCCTCGACGTACGCGCGGATGCCGCGCGGGGCCGAGGGGGCGACCTCGACGGCACCGACTGCCGCGACCCCGGCGGCCTCGACCCGCTCGACGCCTTCGGCGACCTCGTCGTCGGCGTACTCGGCGAGGACGTCCGCGTCGACGTAGTCGCCGACGCCGATCCCGCCGGTGGCGACGACCGAGAGGACGTGGACGGTCGCGCCCGCGCGCTCCGCGATGGGGATCGCCCGGTCGAGCGCGGCGGTCGCCGCACCGCTGCCGTCGGTCGGCACCACCACGTCCTCGTACGGGTACGCGGTCTCGTCGTCGCCCGGGCGAAGGGTCAACACCGGCACCGAGGACTGCCTGACGACGCGCTCTGTCGTGCTGCCGACGAGGCGCTCGACGCCCTGCCGGCCGCGCGTCGACATGACGAGGAGGTCGGCGTCGGCCTCCGCGGCGTACGCGGCGACCGTCTCCGGGACGCCGCCCTGTCGGACCGCCGTCTCCGTCTCGACGCCGCGGTCGGCAGCGCGGGCGGCCGCGTCCGCGACGATCGACTCGCCCTCGCGTTCGAGCACGTCCACCACGTCGCCGCCGATCCGCGTCACGCTGTCGCGGGTCGTGTCCGCGACGTGGAGGAGGTGGACGGTCGCGCCGTGGTCGGCGGCGACGGCGAGGGCGTGATCGAGGGCCGCCGCGGCCGCGTCGCTGTCGTCGGTGGGGACACAGATTCGGTCGACCATGGGGGCCGGTCACGCCCGCGGGTAAAAAACGCTCGCGTCGCCGTCACTCGCTCGCGTCGTCTCCGGCCCCGTCGCCGTCGGCGGCGGCGTCCGCGGACCCGCCGTCGTCCTCGCGCTGCGTGACGCGCACCGTCGAGATGCGCGCGCCGTCGACCGCGGTGACCTCGAAGGCGAACGCCTCCGTCTCGGCGACGTCGCCGACCTCCGGGGAGCGACCGATCGCGTCGAGGACGAACCCGCCGAGGGTCTCGTAGCCGTCGCCGTCGAGGTCGGTGCCGAGCGCGTCGTTGACGGCCGCCAGCGGGACGGAGCCGTCGGCCTCGTGGGTCCGATCGTCGGTCCGGCGGATAGTGTGGTCGTGCTCGGGGGTGTCGAACTCGTCGCGGAGGTCGCCGACGAGCGCCTCGGCGACGTCCTCGACGGTCGCGATCCCCTCGAACGCGCCCCACTCGTCGATGACGGCCGCCATCTGTCGGCGCTCGTCGCGGAACTGAACGAGGAGGTCGCTCGCGCTCGTCGTCTCGGGGACGACGAGAATCTCCCGGGCCAGCTCGCCCGCGGTGGCGTCGTCGTCGCCCGCCTCGGTCGCGCGCAGCACGTCTTTCACGTCCACGAAGCCGACGACGCGGTCGGCGTCGTCGCGGGCGACGACCGGGTAGCGGGTGTGGCCGGCGTCGAGGATCGTCTCGCGGACCGCCGAGAGCGACGCGTCCGCGGACAGCGAGACCACGTCCGGGCGGGGGACCATCAGCTCGCGGGCCGCGGTGTCGTCGAGCTCGAAGACGCCCTCGATCATCGCGACCTCGGACTCGTCGACGTGGCCCGCCTCGCCGGCGCGGGCCAGCACGCGCCGGATCTCGCGCTCTTCGAGCGTCTCGTCGCTCTCGGAGGCCGGCGGGATGCCGATCAGGCTCGTGAAGGCGTTCGCGGTGCCGTTGAACACCGCGATCCCGGGCGCGAAGAGCAGGTACGCGAGCCGCATCGGCGGCGCGAGCAGCAGCGAGATCCGCTCGGCCTGCGCGATGGCGATGGTCTTCGGCGCGAGCTCGCCGAAGACGACGTGGAGGAACGTGATGAACGAGAACCCGACCGCGAACGCGACGAGGTGGACGAGGTTCTCGGGGAGCAGCGGCCCGAGGACCGGCTCCAGCAGCGCCGCGACCGCCGGCTCGCCGATCCACCCCAGCCCGAGCGACGCGAGCGTGATCCCGAGCTGGGTCGCCGCGAGGTAGTCGTCGAGGTTTGTCATCACCGCCTGAAGCGTCTCCGCGCCCGCCTTCCCGTCCTCGACCATCTCTTCGACCGAAGTCGAGCGGATCCGGACGAACGCGAACTCGGACGCGACGAAGAAGCCGTTGAGGACGACCAACACCAGTGCCGCCGCGACGCGCGACAGCGAGACGGCGATCGCTACCATCCGGTTCCCCCGGTCTCGCGAGCGGTCGACGGATCGAGTGCCATGGCGGGCGTTCACGGAGCCGTCACTAAAAGGAGGTGGCGTCGGGTCGGGTCGCGCCGCGGCGACGCCAATCGGACCCGCCGCGACCCGGGCCGTTTATTCCTCGGCGCGGCGGAACGCCACCATGCTGATCACGCTGGAGGGGCTCGACGGCAGCGGCAAGACGACGGTCTGGGAGGCGCTCCACGACGTGTATCCCGACGCGACGTTCACCCGCGAGCCGACGGACAGCTGGTACGGCGACGCGGTGGCGCGGTCGATGGGCGACGGCGACGCCGACCCGCTCGCGGAGCTGTTCCTGTACACCGCCGACCACGCGAACCACCTCTCCGAGACGATACGCCCGGCGCTCGCCGACGGCGATCTGGTGATCTCCGACCGCTACTCGGACTCGCGGTTCGCCTACCAGGGGGCGGCGCTCGCACGCGCCGATGTCGACATCCAGCGACCGATGGAGTACGTCCAAGGGGTCCACGCGGCGTTCTCCCGCGAGCCGGACGCGACCGTCTATCTCGACCTCGACCCGGAGACCGCGGCCGAGCGCGCCGGGCGGACGGACAAGTTCGAGCGCGACGGCTACCTCGCGGCCGTCGGCGAGAACTACGAGCGCCTGCTGGACGCCGACCCCGGGCGGTTCCACCGCGTCGACGCGACGCGGTCGCCGGAGGACGTCATCGCGCGGGTGGAGTCGATCGTCGCGGACCTGCTCGACCGCTGATTCGGAAACGACCGCGTCAGCGCGTGTCAGGCAGGTCGTACTCCTCGGGCGACGGGACGTAGAGGTAGTCGATCGCCACGCCCAACGCGAGCGGGAGGCCGATGAGCAGCGCCAAGAGGATCGTCGAGCTCCCGACGTCGATCCCGGTCCCGACGCCGAGCGCGCCCGTGAACACCAGCGTCGAGACGAGCAACAGCAGGGGGGTCAACACGAGCGTGTACACGGCCGACCCCCACCTGGTCGACAGCTGGAGCCGGAAGAATCGGGTGGCGACCCCGGCGAGGAACGTGTGGAACGCGACCAGCGCGAGGAGGCTGCCGAACCCGAACAGCGCGAGCATGGGCGTCGTACGGGCCGCCGACACTTCCCCCTATCGACCGCAGCGGGCCACACCGATCCGACCCGGGACTCGCGGCCTCAGACCGCGCCGTCGTTCCCGTGTCGTCGCGCGGCCGCGAGCAGCTCCGAGACCGGCCCCGTGTACTCGTAACCGGGGATCACGCCCTGGACGTACGTCCCCTCCACGAAGTCGATCAGCGCGCCCGCGTCGTCGACGCCGCGCCGCTCGTTGATATCCGTGAGCGCGTAGGTGACCGCGATCTCGTCGCCGCCGGTCTCGACGGCGGGGTCGAACTCGCGCTCGCGGCGGGTGACGCCGCCGACGTCGACGACGCGGCGCTCGAACGTGTCGGCCCAGCCGTCCTCGACCACGTCGGCGACCTCGTCGGCGGTAACGGCCGAGAGGGTCGGCACCCGGACCGTGACCGTGAACCGAATCTGCCCCTCGCCGGCCGGCGCGGCGCGGACGCGGCCGTCGAAGGCGGTGGTGGTCGAGACCCAGCCGTCGCCGTCGCGCTCGAAGGAGCCGTGGTCCGCGAACGCCCGGCGGACGCGGTCGGGGAGCTCCTCGGTCGGGCCGGCGTCGCTGCCGGTGGCGTCGCCGTCGGGGCTCGCGGGGTCGGCGCGGTCGGCGTCGTCGTCGAGGTCCGTCATACCGATCCGGAGGCGACGCGGCCTGAAAAGCCGCTCGCGTCGCCCCCGCGGTCCGCGGTCGGGACGCGTGGGACGACGCTGGCGACCTCACCGATACGGGCACGCTCGGCCGGTACGTCGGACCCTTTTGTGCGTCGACCGTCGAGGAGGGATATGGCAGACCGGTTTCGCTCGACGGAGGGACTGATCGACGCGCTCGCGGACGCCGAGTTCGACCGCCCGCCCGCGCTCGTCAGCAACGCGCACATCACCGGCCTCGGCGTCGCTCGGGCGCTCGACGCCCACGACGTGCCCGTGATCGCGCTCGACCGCGCCGGCGGGAGCGCCGGCGGCGACTCGGACGGCGAGGCCGGAGCCGTCACCCACGACGGGCTCGCGCCGCCGTCGGACGCCGTCGACTACGCCGGGGCGGTGACGTACCCGCTCGACGACCTCGACGGGTTCCGTGAGGACGTGGAGGCGATCGTCGACGCCGCGGGCACCGAGGCGGTCGCGTTCGGCTGTATGGACGAGTGGGCGCTGTCGTACGCCGAGGCCGACCCCGAGGGCGTGCGGCTCCCCTTCGCCGGCAGCGACACGCTCGACGACGTGTTGAACAAGTCGGAGCTGTACGCGACCTGCGAGGCGCTGGGCGTCCCGTACCCCGAGACCTACCGGCTGGCGGAGACCGACGCGGTCGGCACGCGCGAGGCGGACGCGACAGTCGAGGAGGCCGCGGAGGCGCTCGGCTTCCCGCTGGTGGTGAAACCCGAGCTCAAGCGCGACTTCGAGGAGGCGTTCGGCACCAACGTGATCGAGGTCGCGGACCGCGAGGAGTTCGCGGACGTCGTCGCGGCCGCCAGCGACGCGGGAATCGCCGTGATGGCCCAGAAGCGCGTCGACATCGCGACAGGGAAGGATCACTCGCTGGCCTCCTACGTCCCGCCCTCGGGGGCCGACGACGCGCTCGCGGTGGTCGGCAACGCCGCGGTCCGATTCCCTCTGAACTTCGGCACCTCCTGTCTCGTCGAGACGGCCGACGAGCCGGCGATCGAGGAGCGCGCGCTCGCCGTCCTCGACGACGCGAGCTACCACGGGATCAGCGAGGCGGAGTTCGTCTACGACGGGGCCCGCGAGGAGTTCCTGCTGCTCGACGTCAACACGCGGCCGTGGAAGTGGATCTCCATGCCCGTCGCCGCGGGCGCGAACCTCCCGATGGCGGCGTACGCCGCGGTCACCGACGCGACCTACGAGTCGGACGGCGTCGAGCCGACGCGGTGGGTGTACCTCCGCGATTACCTCTCGCTTTTAGCCGGCGACGACGCGTTCTGGGATCAGCTGTCGGCCGCCGACTGGCGGCGGCTGGTGTCGGGCGACTTCGAGCGTGAGGGCGACCTGACGACCGGCGTCTACCGCCCCTCCGACCCGGAACCGGCGGCGAAGCTGTTCGAGACGGAGTTCGTCGACCGCGAGTACTACTGCTCCTGTTGAGGGAGTCGACCGTCCGAACGCATACCGACGAGCAGACCGTTGGGTGAGGCCCTCGTTCGGGCCCGCGAGCGACCCGGAAGCCGAGGCGTCGAACACAACGGAGGGCGACCAGTTACCCGATCCCGTCGCCGAAGCCGACGAACCCGAATATGGTTTCACAGAAATATTAGGTAACTGTAACCGGTAACTCCGACGTGGACCGTCGTAGCTATCTCCAAGCGGTCGGTGCCGGTGGCGTCGTGTCGCTCGCGGGGTGTGGCGGTGCCGCCCCGACCGACGAGGAACCGACCGCCTCCGTCCGGTCGCTGACGCTTGCGGCGACGACGACGATCAACGACAGCGGGCTACTCAACGAACTGACGCCGGGGTTCACTCGGGCGTTCGGGCCGCAGGTGAACACGGTCGTGCGCGGGACCGGCGGGGCCTTGCGCACGGCGCGGAACGGCGACTGCGACGTAGTCCTCGTTCACGCCCGTTCCTTGGAGGACGCGTTCCTTCGAGCGGGCGACGGGACGAACCGCCGGACGGTGATGGTCAACGACTTTCTGGTGGTCGGGCCGCCGGACGATCCGGCGGGAGTTGCTGGTTTACCCCCGGACACCGCCTTCCGGGATATCGCGAGCGCCGAGGCGGCGTTCCTGTCGCGCGGCGACCGTTCCGGCACGCACATCCGAGAGCGACAGCTCTGGAGCGAGGCCGGCGTCGATCCGACCGGCGACTGGTATGGGGAGACGGGACAGGGAATGGGAAACACGCTCAGCTTGGCCGCGGAGACCGGTTCGTATACGCTGACCGACCGGGGGACGTTTCTCAACGTCGCCGGAGGCGACTTAGCGGCGCACGTCGACCGGGGCATCGAGGACCCCGGACCGCTCCTCCGAAACGAGTACGCGGTCATCCCCGTCAATCCGGGCCGCCACGACGTGGCGTATCCGTCGGCGATGGCCTTCGCCGGCCACCTGACCGGCCCCGCTCAAGACGCGATCGAGGAGTTCCGGATCGACGGAGAAGCGGTGTTCCGACCCGTGGCCCGGTCGGAATCCCCCGAGTTCGAACAGTACGTTCCGAGCGACTGGCGGTGACGGGCCGTTCGCGGACGCTGTCGCGTCGCCCCCGGAGCAAAACCGTTAGTGTACCGGCCGACGCAGGGCGCGTATGGACTTCTTCGAGACGCTCGCGGCCCGGATCGACGCGACCGACAGCGTCGTCTCGGTCGGGCTCGACCCCGACCCGACCCGGCTCCCCGACCACGTGGCCGACGCCGACCTCCCGCGGTGGGCGTTCAACCGCCGGATCATCGACGCGACCCACGAGCACGCCGCCTGCTACAAGCCGAACGCCGCCTTCTACGAGGACCCCGACGGCTGGCGCGCGCTCCGCGAGACCGCCGCCTACGCCGAGGGGAAGGGCGTCCCCGTCCTCTTAGACGCCAAGCGCGGCGACATCGGGAACACGGCGCGACAGTACGCCGAGGTCCTCGACTGGGTCGACGGGATCACGGTGAACCCGTACCTCGGGCGCGACTCGCTACAGCCGTTCCTCGACCGCGCGGACAAGGGCGTGTTCGCGCTCTGTCGCACGTCGAACCCGGGCGGGGCGGACCTCCAGGACCTCGAACTCGCCTCCGGCGAACCCCTCTACGAGCGCGTCGCGGCGCTCGCGGACGTGTGGAACGCCAACGACAACGTCGGGCTCGTCGTCGGCGCGACCGCGCCGGAGGAGCTGGAGACGGTCCGCGAGATCGTCCCCGAGATCCCCTTCCTCGTCCCCGGCGTCGGCGCGCAGGGGGGCGACGCCGAGGCCGCAGTCGAACACGGCCTGGCCTCGCGGTCGGACCTCCCGGTCGACGTCGGCCTCGTCAACTCCTCACGGGGGATCATCTTCGCCGGCGAGGAGTCGAGCCGCCCCGAAGACGAGGCGACGTACTTCGGCGCTGCGGGCGACGCGGCCAAGCGGCTCAAAAAGCGGCTGAACCGACACCGGTAGCGCCGGCCGCCGCTCCCCTATCCGCGCCCGGCGGCGCAGCCGGCGCAGGCGCGGGCCGTCTCGTCCCAGTGGTCGTCGCAGACGGCGCGGCCGCAGCGGTCGCAGCTGTCCGTCGCGGCCGCCGCCTCGCAGACCTGACAGAGTCCGGTGAGGCTCACGCCGGCCGTTGGGTCGCACCCCTTATGACGATCGGGGGCGACGCGGAGACATGCGCCAGTTTGTCGTCATCGGCCGCGACGTGCCCACCGACCCCGACGCGATCTCGCTGTCGGACATTCCGGGGGCCGGGCGGCTCGACCTGCTCTGTCGGTGCGTGAGCGCCGGCGTCTTCCTCTCGCACGGCATCCGCGAGTCGGTCCGGGTCCACCTCGTGATCGCCGACGCGTTCACCGTCACCTTCGACGCCGACACGCTCCGGCACCTCCACCCCGACGAGCGCAACGTCGCCGCGCGGGTCCGCGACGCGCTCGCCGCGAAAGAGGACGCCATCGGCCACATGCCCGCGGACGTCTCGCCGGGCGTCGAACTCCGTCGGATGGGCCTCGACGCGACGCTCGACCGGCTCGTCGGCGAGGCGGGCGGCTCCGGCCGAGGTCCCGACGGCACGCTCGTCCAGCTCCACGAGGACGGCGACCCGCTCGTCGACGCCGACCCGCCGACCGACCCAGTCTTCGTGCTCTCGGATCACCACGATTTCGCGCCGGCGGAGGCCGAGTCGATCGCCGACCGCGCCGAGCGCCGGCTACGGGTCGGGCCCGAACTGCTCCACGCCGACCATACGATCACCGTCGTCCACAACTGGCTCGACACCGATGGCTACGCCAGCTACTGACGGCTCGGGTGCGGACCGCGAGACGACGACCGCGCCCGCCACCGATCCGCGCTTTCCGGTGCCGCTGCGCGGGGTCGCGGTCGACCCCGAGACGCGCTGTGCCCACTGGGACGACCCCGTCGACGTGATCGCGCTCCGGTTCGGCTGCTGTGAGACGTACTACCCCTGCGACGCCTGCCACGACGCGGCCGCCGACCACGAGGCGGTCCCGTGGCCCCGCGAGCGCTTCGACGAGCCCGCGGTGCTGTGTGGAGTCTGTGGAACGACGCTGACCGCCCGTGAGTACCTTGAGAGCGACGACGACGCCTGTCCCGCGTGTGGGGCCGCGTTCAATCCGGGGTGTCGGAAACACCGCGACCGCTACTTCGAGACCGAAGACGCGGCGGAGTCCGAGAACGGCGACGAGAGCTTATAAATAGAACAAGCGGTGCGGTGGCGCGCGCCGACGAGCGCCCGAAGGGCGCGAGTCGCACGCGCGAGGGAGTCGCGAGCGGACGGGCGACCGAAGGGAGCCCGGAGCGAGCGACGAGGCTGGGGAGGCGTGGGGCTGCGGTGGTCGTGGTCGTGGAGTTGGTTCCAACGGAGTCTCTCACGTGTCGCCGAGCGGTTCGGGATTCGAAGTCGTTCGCGCCGGAACCAGTTCGCCACGACTCACGCGTCGTTTCCGGGACAGCGGCGGTGTCGGTGCCACCGGGACGGTGTCCGGCCATCGCGTATCGCCCCCTTTCGGAAGGATTAAAAGAACGAACGGCTTTCGTTCAGATGCGGGCCGGTGGGGTAGCTTGGTATCCTTCGGCCTTCGGGTGGCCGTAACCACGATTCAAATTCGTGCCGGCCCACTTCTCCCGCACTTTCACTCGGTGAGCGACTGGTAGTAGGTGGCCGCATGAGCAGTGTTGAGTAGCAGGTTGACGTCGATCCCCACGAGGGCGTGTATCTGAGCCGAAACGGTGTGATTTTCGAGCGGTGGATCAGTACGTTTTGCGACGCGCGGAACCGGCTCGGGCACGCGAACAGTCCTAAACTGACGGGACAGGCTGACGCCCGCGACAGACCAGATTCAGAACCGCGGTGTGACTAGAAATAGAGTATCGTCTGTCGTTCACAGGTCAAAATACCGAACGACACCGAGAGCCAGTCCACCAACGAACGTGACTCCCGCAAGAATCTGTAACTGTAACCGAAGCCCCCCTGAAACGATTGAAGAGAATACAATCGCAAAGAAGGTAGCAACAAGAAAGAACCAAACAAGCAGGTAGTTACGATTTCCGTCCTGCTCGTACCGAGACACATATGGTATTAAAGAAGGAGTCGCCAGTAGGAACAATAAAAACAGAGTAAACCCGGGCAGACTGGAAATCGACGACACCGATGCTGATTCGGCTTCACCGTTAGCGAAATTAGCGATTGGCCACAATGAGAGCGCCTCAAGATAGAGCCCGGAGATTATCCAGAGACTTTCGCGGGTGACTGGCTGGAAGCGTTCGGATCTTGAGACCGCCCACCAGCCTGGGAGTAGGAATATCGGCCATCCAAAGGCGAAGCCGTAGTCAATCACGGAAAGAGATTCTTTGGGGAACGTGCTGACGTAAAGGGCGATAACAGCGAAGGTGGTCATCGGCACAAGGAGAAATCCGACCGGTCGTGAGGGAAGTTCGCTGCCTGCTGACTCCCTGTCTTCCCAACTGTCGAGGTAATACGGGAGGCGCTGAAATTCACGGATCCAGGCCCAAGACGAGAAGACGCCAACGGAGAACAGTAGAGTCACGATACCCGTGACCCCGGAGATTAACGTGACAGGCCGAGTTCCGAATTCAAATAACGAGATTCCGAAAGCGGTTAGATAAGACTGTATTAGGATGGTTCCTGCGGTAACTGCTAAGAATATCTTCCCAGCAGAACTCAATATTCCCAGAAGGATGAAAGACGTTAGAAACATTCCTTGGGTACTTCGGGTGGCGTGTTCGAGTACATCTAAAAGATATTTTTCAATATCAACTTCTACGTCAAAAAAATCTGGTTTGTTTTCTTCAGTTAACAGCTTTGAGGAGACAAACCCCCCTACTACCCATCCCAGAAAGATTAGATCGGGCACTGGATACGCGTATACGAGTACCTGAGACAAGAGACCGGTCAAAAACACTGGAAAGATCAACAACAGGCCCAACGCCAATAGATACAGGGCTGAACCTATCACTCCAAGAACACCGGACCGATTCACGTCCGTTTCGATTTCCTCGGTAATGTTCTCCTGTGGGGTGAAAAACTCTAAAATCACCAAACTCCGATTGTCCGGGGCAAGAAGTGACCACTCCCTAACCCACTGAAAATACGCGAGGAGTACCACAACCCCGACTAGTACCAAAACGAGAATTCCGACGGTGAATCTCGAACTATCGAGATACGTGAACAGAATCCCCGCTGCGGTACTTAGAGAAGTAAAAATGAGTTTGAACCCAAACTCTCCGCTTGGTACTGGATCGAGAAGCGAGTAGATGAGTGGTGTGAACTTGTAACAGATAATCGCAAACAATACCCAAGTGGTCGTAGATGCGATCAGTTGCGTGCCAAGTGTACCACTTCCCACCGAAAGCACTGCCGCGAGAGTGTCACTGGGTAATCGCGTAACCAATTCGAGCAGTGCTGCTCCCCCAATGAGAGATTGAGATGTACTCAACTCATCCACGAGATCACGCCACTCCATCACCGAGTCCTCTTTTCTATCAACTAATCAAAATAATGCCTGTGATTAAGAATACCTTCCACTACTACCGTCCAGTTCAAAACGGATTTTTCTCCCCCGCCCAGCAACCACTTCCGACTGGCGACCCTGAATCGATCGATGCCAACCGAGACCGTTGCGGGCGTCGACTGGGCGGGCGGCGCGTGGATCGCGGTCGTGATCGAGGGCGACGACGACCCTCAGTGCCGGCTCGAAGCAGATCTTGAAACCCTCTGGAACGACGGCGTCGACCGGATCCTCGTCGACGTGCCGATCGGCCTCCCCGACGACGCCGAGACCCTCGCAAAGCGCGAGGCGGTCGATTCGGCCGCGCGATCGGCCGCCGAGCGCCCGAGCAGCGTGTTCCCCGTGCCGTCCCGGGGAGCCTGCGAACTGGCGCGCGAGGGCGCGGACTACGGGACGGTGAGCGAGCGGAACAAGGCGGACCTCGACAAGGGGCTCAGCCGGCAGTCGTACCACATCGCCCCGGCGGTCGGCGCGGTCGACGCGTTCCTCCGCGAGGACGAGACGGCCCGGGAGCGCGTGCTGGAGGCGCACCCGGAGGTGTGTTTCCGCGGGCTCAACGGCTCGCCCCTCGACCGCTCGAAGACCACGGCCCCGGGCGTCGGCGAACGCCTCGCCGCGCTCGACGGCCACCTCGACGCCCCCGGGGCCGCGCTCGGCCGGATCTGCCGGGAGTCGGTCGACGCCGAGCCCGGGACCGCCGAGAGCGACGCGGGCGAGGAGGCGACCGCCGAGCCCACCGTCGACGACGCGGTCGACGCGCTCGGGCTGGCGGTGGTCGCGCGCCGCGCGGTCGACGACCTCCGGTTCCTGCCTGGAGCCGCGACCCACAGAGACAGCGAGGGCATCCCGATGCGGATGGCCTACTGGAGCGCGGAGCCGCTCGCGTGACCGCTTCGGTAACCTTCAAGTCGCTCTGTCGCCGGCTACCACACGAATGAAACTCTTCTCCTCGCGGGCCGACCGCCGGCGGGGGATCGCGGCCGCGGTCGGCGTCGCGGTCCTCGCGGTCGGACTCTACGTCCTCGTGAGCCGGTACGCCGGCTTTCTCACCGACCAGCAGGCCCTCCGCGCGTGGCTCGACGGGTTCGGGATCTTCGCCCCCCTCGTCTTTATCGGCCTTCAGGCGCTCCAGGTCATCGTCGCTCCGATCCCGGGGCAGGTCGTCGCCGTGGTCGCGGGCTACCTCTTCGGCTCGTTTTGGGGTATCGTCTACAGCCTCACCGGCGTCCTCATCGGCAGCGCGATCGCCTTTTCGCTCTCGAAGCGGTTCGGCAGATCCTTCGTCGAGAGCGTCCTCCACGAGGACGTCGTCTCCCGGTTCGACGGCTTCGTCGACACCGTGGGCATCCCCGGGCTGTTCGCGTTCGTCGTCGTCCCCGGGCTCCCGGACGACGCGATCTGTTTCATCAGCGGGCTCACGAAGTGGTCGCTGCCCACCTTCATCGGCGTCATCGCCGTCGGTCGGCTCCCGGCGTACGTGTTGGCCGTCCACGCCGGCGGCGAGATCGCGAACGGCCGGTTCCGCTCGGCGATCGCGATCCTCGCGCTCATCGTGGTCGCGTCGGCGGTCGGCTACTACAAGCAGGAGGCGGTCCGCGACCTCGTCGCGCGCATCGAACCGCGGCTGCCGTTCTGAGCGAAGCCGAGCGGCTACCGCTCCCTACTCCGCCGGTGTCTCACCCCCATGTCCACCGGTAGTCGAGGACGAACCGGTAGAGTCCGCTGATGAGGATCGCCGGCACGTTCGCGACGAGCGCCGTCAACCCGCCCCACTCGACGAGCGCGTAGAGGACGCCGATCTGGAGCGGCCACGCGGTGCCGCGGACTAAGTTCGTCTTGAGCATACCGCGGAAGTACTCGGAGACGCCGGTGTTCTGGCGCGCACGGAACGTCCACGCGTTGTTGAACACGTACGAAAGGAGGATCGTGATCTCGATGGCGATCGTTGCCGCGATGAGGTAGTTCAGCCCGGCGACGTCCTCGAACAGCCACAGCAGTCCCATCTGGATCCCCGCGGTGAACGCGCCGACGGCGACGAACCGGCGCATCTGGACCGCGAGCGGACCGCTCGCGAAGCTGCGTAACGTCGCGCGGATCATCACTTGTACCCGAGCGCTTCGAGACGGGCTTCGAGGTCCTCGTCGACCTCCTCGTCGTCCTCGTCGCGCTCGGCCGCGGCCGCCTCCGCCGCCGCGCCGCGCTCGCGGAGCAGCGCCGCGTGGTCGTCGATGACCGGCTTCAGCCGGTCGATGACTGATCGTTCCCGCTCGCCGGGGTCGACCGCGAGGTTCTCCTGTTGGGTCGGGTCCGAGGGGCGGTGGTACAGCTCGACCGCGTCGCCGTCGACGTTCTCGATGTACGTCCAGTCGTCGTCGCGAGCGCTGACGAGCAGGTCGCCGTCCGACAGCGACCGGGGGATCGGCTGCTGGGTCACGTCCTCGCCGCGGACCGTCACCGAGACGACCGGGTCGTCGGTCGGATCGTCGGGGTCATCGGTCGGTTCAGCGGACTCGTCCGCCGAACCGGTCGCCGAGTCCGGCGACCCCGTCGAATCCGTCGATTCCGTCGACTCCGCGTCGTCGCGGAGCGCCGGCAGGAGCGACTCGCCGTGCCACTTCTCGGACGCCTCGACGCCCAGCAGGTCGGCGACCGTGGGCGGGACGGCGTCGAGTCCCACGTGGCCGTCGACGCGCCCGCCGTCGAGGCCGGGCACGTCCGCGACGAGCGGGACGTGGATCAGCTCGTCGTACAGCTTCGGATAGTGCGCGAGGTGGCCGTGTTCCTGGAACTCCTCGCCGTGGTCGCCCGCGAGCAACACCGCGGTGTCGTCGCGGACGCCGGCGGCGTCCAAGCTGTCGAGCAGTCGGCCGACGCTGGCGTCCACCTGTCGCACCGTCGCCTGGTACAGGGTGCGGAGTTCGCGGAGCGTGCGCTCGCCGACTTCGAGCCCGAGGCTCGTCCGGGCGTGCGCGTGGAGCATCTGGTGGGTGCCGACGATGCCGTCCGACACCTCGCGGATGTACCGCGGCGCGGGGACGTACGGGGTGTGGGTGTCCATGTAGTGGACCCACAGGAAGAACGGCTCGTCGGTGTCGTCGACGAACGCGGTCGCGGCGTCCTCCACGTCGAACATGCGCGAGGCGTCGAGGAACGGCCGGTCGTCGCTGTCGCCGCGGAGCTTCGACCCGAGCCGGCGGACCGGCGAGGTCGCGAGCTGGATCCACGCCTCGACGGTCGGGTGCGCGGCGAGATACCGGCTGTACACGCTGGAGCCGACGCTCGTGACGAACGGCTCGAACTCGTCGAACCCGTCCGGATACCCCCAGTGGTCGGTGAGGAAGCCGTTCGCGGCGTTGAACCCGCCGGTCGCGACCCCCGCCTCGGAGAGCACCTCCGCGAGGGTGTCGGACTCGTCGACGCCGATGTCGCCCGACCGGGCGAACACCGGTTCGGAGGCGAGAATCGAGGGGAACGAGAACGGCGTCCAGTTGCCCGTGGCGAACGCGCGGTCGAACACGGTGCCGCCGTCCGCGAGGTCGTCGATCACCGGCGAGCGGCGCTCGGAGTCGTACGGCGAGACGGCGTCCGCGCGCAGCGAGTCCACCGTGACGAGGACGACGTTCGAGACGGTCGCGTCCCCGTCCGGCGCGTCCGCGGCTGAAGCAGTCGTCGAGTCGGATGTCATGGGGTACGAAGCGAATTTCCCGGAATCGTTCGTTCGGCGAGTGATCCGCGGGAAATTGCGAATATACCCGGAGTGCGGCCTGCCAGCGGCTTGAGCATTTCGATCACCGAAGTGGCCGAGCGAGGTAGCTATTTGTCGGCTCCGGCCCACGACACTCGTATGCTCGAACCGCCGACTGGGCGCGCGGTCGACGAAGGTCGCCTCCCGGAGCCGATCGCCGCCGACGAAATCCCGGATGCGGTCCCGGGGCGCTCCCGCGCGATCGAGACGAACGACGTGACGCTTCACGTCGTCGAGGCCGGCCCCGAGGACGGGAAGCTGCTCGTCTTGCTCCACGGCTTCCCCGAGTTCTGGTACGGGTGGCACGAGGCGATCGCGCCGCTCGCGAACGCGGGCTACCGCGTCGTGGTGCCCGACCAGCGCGGCTACAACTGCTCGGAGAAGCCCCCGGCCGTGAGCGACTACCGCATCGACGAACTCGCGCGCGACGTCGTCGGCCTGATCGACGCCTACGACCGCGAGACGGCGGCCGTCGCCGGCCACGACTGGGGCGCGGCGGTGGCGTGGTGGCTCGCGCTCAACCACGAGTCTCGGCTCTCGGAACTGGTCGCGGTGAACGTCCCGCACCCGAGCGTCTTCGAGCGCGCGCTGCGGCGGTCGTGGGACCAGCGGCTCAAGAGCTGGTATATGCTCGCGTTCCAGCTCCCGAAGCTGCCCGAGGCGGTCGCGAGCGCCGGGAACTGGCGGCTGGCGACGAACGCGTTACGCGACACGAGCGCGCCCGGTACGTTCTCCGACGAGGACCTGCGCCGCTACCGGCGGGCGTGGAACCGCGACGGCGCGTTCGAGGCGATGGTGAACTGGTACCGCGCGATCGTCCGCGACCGCCCGGAGCCGGCCGAGACGGAGGTGACCGTCCCGACGCTCGTGATCTGGGGCGCACAAGACCAGTTCCTCGCGCACCGGCTGGCACACGAGAGCGTCGAGCGCTGCGCCGACGGCCGCCTGCTCACGATCGACGACGCGACCCACTGGGTCGTCCACGAACACCCGCACCGCGTCGCGGACGCGATCGCCGACCACGCCGACCCGCTGCCGCCGGGCGCGCGGTAGTGAGCCGGAAGGCGGTGTCCGTTTCGTGCCGGCCCCAGAACACCAGATTCTTCGATTCCAGCGACGACTCGTCGACCGTCCCGTCGAATACTGTCCCCGACGTATCGCCACAAAGGTTATATCTGCCCTCCGCCAAAGGACAGATATGAGCAAGCACTTCGAAGACGCGCGGTACTACCTCGGTCGAGCGGCGGAACACGCGAAGGCCGGCGTCGCCGAGGAGTTAGAACCGGTTGAAGCGCGCGTGAAAGAGCTCGTCGGTCGCGAAGACGAGGAGCCGGAACCGGAGCCGTCGCGGCTGGACACGCTTCAGGCGGACCTCAAACGGCTCGAAGAGCGCGCCGAAGGGGAGGCCCGCGAGGCGGTCGCGTCCGCCCGCAAGCGCGTAACCGAGTACCGCGGCCGCGACGCCGCCGAGGAATAGCCGATCGTCCCCAGGGGGCAAACTGAGCGACCGAGCGGCGACTCGAACGACGAACTACCCGATCGGTGCGTCCCCGGCCGACCCCGTCGAGTCGGCGGCGTCCCCGCCGATCCGCTCTTTTGCGGGGACGACCGCGTACTCGATCCCCGCGTTCTCGAACAGCGATCGGACGCGCTCGATCCCCCGTTGGGCGTCGACGTCGGTCGCGCGGTAGTGGCGGATCGGGTGGCGGATCCACGACGGCTCCCAGTGGGCGTACATGTCCGTCGTCGCGCGGTCGCGCCCGACATATAAGGCAAGGTGGAGTTGGTCGTCGCTGGCGAGCGCGCCCTCGGGGTAGCGGACCCAGCTGGCGACGGTCGTCTCCGGTGGCGTCGCGTACGCCCGGTACTTGACCGAGGAGACGAGGTTGCGGACGAAGCCGAGTCGGTGAAGTTGGGCCTCGACGACCGGGTACGGCTCGCGGAGCGTGAACGCGTACTGTTCGCGGGGCGTGCGCCGCTCGGCGTACAGTCCGACAACCGACAGCGGCGCGTGGAGGAGACTGGCGGCGTGCTGCCGGAGGCGTTCGAGGAAGCGGAGTTCGTGGGTCACGCCGAGGGATCCGGTCGGGGTCGAGATGAAGCTTCGCCGTAAGGTAACGCTTAAGTCCGGAGGTCGGGTACCTCGGAATGCGCGGGTTGGTGGTCTAGTCAGGTTATGACGGCTCCTTCACACGGAGCAGGCCGGCGGTTCGAATCCGCCCCAACCCATACGTTTCCTGTGTTTTTCTGAATGAGATAGCTCCAGTCACGTCCCGCAATGGGGTGGGCAATCGCTGTCGAATCATCTGCGGTCAGGGCGTCCACGTGGTCGGTGTCTGCCGGTTCTTCGCTTCTCGTGCTAAAATACGACACACTTTACAGTATTCCATGCGCTGATCGACACCCATGGCGCAATCCCCGAACCTGTTCCGAAACCCACTGTTTCGGTGGGGCCTCCCAGCGATGACGACTGCGATGATCGTCGCGATCGCATTCCTCGTTGTTGAAGATCAAACGCTTCGATTGGCGATGCTGGCCGTCGCCGCTGTTGACCTCCTGGTCACGCCACAGATACTGAAGCGAGCCGCTTGAAACGCGGAGCAAGCTCTCCTATAGCGAATCAAGGAGGCGATCTCCGGCTCCAGCCGTGGGTTTTCGCCTCGCAAATGCGATAATACGGAGTACGCTACTCACTCTCGTCGTTTCGGGTGACGCTACCTTCTTGGCGATACTAGCCGAGAAACGGGTGTATGAACGTTCTCGTTACTGGTGCGCATGGACAAGTCGGCCAACACATGACTCGCTTCCTCGCCGAAAGCGATCACAGCGTTCGGGGGATGGTGCGCGTGGAGACGCAAGCACCGGATGTCAGGGAGTTGGGTGCTGAGCCGGTTGTCGCGGATCTCACCGGCGATGTTTCACACGCCGTTGAGGGGGTTGACGCGATCATTTTCGCGGCGGGATCGGGTGGTGAAGACGTGTGGGGTGTCGACCGCGACGGTGCGGTTTCCCTCGTCGACGAGGCGGCATCCGCGGAGGTAGACCGGTTCGTGATGCTCAGTTCGATCAATGCCGACCGGCCCGAGGACAGCCCCGAGGCGTTGCGAGAGTATCTCCGCGCAAAGGGTGAGGCCGACGAGTATCTCCAACAGAGCGACCTGACGTACACCATTGTTCGGCCCGGACCGCTGACGGACGAGGGTGGTACCGGACGGATCAGAACCGGTGTCGATCTCGGTAGAGACGCGATCGAGATCCCGCGAGAGGACGTCGCCCGCACGCTGATCGCGACCCTTGAGGCTGAAAGCACGTACGGTAAGACGTTCGAACTCGCGGCCGGTCAGCAGTCGATCGAAGAGGCGTTAGAGACGCCACTCCAGACGTAGTCCGGTGGGCGGATCCCGGTGGAGTTCTCGCTTTCCGAAACTGTCGGGGATCACGACCGAACAGATCGAGCGGACCACGCACGGACTCATCGTGAACCTCGTCGCTGGTCGCCCGATGAGCTCGTCGGATAACCCGACACAGACCTGTTGCCGACACCGTTGGGACTGTTATCACCCGACGGCCGTGACCACAGTACTCGTTCAGACAGTCACCTTGAGCCCAGATCAGTTCAGGTTCAGCCGTACGTCACCCATCTGCTTCCCACGAGCAACGAGCGTGGTGCCGTACTCGGTGCGTGTTTGATCCCATTCTGCGAGCGCGTCCTCGACCGATCCGTGGCTCGAAAGCGCGTCGGCGAGCGCGGTCGAATCCCCTGCCGCCTTCGCGGTCCCGGCTGCCGTGTGCGGGCGGGCGACAAACGCGCCGTCACCGAGCAGACACACCCGACCCGCGATCATCGTCGGCACCGTCAGGTCGTAGATCGCCTGCACGAAGAGGTCGGGTGTCTCGCTGACGAGCGTCTCGAACACGGGGGGGAGCGTCCCCGCGCGCTCGCGCTGTCGGTGACGAACCGGATCGCGTAACTCCCCCGGTGGAACGGAGAATCGTTGTTCAGTACCGCTCGTGTCCGTGAATATCGCATCTCGGTCCCGACCGTTGAGCGTATCATACCACACCCAGTTGAGCCGACGCGAGCCCCGCTCAGTCTCGCCGTCCGGGCCTGGAATGAAGTACGCGAGAATGAGTTGATCGGCTCCCTGATAAAACGTGAACGTCCCGTCGAACGCCTCGGCGCACACAGTTGGGAGATCCGCTTCGTCGACGACGCCACGCCACGCGACGTAGGACGCGAACTCCGGTTTCACGTCGGAATGGAGTTGCGCACGCGTCGTCGACTGGCCGCCCTCGGCGGCGACGACCACGTCACCCGTCCGGTCCGTCCCGTCATCGGTCGTAACGGTAGCCGCCTCGGGCTCCACAGCCACAACCTCCGTGTCCGTCCGGTATTGCTCGTCGGGGAACGCGTCGCGGAGCTGTCGATAGAGTGCGTCCCACGACGTGAAAACCATCGTCTCGGACACGGCGCGTTCGATGTCCCCGTTTTCGGTGAGAAACCGACGTTCGCGAGACCGCGTCGTTATGTCCGCCGGGTCAACGATATCATGCTCGCTGAGAAATCGGCGGATGTTCTGTTGGGCGACGATACCGCCGCCGCGGCTTTCGAGGGCACCTGCCGACTGCTCGTAGACCGTCGGCCGGTGACCCGACCGCGCGAGCGCAATCCCCGTGAAGAGCCCACCCATCGATCCGCCGGAAATGAGCACATCGAGACCGGTATCGGACTGGTGGGACTTGTCCTGTGACACATGCGTCCCTTGATCCTTGACGAGTGAAAGCCTACGGGCTCACCGAGATAGGGCGGCCTCCCGCGACGGTGGCCGCTCCACTCTAGGAACGAGGTGACCGATCCGTGTCGACGGCGTTGTCCGTCGTCAACAAACCGCGGTGTCTATGCCGGCCTGCGATCAGGGCTCGGCAGTTCCTCGGCAACGGCGACATCGTGTCCGGCGGCGTATCCGTTCAGCTTGGCAGCGATCGGTGACTCGCGCAGCTCCTCGTCGCCGTATCCGACCGCGTCGAACGCATCCATGAACGAAGAGACGGACCGGAGCTTGTACTTCTGGTGGTAGTCCTCGGCGGGGTAGAACCGTGAGGGCTGTTCGACGCGTGTTCCGACTCCCTCGGCAGTGGGCCCCCGTGTCGAAAGGAATTCATCGAGGACTGCTTGTTGGTCTTCTGTCGCAGCGAACACGATGTTCTGATACTGCGTCTTTCGGGTCTGGTGCTGCGGGTCGTGCGAGTGGAACACCTGGCTCAGGAGGTCTCGATACGGTATCGCGTCGGGGTCGAATTCGAGTTGGAACACCTCCGTATGATCGCCTAGGGAGTGATACGTTGGATCAATTTTCGTCCCGCCAGCGTAGCCGACGCGGGTGCGGACGACGCCGTCTATCGCTCCGAACCGGGCATCTGGCCCCCAGAAACAACCGATCCCGAACGTTGCCGTGGCAGTCTCCGCACTATCCATCGCACGACCGTCATACTCGCGTATCTGTGTTTCTGTGAGTGTCATGGGAGTCACCAGCCGAGAGAGTCGCCGAAGGGCCGTTCCTACGTTCCACCGCATCTAGCACCAGTCAGGCTCGCAGCCGTATATGTTGCGTGTCGATATTCGTTCGAGATCGGCAGCGAAAAGAGACCGCACTGGGAGATGACGACTCAGAACAGGACAAGTTCCATCCGGATTTCCCAGCTGTAGATCGGGACTGGTTACCCAACGTACGGAGCTTTACATCCCTCTTGTTGATCGATGAGGCGGAGTTACAGCCAAGCGGACAGTTATTTTGGTATCTCTCTTTGAACCTGAACGTGGCATTACACGGCGCACAAATTCAGCTACAAAACCGACATCCGTATGTGTGAATTAACCCGATATGTAACAGAACTGTGGGACCTGAGACGTTGAGATTTCGTTTATACGAGTCACCGGACGACAGCGCAGTATGGAAACTCCACCGGTGGGCAATGCGTGAAACGGGCGTCGATCCGAGCGACATCCCAGGAACCGATGATCTCCGGTCGATCCGGACAGTATATCTCGACTCTGGAGGAGCGTTCATCGTCGGCGTTCTGGATTCAGTATCGGATGCCGACTCAAGAGAGCTGTTGGAGACGAACACATTAGAGACGAGCGAAGTAGACGCCTTAGCGACGCATGACGGCACTGTCGTCGCGATGGGTGGATTTATGCCCAACAGCGCCGGTCACGCCGACGAACGCGACCGACCAGGGGCGGCTGAACTTCACCGAATGCGTGTGGCACCACCGTTCCAGCGACAGGGACTTGGCCGGGAGCTGATCACGGAACTAGAACGCCGAGCGACGGCTGCTGGATTTGAGTCCTTGTTGGCGACGACGTCAACGCGGCAGTCAGCGGCACTCTCCTTTTATCCCGACCGAGGATACGAAGAGGTGGAGCGATCCGCCGCTGGAGAGTACGAACTGGTCCACTACGAGAAGTCGTTGTGAGCTGAAGGGGCCCGCAGGCGACTGGACTGAAGCAGTCGGAGTTAGCTACCGAGGTCGAAGTGTTCAGCAGCCGTCTGCATGTCTTTGTCCCCGCGACCACACAGGTTGACTAAGATGGTGTCGTGGCGGTCGGCCTCGGCGAGCTTCGCGGCAAGCGCGAGCGCGTGAGCCGGTTCCAGTGCCGGGATGATGCCTTCGGCTTCACTCAGCTCGCGGAATGCAGCCAACGCTTCCTCGTCGGAGACGGCGTGATACTCAGCGCGTCCCATCTCTTGGAGCGCGGCGTGTTCCGGGCCAATCGCCGGGTAGTCAAGCCCCGCCGAGACCGAGTGGTTGCGAGTGTCCTCACCGATCGTCTTCGTCTTCATGCCCTGGAAGATCTGCGGCTCATCTTGGGCCGTCCGAGAGAGCGGAGCGGAGTGGTTCGCCTCGTCTTTGCCGCCCGGTTCAGCGCCGTAAAAGGCGACATCGTCGTCTTTGAACGCGTGCCACAGCCCGATCGAATTTGAGCCGCCGCCGACACAGGCGACGCAGGCATCGGGGAGGTCACCGTGGAGCTCTCGGATTTGTTCGCGTGCCTCTTTCCCGATGACCGATTGGAACTCACGCACCATCCGGGGGAACGGATCGGGTCCGACGACACTGCCGACGAGGTAGTGTGTGGAGTCGACGTTCTCAGCGAAGTCTTCGAGTGCGGCGTCGACCGCTTCGGCAAGGCCCTCGTTACCGCGGTCGACCGGTTCGACGTCGGCACCCATCAACCGCATTCGGAACACGTTCATTTCCTGCCGCTGCATGTCGTGACGGCCCATGTAGACAGTCGTGTCCAGATCCAGCAGCGCCCCTACCATCGCCGTCGCCGTCCCGTGTTGACCGGCACCGGTTTCGGCGATGAGGCGATCTTTCCCTGCCCGCTTGGCTAACAGTCCCTGGCCGAGCGTGTTGTTGAGCTTGTGGGCACCACCGTGAAGCAAGTCCTCGTGTTTGAGGTAGATGTCGGCGTCGTACCGGTCGCTCAGCGTCTCCGCGTGGAATATCGGTGTAGGTCGGCCCGCGAAATGCTCGAGCAGGTCGCGGAACTCAGCCATGAAGTCCGGATCCGAAATCGCAGCTTCATATGCCGCGGCTAATTCGTCGAGCGGTTCTTCGAGCGGCTCCGGAACGTGTCGACCACCGAACTCACCGAATTCACCTGGCGTCGCCATACCGGATCATTGCGAGTGAGCGCCAAAAACGCGATGACCGCGGCCCGGAGGTCACAGACGGCGTGAGTAAGAACGGACTAATCCTCTAAGTATCGCAGATATTGGACGACCTGAAAGCGACTTGTCCCCGGCGGCTCGTCGCATCTCGGCGCAGACCCGCAGGCTAGTGCTCTTTCACCTCCGTTCCCACTGCGACCCCGCGTGGCCCGTCACGACGCGAGGTCGCGGATCGCGGCCGGCACGTCACTGCGGTCGATCTCACGGACCGCCGTGGAGTCGGTCTCGGGTGACTCGTACTTGTACCCGGACCCGGTCAAGATCACGGCCACGTCCTCGTCAGCGCCGATCTCGGTGGTTTCGGCGAGCTCCCGAACCGCGGCCGTGGCCACGGCACACGACGGCTCCACGGAGACGCCGGCGTCGGCGGCGAGCCGCTTCGTCTCGGCCAGCAAGCTCTCCTCGGCGACGGACACCACCGCCCCGTCGGTGTCGTCGACGGCCGCCAACGCCCGGTTCCCGCTGGGCGGGTCGGCGTTGTTGATGGAGACGGCCGCCGTCGGTTCGTCGGTCACGGGCCTGACCCGCGAGGCTCCGAGCCGGTAGGCCTGCGCGATCGGGTCACAGCGCGCCGCCTGTGCGAGATAGATCCGCGGCACCTCGTCGATGAGTCCCGCCGATCCCAGCTCCCGGAGCGCTTTCCAGACGCCGCTCGCTTGCCCGCCGCTGCTGACCGGCAAGACGATCGCGTCGGGTACCGCCGGGCGGAACGCCTCGCAGATCTCGTACGCGACGGTCTTCTGGCCGGCGACCCGAAGCGGACTGTCGGAGTTGAGGAACGCGACGCCGAGGTCGTGTTCGAGCGTGTCGTCGTAGAGTCGCCCGTAGTCGCCGCGAACCCGGAACAGGTGCGGGTCGTGTTGGGCGATCATCGCGAGGCGCGAGTCCGGGGTGTCCTCGGCGACGAGGATGACCGCCTCGCGGTCGGTCGCGGCGGCGTGAGCGGCGACGCTCAGCGCCATGTTTCCGTGCGAAACGGTCCCCACGGGGCCGTCGACGCGACTGATACCGACGGCGGTGCCCCGATCTTTGAAGCTCCCCGTCGGGTTCGCCCCCTCCAGTTTGAGGTGAATCCGCGGGCCGTCGGGGGTCTCGATAGACGGGGTTCGCAAGAGCGGCGTTCCGCCGGCGGCCGCCGCCAGCCCCGTCGGTACCGCCGCGGGAAGCACCGACGCGTACCGCCAGAGGCCGTCGTGGCCGTACGAGACGGATCCCGCGGATTCCGAACCCGTGTCGGGCCACGAGACAGTCTCGTCGTCGATGTCGAACCACAGCGGTTCGCCACAGCCACAGCGGGCGGCGGTCCCGAACGAGTAGGTCCTCCCGCAGTCGTAACAGACCAGCCGATCCATACCGGCGCTACGGCGGCACCGCACTAAGTGGTACCCGGTGCCCACCGGGTGCGGACGCCCGGAGCGCCGGAGCGGTTCGACGGGTACTTCGCCGTCGGCGGCGACCTCCGCGTGAATGCGTCGCTACGGGACGGCCGGCCGGTACCTGCTCCTGTGTGCCGTCTGGGGAACGGCGTTCATGGCGACGGACGTCGGCCTGGCCGACCTCCCGGCGGTGCCGTTCGCGGCCGTGCGCTTCGACGTGGCCGCCGCGCTGCTGTTCGTCGCCGTGGTCGCCTCCGGTGCGGACCTCCGCCCCCGGACCCGCGACGACTACGTCTACGTGCTCGTCGGCGGCGCGCTCATCATCGGGGCCCACCACGCGTTCCTCTTCGCCGGCCAGCGGTACGTCACGGGCGGCGTCGCAGCCGTGCTGTTGGGGCTCGTCCCCGTGGTGACGCCCGCGCTCACGCGGCTCGTCTCCACCGACGAGGAGTTCACCGCCGCCACCGCGCTCGGCGTCGCGCTCGGGTTCGTCGGCGTCGTGATCATCGCGGACCCCGACCCCGCGAACGTCGCGGACAGCGTCCTCGGCGTGTCGCTCGTGCTCGCGTCCGCGCTCGCGTTCGCCGTCGCCGCGGTCGTCACGCACAGCCGGTCGCCGTCGATGCCGTTCCTCGCCACGCAGGCGTGGATGATGGCCATCGGTGCCGTCGTCCTCCACGCCGCCGTGTTCGCGCTCCCCGGCCAGTCGTTCGCGGCCGCGGCGTGGACGCCGTCCGCGCTCGCCGCCGTCGCGTACCTCTCCGCGGTCGCCGGCGTCGGCGGCTTCCTGCTGTACTTCACGCTGCTGGACGACCTCGGCCCCATCGAGATGAGCTTCATCGAGTACGTGATCCCCGTTTTCGCCGCGCTCGCGGGCTGGCTCGCGCTCGGGCAGGCGGTGACGCCCGCGACCGTCGGCGGGTTCGCGTTCATCCTCGCGGGGTTCGTCGCCGCGAAGTGGCGGGCGCTGCGCGGGCTGTTCTGACGCGTGGGGACGTGGAATCACCGGGGCGTGCTGTCAGGGAGTACTCGTTCCAGTAGGCGTCGATCGACCGGCCCGCGAGTCGGGCGCGGACGAACAGGTACGCGTAGTGGACCGGGAGGTAGCCGACACAGAGCGGCCAGCCCTGCGGATTCGGGATTAGCGCCCACGCGCGGCCGAGGCCCCCGGGTGCGATCGAGAGCGTGTCGAGGCCGGTCGCCGAGTCGACCGCCGGGCCGATCGCGAAGACGTACACGGAGATATACCGGACGGCGACGACGAGGAGTTCGGGCGATCGGTCGGAGCCCATCGTTCCGCGGGTGGTTCTCGGAAGTGGGTCGATCGGCTCGCTTGAAAGCCTGTCTGTCGGACGCATTCCCGTTTGAACGCCGGGTCGATTGTATCGAGGCACTCGGGGCGGGGCACATCGCAGCGGGTACCGGTGCCGTGATATCTCGCGTCGCGTTCGTCAAAAGAGATTTACTGGGGATTCCCGTATATGTCGTGTGTAACGACGTTCCCTCCTCTCGACTATCGGGCTTACTGCGGCGGCGTCGACCGCCGGCTGTCTCGACACCGTCGTCGACGACGCCCCGATTCGTCTCGCGCGGTTCGCGACCGTGAACCACACGTCCGATCCGGTCCGGATCGACCTGCGCGTCGACCGGGACGGCGAGACGGTCCACGAGTCGTCCCGTCAACTACGAGAGAAGGAGGACGGACGGATTCACGGAGCGGTCGTCGACTGCGATTGGGGATCGACCTCGGGTGAGTACGTGGTAGCTGCGCGGGTGGCCGACACGGAGTGGACGTCGAAACCGGTCAGTGACGTCAGAGACGAGTCGGACGACACCGTCGAGTGTGCGACGGCGGTCGCCCACTACGAAGACGGCGTGTGGTTACAGGTGCGAGACGACTGTGGGCGAACACCCGCACCGCGTCTTCACGGGTCTGTTCGGACGAGTTCACGGTCGAAGGGTAACACTCGGCACACAGTTCCGGCCGACCAGTTATTCCGGACAACATCACGGTTGAAAAATATTAGTTCAACGGGAGTCGGTTGATCCGGGCCCCCGACTAGCCGAGTGGTGGAACCGGCGGATTCCGTATCAACTCCAATAATCCCGGCGTAACCCACATGAGTCCCAACTGATACCTGCCAGTATGTCCACAGAGACGCACAACGACCAGCTCCAAGCCACGGAGACGGCGTCGGACGGAGCGTTCTGGCGACACACCTTCGAACAGTTCATCGCGGACCTTCCCGAGGCGGCGTTCGTCGTCGACGCTGCCGGCGACATCACCCAGTGGAACGCGGCGACGGCCGAGCTCCTCGGCCTGCCGGCGAGCGAGGCCGTCGGCACCAACGCGTACGACGTGTTCGGAACAGAGGGCGAAGACGAGACGCTCGCCGAGGAGGTCGTCCGCACGGGAACTCCCATCCGCGAAGACGAGTTCCGCTCCGCGGAGCGGCCCGACGGGACGCGAGCCCACGCCCGCGCCATCGGGACGCCCATCCAGACGCCGACCGGGGAGGTCGTCGGGGCGGTCGAGTTGCTGTTCGACGTGACCACCGTCGTCGAACAGCGCGAGACGCTGTCGGACCTCCAAGCGGAGCTCTCGGACAACGTGGAGACGTCGATGGCCCAACTGAGTGAGTCGACCTCCGAGGTCGCGGACCGATCGAACGAGATCACGCAGCTGGTCTCCGAACAAGCGGCCGAACTCGAAGATACCCAGGGCGACGTCTCCGGGTTCAGCGCCACCGTCGAGGAGATCGCCTCCAGCGCCGAGGAGGTCAGCAGCCAGAGCGCCGAATCGAGAGAGCTGGCTGAAGACTCCGTCGAGACTGCCGAGGAAGTCATCGATCAGGTCGACGACACGGCCGCGACGTCGGCGACGGTCGCCGACGACGTGGCGGAGCTGCGAGACGAGATCGAACAGGTCGAAGAGCTGGTCGGCGTTATCAACGACATCGCCGAGCAGACGAACATGCTCGCGTTGAACGCCAACATCGAGGCGGCGCGCAGCGACAGCGACGGGTTCGCCGTCGTCGCGGACGAGGTGAAGAACTTGGCGAACCGGTCGCAAGACCAGGCCGACGAGATCGAAGCGATCGTCGCGCGGATCAAAGCGAAGGCGACCCAGACGACCGACGAGGTGGAGGCGGCCAACGACGAGATCCAGTCCGCGAGAGACGACATCCAGGGCGTCCTCGAAAATCAGAAACAGATTCTGCGGGCCGTCGAACAGACCGAAAGCGGGATCAGCGAGATCGCCGCCGCGACCGACGAACAGGCGAGCGTGGCCGAGGAGATATCGAGCGCCGTCGACGACGTCTCCGACCGGGCGCACGTCGTCAGCGACGAGATCGAAGAGATCGCGGACGAAAACGAGAGTCAGACCGAGATGGTGACCCGTCTCACCCGGGAGGTCGAAGAGATCGACCGGCGGCTCGCGAGCGTAATGAACCGGTCAGTCTGAGGGCCGCAGCGCCGCGGACGACCGCCTGCGAGAGAGTCCGGCGTCGCTGCCGTGTACGCGAGTTACTTCCGGAGGTCAGCGGCCACGTTCCCCTCGAATTTCACGGAGTGTTCGATCGAGGGACACCCCTCTGCGTCGACGACGAGTGGGCAACGTGTGACGGTCACGGTCGCAGATCCCCCGTCGATCGCCGCGTCACTTCGAAGAGAAAAGCAACTTCACGGCCGCTCTCGCCGATATTCGTCCAAGGTCCGCTCGTGGTTCGCTACTCGACCGCGGCCTTGAGATCGCGGACGATCGCGAGCACTTCCCGCCACTGATCGACGGTCCCGGGAACGTCCGCGCTGTCGCCGCCGATCCGACTGGTGATGGTTCGCCGAACGGTCTCGGGGTCGTCGATCCGGCGGAATGCCAGATCCGGCCCGCCGGCGACTTCCACGGTGACGGTCCCGTACCCGAACAGCGACCCGGTCACCGACTGGCTGTAGGCCGTGTTCTGGACCTGCGGCAGGCCGACGCGGCGGACCGTCCGCCCGAGGACGCCCCGCTTGAGCCACACGGCGCGGGTCGTGACGACGTAGTTGGTGCGGCGGACCCGGAGCACCGACCACGCGATGACCGCGAGTCCGACGAGACTCGCCGCCCCCAAGCGCGGGTCAGTAGTCGCCGCCGCCGCGAGGCTCAGCCCGGCGATGACGGTCCCGACGGCGACGCCGCCGATCGCGGCCGACAGCCGCGGCGTCCCCTCCCACACGACCGTCTCGTCGTCGCGAAGGAACAGCCACGAGTCACTCATCGCCCTGTTCCACCGCTCCGTCCGCGGCCCGGTTGGGACTCGCCTCGACGTCGACGTCGGCCGAGTTCGGCGGGACGCCGGTCGCCCGATCCCCGTCGTCCGCCACCGCCGAGCGGATCGCGCGGAGCTCGACGAGGATCTGATCGAGCACGTCGTCGGTTTCGTCCGCGTCGCCGGACTCGCTCCGCTGACGCTTGTCGATCTCCTTCGAGATCAGCTCTTGGACGGCCGCCGGGTTCGGAATGCTGCGGAACTGGAGTTCGACGCCGGAGCCGCCGGCCGTGCTGACGTCGACGGAGCCGTACCCCAGCGACGAGCCGATGGCCGACTGGGAGTAGGAGATGTTCTGTACCTTGTCGAAGCCGATCTGCTGGACGTCTCGCGAGAGGATCCCGCGCTTGCTGTAGAGCCCCTTGTTCGTGACGACGTAGTTGGTGTTGGTGTACTGGAGGTAGCTCGCCGCGATCAGCGGGATACCGATGAGGACCACGGAGAGGGGGAGGCCGACGACGAGCGCCGGAACGATGCTGTACTTGTGCGGGGTGCTCGCCCAGCGGATCTCCTCGCCGTCCTCTAGGGACAGCCAGTCGAGGTCTAATTCGGCCGTGTTCTCCGAGCCAGTCGTCGGCTCGGCTTGGAGGGCTGCGTCGGACATCTATCGAAATGTCACCTGTAGAAGCGATTTCGTCGCGGACAAAAATAGCCATCGCTCCGTCAGGCGTCACCGGTGACGCGTTCGAAGTCGCCCTCACGAACGGGGCCCCGAAATCCCGGGTTCGTCGGCTCCGTCGAAGGCCGCAGACGGCGTCCGGTCAGAGCAGATCGCTGCTCGGACCGAGGCCGTCGGCGTCGAACGGCCCGGTCGTCGCCACGGCGGCCGCGCCGGCCGCGTTCCCGACGGTCGCTAGCTCCTCCAAGTCCGAGACGCCGTGGTCCGACGCGGCGAGGACCGCGCCGGCGAACGCGTCGCCGGCCCCGGCCGCGGTCGCGACCGTCGTCGACGGCGGCGTCGCGGTCACTCGCTCGGTGATCCCACCGTCCTCGATCGTCAGCGCGGTCGTCGCTTCCGACCCGTCGGTGACGAACGCCGTCGCCGAGTGGTCCGACGGCAGCAGTTCGAGGAGCCCCGCCGGCGCGCGATCGAGGCCCGCCACCGCGAGGTCGTCCGTCCCCGCGAAGATCAGGTCGCAGCGACGCAAAACGTCGCGGAGCGCCCGTCGGTAGGTCTCGGGGTCGTCCCACTGGTTCGGGCGTCCGTTCAGGTCGAACGAGACCCGGGTCCCGCTCTCTGCGGCCGCCTCGGCGAGGCGTCGAACCGGACGCTGGTTCACCGCGGTCGGCAGCGTGACGCCCTCCAGATGGACCCACTCGTACGGGGCGACGAGCGACGCCGGATCGGCGGGCGGGGTGAACCCGTAGCAGCTCCCGGTCACCCACGCGTTCCACCGGTCCCCGTCCTCCGTCGGGACGTACAGCGTGAGCGGCGAGGGCGCGTCGACCCGCGTCACGCGGGTCGTGTCCACCGGACCGTCCGCGAGGTGTCGGGCGGCCAGTTCCCCCATGACGTCGGTCCCGAGGTTCGTCACGAGGCCGGTCTCGCTGCCGAGCGAGGCCGCACATCGCGCGACGTTCGTCGCCGTGCCGCCGACGTGCCACTCGAACCGGCTGCCGGGGGCGATCGGCGACCCGTCCGCCGGGTAGAGGTCGACCGTCGCGTCGCCGACGGCCAACACGCCCCGCTGACCGTCGCTCATCGCTCCTCCGACAGGCGGTCGCTCATCGGTCCCTCGGGCGGGTGGCGTGGCACGTCGGCCGCGACCCCGCCTTTGCGCGTCTGTCCCTGATGCGTCACGGGTCGGTGGAGGCCGCGTCGATCGAATCAGTGAGATGCTCGCGTACTCGGAGGCCGGTTCGAAACCGAGAGAAGACGTCGGACTGATGCGTTTCGCACGCGAGCACCGCCAGCCCGCCGTTCCCGACCGGGATGACCCGTTGGCGCGGCCGCTGCGGTGCGTGACGACAACTCGGGCAGTTGACGCCGCCGGCCGGGCGGTGATCGAGGAGGTCGGCGCGACCGTCGGTCGCGAGCCCGCAGAGCGTCCGGAACTCCTCCAGATGGTCGTCACATCCGACGAGCGGGACCGTCAGCCCGTCGAGCAGCAGAAACGAGAGGCTGCCCCGTCCCGGTGACCGAAGGGCGGACTCGCAGGCGGCACACCGGACGACCTGCTTCTCGTCGGGGGAGTCCGACGCTGACTGGAGAGGAGTTCCGTCGTCCATACTCGAAGCGTACCGTCGGTTGGTGGGCCACGCTGGTAAGACACAGGATGAACCGAGTTCCCGTGCTACCGGACCCACCGGTCGCTGTCTTCGCCGCCGTCCGATCGCAGTCGCCGTCAGCGACGATTACGCGACAGCGGGCGCGCCACGACCGAGTCAGCGGACGCCGACGAGTCCGAGCAGCCGCCACGCCATGTAGAGCGCCACCACCCAGATCACCCCCGCCGAGAGCACGTTGAGATACCGGAGTCGGCCGTCGGACAGGACGGAGTTTCCGAGGAGTCGACCGCCGGTGGCCAGTCCGAGGAACCACCCCCACGAGACGAGGAGGCACGCCGCGGTGAACGCCCACCGTCGCGGGGGCGCGTACGCCAGCGCGTTCGTTCCGATCACGCCGATCGTGTCCAGTATCGCGTGCGGATTGAGCAGCGAGACGGAGGCGGTGAATCCGACCTGTTCGCGCACGCTCAGGCGCGTCTCGTCACGCGGGCCGAGGCCCGCGGCAGGGACCGAAACGAGCGTCCACCCGACGTAGATCAGAAACGCCACCCCGGCCGCGAGGAGGGCCGTCCGAAGCCACGCGAACTCGATCACCGCGGCGGAGACGCCGAGCACCCCGGCCAGGATGAGGAGGGTGTCGGCCGCGCCGGCCGTGAGGACGGTCGGCAGCGAGCGGCGGAGTCGCGGCTGGGACGCGCCCTGCTGGAACACGAACACGTTCTGCGGCCCGACGGCGGCGATCAGGCCGAGCGAGAGCGCGAGTCCGTGGAGAAACGCCGTGGTGGCCATCTGCGAACTGTCTCGACCGTCCGTCGGGAGCGACTAGGGTGGCCGGATACTGGCAAGGCGGGCGGGCTTCCAACGACTCGACGCCGGTCCCCCGTAACGGCTGTGTTGAATCGCTGTAAGGCGTAGAGATTCACTGTTTGACGAAGCGCTTGATGTTGTAGACCATACACATCAGAGCGATCTCGCGGAACTCACGGAACCAGGACCGCGCTCGCACGGCGAAGCCGAGCGAGCGCTTCACAGCCGAGTTCACGGTTTCGGTCATAGAGCGCTGATTGTAGCGATTATCGTCGATTCTGGCGTTGTGTGCGTGGTCGTACGGCGCGAAGATGCGGTGCTTGATCAGCGGTCTGATCCCAAGATCGCGTAATCCTTCGCGGAGCGATTTCTTGTCGTAGCCCTTATCGGCCGCAAGAGACCGCAGATCGCCCGCGTTCCGGCGGGCGATCTGCTCAGCGAGATCTGCGTCACTTCCTTCTCGGTTCGTCGAGCAGTGAACGTCAAGGACAGCTTGCGACGCTGTATCGACGAGTTTCGTGACTTTCAGCTTTTGAACGCGGTAGCTGATTCGCTGGCAGTAGTGGCGGCTGGCTGGTGAGCGGTCGTAGAATGTGGCGTCGATCGCGGCGTGTTCGGAGAGATCGTGCAGCTGCGCCGACTGGCGCAGCAGCACTCGACAAACACTCATACTGATCCGGTCGAACGCCTTACACAACGTGGACGGCGCAGGGAGATCGGCCGCGCTGAGGCCGATCTCCCCGGTTATTTGTGGCATCTCTTTGAGCAGGCCGATCGTCATGCGGTACGATGTATCGAGGTAAATTCGCAGACAGTGGAGGGAAACGAGTGCGTAGTCGGCGAATCCGCCGCCGCCTTCCGGGGCGGCGGATTCGCCTCCATCGCCAGTAACTCTTTGAGCAACCGGCACAACCTCCCCGATGAAGCGGGAGATTTGTGTCATAGGCAACCGAATCTTCCCGCTTCAACGCCTTTGATTTAGCGACCTACCCTGCCGCCGTATGGCGATTCAACACAGCCGTTCAACAGGAACGCCGCGACGATGACCTTCGCGATCGTCTTGCGAGTGAGCTTCATCGGGCGTCCGTACCGCCGAGACGGCCTATGCGTTTAGCGGCAACATGTTCGGTCGGATTCCCGACGCTCGAATATCTCGCCGTCCGGTGGTTTCGATTGCTCTCTCCGCCGGCTCGTCGAGCCCCCGAACGAGATCCGCACGCTCGACGGCGGGAGCCGACCGGTCTCGCTCCGCGCCGCTCGGGAGTGCCGCGAACATGTTCGCAGACCGGCTTACCCGGACCGGGACCCTACGCGTACACATGGCTCAGACCAGCGAGATGGCCGACAAGGCGGCCGAAACGGAGTCGGTCCCGGGAGACACGGAGGCGACCGCGACCGAGGCGGAGACGACCGTCACCGTCCGGTGTACCGGCCACGTGCGCACGGAACTCGGGGAGTACGAGTTCGAGTACACCTTCGAGGGCGACACGCTCCGCGCGTTCCTCGACGAACTGTTCGAGGACTACCCCGAACTCCAGGACATGCTGATCGCGGAGTCCGAGTCCGACGCCACCCACAGCGGGTGGGCCCCGACGCCGGAGGAACTCCCCGGCACGTGGTCGAAGAACCCCGTCGGCGAGCAGACCATCGCGTACGCCCGCATCCTCGTCAACGGTCACTTCAACGAGAACGAGAACGGCTTCGACACCGAACTGGAGGAGGGCGACCGCGTCGCGCTCGTCTACCCGTTCATGTTCTGCTGCTAGCGCGCGCCGTCCACCGCTTCGTCCGGCACGTTTTTCACGACTCGCTCCCCACCGAAAGCCATGTACGCGGCCCTCTACCGACTCGCCGTCGGTGCGTACCTCCTGTGGCTCGGCCTCGTCGTGACCCTCGTCGCCGGCCGATACACGCCCGTCCCGTCGTTCCGGATCGTCCATCTCGGCGTCGTGGCCGGCGCGGCGGTGTTGACCTTGATCGGGTCCGGCCGACTGCTCAGACGTGGATACGGATGGGTGACGCGGCGGCTCGGCGAGCGGTTGTGAACGGTCTCCGCACCTGCTCGCAGGTTACTCGCCGCAGGCTCGGTTAAAACTCTCGGCGGTCGATGGGTTACACCTCGAATCGCTTAGCACGGGTAACGTACTTACCGGCGCTGGGCGTGACTTGTATCGTGCGACGCCGACAAGCCCTCCTCGGTACGACCGCCGTACTGTCTGGTCTCGCCGGCTGTGCGGGTCAGTTCGCGTCCGACGGCTCTCTCAGAGAGGTGGCCGTCGAACTCACGAACACAGACGATCAGGCACGGACGTTTCACCTCGCGCTCGAAACCGAGTCCGGGATGCTGGACTGGCAGTCACACCGTACCGACGCGGGCGTCACCGAGCGGGTGACCATAACTCCGAGCGGAGACGCGTCGCCGGTCGCGTTACACGGAAGCGTCGAGGAGTTCGCCGGGAGCGTCAACATCCTCGGCGTCGACGACCTCGACGAGGACTACTGTCTCCGCTTCAACTTCTGGTACGAGCATCCCGCCGACGAGCGCCCGCAGCTGGCTCAGGTCACGGACATCGAGTGCTGATCGGGACGACGGTCCGGGCGTGCGGCTCGCAGTGTGCTCGCCGTAGGAGTGCGGGGGAAGGGATTCGCTCCACGGTCGCTCCCGTTCGCTCGCTACGCTCGCTCTCCTCCCGCTCCCTGCTTCGAATCCCTTCTGCGCCGAGCCGCGGCGCTCACGATGTGTGAGCGCCGCGCCATGCGGGGGAAGGGATTCGAACCCTCGAACCTCTACAGGAGCGGATCTTAAGTCCGCCGCTTTTGGCCAGGCTCAGCCACCCCCGCGCGGATTCGGCTACCCGCGGCGGGGTGAAACACCTTTCGGAAGCCCGGGCCGGACGCCCTACCAGTCGACCGAGAGCGTCCCGTCGCCGTGCGGGTCCGGCGCGATCTCCTCGTCGGTCCGGCGGTCGACGACGTGGATCACGCCCGCCTCCTTTTTGGCCGGACACGCCTCCGCCGCGCGGACGTTCTCGTCTAAGTCCTCCTCGCCGATGTAGTACGTCTCCGGCTTCGCCATCCCGCTCACCACGTCCATCACCCAGTTGTCCGAGACCTCGGCGCACTTCCCCGCCCCGAAGCACTTGTTCGCCTCGAAGACGATCTTGTAGGGCTTCTCCTCCACCGGCGGCCCCTCCCCGCCGAGGTCGCTCGCGCGAAGTACCTCCTCGCCGCCGTCGGTCGCGGCCTCGTCGCCGTCGGTCTCGGCCTCATCGCTCATGTCGTCCTCTCGGCGGCCGCCGGACTTTCGTCTGTCGGTCGTTCCCGCGCTCTCGCAAGGAGGGGGTCGGTCAGTCCGTGTGGTCCGCGAGCAGGCGCTCGGCGTGGTCGGCCGACTCCGCCAACTCCCAGCGCACCTTCGGGGCGTCGCCGTACGCGAGCGCCTCCTTCAGTTCGTCGCGGAGGACGCCCGTGCCGAACCCGACCGTGTCGCCGTCGGCGTCGCCCAGTTCGTACAGCGCGTAGCGGTCCGGCGCGCTCCCGACCGTCGAGCGGTCGAGGTCGCGCCACGGCTTCGCGAGGCTCATGGGATGCGATCTGGTGTCACGCCGATCAGCGGTGCGCGTCGAGACCGTCTTCCGGTCCCTCGACGATCTCGTAGCTCCCCTCGGTCCAGCCGTCCTCGACGAAGACGAACACCCGCCCGCCGGCGATCTCGGGGTCGGCCACGACCTCGTTGCGCTGCCCCTCGCGGCCGACGATCACGCCGGGGAACACCTCGTCGCGCTCGCCGTCCTCGACGATCACGCGGCCGACGCCGGAGTCTTCGAGGATCTCGTCGTCGGTCTTGTAGTCGTTCACGTACGTCATCACGCCCTCCGTCTCCGTGGGGTCGGTGACGAGGACGTGGGTCTCCTTGCCGGGACCGGCGGTCACCGACCCCTCGGCGGAATCGGGGACGCCCCGGTAGAGGGTCGTCCGCCCGTCGAGGTACTCGACGACGACGCCCTCCTCGCGGAGGTCGACCCCGATCGACGTGGGCGGCACGTCGCTGCGTGTTGGCGCGGACATACGCGTCGCTCGGGGTGCCGGCCTCAAAAGGGCCGCGCTCGGGGGTCGCGCCGGATCGTTCCGAGGGACCGCGGTCTGACGGCCGCGCGTCCGGGCGCTGTCAGTGGCGAGAATCGGCGTGCCACATTTAAGTTCCTGCCGCGGGGAGTGCGTGGCATGGAACGGACGCGACGGACGCTTCTGGGCGTCGGTGCCGCCCTCGTCGGGACCGCCGGGTGTCTCGGCGTCGAGGGCGTCGAGTACCCCGACGCTCCCGCGGACGCCGACGCCCCGGGCGACGCCGACCCTCCCGGCGACGACCCGCCCGAAGACGGCCCTCCCGACGAGCCGGCGGACGACGACGACGGCCCCCCGGCGCTCAACCCCGCGCTGGCGGCGGCGACGCGCGCGGTCGTCGACGACGCGGTGTGGTTCGCGACCGAGTACCCGGAGGCGAAGACTACGTATCAAGACGCGGTCGCCGCGGCGGTCTCGACCGTCGAATCGGTCCGCGCGACCGTCGACGAGGAGGCGGCGATCGCGAGCGAACAGGTGGACGCGGTCGCGGCCGCCGGGGAGGAGGCCGTCGCCCGCGCGAGCGAGGCGCTCGAACCCCACTTCTCGCCCGGCCCGCGGATCCGCGAGCGGGTCGACCCCCACGTCGAGGTCCTGCGGGAGTTCGCTCCGCGCGACGACGTCGACCGGGCCCTCGAAGAGCTGGACCGGATGCGCGACGGCCTCGCGAGCATCGGGACCAACATCTACGTCGAATCCGCGTTCTCTCGGAACCCGATCCACAACCGGCTGTTCCGCCGGCTGCTGGCACCGCTCCCGCCGGAGGATCCCGAGCGCGGCCGGGTTACCGGCGGCACGCTCGTCGAACTCGCCGTCGCGAGCCGCGGCTTCTCGACGTTCGCCTACCGCCCCTACGACGACGAACTCGCTCCCGAGCGCGTTCCGCGGATCTACGGCGACGCGTTCGGCCCCGAACGCAGACGCGAACTGCGCGCGCGGCTCGGGCCGATCCCGCAGCCGGCGGACCGGGTCGAGGAGCTGTTCGTCTCGTTCGCGGACCGACCGTCCGTCGGGACCCGGCGGCGGGACCCGTTCCGCGGCTGGGCCCGCGAACTCGACGGGGTCCCGGTCCACGTCCAGCGGTATCCGGACGCCGAGACCGCCGCGGCGAGGCTCTCGACGGCCCTCGACGAGGGGTCGACCGAGGGCCGCGCCGCAATCGACCCGGAGGCGACGCTCGCGGGCTCCGACTTCGGCGGGAACAGGTCGGCGACCGAGAACGGGACCGACGCCGACTCGGACGATAGCCCGGACGCCGACCCCGCCGGACCGACCGCCTGGTACCGCTTTTACCACCGCGAGGCGGAGGGCGAGCGGTACGGCTTCGACGAACACGCCGGCGTCCAGTACGGCTACGTCGTCCGGGCCGGCGAGTTCCTGCTCGCGACCGGCTTCTCCGGCGACGCGTGGGAGGAGCGGACCGGCTGGCACGGCAGACTGCGCGACGGGTGGGTGACCGGCGCGTGAACGCGAACGAAATCGGGCTGGTGGCCGCGGTGTTCGCGCTCGTCGGTGCCGGCGTCGGCATCGTCGGCGCGGCCGCGACCGGCTGGGCCGAGGCCGCGCTGGCGACCGCCGCGACCGGCGAGACGGCGCGGTTCGGGCCGGTGTTCGTCGCGCAGTCGTACCTCGCCGCGACCGCGACGGTCCTCGTGGCCGCCGTCCCGCTGGCCGGCGTCGTCGGCGTCCTCGTCGGGTCGCGCGCGAGGGGCGTCGTCTCCGCGGCGTCGACCTGCGGGCTCGGGACCGGCCTCGGCGCGCTGGCGTACGGGCTGGTGGCGGTCACGGTGATCGTCGTCTCGCAGGGCGACGCCGCGACGCAGGCGCACGGGATCGCCGACGCGGCCCTGCCGACGCTCGCGACCGCGTTCGTGTCCGGGGCCGTCGGCGCGTCGACCGGCGTCTTGGGGACGGTGATGCGATGACCCGCGACGCCGACGCGGAACCGAACGACCGGCGCGACTCGGAACCGACCGCTCCCGACGACGCCGACCGGTCCCTCGGGCGCGCGTCGCGGCGCGGCGTCCTCGCCGTCGGTGCGACCGGACTGCTCGCCGGCTGTCTCGTGACCTCCGAGGAGGAGAGCGTCGACGGCGAGGCCGCCGGGCAGACGGACGACGAGTCCGGCGGGGAGGACGGCTCGGACGCGGAGGGCGAGGGATCGGACGGCGACGCCGGAAGCGGCGAGGATGGTGCCGACGACGCGCCGGACGAAGTCGGTCCCGACGGCTCGGGACTGCTCGTCACGGAGGCGACCGTCCTCGACGTGACGAAGAGCGGCGGCCGGACGACGGTCGAGGCGCGCCTGACCGTCGAGAACGCGGGTCGTTTCGACTATGGATTCGTCAAGCTCCGCGTCGACGCCTACGCGACGCCGGCCGGATCGGACGAGCGTGAGGCCGTCGGATTTGGGGACGCAACGCGGCGGTTCTCGCCCGACAACCGGTTCGACGGCTCCCGATCCCGACGGTTCACGGCCGAGATCACGTTCCCGAGTCGCCGGAGTAACGCCCGCGCGGATCCCGACAACTACGCGGTCGACGCGGCGGTGCGGCGCGCGGAACCGCTCTGACCGGTCGGGTTCCGGTGCGTTCCGCGACTCCCGGCCGAGAGTCTCGCCGTGATCGCTACCTCTTTGTCCGCGCTCGCGAGCCGTGGATCCATGGAGGGACGGGCGGCGGCGCTCGGTGCCGGGACCGTGTTGAACGCGCTCGCGACCGGCACGGGCGCGGCGTTCGGGATCGACGTCGAGACGCGCGCGACCGTCGAACTCGACCCCGCGGCCGAGCGCGTCGAGGGAGCGATCGCCGAGGACGCCGACGCCGACACCGACCTGATCGAGCGCTGCGTCGCGCTCGCGACCGAGCGCTGGGGCGACGGCGAGGGCGGGACGGTCCGCACCGACAGCGACGTGCCCCTCGCGGCCGGCCTCAAGAGCTCCAGCGCGGCCGCCAACGCGACCGTCCTCGCGACCTGCGACGCGCTCGGGCTCGCGGTCGGCGACGACCCGGACGACCCCGCGGTCGACGTGACCCGACTGGAGGGGTGCCGGCTCGGCGTGCGCGCGGCCCGCGAGGCGGGCGTCACCGTCACCGGCGCGTTCGACGACGCGACGGCGTCGATGCTCGGCGGCGTCACCGTCACCGACAACGACGCCGACGAACTGCGCGTCCGCGAGCCCGTCGACTGGGACGCGCTGGTCTGGACCCCGCCGGAGCGGGCCTACAGCGCGGACGCCGACGTGGCGCGCTGCGAGGCGGTGGCCCCGATGGCCGACCTCGTCGCCGACCTCGCGCTCGACGGCCGGTACGGCGAGGCGATGACGGTGAACGGGCTGGCCTTCTCGGCGGCGCTCGGCTTCGACGCCGACCCCGCGGTCGAGGCGATGCCCCACGCGACGGCGGTGTCGCTGTCCGGAACGGGGCCGAGCGTCGTCGCCGTCGCGGATCCCGACGACCCCGACACCGACCTCGACGCGGTCGCCGACGCGTGGCGCAACCGCCCCGGAACGCTGCGGCGAACGACGACGAGAAACGACGGCGCGGCCGTCGAGTGACCCACCAATGAGCGAGACACCAAACCCCGAGGAGATGAGCCTAGAGGAACTGCGCCGCGAGATCGAGGACATCGACCGCGAGATCGTAGAACTGATCGCCCGCCGGACCTACGTCGCCGACACGGTCGCGGCCGTGAAAGACGAGCGCGACCTGCCGACCACCGACGAGGGGCAAGAGGAACGCGTGATGGAGCGCGCGGGCGAGAACGCCGAGCAGTTCGACGTAGACGCGAACCTCGTGAAGGCGATCTTCCGGCTGCTGATCGAATTGAACAAAGTGGAGCAGCGGGAGAGCCGGTAGCCGACGCCGAGCGTCCGGCCACCTACTCGTCGCCGTCCCGGATCATCATCACCTTCACCCGCCGGACGCCGTCGAAGTCGCGGAGCCGGTAGATCAGTTCGCGGACGCGTTCGGCGTCTCCCCGGCAGAACAGCGATTCGAGACACCACTCGCCCTGGTGGGTGTGGCTCGTGTTGAGGATCACGTCCTGATACGCGTGTTGGACGCCGTGGAGCTCCCGGATGACGTCGTGGTGGCGGTAGTCGAACCCGACGAGCGCGACGACCTCGCCGGTCGTCGATTCGAGCCGGGAGTGCGACTCGATGTACTCCGACATCGCCTCCCGGACCGCCCGCGACCGATTCTCGATCCCCTCCTCGCGCCACACCCGGTCGAACTCCGCGACCACCTCGTCCGGGATGTTGAAGCTCGTTCGCACGCTCTCGTGGTGAGCGCCGCGGCCACAAGAACCTCGTTATGACGATCCCCCCGGTCCGGTAGTAACAACCCCTAAACGCGGTCGTTTTCGAGTCCCACACGAACGATGCTCTCGGGCGAACTGCTCGGACCGCTCGCGGGTGCGGTCCTCCTCGGCGCGGTCCACGGGATCGAACCGGGCCACGGCTGGCCGGTCGCGGCCTCGTACGCGCTCGACCAGACAAACAAGTGGGCGTACGGGCTCGCGGCGAGTCTCATCATCGGCGTCGGGCACCTCGTCAGCAGCGTCGCGATGGTGGGCGCGTTCTTCTACGCGAAGGGGTACTTCGATCTCACGCAGGTCAACGAGCCGATCACGGTACTCGGCGGCGTCCGGGTCGGCGGTCCAGTCAGCCTCGTCGCCGGCGTCTTGCTCATCGGCCTCGGAGTCCGCGAGTACGTCCACGGGCACAGCCACGGTGACACCGGCGGCGCGCGCGACGACCACGACCACAGCCACGAAGGCGGTGACGACACGCACGATCACAGCCACAACACGCACGATCACAGCCACGACCACAGCCACGACCACAGCCACGACGAGTCCGACGACCACGGCGACGGCGGACTCGGCTCTCGGCTGCGAGGGTTCCTCCCGTTCGGCGGCGGCCACTCGCACGACGGCTTCGAGGAGAGCGCCGACAGGGGCCTCCTCGGCATCGCGTGGTTCGCGTTCGTCCTCGGGTTCGCCCACGAGGAGGAGTTCGAGATCATCGCGCTCTGTGCCGGCTCCAACCGCTGTCTCGAACTGATGAGCGCCTACGCGCTCACGGTGATCGCCGGCATCGTCGGACTGACGATGCTTCTGGTCGCGGGCTATCACCGGTCCCGGGAACGCGTCGAGCGGTACGTCCCGTACCTCCCGGCGTTCTCCGCGGGGGTCCTCGTCGTCATGGGACTCGGGTTCGTCGCCGGAGTGTTCTGAGACGGCCGATCGCTTTTTGTCCGCCCCGACGAACGCCCGCCATGACACGCGTCGCCGAACTCGTCGCCTACCCGCTGAAGTCCTGTGACGGCGTCGCCGTCGACCGCGCCGCGATCGGTCCCGAGGGCGCGCTCCGCGGCGACCGCTCGTACGCCCTCGTCGAGGCCGGCGTCGACCCCGAGACGGCCTCCGTGGGCGGTGGCGGCGGCTACGTGAACGGGAAGAGCGAACCGGCCGTCCACGGGCTCCGCGCCGAGTACGACCTCGCGAGACCGACGGACGCCACGCCGACGGCGGTGACGCTCTCGCGGCCGGAGACGGACCGCGCCCCCGCGGACGAGCGGACCTTCGCGCTCCCCGACGAGGGCGACGCGCTCGCCGACTGGGTGGGCGAGTACCTCGGGTACGACGTTGATCTCGTCCGCGACCCCGCGGGCGGGTTCCCCGACGACCGCGCCGCGCACGGCCCGACGGTCGTCTCGCGGGCGACGCTGGAGACCGTCGCGTCGTGGTTCGACGCGGTCGCGGACGCGACGGAGATGCGGCGGCGACTCCGCCCGAACGTCGTGTTGGACGACTGCCCGGCGTTCTTCGAGGACCGGCTGTTCGCCGACCACGGCGAGGGGGTCCGCGTCGCGGTCGGCGACACCGAACTGGTCGGCGTCAACCCGTGTCAGCGCTGCGCCGTCCCCTCCCGCGACCCGGACACGGGCGTCGCAATCGAGGGGTTCCGCGAGACGTTCATCCGCCGCCGCCGCGAGACGCTCCCGGAGTGGACCGAGAGCGACCGCTTCGACCACGACTTCCGGCTGATGGTCAACACCGTCGTCGAGGAGCGCTCGTGGGGCGACGCCCTCGCCGTCGGCGACGAGGTCTCTATCGAGGGCGTCGTCGCCGTCGACGAGAACGAGACGCCCGTGGCGGGCAGCGAACAGACCGCAGAGTAGTCGCCAGCCGCCTCTCGACTCGGTCGGACAGAAAGGACGGACAGCGAGAAACCGCGGTGTTGCGCCGCGGTCGGTGCTGGCTCGAACCCCGCGTCAGCGGCCGCCGTCGGTCATCGCGACCGGCTCGTCGGGCTCGCCGTTCGGAGCCTCCTCCGCCGCGGTCTCGTCGCTCGTCGCGGGGTCGACCGCGGTGTCCGTGACGCCGAACTGCGTCCACAGGGTCGCGACGACGACCGCGTACGCGACCAGGTCGTAGTGTACCGCGCCGCCGAGCCCGGTGAACGCGGACAGCGTGCTGTAGCCGTAGAGGGCGACGACGCCGCCGACGAACGCGGTCTCGTTGGCGAACCGGCCGTCGCGCGTCGCCGCGGCCGCGCGGCGGATGATCGGCCCGCAGGCGACGAGGAACGCGATCCCGGAGAGCGCGCCGAGGTTCACGAAGAAGTGCGTCGCCATCCGCGAGTCGAGGATCGACTGGAGGTACTGGACCGTCACGGGGTCGTAGAACAGCCACTCGACGCGCGTCGGGTACAGCACCGCGATGTACGGCGTCGCGACCATCAGGCCGAACAGGACCGCGACCGCGACGCGGGCGGACGCGAACTGCGAGGCGCGCCGCGCCTCGAAGGCGTCGTCGCCGGACGCGACGACCAGCCCGCACTCCTCCAACAGATCGCGGAGCGCGCCGCGGGACAGCGACGGGTCGTGGTGGACCCCCACCGTCCCGTTGCGCCGCGTCGCCGACGCGTCGCTGACGCCGTCGACGTCGCGGAGGACCGCCTCTAACAGCCCCTCCCGGCGGTCGGTGTCGATCCCGTCGACGGAGAACGTGTCGTGGTCGTGAGCCTCCGGGACGCGCGCCGTCCGCGGCCCCGACTTGGCGACGCCGCTCGCCGTCTCACCCCCGGAGTCCCCCGCCCCCGCGGGCGAGCCGATTCCTCGTTCGCGGACCACGGCGTCGAGCGGCGTCTCGCCGCCGCGGTGGTCACCGTTTGACATGAGAGATACCTACGGTTACACAGGCATGAAGCTTCCCCCGCGCGGGCCGACCCGGACGGGCTCCCGAAGGCGCGGAGCCGGTCGGTCGTGACGCGGGCCGATTCCCGGCCACCGCGCGTCGGCCGCCCGACCTACGCGTTGACCGATTCGAGGTAGGAGCTCACGATCATCTGGCCCTTGCGGGTGAGCGCCGCCCCGCTCTCGCCGTCGGCGACGAGGCCGGCCTCCCGCAGCGTGTCGAGGATCATCGACGTCTGGGTGACGTCGCCGGTGACCACGTCGGCGATGTTCGCTTCGCCGCCGGCGGAGTAGATGGAGACGAGGATCTCCATCTGTTCCTCGGTCGGGTCGAACGAGTCGAGGTCCTCCATCGCCTCGTCGTACTCGATCTTGATGTACCGGCCGAGGATGTTGAGCGCCCGCTTGTTCGGCACGGTCGCGATCGACGTGACCGTCCGGTCGTCGGCGTCGACGTGGCGGAAGACCAGCGCGGGACGCTTCTTCCCGCCGAGGGTCCGGTCGGTGCGCTCGTAGTCGATCACCGCGGAGAGGTCGACCGTGAACGGCTCGGGGCAGTCGCCGAACCGTATCTCGCCCGGCGACACCGTCACCGAGGCGCGGTGGTCGCTCGCGTCCGTGACGCGGCCGCCGACCTTCGCCGGGTGTCGCACCGTGACGGCGACGTTCCGCAACAGCACCTTGAACAGCAGCCTGACGAACCGGTCCATGTCCTCCGGCTCGCCCTCCACGAGCGCCGACCGCCGCGTCCCGTCGCGCTCGTAGGCGACGGTGACGCTGTCGTTGAAGAACGACCGTAGGTCGCCGGGGACGTTGCCGACGACGACATCGAACACCTTCGATATCGGGATCGTCTCCTTGCCGTCGTCCGTCGCGAGGACTAGCCGACGCTGGCTCAGGAGCACGCGACCGGTCGCCGGCTCGTCGGTCTGTAGGCTCGCCGCGTGAACGCGGCCGACGAAGTCGGCGACGACGGACTCCTCCATCGGTACCACGTGAGCGCCGTACGCTATTTATTGTTACTCACGCCGTATCAGTCCTGATAACGAGCTGTCACGCGCTCGGTCGCGGCCCGACGCGAGCCATCGTGCGGCCTCGACCCGCCGCGAACTGCCTCACTCGTCTCGACCTGCCTCGACCCGCCACGATCCGCCTCGACGACCGCCGGACCCCCCGAGAACGGTCGAACGTGTTCGGCCACGCGGGGCCTTTCGCGGGGGGCGACGGACGGGGAACAGCAAAGCCTAATGACGTGGGCACCAAACCGGCAGATGATGCCCACAGTAGAATACCTCAACTACGAAGTGCTCGACGACCACGGCTGGTCGATGGACGACGACGACCTCTTCGAGGAGGCCGCCGACGCCGGCCTCGACGAGGAGGATTACGGTACCCTCGAAGTCAACCAGGGCGAGTACATCCTGGAGTCCGCCGAGGCGCAGGGCTACGACTGGCCCTTCTCGTGCCGCGCCGGTGCGTGTGCGAACTGCGCGTCCATCGTCAAGCAGGGCGACATCGACATGGACATGCAGCAGATCCTCTCCGACGAGGAGGTCGAGGAGAAGAACGTCCGGCTCACCTGTATCGGGAGCCCGGCCACCGACGAGGTAAAGATCGTCTACAACGCGAAACACCTCGACTACCTGCAGAACCGCGTCATCTGATCGGCTCTCTATCACTCCGGTAGCGGACCGTTCTCACGCGGGATCGCCGCCATCGCGGTCCCCGAATTCCTTCCGATCACGCCGCCGAGCAGCCGCCGCTCGCGTTCGCCCGAACCTGTTCGGGCGAATTTCGCGGCCGTGAGAACGCGCGAAACTCCGTTCGGGGAACCGTCCGTACGGGGGGTATGGTCGAAAAGACGAGTCGAAGCGAGGGCGCGAACGGGCCGCGGTCGGCCGACGGTCGCCGGTTCGAGGTGTTCGTCCGCGAGGAGGAGTCGGACCCCCTCCGCCACGTCGGCACGGTCGCCGCGCCGACCCCCGATGTCGCCCACGAGGAGGCGAGCAAGCTCTTCGCGTGGTACGCCCGCGACGTGTGGGTGTGTCCGGCCGCGGAGGTGTCCCGGTACTCCGCCGATTCGCTCGCGGAGGGGAAATCGGCGACCGAACCCTCCGACGACGCGGACGAGCCGCGGGTCTACGAGGAGACGGAGGGGACGCCGACCGCCTCCTGCGGCGGCGCGCCAGCGGCCGACGCGGCCGACGCCGACGACGCGGGGGGGTCGCGATGATCTCCGTCAGCAAGCTGCTGTGCGGGCTCGACGCCGAGAGCGACGGGCTCCGCTACGACGCGGCCGACGGCTCGAAGAAGCCGCAGATCACGGAGGACAAACAACAACGACCGGTCGTCGTCTGGAACACGACGAAGCGGTGTAACCTCTACTGCGAGCACTGCTACGCCGGTGCCGACGCCGATGGCGCGCCGAACGAGCTGTCGACCGCGGAGGGGAAGGCCTTCATCGACGACCTCGCCGAGTTCGGCGTCCCCGTCCTGCTGTTCTCCGGCGGCGAACCACTCGTCCGCGAGGACCTCCCCGAACTCGTCGCGTACGCCGCCGACAGCGGGGTCCGCCCGGTGCTCTCGACGAACGGGACGCTCCTCACCCGCGAGCGCGCCCGCGAACTGAAGGAGGCGGGCCTCAAGTACGCCGGGGTCTCCGTCGACGGGCTCCCAGAGCGAAACGACCGGATCCGCGGCGAGGAGGGGGCGTTCGACGCGGCGGTCCGCGGGATCGAGGCCTGTCTCGACGTCGGGCTCAAGACGGGGCTGCGGTACACGATCACCGAGCACAACGTCGACGACCTCGCGGGCGTCGTCGACCTGCTCACCGACGTCGGCGTCGACCGGTTCTGCTTCTACCACCTCGACTACGGCGGCCGCGGGGCCGACATCTCCGACGTGGACCTCTCGCCGGAGGCCACCCGACAGGCGGTCACCGACCTCTGTGACCTCACGCGCGAGTACCACGAGGCGGGCGAGGAGATTGAGACGCTGCTCGTCGGCAACTACGCCGACGCGGGCCACCTCGTCGAGTACGCCGACCGCGAGATGGGGAGCGAACGCGCGGAGCTGATCTACCGCTACCTCGAACGCAACGGCGGCGACCCGACCGGCGAGCGCGTCGCCGACGTCGACCCCGTCGGCAACGTCCACCTCACGCAGTTCTGGCAGGGGTACTCGCCCGGCAACGTCCGCGACCGGTCGTTCGGCGCGATCTGGTCCGACGAGTCGAACCCGCTCCTCTCGGGGCTCCGCGAGCGCGAGGAGCGCCTCTCCGGGCGCTGTGCCGACTGCGCGTACCGGTCGATCTGCCGCGGCGGCTCGCGGCTCCGCGCGCTCTCGGCGCACGGCGACCCGTTCGCGCCCGACCCGAAGTGCTACCTCACGGAGGCGGAGCGCGACGGCGAGGCGGCGCTCGCGCGGCTCGACGCCGCGAACCGCTCCGCGCCCGCCGACGACTGAGTCGCCTCCGAGACGACCGGTCCCCGCTTCGACTCACTCCTCGCCGTCGCCGTCCGACTCCCGACCCGTGCCGTACTTCGCCGAGAACCGCTCGGCGGGCACCTCGCCGCGGGCGACGCCGATGGCGTCGCGGACGAGTTCGACGGTGGTCTCGTCTCGGACCGGCTCCGGGACCGGCGGGTCGTCGTCGCTCATGCCCGGGCGAACGGCTCGCCGGCCCCTCCGCCTCTCGCTTCACTTGTGTACCGTTTCAAAAGGCGTCAGCTCACCGCTCGCCGCCGTCGAAGACGTCCGTCACCAGCTTCGCCTGCGCGGTGCGGAGCCGCTGTGAGAGCGCGGACTTGCTGATCCCCAGCTCGTCGGCCAGCTCGCGCAGGCGAACGTCCCGGTCGTCGTCGAAGTAGCCGCGGACGACCGCGAGTTCGAGGCCGCGGCGCTGCTTCGGGGTCAGCGACGAGAGGTCGAAGGTGACCTGCTCGGTCGCGTCCGGCCCCTCGACGACCGCGAGCCGGACGAGCCGCACGCGGTCGACGACGCCGCGGAGCTCCTCGACCAGCCCGCGGACCGCGTCCCGGTCGTCGACGTACGCGGTCACGAGTACCGTCCCGTCCTCGACGCGCCGGAAGTGCGGCGCGCAGCCGACCCGCCCGAACGCGTGACAGAGGCAGCCCTCGTCGACCTCGCCGGTCCCGCGGCGCACCTCGCCGTCCGGCGTCGTCACGTCGACGACGCAGTCGTCGCCGGCCGCGTTGACCGTCACCGCCGCGGCGTCGTCGCTCTCGGCGACGATCGGACAGCCGCCCTCGGCGGCGGGGTCGACATCGAGGTCGACCCGCAGCCGGCGGTCACCGTCGGCCCCGGCGGCGTCGGACATGTCAGTCTGTACGAACGGAGTCGGTTTTATTCTTCGGCGGATTCCCGCGATCCGGCGCGGCGGTCCGCCTCGGGCCCGTACCGACGCCTCAGTCCTCGGACTCGGGCGCGGCCTCCTCGGCCGGCTCCTCGCTCCCGCCGGCGTCGCCGCCGGTGTCGCCCTCCTCGGAGCGCGCGGCGACGAGGGCACCGCTGGCGACGCTGTACATCGGCTCGTCGGCCGAGCGCACGCCGCTGATCGAGAACGGGATGTTCGCGTCCGCGAGGTGGTCGGCGAACAGGTCCTCGAACCCGTTCGGGCTGGAGGTGCCGCCGGTGACGACGACGGGGACGTCGAGCCCCTCCTCGACGTCCTCCTCGTCGACCTCGCGGGTGATGTTCTCGATGACGTAGTCGAGCAGGTTCTCGTAGTAGATGGCGAGCGCGCCCTCGACGCCGCCCACGTCGGTGCGGAAGTCGAGCTCGAAGTCGTCCTCCTTGATGCTCGTCACCTTGTCGACCGGGGTGCCGGTCGCCTGCGAAGTCTGCTCGTCGATCCAGTCGCCCCCGCGGGCGATGGAGAACTTCATCACCGGCACCGCGTAGTAGGCGAGACAGACGTTCGTCATCCCCGCGCCGAACGAGATGCCGAGGCCGGTGAAGTTGTTGTCGGCGAGCTCGGAGTAGATCACCGCCATCCCCTCGTTGATCGGCTCGGGGTCGTACCCCATGTCGCCGAGCATCGATTCGAGCGTCTTCTCGTGGTACAACGTCGTCAGCCCGGAGTCGATCGGGTCCGCGGGGCTGGAGTAGAACAGCCGCTCGTTCGGCTTCGACGGCTCGCCGACCACCTGCTCGGTGATGAGCTTGATCATCGGGATGGCCGACGCCTCCTCGCTGGAGAGGATGCCGTGTTGCATCGGGCGGCGGGTCTCCTTGTTGAAGATGTTCGCGAAGTTGAGGGCGTCGTCGCCGACGACGTACACCTTGTCGTCCTTCCGGATGTGGAGGACCTCGCTGCGGGAGAGCATCTGCTCGGCCATGTCGCTGTACTCGATCTCGACGAACGAGTTGCGCTGCTGTACGAACACCGTCTCCGCCCCTTCCTGTCGTCCGGAGAGGATGTTCATCGTCCCGACGTCTAGGCCTTTAGCCATACGCGCTCATTTCATTTCGCACGCCATAAACGTTCGTGGCAGACCGGGCGAGCGACGGCGACGGCGGCGGGAACACGTTCGGGATCCGAGGCGGCGGCGCAGTTCCGCCTGCCGCGTTCGACCGATCCCGAACCGTCTGCCGCGTCCGACCGATCCCGCACCGTTTATTCCTCGCGGGCGGGAGTACGCGGACGACGTGCGAGACACGCTCCGCGGTGTCGTCGAACTCGCGCGCCTCGGCAACTGCGTCGCAGCCGGGGTGCTCACGGCCACCGGCGCGTTCGTCGCGGGCGCGAGCGGTGCCGCCGTGCCCACGGCGCTCGCGGCCGCGACGACCGTCTTCGCGGTCGCCGCGGGCAACGCGATCAACGACTACTTCGACCGCGAGATCGACGCCGTCAACCGACCGGACCGCCCGATACCCCGAGGCGCGGTGTCGGCGCGAGGGGCGCTCGCGACCGCCGTCGTCTGGTTCGCGGTCGCGGTCGCGGCCGCGCTCCCCCTCCCGCCGCTCTCGATCGGCATCGCCGCGGTGAACCTCGTCGCCCTCGTCACCTACACGAGCCTGTTCAAGGGGACGCCCGGGCTCGGCAACGCCCTGGTCGCCTACCTCGTCGGCTCGACGTTCCTCTTCGGCGGGGCCGCGGTCGGGAGCCCCCGAGCGGTGCTCGTCCTCGCCGCGCTCGCGGGGCTGTCGACGTTCACCCGCGAGGTGATCAAAGACGTGGAAGACGTGGCTGGCGACCGCGAGGAGGGGCTCACCACCCTCCCCATCGCGGTCGGCGAGCGCCGCGCGCTGTGGATCGGCGCGGCCGCCCTGCTGGTCGCCGTCGCCGTCAGCCCCTTGCCGTACCTCTCCGGGACGCTCGGCGCGGCGTACCTCGCGGTCGTCGCAGTCGCCGACGCGGTCATGCTGTACGCGGCCTACGAGGGCTTCGCCGACCCCGCCGCCGCGCAGCGCCGGTTCAAGTACGGCACGTTCCTCGCGGCGGCGGCGTTCGTCGTCGGCCGGGCGGCGGTCGTGTTCTGACCCGACCGGTGACTCCGGCGTGAGACCGACGATTCCGGCGAGAGTCCGACGGAGCGGTCGCTGTCCGACGTGGTCTACGAAAAAACGACGGTGATAGCGGTTCGTGAAACGGCGCTCGACGGCGAACGCTCAGGTGACGGTCACGCGACGTTGAAGCCCTTGTCGCGGAGGAAGTCCTCCACGCGACCCGAGTGGTTCCCCTGAAGCTCGATGGCCCCGTCCTCGACGGTGCCGCCGCAGGCGAACTTCGACTTGAGATCCGACGAGAGGGAGCTCATGTCCACGTCCTTCGGGTCGAAGCCTTCGATGACCGTTACCTCCTTACCGTACCTGCGCTCGTCGATGCGGATGCTGATCTGCTGGGACTCCTTTGCGACGTCTTCGCAGACGCAGAGTTCCTGAGGCAGTCCGCACGTCGAGCAGACTTCCGACATTACAGCCCGAATCTACAGGACGCCCGTATTAAATAGTGTCGGGAAGCCCCCCGATCAGCGGACGAACCGCCCGATGAGCGGCGCTCGTTCGAGCGCGAGCCGCCGGACCGTCCGCCGGGCCTCGTCGGCCTCGGCGCGGGTCACCGACCCGGCGTACGCGGCGCGCTCGTAGGCGGCAGCGACGGTCTCGACGCGCTCGTCCGCCCCGAGCGTCCGGACCGCGTCGACGTAGCTCCGCGGCGTCTCCCCCGGTCGCCGCTCGCGGTACCGCCCGGCGAGCAGCCGTTCGAGGTCCGCGAACGCGCGCTCGGCGTCCGCGGCCGGGTCGCGCCGCCGCCGCGGGAGGACCGGCCCGATCCGGCGGCTCGCGCGCTCCGTCACGCCCGTCCGCCGAGCGCCCGCGACCGCGAGCGCGGCGACGAGCAGCCAGTACATCGCGGTCTCCGCGCTCGGCGTCGGCAGGAGTCCGCCGCCGCCTTCGGATCCGCCGCCCCCGCCGGTCTGTTGGATGCCCTCGGCCTCCGCGCCTTCGAGCCGCGACACGTCGACCGACGAGGCGTTCCCCGAGCCGTTCGTCCCGTTCGCGTCGCCCGTCGCGGGGTCGGTCGAGCCGTTCGCGTCCGCGTCTGACGTCGAATCCTCGCCGCCGTCGCCGCCGAGCGCGTCCGGCCGGACCGTCCCGGTGTCAGCCTCTAAGGTCTGGTTCGGCGTGGACGCCTCGGTGTCGACGTCCTCCGCGCCGTCGGCGCGCGCCTCCGCGAGCCGGGTGTCCCGGGCCTCGTCGCGGGGGTCGGACGGAGTGGGGTCGAACGCCACCCAGCCGTGGTCAGGGACGTAGATCGACACCCACGCGTGGGCGTTCTGCCCGCGGACGACGTACTCGTCCTCGCCGACCCGCTGGCCCGAGGTGTAGCCGCTCTCGAACCGGGTCGGGATCCCCTGCGACCGGAGCATCGCCGCCATCGTGGTCGCGAAGTACACGCAGTAGCCGGCGTCCATCTCGAAGAGGAACGCGTCGGCGACGTCGCCCTCGGGCCGCTCGACGGTCAGCGAGTAGTCGTACTTCGAGCGCAGGTACGCCTCCACCGCCGCCGCCCGCTCGTACGACGAGTCGGCGTCCGCCGCCGCCGTGATCTCCGCGGTCCGCTCGGCCACGCGGTCGGGGGTGCTCTCCGGCAGCTGCGTGTACCGCTCCTCGATCGCCGCCGGGTAGTCGTCGCTCGCGTTCCGGAGGTCGGCGGGGTCGGCGTCGAGCACGCGGCTCTCCACGGTCGCCCGATCGCCCGGTTCGAGCGGCTCTGCGAGTCGGAGGCTGCCGCGCTCGTCGATCCTGACTGCCCCGTCGTCCGGGGCGGACGCGGACACCGGCTTCCACGGAGCCGGCAGCGCGGTCGACTCGGTCTCCGCGGTGATAGACACCGACGCGGCCTCGGTCGGGCCGGGCGGGGCCGAGAGCGACCCGCCGAGCGTGGACCGCTCGCCGGTCCTGACCCAGCCGTCGCCGGTGTAGGTGTCGTACGCGCCCGTGTGCCAGTTCCGCTCGACCGGGCTCTCGATCGTGTACCGCACCTCCGGGGAGAGCCGCGTCGTCCCGACGACTTCGAGCTCGTCGTCGCCGCTCAGGCTCGACTCCAGCGTCGCCGTGCCGCGGTCGATCCCCAGCGGTTCCGCCCCGCCCGCCGGGACCACGGTGACCGTCGCGCTCGCGACGACCATCGCCGCGACCACCACCGCGAACGTGCCGGCGTGGCCGCGGCGGCGGCTCGGCGTCGAGAGCGTCGAGAGGCCGACGGCGAGCGCCAGTCCGACGACGCCGGCGACGGCCGCCCACCTGCCGGCGTCGCCGGTGAGCACGAGGAACCCGAGGGTCCCGCCGGCGGCGGTCGCCGCCGCGACGTGGCGGCCCCGCCCGGCGAAGTAGCCGACGAGGAACGTCGGCACCGGTGCCACGGCGAGCACCCAGACGTCCGCGAGCGCCAGCCGCAGCACGGAGAGGCCGGTCGACAGCGCGAGGACGTCCAAGGCGACGCTCCGGACGGTGAACAGCGCGCGCTGGCTCTCGGGGATCGCGAAGAGGTACCCGGACAGCCCGACCACGAGGACCGCGAGGGCGAGCGCCAGCGCGGTCCGCTCGCGGACCGCCCGCGCCAGCGCGATCCCCCCGACTCCGGCGACCGCGACGGCGGCGGCGACGCGCGTCGTCCCGCCGACGACGTTCGTCACTTGGAAGAACACGGCGAGGTACGCCGCGGCGGCGACGGCCACCCCGACGACCGCCGGGTCGGCGAACCGCCGGTCCCCGCCGTCCGCCGCGGCCGCGAGCCGGGTCGTCCCGCCGTCCGTCGCGGCCCCGCGCCCGGTCTCTCCGCCCGACGACCCGCGGTTCACGTCGGCGTCACCTCCCGCCGCCCCGACTCCGCGCCCGTTCGACTCCGCCCGGCGGCGTCGGTCGCGGTGCGCCCCTCGTCCGCCTCGCGCCGCAGGTCGGCGAGGGAGACGGACCGGTCGTCGGTCCGGAACCGGGCCCCGCTCGTGTCGGCGAGGATCGTCACGTCGGCGTCCGCCTCGGGCACCGGTCCCGGGCCGGTCCGCGCGGCGAGTTCGAGCACCGCGCGCCGCCCGCGGCCGCCCGGCGACGCCGACACCCGTCCGGCCGGCAGCTCCACCTCGACCGGGACGCCGTCGTCGAGCAGCGCCAGCGCGAGGCTGACGGTCGCCCGCGCGAGCTCGTCGGCCGCCGCCGCGCCCGGGGAGCGGTCGTCACCCGTGCCGTCGCCGCGGGCGGCGGCCCCGAACCCGGCGACGTCGTCGCCGCCGCTGACGGCCGTCCCGCCCGCGATCGTCACCCGATTCCGGGCGGTCTCGGCCGCGAACTCCTTGACGACGATCTCGTCGCGCTTGGCCGTCGTCGCCCAGTGGACGTCGCGGACCGCGTCACCGCGGGCGTACTCCCGGAGCCGGTCGAACTCCTCGCGCTCCCGGCTCACGTCGACCGCGTCGGCCGCGTGTAGCGCCCGGCGGAACCGCGCTGGGACCGGGTCGCGCGGCGGGTAGACGGTCACCGCGGCGGTCTCGTCGACGACGAGGTCGCGCTCGAACAGCCCGAACACGTCGGTGACGGTGAGGTCGATCGGGCCGAGGGTCCGCTCGCCGCGCCGGCGGTACGTCACCCGGTACGAGACCGGCTCCGTGCCGACTGACGCCCGGATCGGCGTCGTCGGGCCGTCAAGTCCCTCGCCGACGCGGACGCCGACGTCGGCGAGGAACGACGACGAGCCGGTTCCGGGGACCGAGGAGCCGCCGTCCCCGGTCGGCCCGGAGCCGAACTCCAGCCGCACGTCCCGCGTCTCGCCGACGAACCCGTCCGGCGGCGCGACGTGTCGCACCGGGGGCACGTCGACGCGCGACACCTGGACGTAGCCGGCGGCGAGCGCGACCGCGACCGGGAGCACGACCGCGTCGAGCGCGCGACCGCCGGCGAGGAGCGCGCTGGCGACCGCGAGGAGTCCCGCGACGCCGGCGACCCGTCCCCGGCGCGTGAGCGTCGGCGTCACCGTCGGATCACTCCACCCGGACCCGGTCGAGCGCGTCGTCGACGACCGCCGCGCCGTCCGTCCCGCCCGACGCGGTCCGGACGCGGTGCGAGAGCACGCTCGGTGCCTCGGCCTGTACGTCGTCGGGGATCACGTACCCCCGGCCGTCGAGCGCGGCGCGGGCCTGCGACGCCCGGATCAGCGCGAGGCTTCCCCGGGGGCTCGCGCCGAGTTCGGCGTTCCGGCGGGTGAACACCGCGAGGCGGGCGACGTACTCCCTGACCGCCTCCGAGGCCTCGATCTCGCCGACGATCGATCGGGCGCGGCGCACGTCCGCGACCGTCGCGACCGGCTCCACCGAATCGATCGGGTGGTCGCCGGCGAGTCGTCCGAGAATTTCGGTCTCCTCGTCGGTGTCCGGGTAGCCGAGCCGGATCTTCTTCGTGAAGCGGTCCACCTCCGCGACGGGCAGTTCGTACGTCTGTCCGGGCTCGACGTCGTTCTGGGTCGCGATCACGCAGAACGGGTCCGGCAGGTCGCGGGTGGTCCCGTCGGTGGTCACCTGGTTCTCCTCCATCGCCTCCAGCAGCGCCGACTGTGTCTTCGGCGGCGCGCGGTTGATCTCGTCGCCGAGGACGACGTTCGCGAACACCGGGCCGGGCTGGAAGTCGAACTCGTCGGTGCGGCGGTTGAACACGTTGACGCCGGTGACGTCGGACGGGAGGAGGTCCGGCGTGAACTGGACGCGCTTGAACGAGCCGTCGATCGAGCGCGCGACCGACTTCGCGAGCGTCGTCTTCCCGACGCCGGGAACGTCCTCGACGAGGAGGTGACCGCGCGCCAGCACCGTGACGAGGACGTGCTCGACCGCGTCGCGCTTGCCGACGATGACGTCCTCGACCTCGTCGGCGATCCGGTCCGCGAGCGCGGCGACGTCCGCCGGCGTCTCGGGGTCGCCCGCCGCGGCCGCGCTCCCGGAACCGGACGCCGCCCCCGCCGGCTCCCCCTCTCCGTCGGCGGACTCCACGGGACCGGTTCCGAGCGGTCCCGACTCCCCGGGGTCCGTCATGGACGGCCGGTCTCGCCCGGGTCGGCTTCCCGCTCGGGTGCGACCGTGCGAATGCTCCCCGTGATCATCGATATACACCGGATAAGGCGAGCAACGGCATATGCGTTCCGCCGGGCGAACTCCCGAGCGATACGGAGGGCTGGGGAGCGGTCAGAAGGGGTCGGTTCGCACCGCGGTCCGGCGGCTCGGAAGTCGCCGTCCGGACTCAGGCGTCCCGGACGTTCCGCCCGACCGGCTCGCCGAACGACGCGGCCCCGGTCGCGGGGTCGCGCTCGTAGACCACCTCGCCGCGGACGAGCGTGAGTTCGGGGAAGACGCCCCGGAGCCCCTCGAAGGGCGTCCACGCGCAGGCGCTGTGGAGCGCGGCGGCCTCGATCTCCCGGGGGTCGGCGGTGTCGACCAAGACGAGGTCGGCGTCGTACCCCTCGGCGACCCGGCCCTTCCGGTCGAGTCCGAACGTCTCGGCCGGGTTGGCGGCGACCACGTCGCGGACGCGTTCGAACGACAGCTCTCCCGTCCGGACCGATTCGAGCAGCAGCGGGTACAGCGTCTCGACGCCGGGGACGCCGCTCGGCGCGTCGACGAGCCCACGCCGCTTCTCGTCGACCGCGTGGGGCGCGTGGTCGGTCGCGACCACGTCGACGTCGCCGTCGGCGAGCCGCGCGAACAGCGCCTCGCGGCGCTCCTCGGAGCGGAGCGGCGGGTTCATCCGCCCGAACGTGCCGAGCGACCGCGCCCGCTCGCGGGAGAGGTACAGGTGGTGCGGCGTCACCTCGCAGGTCGCCGCCGCGCCGTCCCCGCGGGCCTCCGTCACCGCGTCGACCGCCTCCGGCGTCGAGGTGTGCGCGACGTGTACCCGCGCGTCCCGCTCGGCGGCCGTCGCGAGCGCGCGCTCGACGGCGGCGACCTCCGCGTCGGCGGTCCGGTAGGCCGACCACGCGTCCGCGGCCGCGGCCGTCCCGACCCCGCCGAGGTCCCCGTCGAGGGCGCGCTCGTCGAACAGCGTCGCGTCCTCGGCGTGGACGGTGACCGGGACGTCCCGGGCGGTCGCCTCGTCGAGCGCGTCCGCGAACAGGTCGGCGTCGATCCCCATGTCGCCCGTCGAGTCGGCGAGGAACACCTCGCCGAGCGCGAACAGGGGCCGGTCGAACAGGCTCTCCGGGTCCCACTCGGCGGTGACGCCGCCGTTGATCCCGTAGTCGACGAGTGACTCGGCGGCGAGGTCGGCCTTCTCGTCGAACGCCGCGCCGTCGACCGTCGGCGGGTCGGTGTTCGGCTGGTCGACGACGGTCGTCACCCCGCCCGCGGCCGCGCTGCGGGAGCCGGAGGTCCACGTCTCCTTGTGGCTCCCGCCCGGTTCGCGGAAGTGGACGTGGACGTCGACCGCGCCCGGGAGGAGGTGTCGGCCGCGCGCCTCGACGACGCGCTCGCCGGCGTCGGCGTCCAGCCCCTCGGCGACCGCGCCGATCCGCCCGTCGTCGCCGATCCGCACGTCCCGTACCCGTCCGTCGGCCAGCGTCGCGCCCGTGATGAGCATCTTGTCCCCCGGTCGCGGCGAGCGGGATAAACGCTGGTGGTTCCCGTCCGCGCGCGCCGCGGGCCGCTCGAACAGACAGGGAACCGGACGCCGCCAGAAGGAGGCGGACCGCCGGAGGCCGCCACAAGAGGTTTGCCGCCCGCGGGGGCTCCTCACTCGCATGCCCCTCGCCCTCCCGTCGCTCTCGGCTTCGGTCTCTCCGCTCGCGGTCTCTCCGCTCGTGACCTCCGCGACCGCGGACTCGATCGTCGGCTGGCTGTGGACGCTCCTGTTGTTTCTCTTCCTTGGTCTCGTCGCCGCGGGACTGTGCGTCCCGTTCCTCGCCGTCGAGCGGGTCCGGTCCCTGTTCCGCGCGCTCCCGCCGGCGGGCCGGACCCTCCCCTCGTTCGTCGCCGTCTCGGTCGCGCTCTCGACCCCGTACCTCGCCGGCGTCGTCCTCACCGTCGCGCTCGTCGACTCCGCCGGTCCCGGCTGGAGGGAGGGGCTCCTCCTCACGGCCCTCTTCGCCGGGTTCGCGCCGATTATTCTCGCTCCCGCGGTCGCCGTGATCGGGCTTCCGCGCCTCGGGATCGACTGGGACCCGACGGGGTACGGCCCCTCGACGTGGGCGATCCTCCTTGCCGGCGGGCTGTGGTACGCGTTCCTCGCCGCGGTCCCCCTGGTCGCACTCGCGGTCGGTATGGCGCTGCCGGGCGGGTACTGAGGGCAGCATTCCGATCCCGACCGGGTACTGAGCGGCGATCGAACCGGTCGCGGCGCGCTGGGAGACCCCTCCGATGCGTAAGGTTTTCGTCGGGATCGCGTCGTACCTCCGAGCATGTTCCTCGCACCCTTCCGACTGTTCTTCGCCGTCGTCCCCCTCCTCGTCGCCGGCGGCGCGCTGGCGATGGCGGCGTTCCCCCGCCGGATGACCTCGTGGCAGACGCGCTCGCCCGACGGCTCGACGGGGACGATCGAACCGAGCGACACGCGGATCCTCATGATGCGCGTCGTGGGCGTCGTCGTCGCCGGCCTCGCGCTGTTCATGCTGTACGCGAGCTTCAGGATACTCCCCTGACGGCCGTCGACACCCCTCCCCGACCGGAAGCGACGCCGCCCTTCTCCCGGCCGGAAGCGTCGGCGCTCGCGGTCGACCGTGCGACACCCTGCCGACGCTCCGATACGGTTTTGGGTCGCCCCGCGGAACTCCCCGCAAATGCTGTCTCGACAGTTCGTCCGGGAGAACCCCGAGGTCGTCCGCGAGGCGCTCGACAACAAGGGCGTCGACGTCGACCTCGACCGGATACTCGACGTCGACGAGGAGTGGCGGGAGCTGAAACGGCGCGGCGACGACCTCCGCCACGAGCGCAACGAGGTCTCCTCGAAGATCGGCGAGCTGAAAGGGGCCGGCGAGGAGGAGGCGGCCCAGGAGGCGATCGAGCGGTCGCAGGAGCTCAAATCGGAGCTTCAGGAGGTCGAGGAGCGCGCCGAGGCGCTGGAGAGCGAACTGGAGGCGTCGCTGCTCGAACTCCCGCAGATCCCGCAGGAGTCCGTGCCGGTCGGTGAGGACGAGTCCGAGAACGTCGAGCGCCGCCGCGAGGGGTTCGACGACCTGCGCGACCTCCCCGACGACGTGACTCCGCACTACGACCTCGGCGAGGAACTGGAGATCCTCGACTTCGAGCGCGGCGCGAAGGTCGCCGGCGGCGGCTTCTACGTCGCGAAGGGCGACGGCGCGCACCTCGAACACGCGCTGATCCAGTTCATGCTCGACGTCCACCGCGAGCAGGGGTACGAGGACGTGTTCCCGCCGATCCCGGTCAACTCCGAATCGATGCGCGGCACGGGGCAGCTCCCGAAGTTCACCGAGGACGCCTACCGCGTCGAGGGGTCCAACGAGGAGGAGTACGACGACGACGACCTCTGGCTGCTCCCGACCGCCGAGGTGCCCGTCACGAACCTCCACCGCGACGAGATCCTGCTCGGCGAGGACCTCCCGCTGAAGTATCAGGCGTACACGCCGAACTTCCGGCAGGAGGCGGGCGAGCACGGCACCGAGACGCGCGGCATCGTCCGCGTCCACCAGTTCAACAAGGTCGAGATGGTGAACTTCGTGCGGCCCGAGGAGAGCGACGACCGCTTCGAGGGACTCGTCGACGAGGCCGAGGAGGTGCTGCGCCGCCTCGAACTCCCGTACCGCATCCTGGAGATGTGTACCGGCGACCTCGGCTTCACGCAGGCGAAGAAGTACGACGTGGAGGTGTGGGCCCCCGGCGACGACATGGACGAGGGGCCCGAGGAGGGCGGCCGCTGGCTTGAGGTCTCCTCGGTCTCGAACTTCGAGGGCTTCCAGGCGCGGCGGGCCGGGATCCAGTACCGCGAGGAGCACCACGAGTCCGCGGAGTACCTCCACACCCTGAACGGCTCCGGGCTGGCGGTCCCCCGGATCGTCGTCGCCATCTTGGAGTACTACCAGAACGACGACGGCACCGTTACCGTCCCCGAGGCGCTGCGCCCGTACATGGGCGGCACCGAGGTCATCGAGGGCCACGACCCGGTCGGCGAGTCGAAGCTGGGCGGGGAGTAGCTCCGGCCGCCGCTACTTGTTCTCGAGGGCGTCGAGGACGCACGCGGCGGCGATCACCGCCTCCTTCGGCACGTCGCTCGCGTCGTCGACGGTGACGGTGTACTCGTCGCGCAGCGAGAACTTCCCTTCGATGTCGCCGACGTGACCGCCGTCGGCGTCGAATATCTCGTACTTGTTCGGAATGAGGTTCGCCGCGCCGACGAGGTGGCGGAGCGCCGAGAGGAGCTTGTTCTTCGACTGAATCGTCGCCAGCGCCTCGCCCGTCTCTGGGTCGCGGACCGTCCAGTTCTCGACGAACAGCGAGTAGTCCTCGTCCAGCACGACGACCTCCTCGCCGGTCCCCGCGTCGATGATCGCGTAGTTGCCCGCGACGTCCATGATGCCGCCGGCCTTCACGGAGAACGCGTCCTCGTCGTCGCCGGTGACGAACGGGAACTCCTCTTTCAGCTTGAACAGCTTCTGTTTCCCGCGGAGGACGACGTTCCCGGCGCTGTCGCGGACGGCGTACTTGTTGCGCACCATCGACTGCTTCACCTCGTAGCGGTCGTCGCTGAGGTCGACGGTCGAGATGTCGTACGCGCTCGATTCGGACTCTGAGGCGGAGGGCAGCGGCATGAGTGCGGGCACGGCGAGCCGTCAAAAAAGGCTTCTGTTCGCTTCGAGCGGGCGTCAGGGCGTCAGTCGGTCGATCGAGAGCCACTCCACGTCGGCGTCGAGGACCGCGTCGGCGCGCGCGCCCCCGTCGCTCGCCTCGCTCCCGCCGTCGGCGGGATGGTCGTCGCCGACCGCCGTCAGCGCGAAGACCATCTCCTTGCGGACGCCGCCGGCGAGCCGCACGTCGAGGGAGAGCTCTCGCGGCGAGAAGCGGTGGTCGGGCTCGACGACGCGCACGAGGTGTTTCGAGTGCGGCAGGTCCTCGACCGTCTCCACGTCGAGGTAGGTCCGGAAGTCCGCACCGAACTTGAACCCGGTCTTCGGGACCGCGTCGGCCGCGCGGAGCCGCTCGTACGCGGCGAGCCGGCGGTCGAACCGCTCGCCCTCCACGTCGCGGCCGCGGGCGACGACCCGGGCGGCGGCGTCGCGGGGAGTCGCGTCCGCGCTCTCGGCCTCGGCGTCGTCCACCGACGCCGACACCGACAGCCGGCCGTCCGCCGCCAGCGAGGCGGCCTCGACGAGCGAGAGCTGGAGTGCGCCCTCTACGTCGGCGGCCCGCCCCGTGAGCGGCTGGCCGTAGAACCCGTGTTCGTGGAGGTCCGCGGGGGCGTCCCAGACGACGACCCGGTCCGCGAGGAGGACGCCGCTCAGGTCGCTCGGCGGCTCGTAGTCGGTCGACCCCTCGATCGCGCCGCCCTCGGCCGCGAAGTAGGTGATGTCCGACTCCTCGTCGACGACGGCGAGGGTCCGGCCGGCGAGTCCGCTCGCCGCGATCGACTCGCGCTCGCCGACGACCTGGATCGGGTACTTCACCTTGCCCGTGTCGGGCGTCTCGCCGCGCTCGTAGGCGACGAAGTCGACCGCGTCGCCCGGGGCGTCTCGGCCGCCCGGCCACGGCTCGCGGGCGGGCGAGAGGTAGAAGCCGCGGTCGCGCAGGTCCGAGTAGACGAGGAACCGCACCGCGAAGCGGTCGACGGCGGCCGCACTCGCGACGAAGAAGCGCTCGAAGCCGACGGGGTCGGCGTCGGTCGTGTCGTCGAGTTCGATCCCCGAGAGATCACCGCGGAACAGCAGGTGCGCGGCCTCGACCCGCGAGAGCGCGATCTCGTTGCCGTCGAGCGGTCGCCCGTATCCCCGGCCGTCGTAGAAGCGCTGGCGGGCGTCCCCGCCGACGCGGACCGTGCCGTCGCGCAGGTGTCCCGTCGGGTGCATGTCCGTCATCGCGGGCGGCCGAGGGAAGGGGGTTGCGGTCGGTACTCGTGGGGCTGCGACGAAGCGGGTCGAGCAGTTGATCTGGCCCTGTTGAAATCATTCAAATCTGATAGGAACCGAGTGCTGAATACAACGCGCACACTCATCAGACCACTGCTGTAACAGTACTCCCACTACACGATGGTAGAAATAACGTCCCGAAAAGCGATTATCGTAGCATAAGCAAATAGTAATGTTATCAGTAGCCCAATCTCCCCTCGAAGAGTCATTTTTCTTGCTTTAGGTGGGTCGTCACACTCCCGGATATCGGTTATGAGTCTGCTCAGTCCGATTATGCCTGCTCGTACTCCAAAAGCCGCGACAATCCCACCAAGTAGTGTTACCCAAAATCCTTCCAGTCGAGCACTATTAACCAACGGAACAGCCCAGAGAAAAGGCGCTACGAGCATATATTGTAATCTACAGCCATCTAAATGAATTTTTTTTGAATCTAATCTCTATATTCAGCACGACACCAGACACATACCAATTTCTAAGGATTTCAACAGGGCCGTTGATCTATCACTAGTTCCGTACGAGTCCACGACGAACGCCGCCTCGCGGCTGGGGCTTCGAGTCCCACCCCGCACCGCACAGCGACAGCACCTCGCGCCTCCCCAACCTCGTCGGTCGCCGTCGCTCCGCTCGGCGACCGACTCCCTCGCGCGTGCTGGCTCGCGGCGCTTCGCGCCGCTCGCAGGCACGCGCCACCGCAACGGCCATTATAAACAGTCGTCGCCACCGCTCCGGCTGTTCTCCCCTCGTCTTCGCGAGCGGAGATCGGATCACCGGGGGCCGGACAAGCGTAAAGAGCCGCCGGCGAGAACGAGGCGTATGAACGACACCGCAGGGCTCCGGCTCACGGTGCGTGCCGCCGAGAAGCGGGACGCGGGCCGGGGCATCGCCAGGCTCCCCGAGTCGGCCCGCAAGCGGCTCGCCCTCCTCAGCGGCGACACGGTCGAGGTGCGCGGCGAGCGCACCGCGGTCGCGAAGGTGTGGCCGGGCGGCCCCGACGCCGCCGAGGGCTCCGTCCTCATCGACGCCGACACCCGCGCGAACGCCGGCGTGAATGTCGGCGACACCGTGACGATCGCCCCCGTCGACGTCGCCGACGCGGACGCCCTCACCCTCTCCGCGCCCGGCCGCCTCGCCGACGTGGACGTGAGCCGCGAGGTGATCGAACGGGCGCTCTCCCGCGAGCTCCGCGACCGCCCCGTCACGCAGGGCGAGGCCGTCCACGTCGAGCGGCTCGGCGGCCTCCGGTTCGTCGTCGCCCGGACCGACCCCGCGGGCACCGTCCGCGTCACCGCGTCGACGGACGTGTCGGTCGCGTACGAGGGCGACGAGGGGTCCGCTTCGGCCTCCGCGGACGCCCCCGAACGGGCCGGGAGCGACCCGGGCACGGGACCCGGCGACCGGTCGGGGCCGCCCGGGACCGACGCTCGGCCGAAGGCCGGCGACTCGCCGCCGGAGGAGCGCACGGCGGGCGCGACCTACGAGGACATCGGCGGGTTAGACGAGGAGCTGGAACTGGTCCGCGAGACGATCGAGCTCCCGCTCTCGGAGCCGGAGGTGTTCACCCGGCTCGGCATCGACCCGCCGAAGGGGGTCCTCCTTCACGGCCCGCCGGGGACCGGGAAGACGCTCATCGCCCGCGCGGTCGCCAACGAGGTGAACGCGACGTTCATCACCGTCGACGGCCCGGAGATCATGTCGAAGTACAAGGGGGAGTCCGAGGAGCGCCTGCGCGAGGTGTTCGAGCGCGCGAGCGAGGACGCCCCGGCGATAATCTTCTTCGACGAGATCGACTCGATCGCGGGGAAACGGGACGACGGCGGCGACGTGGAGAACCGCGTCGTCGGCCAGCTCCTCTCGCTGATGGACGGGTTGGACGCCCGCGGCGACGTGATCGTCATCGGCGCGACGAACCGCGTCGACACCATCGACCCCGCGCTCCGCCGGGGCGGGCGCTTCGACCGCGAGATCGAGATCGGCGTCCCCGGCGAGGCGGGTCGCCGCCAGATCCTCGACGTTCACACCCGGCGGATGCCGCTGGCCGACGACGTTGACCTGGACCGGATCGCGAGCCGCACCCACGGGTTCGTCGGGGCCGACATCGAGGGGCTCGCGCAGGAGGCGGCGCTGACCGCCCTCCGGCGAGCGCGCGAGTCCGACGCGCGGGCGCTCGACGACGTGACCGTCGGCAAGGCCGACTTCGAGGCCGCCCACGCGAACGTCGAGCCGAGCGCGATGCGCGAGTACGTCGCCGAGCAGCCGACGACGGACTTCGACGACGTGGGCGGCTTGGAGGACGCGAAGGCGGCGCTCGAACGCGCGGTGACGTGGCCGCTCTCGTACGGGCCGCTGTTCGACGCCGCGGGCGCTGACCCGCCGACCGGCGTCCTGCTCCACGGGCCGCCGGGGACGGGGAAGACGATGCTCGCGCGCGCCATCGCCGGCGAGAGCGGCGTCAACTTCATCCAGGTCGCCGGGCCGGAGCTGCTCGACCGGTACGTCGGCGAGTCGGAGAAAGCGGTCCGCGAACTGTTCGACCGCGCCCGGCAGGCGGCCCCCGCGATCGTCTTTTTCGACGAGATCGACGCGGTCGCGACCGACCGCGACGCGGCCGGCGGCGACGGCTCGGGCGTCGGCGAGCGCGTCGTCTCGCAGCTCCTGACGGAGCTGGACCGCGCCGGCGACAACCCGAACCTCGTCGTCCTCGCGGCGACCAACCGGCGGGACGCGCTCGACCGGGCGCTGCTCCGCCCCGGCCGCCTGGAGACGCACGTCGAGGTCCCCGAGCCGGACCGCGAGGCGCGCCGCAAGATCCTCGACGTTCACACCCGCGAGAAGCCGATCGCCGACGACGTGGACGTAGAGCGGCTCGCCGACGAGACGGAGGGGTACTCCGGCGCGGAGATCGCCGCCCTGTCGCGGGCCGCCGCGATGCGCGCCATCGAGCGCGTCGCCGACGAGCACGGCGAGGCCGCGAACGACCACGCCGACGAGGTCGGGATCACCGACGACGACTTCGACGCGGCGCTCGAATCCGTCCGTCCCGAGACCGCCTGAGCGACGCGGGACTCCGGCTCAGTCGTCCCCGTCGCCCTCGGCTCGGCCCTCTCCGGCGGACGCGTCCTCGGCGTCCTCCGCCGACCCGCGCCCGCCGTGGGCATGCGCGCCGCCCTCTCCGAGCGCGCCGGCACCGAACTCGTCGACCGGCGTGACGCTGTAATCGACGGTGAGCGTGTCCTTCGTCGCGCGCACCTTTCCAACGAACGTCGAGATCTCCTCTAGGCAGCCCTCCAGCACGAACAGCTCCATGCAGTACTGCGACCCGACGTGGCTGTGGAAGTTCGACGCGACGATCCTCTCGTGCTCGTGGCGCAGCCGCATCATCCGCTCCTCGACGCTCGTCGTCTCGTAGTTGAACAGGACGGTCACCACGGCCATCAGCGCGCGGTCCTCGAGTTTCGCGTCCTCGAACTCGCCGAGGAGGTTCCGGGACGCCTCGCGGACGACCTCGCTGCGGCCCGTGTAGCCGTGTTCCTCGGAGAACTGGTCGATCCGTTCGAGCAACTCCTCGGGCATGGAGACGCTGACGACTGTCATGTATTAAGCCACGCCGCAGAAGTTGTTAATCCTTGAGGTCCGGCTCGTCGCCCTCCGGGGCCTGCCCGTCGTCGTCGCCGCCGCTGTCGCCGTCGCCGCCGTCGCCGTCGCCGTCGTCGATCCGCTCGCCGTCGTCGATCCGCTCGCCGTCGTCGATCCGCTCGCCGAGCCACCCGTAGTGGTCGAGCAGCGCGGCCTCGCCCGCCTCGGTGAGCGCGTACACGTCGGCGATCCCCTCGGTCCGCCGGTCGAGGTGGCCGCTCTCGACGAGCGCGGAGAGGGTGCCGTAGAAGGAGCCGGGGTCGATCCGCTCGTCGTAGTGCGATTCGAGCCGGCTCTTCGCCGACTGCGCGCGCAGTTCGCCGTGGTCGTACAGCAGCGCGCAGAGGTCGCGGCGGCGGCCGCTGTGGAACCACTTCGTCATACGGACGGGTTCGGCCGACGCCTCACGACGGTTTCGGTCCCGGGCGGCCGAGAGTGTCTGAATCTGATATCTGAAATTACAATCACTTCTCTCTACTCGAATAGAGTGTCTGTTTGAACACTATTCTAGGTGATAAGCACACGAACGAATCGTATTATGTGTATAAATACGTCTCTACGGAACATTCTTCACTCGCGATCGTCGCCCGGATCGATATGCGCGCGACCATCCGACGTCTCGTCTGCCGGCACCGGTACGAGCGACGCGCCGTGGTGATCGACCGGAACGGAGCGACGGGTTCGGACGCGGTGACCGATTCGGACGGAGTGGCCGGTTCGAACGGGGTGGCCGGTCCGCGCGGAGCGACCGATCGGAACGGCGCGGCCGGCCCGGACGAGGTCGTGGAGCGCTGTCCGAAGTGCGGCAAGGAGCGGTTCCGCGCTCCGGCCGGGTCGTAGGGGCGACCGAGCGAGCGGCGCGACCGTCGAGCGCGCGGCGGCGGCTCAGGTCGGGTCCACCAGCTCGTCCAGCCCGCCGACGCGTCGGTCGCCGAGCACGCACCGTCCGCGGTCCTCGTGGCCGACGCGCTCGACGTGGACCGCGTCGAGGCCGGCGTTCCACGCGGCCGCCACGTCGCTCTCGCCGTCGCCGACGTAGTAGCCGCGGTGCCGACCGGGGTCGACGCCGAGCGACTCCATCGCGGCCTCGATCGGGTCCGGGTCAGGTTTCCACCCGGTCTCGTCGGTACAGCAGACGACCGCGTCGAAGCGGCCGTCGAGGCCGACGCGGTCGAGGACGGGGTCGGCGAGGAACTCCTGACAGTGGGTGACGACCCCGGTGGGGCCGCCGACCTCCGCCACGCGGTCGAGCAGGCGCGCGGCGTCGTCGTGGAGGTACGTCGCCTCCGCGCGGGCGACCGGGTCCTCGACGGCGTGGAACGCCGGCCAGAACGCGTCCGGGTCGACGCCGATCTCGCGGAGCGTCTCGCCGCGCGGGCCGCCCAGCCCGTGCCAGAGGACGTACGCCTCCCGGTCGGAGAACTCGCGGCCCAGCCGGTCGCCGACGCGGTCGAACACCGTTCGGGTGTACTCCCACTCGGCGTCGACGAGGGTCCCGTCGAGGTCGAACAGGTGGAAGTCGTAGTCGGCGGGACGCATTCGAGATCACTTCGGTGGCACCGGGTAAGTGGGTTGTGAAGCGGCACCGAAGCGGTTCAAAACGCTCAGTCGGCGCTCAAGAACGGGAGCGGCACGTCGAGCGCGACGGCGACGCTTCCGACGCCGAGACCGATCAGGGCGACCGCGACGAGTACCGAAACCGGTGAGCCGCCGTCACCGATCAGCGCGAGCGCGCCCCCCGCCAGCAGCGCGAGACCGAACCCGAACAGGGCGATCGTCCAGAACACGTTCATCAGGGCATCCTCGACCGCTTTTCGAACGATCCAGTAGCGGTCGGCGGCGTCGTACTCGGCGGCGTCGCGGTCGGTCGCGTCGCCGTCGGCCTCGTGACCGGCTGTTCCGACCGCGTGGTCCGCCGTCTCCGAGAGCGTCTCGGTGGTTCCGTCGGAGGGAGGGCGCATACCGGACAGGCCGCCGCGAGCGATTATAAATTCGGTCCCGGTCTCGCCCCGTCACTCCCGGACGTGAACCGACGACCCGAGGTACTTGTGGAGGACCTCGTCGACCGAGTCGGCGTTGAAACGGGCTAGGTCCGTCGCGATCGCCTCTTTCAGCGCGTCGAGCGACGCCTCGTCGGTGCGGAGTTCGCGGAAGTCGGCGGCGACGACCTCGACGCCCGGGGCGTCTGCGAGTCCCAGCCGCGCGTCCGCCAGCTGTCGGAACGACGGCTTGTCCCCGATCTCGCCGCGCCAGAGGCGGTCGCGGAAGAACAGCCACCCGTCGGTGCCGGGCTCGCTCGCGGGGATCTCCATCGTCGTCTCGAACCGGTCGGGGTCGACGGCGGCCTCAGGCGGGTCGAACCGGACTTCGACGCGGAAGACGTAGGCGGCGTCCATCGCGTGTGGGCCGCGGGACCCGAGAGTAAAAGTACATATCCCTCGGTCCGGTGGACTAACGTGAATGCTGGACCGGCTCCGCGGCGTCGTCGAGCGCGCGTACGGGCGGCACCTGCGCCGCGAGATCGACGACGTCCCCGACCACGTCGCCGTCATTCAGGACGGGAACCGTCGGTACGCGCGCGAGCGCGGCGACGACGCCCCCGACGGCCACCGCGCGGGCGCGGACACCACCGAGCGCGTCCTCGACTGGTGCGCCGACCTCGGCGTCTCGGAGCTCACCCTCTACGCCTTCTCCACCGAGAACTTCGAGCGCCCGGACGAGGAGCTGGTACCCCTCTTCGACCTGTTAGAGCGCAAGCTCCGGGAGTTCGCCGACGCCGACCGCGTTCACGAACAGGGCGTGCGCGTCCGGGCCATCGGCGACGTGCCTCGGCTCCCGCCCCGCGTCCGCGACGCGGTCGAGTACGCGGAGCGGCGCACCGACGGCAACGACCGGTTCACGCTCAACGTCGCCTTGGCGTACGGCGGCCGGACCGAGCTGCTCGACGCCGCCCGCGACGTCGCTCGGGAGGTCGCCGCCGGCGAGACGGACCCCGAGGCGGTCGACGTCGAGACCGTCGAGTCCCGGCTGTACGACCGGCCGATCCGCGACGTTGACCTGATCGTCCGCACGGGCGGCGACGAGCGGACGTCCAACTTCCTCCCGTGGCACGCCAACGGGAACGAGGCGGCCGTCTACTTCTGTGCGCCCTACTGGCCGGAGTTCTCCGAGGCCGACTTCCTGCGCGCGATCCGAACCTACGAGTCGCGCGAGGAGTCGTGGCAGCGCGCGCGCGCCGAGCGGGCCGCCGCGCTGGTCCGGGCGCTCGCCGAGGTGGAGTTCGCCGAGGCCCGCGCCGCCGCCTCCCGCCTCCGGGAGCGCGTCCCGCGGCTCGACGGCAGCGACCTCTCCGAGGACGCCCTCGGGGTCGCCGAGCCCAACCCGGCCGCCCCGGTCGAGGGCGAGTCCCCGGAGCCGACGGAGACGGGCTAAGCCGCCCCGGGCGCGATCCCGCCCGCGTTCCGCGTCAACAGGTACAGCGCGAACGAGGAGAGCCAGTGCGACCCCGCGTAGTCGTCGGTGAGCACGTCCGCGGCCCCGGCCTCGGCGTGGCGGCGCGCCGCGTCGTCCAGCGGCGCTCGGAGGCGGTCGGCCGCCGCTCCCTCGCGCCCGGCCAGCGCGTCCGCCAGCCCCGCGAGACACCACGCGCGGGAGACGTTGAGTCCGATCAGGTGCATCGCCGCGCCGTCGCCCTCCTCGGGTTCCACGTCGACGGGCGCGAGCAGCGCGTCGTGCGGCGGCCCGGTGAGGCCCGGGGGGAACTCGTCGAGCCACGCCGCGAACGCGTCGGGGTCGAGGACGCGCCGCATGAGGTCCGCCTCGGTCAGCGCGGGCGAGACGAAGTCCCACCCGACCGGCTCCGCGCCGACGACCGCGGCAGTGTCGTCGGCGTAGAGGCGGCGCGCCGTCGCCTCGGTCTCGGATTCGAGGTCGCCGTCGCCGACGACCCGGGCGTAGTCGAGGACGCCGGCGAGCGCGAACGCGGTGTTGCCGTGCGTGCCGACGCGCTGCGGGCGGTCGACGTCGAGGAACGACTCGCGGACTCCGCGGCGGACCCGGTCTTCGAGCGGGCCGAGCGCCTCGCCCCACGCCTCGGCGGGCGGGTCGTCCCAGAGGCGGAGTTCGGCGGCGAGCCGGAGCAGCCACGACCAGCCGTACGGCTCCTCGAAGGCGGGATTCTCGTCGAGGTACGCGACCTCGCTCGCGACGTTCTCCGGGGTCAGCCGCTCGTCGATGGACGTCTCGATCGCGGTCTCGTCGGGGTGATCGGGAACGAGCCGCAGCGCGCGAACGAGCGCCCAGTGGCTGTGGACCGCCGAGTGCCAGTCGAAACAGCCGTAGAAGACGGGGTGTTTCTCCGCGGGGCGCGGCGGTGCCTCCGGCCCCTCGACGACCCCCTGATAGTGCGGGTACTCGGTCTCGACTCCGTCGAGCGGGTGCGCGGCGAGCGCCGCCGCGACGGCGTCGTCCATCGCGTCCGCCCGTCCGTCGCGCAGCGCGTCCGGCGAGAGATCCTCGAAGGCGTTCACGTCCGAGGGTCGGCGGGCCGCCTGTTCAATCGGTCGGTCGCGTGCGATCGGCTGGCGCGCGGAGACTCGGTCACACGCAGAATCGGTTCCGTGCGGAGTTACGTTCGACTCCGACCGCTCACGCGGGGTTCTTGCGCGTGAGGTCGCTCCCGCAGATCGGGCAGCGCTCCTTGTTCTCGTCGAACGTCCGGTTACAGCCGACGCACTGGAAGCGCCACTCCCGCTCCTCGGAGATGCCGTCGCGGGCGATGGCCTCGACCGGCAGGTCGAGCCGTTCGGCGACGTTCTGCATCGCGTAGTCGTCGGTGACGAGCGTCGCGTGAAGCTCCAGCGCGGTCGCGATCAGCCGGATGTCGGTGTCGGACAGCTCGGCGGCGTCGCCCGAACCCTTCGCGGCGCGGCGGACCCGGTCGACCGCCTCCGGCGCGGGCACGTGGACCGTCATCCCGGAGCCCTCCATCGCGTCGAAGCGGAGCGCCACCTCGCCGGTGAGTTCCTCGTGGACCGCCGGGATGGAGACCACGTCGTCGTCGGTGGTGTACTCGCGGATGAACGCGGACGAGTCGAGGACTTCCATCAGCGGGCGACGACGATGTAGTCTTTCACCGCCTGCACGTTCGCAACCGGTACCCGGAGCCGCCCCATCTCGTCGACGTCGAAGTCGACGCGTCCGGGCCTGAGCTGTTCGTGCGGGCTGACCAGCAGGTGGTTCAGCTCGCCGGACTCGAGGTTCATCGTGATGTTGTACAGGTCCCCGAGCTCCGTGCCGTCGGCGCTCATCACCGCCTTCCCGGAGAGGTTCTCCGCGAGGATGTCGACCATACCCGCACGGTCCCGGGCGACGGTATTAAACGCCACGGGCCGTCGGACGGACGACGGACGGAGCCCGTGCTCTCCGGCTCGGTTCGTCGCGGCATTTTGAAAGGCTTAACTGACGGCCGGGCGGAACGGACGGTATAACCTTCTCGGGGCGATCACATATGACCGACCACACACACGCGGACACCCTGCGAACCCCCATCGTCGCCGTGCTGGGCCACGTCGACCACGGCAAGACGAGCCTGCTCGACACGATCCGCGGCTCCGCCGTCAGCGAGGGCGAGGCCGGCGCGATCACCCAACACATCGGGGCGACGGACATCCCGCTCGACACCATCTCCGGGATGGCCGGCGAGCTGATCGACCCGTCGGACTTCGATCTGCCCGGCCTGCTGTTCATCGACACGCCCGGCCACCACTCCTTCTCGACGCTACGCGCCCGCGGCGGCGCGCTCGCCGACATCGCGGTGCTGGTCGTCGACGTCAACGATGGCTTCCAGCCGCAGACGGAGGAGGCGATCGACATCCTCCGACGGACCGGGACCCCGTTCGTCGTCGCGGCCAACAAGGTCGACACGACGCCCGGATGGAACCCACAGGACGGCGAACCGATTCAAAAGAGCATGGACGCGCAGTCCGAGCGTGCGAAGTCGATGCTCGACGAGAACCTCTACGAGATCATCGGCCAGCTGTCGGACGCCGGCTTCTCCGCGGACCTCTACTGGCGCGTCCAGGACTTCCAGAAGAACATCGGGGTCGTCCCGCTGTCGGCGCTCACCGGCGAGGGCGTCCCGGACCTGCTGACGGTCCTCATGGGCCTCTCCCAGCGGTTCATGAAAGAGGAGATGGCCATCGACGTTCAGGGGCCGGGCGAGGGGACGGTCCTCGAAGTGAAAGACGAGCGCGGGTTCGGCGCGACCGTCGACACCGTCGTCTACGACGGCGTGATCCGCAACGGCGATCAGATCGTCGTCGGGGGGCAGAACGAGCCGATCGTCACCGAGGTCCGCGCGCTGCTCCGCCCGCGCCCGCTCGCGGAGATCCGCACCGAGAAGGAGTTCGAGAAGGTCGGCGAGATCGGGGCCGCGGCCGGCGTGAAGATCGCCGCGCCCGACCTCGATCAGGCGATGGCCGGCGCGCCGGTCCGCGTGGTCCGCGACCGCACCGTCGACGAGGTCGTCGAGGAGGTGAAGGCGGAACTCGCGGAGATCGAGGTCGACACCGCGGAGAACGGCGTCGTCGTCAAGGCGGACACGCTCGGCTCGCTGGAGGCGATGGCGAACGCCCTCCGCGAGGCCGAGGTCCCCATCCTGCGCGCCGAGGTCGGCGACATCGCGCCCCGCGACATCGCCGTCGCGGAGACGGCGAATCAGGACGAGCACAAGGCCATCCTCGGGTTCAACGTCGACCTCCTCCAGAACGCGGAGTCCGACCTGGAGAACGCGGACGTGAAGCTGTTCAAAAACGAGGTCATCTACCAGCTGGTCGAGGACTACGAGCGCTACGTCGAGGAGAAGCAGCGCGCGCAACAGGAGACGGTGCTGGACAAGGTGGTCCGGCCCGCGCGCTTCCGCATCCTCCCCGACCACACGTTCCGCCAGAACGACCCCGCGGTCGTCGGCGTGGAGATCATCTCCGGCACGCTCCAGAACAACCGCAACGTCGGCTACTTCGAGGGCAACGAGTTCGAGCGCGTCGGCGGCCTCTCGGGCATTCAAAAGCAGGGCGAGGACGTCGACGAGGCCCGCTCGGGCGAGCGCGTCAGCATCGCCATCGACGGGCCGACCGTCGGGCGCGACATCGAGGAGGGCGACACGCTCTGGACCGACGTGCCCGAGAAGCACGCGAAGATCTTAGAACAGGAGCTGAAAGAGGAGATCACCGCCGACGAGCGCGAGGCGCTTCAGGGCTACTTGGAGACGCGTCGCAAGCGGGACCCCTTCTGGGGGAAGTAGATATCCCACGGAAACGCGGTCATTCCCCTGTTGACGGCGATCGGACCGGCGCTGGCGTACGGCGGGCGACTCCCAGCGAGCGGGAGCGACACCCCCGCTGATCGGAGTGTCGCTGTTTGTCGGCGTCGCGGCCTCACGAGCGGCCATCGGGTAACCCTGACGCCGGCGATCCGGACCGATACCCCGGGTCGTGACCGTCGCTCCCGCCCTTATGAGCGTCGAGCACGAAGGAAACGCATGGAGACCACAGTGGTCGAACACGACGGGGACGTTCTGGCGCGACTTGAGGACGACGACCGGGTGTTCGAGGTGCGCTTCGACGCGCTCGAACCGACCGACGTGACGCTTCGGTTCCTCCACGACGGCGAGCGCGTCGGGAGCATCTACAACGATGACGGGACGACGCGAACGATGGCGCGGTTGACGACGGCGCGCGACGGGACGGACTTCATCGGCGTCGAGGTCCCCAAGGAGTTCGTCGCCGAGATCCTCGACGTGGGACTCGAAACGGGTCGGGTCACCGACAAGACCGCGGCCGAGGGATACCGACTCCGAGTGTTGTGAGCCTCGGGTCGTCGCCGTCTTGAACTCACGCGTACACCAGAATGATCACGGCGACGAACGCCAGTTCGCCGCCGACGAGCAGCGCCGCGAGCAGCCACGTCCGGTAGGTCCACAGCCACTCGCGCGCGTCCGCGAACCGGTTTCCGCCGTCCGCCGTCGACTCGGGGCGGAACGCGGCGTCGACCCGCCACCCTTCGTCGGGGTCGTACGTCGCGGGGACGCGGGAGCCGACGAGTTCGTCGACGTCGAGCGGCGAGACGCCGGCCGCATCGAGAAAGTCGAGGAACGCCTCGGACTCTTGGAGCGACCCGTCGCGGGGCGCGTCGAACCGCTCGGTGTGCGTGGCGTCGCCGTGGGGCGGGCGCATCTCGACGACGACGCGGTCGCCGACCGAGCGCACCCGCGTGACGATCAGGACGTTCTCCTCGTCGTTGAGGTACGCCTCGCGGAGCCGGCGTTTCACCTCCTCGTCGACGCCCGCGTCGACGTCGTCCGGGACGGGGTCGTCGGAAACGGAGCCGGCGTCGTCGGCGCGTTCGCGGTCGGCGGTCGTCGAGACGGCCTCGTCGCCGCCGGATCGGTCCGCCATCGATCCGACGTTGACGACGCGCTCTCATAAGGTCACGGCCGCTGTTCGTGACCGTTCTCGTCGTGAATAGTTTGACTCTCCCAGAGAACGCCGACCGCCGAAGCCCCAGCCGCCCGGCCGTACGTAGTCATTTATAAATCGCTGATAGGCACGAACACCCCCGAAGCCCCAGTCGGGAGGCCGGCGCACGCTCGCCGCGCTCCTCGGTCGTTCGCTCCGCTCACTCCCTGCGGTGCTCGCGTCGCCTGCGCCGGCCTCCCGACTGGGGCTTCGAGTCCCGCCCCGCACCGCAGCCTCACACCGCCCCAGCCTCGTCGGCTAGCCTCCGCTTCGCTCCGGCTAGCCGACTCCCTCGCGCGGTGCTGTTCGCGGTCGCCGACGGCGACCGCTCACAGGCACGCGCCACCCCAGCCCGGCTGTTAGTGGCTCACTGGAGCCGGTAGCGGAGGATCGCGGCGATGCCGCCGAGGTTCGACAGCTGTTCGCCGGGCGCGAACTCCGAGGAGAAGACGACGACGTCGCCGCCCTGCTGTTCGACCGACTCGATCACCTCGTTCACGTCGATCTCCCAGTCGCCGTCGTTCTGGCGCTCGGTGCGGAGCCGCTCGTCGACGACGAGCAGCGTCTCGATCGCGCCGAACTCGGCCGCCTCGGCCACGTCCTCGGGCCCGTACGTCGCCTTCGCGCCCTTCGCGATGTTCTCGGTCAGCTCGTCGATGAGGTTCGCCTCCTTCGAGATGCGGGTCTCCTTCTGTACCTCGTCGACCGCGCCGCGTTTCAGGACCTCGTGGACGCCCCGGTCGCCGGCCGCGGAGGTGTCGACGGTGGTGACGCGGTCGGAGAGGTCCCGGTACTCCTCGTCGACGTAGTCGCGCGCGTCCTGCTTGGTGAAGCCGGGACCCGCGAGGATGACGGCGTCGGCGTCGAGGTGCGCGAGCGCGTCGCCGAGCTCGGCGAACAGCTCCTCGCGCGGCCGGGAGTACTCGCCCTTCCCGGTCGGCTTCGTGAACGAGGCGTACTCCTCGGTGCCGTACTGCTGGACCGTGTGGACGAACGCGGCCCCCTCCTCGACGGTCGCGATGGCCACGTCGGGGTTCTCGGCGGCCTCGGTCGCCTCCTCCAGTCGCTCCGTCTGGTCCGGCTTGAAGTGCTTCTCGACGGTGATCTCGTCGTGTTCCTCGACGTTGAGCGTGTGGTGGGCGTTGAGTTGGTCCTCCCGCGAGCAGCCGACGATCACGCCCGAGACGCGGAGGCGGTTGGCGAACCGCGCGAACTCCACGTCCTCGACCTCCAGCGTGACGAAGATGTGCTCGCGCTGCCCGCCGGTGTCCCGCATCTGGTCGTCGTTCCGCTGGATCCGTCGCGTGGTGTCGCCCTCGACGAGGTCCCCGGGTTCGAGGACGTGCGCGAGGTGCCAGAGGTCGTCGACGTTCTCGGGGACGAGCGTGAGCCGTTCCCGGCCCTCCTCGCCGTACCTCCGCTCGGAGATGCGCATGGCCGTGGGTTCGCTCGGGACCGTATCAACCCTTGTCTTCCGGGTCGTCCAGCGCCGGCCCCCACTCGAAGCCGCCGTCGGCGTCCGAACGGTCTCCCCCGGCGTCGCGGTCGCCGTCGACCGGAACCGCGCGACCGACCTGAACCGCGGCCGGCGGCTCGTCCCGCACCGGTCGGCCGCCGTCGCCGGACACGACGGGCGTCGGCGGGCCGTCGCGCCCGCGATCAGCGGTGGGACCGCGACCGGACACGCCGCGTCCGCTGTCGGCGAGGTCGCGTCCGTTGTCGCCCTCGGCGTCGCCGCGGCCCGGCGCGTCGGTAGACCGCGGGCCTGGGTTCCCCGTCGCCCTCCCGTCTCCCGGCCCTCCGGCCATCGACCTCCCGGCCCCGCGTCCGTAGAGGCCGTGGGCGACGACCCGGACGGCGAACGCGACCGCGACGCCGACGACCAGCGGTATCGCGGGGGTGGCGACGGCGGTCCCGACCGCGAGCGCCGCGACGCCGAGCGTCCATCCGGTGGCGTACGGACCGGTCGCGGCGACGCCGACCACCCGCCGCGGGTTCAGGCCGCTCCTGAGCCGGCCGGAGGCCGCGAACACGGCGAGCGCCGCGGGCCGGACGTACGCGAACGCGAGGAGGTACGCGCCGACGAGCGCGGCGACGGCAGCGCCGACGACCGCGGCGACGACCGTCGGTCCGTTCGGTCCGAGCGCCGATTCCACGTCGGCCGCGACCGATGTCGGGGCGACCGGGCCGGCGACGAGCGCGGCGGCCACACCGACGACGACCGCGAGCCCGCCCGCGAGCGGCGCGAGCAGCGCCGCCGACAGCAAGACCGACTTGAGCCCGTCGCGGACCAACTCCCCCCACGCGACGAGCGGGGGGGCGTCCGCCGCGGTCCCCGCGTCGACCGCGTGGCGCGTCACGCGGACGAAGTATCCGCGGACGACGAGCCACGGCGCGAGCGCGACCGGGGTCGCGACGAGGAACACCGGGCTGACGAAGAGGACGCCGGCGAGCCACAGCGGCGTCAGGGCCCACGCGAGCAGGGTCACCACCCCGCCGACGATGATGACGCCCGCGGCGTCGTCGGTTCGCTTCAGCGCCGTCACGGCCGCGGTGAGCATTTGACCTGACAAAGGGGCGGGAGCGGGATAAATGGTCCCCGGCCCGAGCGTTTATGTCGCTTCGCGGAGTAGCGACAATTGGCCGCGCGGGAAAATCGTGTGCCTCTGACAACCCACTTCCGGTCGCCTTCGGGCGACCGGACCCCCCGTCCGCGGCTTTCGTTCGACGCTCGTTCCGCTCGTTCTCCAGTCGCGTCGCCGTCGCGTGCCGGTACCGATTTATCCCGCCCCGCCGACGGATCAGGTATGACCGGCGACGAGCGGACGGCCGACGTGGAGCCGGCGCTCCGCAGCTACGGCGTCAGCGTCGAATCGATCGACCCCGGCGACCCGCTGGAGCTGACGTACATGACGGCGTTCCCCGGCCGCGAGATTCACCGCGGCGAGATCGGGCGCGCGCTCAACGCGCTCATCGACCGGGCGGAGGCGGACGAGTGGGAGCCCGTCCGCGTTGAGGGCACGGTCGTTCGGTCCCCCGGCGACGTCCTCGGCACGTGGCACGCCGAAGCGGACTGGTTCGAGGCGCTCAACAGCTACGAGATCTCCGAGACGGAGTTCTCGGCCCGCGTGCTCGACACCGTCAGTCACGAGACCGAAGGGGAGCCCGGCGACGAGACCGAGGGCGGGGCCCCGGACGCTCCCGAGACCGACGAGGAGGCCGACCGGTGACCCGCCGCAACCCGGTCAACCGGGCGCAGCGACGGCTGTCGCGCCCGGCCCGCGAGCGGTTCGCCACGCGCGCGGTCGCGTTCGACGTCGACGGCGCGACCTGTCGCGGGACGCTGTACCTGCCCGGCGGCGACCCCGACGACCCCCCGGTCGTCGTGATGGCTCCCGGGCTCGGCGCGGCGCGCACGTTCGGCTACCCCGCCGTCGCGGAGCGGTTCGCCGACGCGGGCTACGCGGCCCTCCTCTTCGATCACCCCGAGTTCGGCGACTCCGACGGGGACTCGCAGCACGTCGACCTCGCCCGGCAGCGCGCGGCGTACGCGGCCGCGATCGACCGCGCGGACCGGGTCGACGCCGTCGGCGACGACCTCGTGTTGTGGGGCGCGTCGCTGTCGGCGGCGCACGTCCTCACGCTCGCCGCGGAGCGCCGCGACGTCGACGCGGTCGTCGGCCTCGTCCCGATGCTCGACGGGCGCGCGATCGCCCTGCGACGCGGCGGACGGTACCTCGCGCGCGCCGCCGCCGCGGGACTCCGCGACCGGATCGGCGACCGGTTCGGTCGCGGCCGCACCGTCCCCCTCGTGGGCGGGACGGAAGAGCTCGCGGCGATCACGGAGCCCGGAACGAAGCGGAAGTACATCGACTTGGTCGACCGCGACTCGGCGTGGCGCAACGAGACCCCCGCGCGGTCGCTGCTCGGACTGGTCGGCTACCGACCCGTCACGCGCCTCGACGAGATCAGCGCCCCGACGCTCCTCTTGGCCGGGACCGACGACGCCATCGTCGACGCCGACGCGGTCGCGGCGGCCGGCGAGCGACTCGACCGCGGCACGGTGGTCTCGATGCCCGCGGACCACTTCTCGGTGCTCGGCGCGGACTTCGAGGGCGCGATCGGTCACCAGTTGTCGTTCCTCAAAGACGCGCTGGAGTGATCGCTCCAGGCGATTTGCTCCGACCGATTCTCCCCGATGGCGCGCGCCTGCGAGCGGTCGCCCCCGGCGACCGCGAGACAGCGCGTGCGAGGGACGCGGCGAACGGCGAAGCCGTGAGCCGCGAGGCTGGGGAGGCGTGAGGTGCGCTGCTGTGCGGGGCGGGGCCGGGACTCGAAGGGGCAGCCGCGAGGGCGAAGACGCGCGACCGAAGGACCGCAGGGAGAGCGGAGCGAACGACTGAGGACCGTGGTTCGAGAGACCGAAGCTCTCTCGTCATCGCCAGAAATCGGAGATTTCTGGCTAGCAGTCAGAACGCGAAGCGTTCTGACGACATCACGAGACGCCGAAGGCGTCTCGAACGACAGCGAGCGCATCGAGTCCTCGCGGCTGGGGCTCCGGCGGTCGTGTTCGAGTCGGAGACCGGGTATCGACGAGTGGCTAGGGATTCGGAGATCCCGCTGTCGTTAGTGGCAGAATCCCAACAGCACCGATCGCAAGCGTATGCGGACGAGTCCGGATCGCGGCGACCGCTTAAGTAACCGCCTCACGCACTCACATCCATGACAGCGATCGCGATGCTGAGCGTCGCGCCGGTGATCGAGGAGAGCATGGCGGGGGAGGTCGCGAAGGCCGTCGCCGCGCTCGACGAGTTCGACGTGAGCTACGAGACGAACCCGATGGGGACCGTCATCGAGGCCGACGACGCGGAGACGCTGTTCGCGGCCGCGGCGGCCGCCCACGAGGCCGTCGACGGCGACCGCGTCTCCACGGTCCTCAAGATCGACGACAAGCGGACGAGCGAGTCGTCGGCCGCCGACAAGGTCACCGCCGTCGAGGACCACCTCGGACGGGAGGCGAAGCGGGAGCGCTGAGGCGACCGACCGCGGGTATTCGTTAGTGGTATCAACTAGTAATTCCACGTAGCGGCATGGCAGTCGTAGTCACCGGAGCGAGTCGGGGCATCGGGCGAGCGACCGCGGTCGAACTCGCCGAACGCGACGTCGTCGTCGACTACCGGTCCGACGAAGGGGCCGCCGCCGAGACGGCGCGGCGGGTCCGCGACGCGGGCGGCGAGGCCGTGACGGTTCGGGCCGACGTGAGAGAGAGCGCGGCCGCGGACCGACTGATCGAGACGGCCGTCGACGAGTTCGGCTCGCTCGACGCGGTCGTCAACAACGCCGGCATCGCGCGACCGAACCGGCTGGAGGAGACGACCGACGAGGCCTGGGAGTCGGTGATCGACACCAACCTCTCGGGCGCGTTCCGCGTCACCCGCGCGGCGGCTCCGCACCTCCGCGAGAGCGGGGGCGACGTCGTCTTCCTCTCCAGCGTCGGCGGCACGCTCGGCACCGTCGACGCCGGGTACGCCGCGAGCAAGGCCGGCCTCCACGGGCTGACCCGCGCGCTGGCCCGGGAACTCGGCCCGGACGGCGTTCAGGTCAACGCAGTCGCGCCCGGCCCGGTCGAGACAGACCTCAACGAGGTCATCCTCGACCACCTCGAATCGATCGAGTTCCGGGGTCACGAGAACGTCGACACCCACCTCCCGGAGTACGCCTGCGACCCGGCGACCGTCGCCGACTCCGTCCGCTACCTGATCGAGAACGACCACGTCCACGGGGAGATACTCGACGTGGACGGCGGCATGCGCCTCTGACCGACTCTCGGAACCGCCGCCCGCTCAGCCCTTGATGTTACAGACGGGGAAGGTCCGCGCGACCTTGTCGCCGATGCCGAGGTCGTCGCTGACGCGGATCACCTCGTCGATGTCCTTGTAGACGCCCGGGGCCTCCTCGGCGATGGTCGCGCCCGACTGCGCCTTCACGTAGATCTGCTGGCCGTCCTCCAGATCGTCCTGAACGTCGCCGCCCCAGAACTCCTGTTTCGCCTGCGTCCGGCTCATCAGGCGACCGGCGCCGTGCGCGGTCGAGCCGAACGACACCGACATCGACTCGTCGCCGCCCCGGAGGACGTACGAGCCCGCGCCCATGCTCCCCGGGATGATGACCGGCTGCCCCACGCCGCGGTAGACCTCGGGCACGTCCGCGTTGCCCGCGGGGAACGCCCGCGTCGCGCCCTTGCGGTGGACGTACAGTTCGCGCTCCTCGCGGTCGGCGACCGCGTCGCCGACGGCCGGATTCCCTTCGGCGTCGACGCCGATCTCGTGGGTCTCCTTCTTCGCGATGTTGTGCGCCACGTCGTACAGCAGTTCCATCCCGAGGTCCTCGATCGGGTCGGCGTCGAACACCTCGCCGAACGTCTCGCGGGCCTGATGGGTGATCAGCTGGCGGTTCGCCCACGCGAAGTTGATGCACGCGCCCATCGCGCCGTAGTACTCCTCTGCCAGCTGCGACCCCGCCGGGGCGGCCGCCAGCTCCTTGTCCGGCAGGTCGTCGAGCAGGTCGCCGTGCTCCTGCTCGATCCGGCGCAGGTAGTCGTTACACGTCTGGTGGCCCAGCCCGCGGCTCCCGCAGTGGATCAGGACGACGATCCCGTCTTCCTCAAGTCCGTACTCGGCGGCGACCTCCTCGCGGAACACGTCCGTGACGCGCTGGACCTCCAGGAAGTGGTTCCCCGAGCCGAGCGACCCCATCTGATTCCGGCCGCGGTCCATCGCCTTCTGGGAGACGTACTCCGGGCGGGCATCGGACCGCCGGCCCTCGTCCTCGCAGCGCGCGAGGTCGCTCTCGACCCCGTACCCCTCCTCGACGGCCCACTCGACGCCGCGCTCCAAGGCCCCCTCGATCGCGTCCGCGGTCCCGCCGATGACGCCGCCGCCGCCCAGCCCCGAGGGGATCGCCTCGAACAGCGCGTCGACCAGCTCCTCCTCGCGGCCGCGCACGTCGTCGTAGGTGAGGTCCGTCCGCACCATGCGGACGCCGCAGTTGATGTCGTAGCCGACCGCTCCGGGCGATATACAGCCGTTTTCGGCGTCGATCGCGCCGACGCCGCCGACCGGGAACCCGTACCCCTGATGGCCGTCGGGCATGCACAGCGCGGGCGCGGCGATCCCGGGGAGGTGCGTCGCGTTGCGGAGCTGCTGGAGGGTGTCGTCCCCGCCGATCTCCTCCAAGAGTGACTCGCTGGCGAGCACCCGCGCGGGAACGTTCATGTCGCCCTCGCGGGGGAGCTCCCAGACGTGTTCGCGCACCTTCCGCAGCTCGAATCCGGCGACTTCGCGCGTGGTCATACGCCGGGGTTCGACGCGGGCGGGGAAGGGCGTTGCGTCAGCCGGGCGCGACGCGACAGGCGTCGTCGACGCCCGCGACCGTGACCGCTACCGGTTCGCGGGATCGATCGGGAGCCAGCCGATCGCCCCCTCCGCGAGCGTGAACGCCGCGAACGCCCGCCCCAGCACGACGCCGTACGCGAGGTGCGCGACCGCGATGACCACGCCGAACTCGAAGCTCGCGGTGAGTCCGGGGAACGGGAGCGTCGGCACCGGCAGCGACGTCGCGCCCTCGATCGCGATGGCGGCCGGCAACAGCAGCCCGCCGGTGAGCACGCCGAGCAGCGCGGAGTGGACGACCCCGAGCGAGAGGCACCCCCCGACGTCCCCGCGCATCTCCGCGAAGAAGGGCCGGTCGAAGACGGCGACGAAGAACGCGCCGAACAGCGCGCTGTTGAACAGGTGGACGAGCCAGCCCGCGAGCGCCGTCTCGACGCCGACCAGCGCACCGATCGTTGGCATGAGTCCCAACGCGCCGTGGAGGACGACGCCCATCACCGCGCCGGCGACGAACCCGGCGGCCGCGCCGGCCCGCCAACGCCGGCCGGAGGCGGTCGGTTCGCTCCCCTCGTTTCGACCAGAGTTCGACATACGTTATCAAGGGACTCGAAATCTATAATGGTTTTCACAGATTCCGCCGCTCGCGGGCGCTAGCGTTCGTCACACGTCGAACACGACGTACGCGTACCACCCGTCGACTCGGCGTTCGAGCGCCATCTCGGAGTAGGTGACCGCCTTGATCTCCCGGGCGGCGACCGCGTCGAGCGGAACGCCGCGCGCGCTGGCCGCGAGCCGCCAGCCGTCGCCGTCGTCCGCCGGCTCGGACACCTCGCACCGGTGGGCCGCCGGGAGGACGAGCCGCACGTCGCGCTCGTAGATCAACCGATCGAGGTAGTCGAACAGCAGCGCCTCGCGGCCCTCGGCCTCGACCGCGAACTCGAACCGCTCGCCGGCCGCGGGGACCGACTCCGCGCTCGCCGCGGTGAGTCCGTCGGCGACCGCCGCGAACAGCGCGGAGAGGGTGTCGGCCGTGGCCTCGACGGCGACATCGGCGGTGTGGTCGCGGAGCTCGTAGCTCATCGGCCGTCGCCCTCCCCGGCGGCTCCGTCACGAGGCTCTCCGGCACTCCTCGGCCGCTCGTCCGACGGGAACCGCGCGTCGATGGTCTCCTCCGGCGCGTCGGCGCGGAGGTCGGTCGGGTCGACGTCGTCGAGGTCGGCCGCGACCTCCTCCAAGGCGACGCCGCTCGTGACCAGCGCGCGGATCCCCTCGTCGACGGTCAGCTCCACGTCGACGATCCGGCGCTCGGGGACGAAGACGACGTGGCCCCCCATCACCGGGTTCGGGGCCATCGGCATGAACAGCGTCCGCATCCCCTCGCCCTCGGAGTCGGCGTGGTCCGCGACGACCTCGGGCGTCTCGCTCGTCACGAACGCCAGCGTGTACGTCCCCTCGGTCGGGAACTCCACGAGGACGACCTCGCGGAAGTTCCCGCTGTCGGAGTCCAGCATCGCGTCGCTCATCTGTCGGAACCCCTGATAGACCGATCCCACCCCCGGCACCCGCTCGACGGCCTCGTCCACGTAGTCGACCGCGCGCTCGCCGTACCGCGAGGACTCGACCGCCGCGCCGAGGAGAACGATGGCGGCCACGAACACGACCGGCGTCGCGATCTCGATCGCGGCCTCGCGGGGGATCGCGCCGACGACGGGGAGGCCGAGCCCCGGGGAGACGGCGACGACCGCGGACGAGAACGCGTCGAGGTAGTCGTACACCGCGTTGAACGCGAACGCGAGGACGACGAGCGTGATGACCGCGGGGACGACCACGGCGACGCCCGTGAGGAACGCCCGTCGGAGCAGCCGCGCCGCCGACGACTCGTCAGCCATTTGCGATCGTCCACGCCCGACCGCGACAAAACCCTTCGGTCACGCTCTCGTCGACCCTGTCACGCTCCCGTCGCAGACCGACGCCGACCCGCCGAGAGGAAGTCTTCCGCCCGCAACCGTTCTCGCTGGCGGCGCAGCCGCCCGCAACCGTTCTCGCTGGCGGCGCAGCCGTCCGCAACCGTTCTCGCTGGCGGCGCAGCCGCCCGCAACGGTCCCCGCTGGCGGCGCAGCCGCCCGCAACGGTCCCCGCTGGCGGTGGAGTTATATTCCGCTGGCGTGTTAGGTCATCGCAGTGAGCGTCAACGTCGAAAAGCGGATCGACCCGCCCGGCGAGTCCGACTACGCGACCGCCGCGTGGGAGCTCAAAGAGCGAATTCGGTCCGCTGAGGGCGTCCTCAGACAGCGACGCGGCTTCTTCGTCGACGCGTACCGCCGGTCGACCGCCCACCTGCTCGTCGAGAACGACCGGCTCGTCGCCTTCGCGTCCGTCCGTCAGGACGGCTACATCCTCTTTCTCGCCGTCCACCCGGACCACCGCGGCCGCGGCCACGCCGAGCGGCTCATCGCCGACGTGGCCGAGCAGCACCGCTCGGTCACCTGCCACGCCCGCACGACCAACCGCCCCGCGCTCGGCTTCTACGAACACCTCGGCTTCGAAGTGATCCGCCGCATCGACGACTACTACGAGGACGGCGGCGACGCCTACTACCTCAAGCTCGGCGGGGAGTCGATCCGCGAGCGGCTCTCCGGGTTCGTCGGTCGGTAGTCGCCCGTTGAGCGTCTCGTCGTCCTCCCACGAGAGCCCCGGAACCGACAGCCATTAGCGCCCGCCGCGAGGACTGGTCGGCATGTCGCAACCGACTCCAGCGGACCTCGCGGCCCGCGTCCGCGACGGCGACCTCCGCTTCCACGAGCTGGAAGACCACGCCGACGCCGACACGGCGACCGCCGCGCGCCGGCTGCTCGTCGCGGAGGCGACCGACGCCGACCTCGACCCGCTCGGCGAGTACACGTTCGACGCCGAGGCGGTCCACGGCTCGAACATCGAGAACACGCTCGGCGGCGTCCAGGTGCCGGTCGGCGTCGCCGGCCCGGTGACGATCGACGGGAGCGCCCGCTCGGGCGAGCGCTACCTCCCGCTGGCGACCACCGAGGGCGCGCTCGTCGCGTCGATCAACCGCGGCTGCTCCGCCATCGAACGCGCCGGCGGCGCGACGGCTCGGGTGACCAAGAGCGGGATGACGCGCGCGCCGGTCTTCCGGGTCGCGGGCGTCGCCGAGGCCGAGGCGCTCGTCGCGTGGGTTCGGGACAACGAGGACGCGCTCGCCGAGGCGGCGGAGTCGACGACGAGCCACGGCGAACTGCTCGACGTGACGCCGTACGTCGTCGGCAACAACGTGTTCTGCCGGTTCCGCTACGACACGAAGGACGCGATGGGGATGAACATGGCCACCATCGCGACCCGCGAGGCCTGCGACGTGATCGAGGCCGAGACGGACGCCTCGCTGGTCGCGCTCTCGGGGAACCTCTGTTCCGACAAGAAGCCTGCCGCGATCAACGCCGTCGAGGGGCGCGGGCGCTCGGTCGTCGCGGACGCGACGATCCCCCGCGAGGTCGTCGAGGAGCGCCTCCACACGACCCCGGAGGCGATCGCCGAGATCAACACCCGGAAGAACCTCGTCGGCTCCGCGAAGGCGGGCGCGCTCGGCTTCAACGCCCACGTCGCCAACGCGGTCGCCGCGATGTTCCTCGCCACCGGGCAGGACGAGGCGCAGGTCGTCGAGGGCGCGAACGCGATCACGACCGCCGAGACGACCGACGACGGCGACCTCTACGCCTCCGTCTCGCTGGCGAGCCTCGAAGTCGGGACCGTCGGCGGCGGGACGAAGCTGGCGACCCAGCGCGCGAGCCTTGAGATCCTCGGGGTCGCCGGCGGCGGCGACCCGGCCGGGGCCAACGCCGACGCGCTCGCGGAGTCGATCGCGGTCTGCGCGCTCGCGGGCGAACTCAACCTGCTCGCGGCGCTCGGGTCGCGACACCTCTCGTCGGCGCACGCGGAGCTCGGTCGATAAGCGCCGTCCCGGCGGCTCGGAACCGTTCTCTCAGTCCGACCAGCGCGGGCAGTCGTCGCGGAGCGCGTCGCGCCCCGCGTCGGTAACGCGGTAGACGGCCTCGCCGGAGACGCGCTCGACGAGACCGGCGTCCGCCAGCGCGGTCAGCCGCGACTCGACGTGGTCGTCGTACAGGCCGGTGTTCCCCGCGATGAACGCCTGATAGTCGGCACCGACGTCGGCGAGGTACGCGAGCAGTCGCTCGTCGGACCGCGTGAGCGACGGGCGGTCCGAATCGAGCGCGTCGCCGGCCCGCGCCTCGGAATCTCCCACCTGACGGTCGGTCGGTCGTGCGTCTGGTGCCCCCATCTCACACGTGGTAACGAGTACCGTCATAAAGGCGATACCGGCGGTTCCCACTCGCTGGGAGTCGCCGGCGGTCGCCGGAACGTGTTCGGCGTTCAACCGGTCGCTTCGACCGATCGTCCCGACCGGTCGATCGTCCCGGTTCAGTCGTCGGCCTCGGTGGGCGACGTTCCGGCGGCGTCGCCCTCGGCCGCGCGCTCGGGTAGCATCGGCGTCCCGTCGGCGCGCGGGCCGAGCCGCGGGCCGTGGGGGCCGTCGTCGGGGTCGATCCGGCGGCGGGTCCGGTAGTCGGTCGAGCGCTCGACGGGGGTCCGACCGATCGCCGTGATCATCTCGACGTAGTCGTCGAACGAGCGGTACTCGCCGTACTCGCCGCCGGCGCGGCTGGTGATCTCCTCCGAGAGGATGGTGCCCATGAAGTCGTCCGCGCCGCAGTTGAGGAGCTTCAGCCCGTGGGCGTCGCCCGACTTCACCCACGAGGCCTGAACGTGGTCGACGTTGTCCAAGAAGAGCCGCGCGACCGCGACCACCAGCTCGTCCTCGGCGCGCGAGGGGCCGGAGTCGACGACGCCGCGGCGGTAGAGGGGGGTGTTCTGGTGGATGAAGGATAGGGGGACGAACTCCGTGATCGCGCCCGTCCGGTCCTGGAGGTCGCGGATCACCTTCAGGTGCTCCGCGCGGTGTGCGACCGTCTCGACGTGGCCGTACATCATCGTCGAGGTGACGTCGAGGCCGGCGGCCGCCGCGCCCTCTATCGCCGCAACCCAGTCGCCGGTGCGGATCTTCCCCGGACAGATCACGTCGCGCACCTCGTCGACGAGGATCTCGGCGGCGGTCCCCGGCGCGGAGTCGAGTCCCGCGGCCGCGAGGTCGCGGTAGACGGACTCGTACTCCCAGTCCGTGCCGCGCTTCGCGTGGTACGCCTCCTCGGGCGTCATCGAGTGGAGGTGGACGCCGCCGACGGACATCGCCGCCATCTGTTCGAGGTAGGTGCCCGGGTCGGTGGCGTACGCCTCGGGCGGCTTGTAGTTCACCTCGCTCGCGGGGTCGTCGCGCGCGGCGAGGATCTCGTGGTGCTCCTCGTTCAGCGCGAACGCCGGGTGGAGCCCCGAGACGGAACACACCTCGTAGATCCCCATGTCGAGCGCGTCCTCGACGACGGCGCGCGACTCCGCCGGCGGTTTGGTGAACCCCGCGTGCTCGACGTCGCTGTCGGCCTCGAAGGCGTGCGCGGAGTCCTTGAAGTTACAGAACAGGCACCCCGTGTTACACGCCGTCGTGACGTTGTTGTTGAGGTTGGCGACGAAGGTGACCTCGTCGCCGACCGTCTCGGCGCGGCGGCGGTCCGCGGCCTCCAGCACCGCCTCCTTGCGGACTGGATCTACCCCTTCGCGCTCCGTCCCCGTCGCGAGCAGCTCCGTCGCGTCGTCGACGGTGAGCCGAATCCCGTCGCGGGCCTTCGCGAGCGCGTTCTCGAACGACTGGTCGGTCGCCGGCTCCGCGAAGCCGAACCCGTCCGCGTCGCTCGCTGACCCGCCAGCCGGTCCGGTCCCGTCGGAGTCGCCGCCCGAACTCATCGCGTTAGCATCCCGGTTCCACCGTCATAAACGGGCGGGTCGTGGCACCGCATACCGATACGGGTGACGTGCTGAACGCGGTGCGGTGGCGCGCGCCTCCGAGCGCCCGAAGGGCGCGAGGAGCGCGTGCGAGGGACGCCGCGAGCAGCGTGGCGCAAAGCGCCACGGGCAGCCGGCGGCGGAGCCGCCGGCGACGAAGCGAGCGGCGAGGCTGGGGAGGTGTGAGGTGCCGTGCGGAGCGGTGCGGGGCGGGACTCGAAGGGGCAGCCGCGAGGCGGGCGTAGACGACGCAAGGACCGCAGGAACGGGCGGAGCGAGTGACGAGGACCGCAGCAAGTGTACGCCCGCCTCGCGGCTGGGGCTTCGGTGGTCTTCACAGCGATCGCTCTGTTACAAGCAGCAGCTACGTACGGCCGAGCGGCCGGGGCTTCGGTGGTCGTGTTCCCGACAGCAACTGTGTCGTAGTAAGTGGCCGGGAACTTGGAGGCGGTCGCGCCCAGATGTCCGCGAAAATAGGAAAATCGACCGAGCGCGGGGACCGCTTACAGCCCGTACTGCTCGCGCGCCGCGTCGTCGAGGCCGGCGTCGGCGAGGACCTCCATCGGCACGAGCATGTCGAGTTGGACGACGCCCGGGAGCCGCCCGATCTGGACGCCGCCGGAGAACGTACACCGGGCCCGGACCTCGCCCTCCTCCATGCCGAGGAGGGTCCCCGCGCGGTCGAAGGCGTTCTGCGTGGCGTCGTTCACCGTCGCGCCCGAGCCGATCACCTGGATCGGGGCGGCGTCGGTGTCGACGTCGACGCCGTGTTCGTCGCCGAGGTCGTCGCCGGCCGCGACCTCCTCGTCGGTGTACGGCGCGCTGATGAACGGGAGGTCCTCCTCGTTCGGGAGGAGGACGGGACCGCCGAGGTCGACGTCCTCGATCACCTCCACGTCCATCGTCACCGTCCCGCTCACGTCGGTGGTGTGGAGGGAGAGCTCGCCGTCGCCCTGGTTCGCGTGGAGGTCGCCGACGTACACCCCGCCGCCGTCGACGACGACCGGGCAGATGAGCGTCGCGCCAGCGCGGACCTCGGGCACGTCCATGTGGCCGTCGGTGCGCAGTTCGAGGTCCGCCTCGGTCTCGACGCCGTAGTCGTGGTCCGCGCCGATCAGGTTCTGCCCGAAGTCGCCCGCGTTGTGCGAGTCGGGCATGGTGACGGGCGGCGTGGTGCCGATGTTGCCGATGAATGGGCGGAGGCGGCCGAGCGTGCCCGGCATCCCGTCCGGCTCGTACAGCAGGATCGGGTGCTGGCGCGCGTTCTCGGGGATGTCCATCACCTCGTCGGCGTCGAGGGCCAGTTCGTGTGCGCCCTCTTTGTCGAGCGTGATCCCGACCGCGTTCTCGTGGTCGAACGCGACGGTGTAGCCGTACTCGAAGCCGAACGAGGAGGCGTTCGCGCCGCACTCCGCACAGCGGATCGCGTCCTCGCCGGTGCCCTCGACGACCGAGTCCGGCCACGTCGTGCCGCACTCGGGACACCGGTGGTCGACGAACGGGTCGTCGCCGAACGCGCCCTCGCGCTCCGCCATCGACCCCGTGCTCGTCGCCATGCTCGTCACCTCCACGTCGCGGATGTGGATCGCGACGGCGTCGCCGACCTCCGCGCCCTCGACGCGGATCGGTCGGGTCACCTCGTGGCCGCCCCGGAACGAGGGCGTCACCATCGGCCCCCAACAACCCGGCGGCGTGTACGTCTTCACCGTCCCCCCGTCGGCGACCGTGCCCGCCCACTCCTGGTCCGGCCCGACGAGCCCGAGCGTGTACTGGTCGACGTACAACTCCTGTTGGACCTCTTGCTGTGACATTCCGTGTGTTGATACGGAGTGACACAGCATAATCGTGGTGTTCGCGGCGGTCGCGCCGCGATCCCTCCCGACGCGTCTCACTCATCGCCGGGCGTCGCGGGGACGGACGACAAAACGGCTTCGGAACGGCCCCAAGCGTACTGTTTCTAATCACTGCTAGTTACTGAAGACGAAATTTTTTCAACACGCAGTTCTACAGACTGAGTTACGAAGGTACCCGACGATGCCAGCAATGGAAACTGCGGAGTTCGAGACTGATCTCAGTCTCTTCAAATACGACGACCTCGAACAGCTTCCGCCCGAATACCGAACGCTCTCCGAAGCGGAGCGCACGGAGCGCATCGAATCGGCGCTCCGGACGCTCGGCGACGACGTGGTGATCTTGGGCCACAACTACCAGCGACGGGAGATCGTCGAGCACGCGGACTTCGTCGGTGACTCCTACCAGCTGAGCAAGGAGGCCGCCGCCGCCGACGCCGAGTACGTCGTCTTCGGCGGCGTCACGTTCATGGCCGAGTCCGCGGACATCATCACCGACCCCGAACAGACGGTGATCCTCCCGAGCATGGAGGCGTCCTGTCCGATGGCCGGGATGGCAGAGGCGCTCCAAGTCGACGCGGCGTGGGCGGAGCTGACGGCCGAGACCGACGCGGACGTGGTCCCGGTCACCTACATGAACAGCTACGCCGACCTCAAGGCGTTCTGCGCCGAGCAGGGCGGGCTGGTCTGTACGTCCTCGAACGCCCACGACGCGTTCGAGTACGCCCTCGACCGGGGCGACAAGGTGCTGTTCCTCCCCGACAAGCACCTCGGCGAGAACACGGCCCACCGGCTCGGGCTCGAAGACGAGATCGCCGAGTGGGACCCGTGGGACCCGGAGTCGGCCGACGCGAGCAACGTCGTCGAGAACGACGTGATCCTCTGGGACGGCTACTGCCAGGTCCACGAGCGCTTCCGGGAGTCGCACGTCGAGTCGGTCCGCGCGGAGCACGACGACGTCAGCGTGGTGGTCCACCCCGAGTGTCGCCGCGAGGTCGTCGAGGCGGCCGACGTGGTCGGCTCCACCGCGACCATCTGCGAGACGGTCGCGGACGCCGACCCGGGCGAGACCTGGGCGATCGGGACCGAGATCCACCTCGCCAACCACCTCGGGCGATGGCACCCGGAGGTGAACGTCGTCCCGCTGTGCGGCGACGCCTGTATGGACTGTAACGCGATGCGCCAGATCGATCCCAACTACCTCGCGTGGGTCCTCGAAGAGCTGGTCGAGGGCCGCGAGCGCAACGTCGTCGAGGTCGCGCCCGAGGAGAAGGAGCTCGCCGAGGTCGCGCTCGACCGAATGCTGGAGATCTGACCGTGACGGGACACGAGACCGCGGACGTGCTCGTCGTCGGGTCGGGGATCGCCGGGCTCGCGGCCGCGCTCGCCGCGGCCCGCGAGGGGAGGGAGGTCCTCGTCGCGACGAAGGCCGCCCGCCCGGAGGACGCGTCGTCCTGGTGGGCGCAGGGCGGGATCGCCGTCGCCCGCGACCACCCGGACCGCTTTCGCCGAGACATCCTCGCCGCCTCCGACGGCACGGCCGACCCGGAGGCCGTCGACGTGCTCGTCGAGAACGCCAACGACGCCGTGCGCGACGTGCTCGTCGAGACGCTGGGCGTGGCGTTCGACGGGGAGGCGGACGCTTCCGCCGGCGCGGACGCTTCCGCTGGCGCGGGCGGGTCGGGAACCGCCGCCGCGTTCGCCGACCGCGGCGACGGCGGCTTCGACTTCGGCCGCGAGGCGGCTCACACGGAGGACCGCATCCTCCACGTCGGCGCGGAGACGGGCAAGCACGTCCACGTCCCCCTCCTGAACCACCTCGACGACCGCGCGGGCGTGGAGGTGCGGACCGACGCCGCCGCGCTGGAGCTGATCGGTCACGAGGGGCGCATCCACGGCGCGGTCGTGGAGTCCGACGGCGACCGCATCCCCGTCTACGCCGACGCGACCGTGCTGGCGACCGGCGGGGTCGGGGACCTCTTCGCCCGCTCCACGAACCCCGCGGGGGCCACCGGCGACGGGGTCGCCATGGCCGCCCTCGCCGGCGCGACGGTGACGGACGCGGAGTTCGTCCAGTTCCACCCGACCGCGTACGCCGCCGGTCCGGACGAGGACGGCTTCCTCGTCAGCGAGGCCGTCAGGGGCGAGGGGGCTCTCCTCCGGAACGGCGACGGCGAGCGATTCATGCCGGACTACCACCCGGACGCGGAGCTAGCGCCCCGAGACGTGGTCGCCCGCGCGGTCGACCGGGAGCGCGAGGCGACGGGGTCGGTGGTCCTCGACGTGGGGCCGCTGGACTTCGCGGACGAGTTCCCCGGCCTCGCCGCGAAGTGCGAGGACAGGGGCGTCGACTGGTCCCGCGGGATCCCGGTCGCGCCGGCCGAGCACTTCCTCTGCGGCGGCGTCGACGTGGACGACCGCGGCCGGACGGACCTCGACCGGCTCTACGCCGTCGGCGAGTGCGCGCGCACCGGCGTCCACGGGGCGAACCGGCTCGCGTCCACGAGCCTGCTCGAAGGGCTGGTATGGGGGCTGCGCGCCGGCGCGGACGCGGCCGACGCCGCGGTCGACGCCGACCCCGAGGCCGTCGAGACGCCGGACCTGCTGGACCGCGACCCGGCGCTCCCGGACGACTTCGCCCGCCAGAAGTTCCGCCGCCTGCGCCGCGTGATGGACGAGTGCGCCGGGATCGAGCGCGACGCCGACGACCTGAACCGGGCGCTGGGCGTCCTGCGCCGGCTCAAGGGCGAAGTCGACGCGTACGTCCGAACGCGGACCTCGCGCTCGCTGTACGAGCTGCGCAACGCGACCGTGACGGCGCTGCTGGTGACCCGACAGGCGCTGGCGAACGAGGAGAGCGTCGGGACCCACTACCGAACCGACGCGGCCGAGCCGGCCGACCCCGGGCCGGCGGACGACTGATGCTCACGGACGGCGATGTCGAGCGGTGGCTCCGGGAGGACGTGGGCCACCACGACGTGACCAATCAGGTCCCCGGCGAAACGACCGGCCGGCTCGTCGCCAAGGAGCCCGGCGTCGCGGCCGGGGTCGACGCCGCGAGCGCCGTCTTCGACTACCTCGACGCGACCGTGACCGACCGCGTCGCCGACGGGACCGCCGTCGAGCCCGGCGACGTGCTGCTGCGAGCGGCGGGACCGGCGCGGGCGGTCCTGCGCGGCGAGCGCGTTGCGGTGAACGTCGCCGGCCACGCGTCCGGCGTCGCGACGAGGACCGCCGCCGCCGTGTCGGCCGCGCGCGAGGTCGACGACGGCGTGCGTATCGCGGCGACGCGCAAGACCACGCCCGGCCTGCGCGGGGTCGAGAAGCGGGCCGTCGCGGCCGGCGGCGGCGACACCCACCGGCTCGACCTCTCGCACATGGTGATGGTGAAGGACAACCACGTCGCCGAGATGGGGCTGGTGGACGCGATCGAACACTTCCGGGAGCGGGCCTCCTTCGCGACCGCCCTCGACGTGGAGGTCGAGGACCCGGACGACGCCGCGCGCGCCGCGGCGGCCGGCGCTGACGTGGTCCTCCTGGACAACATGACGCCCGCGGAGACGGCGACGGCGGTTGACCGCGTGGCGGCCGGCGACGCGGACGCGCTGACGGAGGCCTCCGGCGGGATCACGGTCGAGACCGTGCCGGAGTACGCCGCGACCGGCGTCGACGTGATCTCGATGGGGGGGCTCACCCACTCCGCGCCGACGCTCGACCTCTCGTTCCGGACGGGGGACGATTCGTAGGTCGGTCGACGGCCGGGCCCGTTCGACCGGCCGGCGATCGCCTCGGCCCGCTCAGGGGGGCGGACCGCGGGCGCGAAGTGGTAGTTTTTATGAACGGCACCGCTACGAGGTGCGTATGCAGACCCACATCGTCCCGGTCGGGTTCGACTACGACCGGATGATCGCCCCCCTCATCCGGGACCAGTTCGACGTCGACCGGGTGATCCTGCTGGAGGGGACGGTCGGCAGCGAGGGCAACGTCGAGTACTCGCGCAACATCGCCCGGAAGCTCGAACAGGACTTTCAGAACCTGCTCGGCGCGAAGACGGTCCGAGAGAAGCTGACCGACGTGTACGACTACGACGCCGCCTTTGAGCGCGCCTACGACCTGATCAACGCGGAGTTGGACCGCGACGGAGGGCCCGCGGAGGACGGCGACGACTCCGCCGCCCCCGCCGAGGAGCGCGAGGTGTGGGTGAACCTCTGTTCGATGCCCCGCCCCGTCTCCTTCGCGTTTGCGACCGCGGCCCACTCCATCATGGTCGAGCGGCAGGCGGACCGCGACCGCATCCACACCTACTACACGGCCCCCGAGAAGTACTTAGAGACCGAGCTCGCCGAGGAGCTGCGCGCGACGCGGGACCTCCTCCGGGACCTCGACGCCGGGAGCGACGAGGGGCTCGCCGAGGCGGGCGTCGACCCCGACCGCGTCTCCGACCGGCTGGCGAGCACCACCGACCTGCTCGCGGAGTTCGACGAGCGCGGGACGACCATCGGCGCGAAGCGCATCGGCGACAGCCACGTCATCGAGCTGCCGGTCGCCTCCTTCCAGAACGTCAAGCCGTTCGAGGAGCTGGTGCTGTTCACGCTCGGCGAACACGGCGAGTTCGAGTCCGTCTCGGAGCTGGCGGAGACGCTCGCCGACGAGCTCAACGAGGAGTACACCGACTCGTTCCGCTCGAAGGTCATCTACAACGTCGACCGGCTCGGCCCCGGCGGGAAGGGGTACATCGAGCGCGAGGAACACGGGAAGTCCTACCGGACGAGCCTCTCCCGGATCGGCCGGCTGTGGGTCCGAGCGCACGCCGACGACGACCGCGACATCGCCTGATACGCAATCGCCGAAGTCCTATTTATTCGTCATGAGACGACGAACTCGGTGACCGAGACCGCCGAAGCCCCAGTCGCTCGGCTATACGAGAACAGATCTGTATATAAACCGCTGACCAACACGAACACCGCCGAAGCCCCAGTCGCGAGGACGCCGCACGCTCGCTGCGGTCCTCACTCGGTCGCTTACGCTCCCTCGTTGTGGTCCTTACTTCGCCTGCGGCGTCCTCGCGACTGCCCCTTCGAGTCCCGCCCCGCACAGCACCGCGGCCGCACCTCACGCCTCCCCAGCCTCGTCGACCGGCCTCCGCTTCGCTCCGACCGGTCGACTCCCTCGCGCGGCGCTCCTCGCGGCCGCCATCGGCGGCCGCTCGGAGGCGCGCGCCACCGCACGAGTTCGACTACCACAGGATGCCGGGATTCACCGAGACGCTCGCCTGCCCCCGCCGGTCCGCCGCGACGGCCCGGCCGGGATCCGTCGCGTCGGCCCCTGCGACTCGGCCCGCCGCCGCAGCCGCTCGACGCGCTCGCCGGTCGACGGGTGCGTCGACAGCCATCGTTCGGCCGCGTCCTCGGTCCGCTTGTGCGTCGAGAACGGGGCGAGCGACCACGTCGGTTCGGTCGCGCGCTCGATCCGGCGGAGCGCCCGCGCGAGCGCCGTCGGATCGCCGGTCACCTCCGCCGCGCGGTCGTCCGCGGCGAACTCCCGCCTGCGCGACCGCGACCGCGAGAGGAGCGTCGTCAGGACGAACCCCGCGAACAGCGCCCCGGCGAGCGCCCGGTGAAGCCGCGCGAACGGCCCGGACCGGTCGCTCGGCCGGCCCCGGATCCACGCCGAGGCGGTTGCGAGCCCCGACAGCGCGAGCAGCGCCGGCAGCGCGGCCACGGTGGCGAGTCCGACAACCGAGCGCCCGATCCCGTCGGCCATCGCGATCGCGAAGCCGTCGTTCCGCTCCAGGTGCGCCAGCTCGTGCGCGAGGATGGCCTCGATCTCGCGGGCGGAGAGCAGCCGGAACAGCGACCGGTCGACGACCAGCGCGCCGCCGTCCGACCCGCCGCCGACCGCGAACGCGTTCGGCGCGCGCGTGTCCGTGACGTACAGCGCCGGCCGCGCGACCTCCATCCGGGCCGCGAGCGAGTCGATCCGGCGGTGGAGGTCCGGCGCGCGCTCGCGGGGCAGCCGGTCGCCGTCGAGGCTCGCGAGGACCTGCGCGGTCCCGACCCGGTAGCTGAGGTACGCCGAACCGAGCGCGCCGGCGGCCAGCAGCGCGAGGAGGACCGGGAGGTCGGGGCGGGCGGCCCAGAGCGCCCGCAGCAGGTCGCAGACGAACAGCGCCGCGGTCAGGTAGACGGCGAGCAGGACGACGCCGACCGCCGCCGCGGCCGCGCGGAACGCCAGCCGAGACATGTCCGGAGGTACGCGGCGGCCGGGCAAACGCGTTGCGGCCGGAGCGGGCCGGGCCAGAGCGGGCCGGGGCGGGCCGGGCCGCCGCAGCCGTCGCACCGCGCCGCGACAGCCGGCTCCCGGCCCGGGATTTCCCCCGCCCGGCGGGCCGGAAGGAAAAGCGGTAATTCCCCGGCCCCGAAACGCCACGACATGGACGCACGCGTACGCGAACACGCCGAGATCATCGCCGACCACTCCACCGGCATCGAGTCGGGCGACGACGTGGTCATCCAGCTGCCAAAGGAGGCCGAGGACCTCGCGGTCGCGCTCCACGAGGTCTGCGGCGACCGCGGCGCGAACCCGGTGTACCTCAACTACTCGAAGCGCGCCCAGCGCGCGTTCAAGCGCTCCGCCGACGAGTTCACGGAGCCGAGCCACCGGCGCGCGCTCTACGAGGAGGCCGACGCCTTCGTCATCGCGCGCGGCGGCGCGAACGCCACCGAGGACGCCGACGTCGACCCCGAGACGAACGCGGCGTACAACCGCGCGATGGAGGACGTCAAGCGGACGCGCCTCTCGAAGACGTGGTGTCTCACCCAGTACCCGACCGCGAGCCACGCCCAGCTCGCCGGCATGAGCACCGAGGCGTACGAGAACTTCGTCTGGGACGCCGTCTCGCTCGACTGGGACGAACAGCGCGAGTTCCAGTCGAACATGGTCGAGATCTTAGACGACGCCGACGAGGTCCGGATCAAGTCGGGCGAGGAGACGGACCTCACCCTCGACGTGTCCGGCAACTCCACGCTCAACGACTACGGCGAGGCGAACCTCCCGGGCGGCGAGGTGTTCACCGCGCCGACGCGCGACGGCGTCGACGGCGAGGTCCACTTCGACCTGCCCCTCTACCGTTACGGCCGCGAGATCGACGGCGTTCGGCTCCGATTCGAGGACGGCGAGGTCGTCTCGCACTCCGCCGAGCGCAACGAGGACCTGCTCTCCGGCATCCTCGACACCGACGAGGGGTCGCGTCACCTCGGCGAACTCGGCATCGGGATGAACCGCCAGATCGACCGGTTCACCTACAACATGCTGTTCGACGAGAAGATGGGCGACACCGTCCACATGGCGGTCGGCTCCGCGTACCCCGAGACGGTCGGCGGGGACAACGAGGTCAACGAGTCCGCCGAGCACGTCGACATGATCGTCGACATGAGCGAGGACTCGATCATCGAGGTCGACGGCGAGGTCGTCCAGCGGAACGGGACGTTCGTCTTCGAGGACGGCTTCTGAGGCGACGACCGGTCCTGCCGTCGGTTCGGCGTGGCGGTCAGTCCGACGCGGCGGCGTCGCGCTCGGCGCTCCGGCGGAGGAACGCCGCGTACGCGACGAGGAGGACCCCGAACAGCCCGACCGTTCCGATCGCGGCGGGGACCGGGTAGTCCGCCAGCGGCGCGATCTCGCCGTCCGGGGCCGCGACCACGTCGACGACGCCCCCGCCGAGCGACAGCGCGAGCACGGCGACCCACATCGTCCCGACCGCGTAGCCGAGTTCGACGAGCCGGTGGGCGCGCGCCGCGTGCGCGACGACCGCGCCGCCGCCGAGGACCGGGATCGCGACGAGCGGGCTCGTCGGGGCCGCGAGGAGCACGCTCCCGCCGAGCGCGATGGCCGTCCAGTAGACGGCGACGGCGACGGCCGTGCGGAGCGGGTCGGGGAGGGACATACCGCGGGAGTTCGACCCGGTGCCACAAAACGGTCCGGGGCGGCGCTTCCGAACCGCGGCGCGGCGAGGTTTATGTTCCGACGCCGCCTACGGGCGGGTATGACAGAGGAAGTCCTCTTCGAGTCGGAGAGCCGCCGGAGTCGCGAGGAGATCGCCGCGTACCTCCGAACGGTCGCGGACTCGCTGGACGCGGGCGACGCCATCACGCTCGCGCGCGGCGACGAGTCGACGACGCTCGACCCACCCGCCCGGCCGACCTTCGAGGTGAAGGCGGAGCGCGAGGGGCCCGCCGACGGGCCGGGCGAACTCAGCGTCGAGTTCGAACTGGAGTGGGACGAAGGGAGCGGAGAATCGGGAACGGACGGCGAACTGCGGATCGAGTGATCGGTGCGGGCGGTCGCGGCCGGCGCTACGGCACTTCGCCGGGGACCTCGACGAACGCGTCGCGCGCGGAGAGGTGATCGAGCGTGTCGTCGACCTCGACGCGGACGGCCTCCATCCGCTCGATGAGCTCCTCGTACTCGTCGGAGTTGGTCGTGCCGGCGGCCTCCAGCGCCGCCTTCTTCGAGGCGAGCGCGAAGAACTCCTGGCTCTGCTCGTCGAAGGCGGCCCGGTGGAGGAGCACCTCGACGAGCGTGAGGAGGTCCTCCTTGGTGACCGGCTTCGTCTTGTAGTCGTCGAACGGCATCTCGACGATGTCGACGTCCGGCTCGACCGCGGTCAGCATCGCCACGCGGGCGTCGTACCCCTCGCCGCGGATTTCCGATAACACCTCGTGGCCCGACATGTCGGGCATCCGCCGGTCGAGGAGGACGACGTCGACCGCGTCGTCCATCGCGTCGATCGCCTCCTCGCCGCCGGTCGCGATCCGTACGTCGTAGGCCGGGTCGAGGTACACCCGGTACAGCTCCGCGAGGTCCGGCTCGTCGTCGACCGCGAGGACGGTCGCGTTCGGACCCTCCGTCATGGGAGGGCCCTCCCGGTCCGCGGCTCTCGGTTCGCGAGTGCCGGGCCGGCGCGTCCGCCCGCCGTGCGTGCGTCCATACGGTGGCCTTGCCCCGTCTTGATTTAAAAACTTCACCTCCGATTACTCGATCTGATATTCGGATCGGGCCGCCGCGGGAGCGACGCGCGACGGTCGGATCCGCGGGAGGGAACGGCCGGTCCGCGCTCGCGACGGCGGGCGGCACTCGCGGGTCCGGGCTCGGCGGTCAACGGTCTCTCCGTGACCCAAAGGCACATTTACGCCCGCATCCTATCCGACTATAACGAATGTCTCACAGCCCCTCACTGCCCGACCGCCCGCGGTTGGAGCTCGACCCCGAGATGAGCGACGCGGAGCGGCTGGAGGCGATCCGCCAGCACTTCCGGCGGATCGTTCAGGTGAACGAGGAATTAGAGGACCGGCTCGCGGACGCCGAGGGACGCCGCGGCGAGCTGAAAGACGACGTCGAGCAGCTGAAACGCGAGAACGAGGTGCTGAAGACCTCCTCGCTGTACATCGCGTCGGTCGAGGAAATCACCGACGACGGCGTCGTCATCAAACAGCACGGCAACAATCAGGAGGTGCTCACGCAGGCCGCCTCGCGGCTCGACGAGGACCTCCGTCCCGGTGACCGCGTCGCGATCAACGACTCCTTCGCGGTCCAGCAGGTGCTCGACGACGAGACCGACTCCCGGGCGCAGGCGATGGAGGTCACCGAGTCCCCGGACGTCACCTACGCCGACATCGGCGGGATCGACGACCAGATCCGGGAGGTCCGCGAGGCGGTCGAGGACCCGCTCGAAAACCCCGAGCAGTTCGAGACGGTGGGCGTCGAACCCCCGAGCGGCGTCCTCCTCCACGGCCCGCCGGGGACGGGCAAGACGATGCTCGCGAAGGCGGTCGCCAACGAGTCGGACGCCACGTTCATCAAGATGGCCGGCTCCGAGCTCGTCCGGAAGTTCATCGGCGAGGGCGCGCGGCTCGTCCGCGACCTGTTCGAGCTCGCCGCCGAGCGCGAGCCGGCCGTCATCTTCATCGACGAGATCGACGCGGTCGCCGCCAAGCGGACCGACTCGAAGACCTCGGGCGACGCCGAGGTCCAGCGGACGATGATGCAGCTGCTCTCGGAGATGGACGGCTTCGACGACCGCGGCGAGATCCGGATCATGGCCGCGACCAACCGCTTCGACATGCTCGACGAGGCAATCTTACGCCCCGGTCGCTTCGACCGCCTCATCGAGGTGCCCGAGCCCGGTCCGGAGGGCCGCGAGCGCATCCTCGAGATCCACACGCGGGACATGAACGTCGCCGACGGCATCGACCTCGGCGTCGTCGCGAGCGACCTCGACGGGTACAGCGGCGCTGACATCGCCTCGCTGGCGACCGAGGCCGGGATGTTCGCCATCCGCGACGGCCGCACCGAGGTGCGGCAGGCGGACTTCGAGGCCGCCCGCGACAAGCTTCGGGACGCCGACACCGAGGACGAACAGGTCATCAACTACCAGTACTGAGGCGCTGGAAGCGGACCGACCGCGGCTCCGACCGCTCTCGGTCCGTGTCGTGTCGAGGTTTCGAGCGTCGGCCGTGCGTGACCTTTTCGAGGGCGATTTCACGACTGCGACCACCGAAGCCCCAGCCGCGGGGACTCGATGCGCTCGCTGTGCTCCTCGTCGCTCGCGCTGCTCGCTCCTGCGGTGTTTGCGTCGCGCGTCTTCGTCCTCGCGGCTGCCCCTTCGAGTCCCGCCCCGCACAGCACCGCAGCCTCGCGCCTCCCCAGCCCCGTCGCTGGCGGTCTTCGCTTCGCTCGACCGCCAGCGACTCCCTCGCGCGTGCGCCTCGCGCCCTGTGGGCGCTCGTCGGCACGCAGAGGCGCTACGCGCCTCTGGCAGCCGGCGGCAAAGCCGCCGGCGACGCCGCCGCAGTTCGCTCCGCTCCAGACGGTCGACCGACCCGGTTCGTAACCCCTTACCTCCCGGACCGCCGATTCCTCACCGATGAACACCATCCACGTCGCGGGCGGCGTCGGGGTCGCCGACACGGCGATGGCCTCCTACGACGCCGCGCTCGCGGACGCGAACCTCCACAACTACAACCTCGTGGCGGTCTCCTCCGTCGTCCCCGCCGAGGCGACCGTGGAGGCGGTCCCGGAAGCGCCGGACTTGGGCCCCGCGGGGAACCGGCTCACGGTCGTCGAGGCGCGCCGGACGATCGGCCCGGGCGACGCGGTGGACTTCCGGGAGAGCGGCCGCGCGGGCGCTGAGGGGGCCGAGTCGAAGCGCGCGCCCCGCCGCCGCCCGGACGCGGTCGCGGGGCTGGGCTGGGCGACCGGCCCCGGTCCCGGCCTGTTCTACGAGGTGACCGGCGAGGACCCGGAGGGCGTCCGCGACCGGATCCGGGCGGGTCTCGACTCGGGTGCCGACCTCCGCGACTGGGAGCTTCCGGACCGGGAGACGCGCGTCGAGACGGTCGCCGCCGAGCCGGACCGCTACGCGACCGCGGTGGTGATCGCCGCCTACGGCGAGTCCGAACCGATCCTGTGACGCGGCCGGCCGGCTCCGGTCGCCGCCGCCGACGCCTTTTTGACTCGTTGCCGCGTACAGGTCGTGTCTTCGAATGAACGGCAACAACCCGTACGCCGGGGCACCGGGTGTGACGGACGCGGGCTCGCCCGCGGCCGTCGACCTCTCTCCGGACCAAGAACGGCAGCTCCGGCGCGCGGTCGCCGGAATCGTCTCGCGAACCGAATCGTATCTCCCCGACAGCTACGCCGTCGGCTCCGAGCTGTCCGTCGGAGCGAACGGGCCGCAGGCGACCGTCGCGGTTAACCCCCCGGCGGGCCACCCGGTCTCCGCCGGATTCACGCCGGACCCCGAGGACCTCGACGCCGGCATCGCCGAGTCCGACACCGACGAGGTCGCCCGCGGCCTCGCCGCCAGCGCCGCGGTTCAGGTGATGGACGCCGTCGGCGACATCACGCCGACCGCCAAGTAGCGACGACGAGCGTTCCGTTCCGTTCGGTTCGCGCCGCCTCCGTCAGTTTCGGTCCGTCCCGTTCTCTCCCGGTCCGTTTCTCACTCGTCCGCGTCGTGCGCCTCGTCCCTCTCGTCCGCCCCCTCGATCGGGTACACGCGGTTCTCGCCCTCACCCGGCGGTTTCACGACGCCGGTGACGTGGCCGTACATCCCGAAGATGTCGTCGTAGCCGCGCTCGCTGGCGAGGATCGGGACCACCCCCGGCTCCTCGACGCGGTGGGTGTACACGTCGTCCTCGGCGAACACCGCGCCCTCGGGGATCGCCTCGAAGTTCGCGTAGTGGACGTGCGGCTCCCCGCCGCCTTTCGGCACCTCCTCGCGGCCGGCCACCACGGTCGTCTCCGAGAACGTCGGCGGCTCGTCCGCGATCGCGCCGTGGACGCGGAGGAAGGCGAGACACGCCTCGTAGCCGAACTCGACCGCCTCCTCGCTGCCCTGTCGACCCACCTCGATCGAGACGGTGTTCGGGACCGTCGAGTCGAGCGTCGTCGACCGCAGCCCGCTCGCGTCGACGACGTGGTCGACGGGCAGCCCGGTGACGGTGCGCCGGACCGACTCCGTGAGGTCGCTGAAGATGGCGAACGGCGGCGGCGCGCTGTGGGAGGTGTGGAGCGCGAGCACGGCGTCGAATCCCTCCAGCTCGGCCGCGAGCCGCGCCGCCAGCGCGCGCTCGTACTCGTCGCTGTCGGCGTCGCCCGGGAACGCCCGGTTCAGGTCGGCGTCCGTGTAGCGAGTCTCGGCCGCGATCGCCGGCTCGTTGGCGATGATGAGCCGGACGAGCCCCTCCGAGTCCACCTCGCCGTCGGTCGTCCCGCTGCCGTCGGTCGTTCCGTCGCCGTCAGTCCCCTCGCCGCCGTCGCCGACCGGATCGAGTTCGTCCGCGAGGCGTCTCACTATCCGCACGCCGGCGGGCTCGTCGCCGTGGATCCCGCCGACGATCGCGACGCGAGCCGACCCCGCCGACCCGCGGTCGATCGTTTCCATACGCATGCTACGTCGCGGACCACGCATAAATCGTCGCGGTCCGCGGCGGGCGGCCGCTCACCGGTCGCCGACGGGCCTCCGGACGACGCTACCCGAACCGCTCCACGAGCGCGGCCCGGTACCGCCCCGCCAGCCGCCGAGCGACGAACCGGTCGCGGGGGTCGACTCCGAGGACCGCGAGCGACGCCGCGTACGCGGCGAACCCGACCGGAGCGCCGGCGAGGACCGCGGTCGCCCCGTTGAGCGGCGCGCGGACCGCGTACATCGCGCCGACGGCGACGCCGCCGGCCGCGAGCGGCGGGAGGAAGCTCCGGTCGAACGGCCACAGCCCCTCGAAGTGTCGCAGGAGCACGACCTGAATCGCGTTCTGGACCGCGATGGCGAGGGACGTGCCGAGCGCGGCCCCGACGAGCCCGTACCGGACGACGAACGCGTACGTCAAGCCGACGTTGAGGACCGCGAGCAGCCAGTCGAGCGCCATCCGGGCGTACTGGTGGTCGGTCATCATGAGGAGCCACCCGGTCGCGCCGACCGCGCTCCCGACGAACACGCCGCCGAGGTAGACGACGAGCGGCAGGTAGCCGGCGACGTACGGGTCGCCGAACAGCCCCAGGATCTCCCGGCCGAACACCGCGATCACGGCGATGACGGGGACGACCGCGGTGACGATCTGTCGCGTGACGGAGCCGTACACCGCGTTGAGCGTCTCGGTCCGGTCGCTCGCGTACAACTCGGAGGCGACCGGCGGGAGGAGTTGGTTGAAGGATAGGAGCGGGATCCACGCGACCGCGATCACCACGAGGACGACGTTGTACACCCCGGCCGCGGTCGCCGTCAGCAGCGCGCCGACGAGCAGCACGTCGACGCGGTTCTGGAACACCTTCCCGAGGCTGCTCATCGCGACGGGGGCCGCGTGGTCGTAGAACCGGCGCGCCTCCCCGCGAACGCCCCGGAGCGACGGGCGGACGCCGGTGACCGACGCGGACAGCGGGACGGCGGCCGCGGCGAGCACCGCGGTCGCGGCGACGATCGCGCCGGCGACGCCGACGACCGAGTAGCCGAGCGCGAGCGCCGCGAGCGCGCCGACGAGCCGGACGCCGGGACGGAGCAGCTTGTTGAACAGGATCTCGCCGCGTGCGGAGCCGACCGCGCGGAAGAGGGCGGACGCGACCATCACCACGCCGAGCAGCCCGACGAGGACCCCGAACGCGCGCATCGTGCCGGGAAACGCCGGCTCCGTGACGGTCCGGGCGTTTATCGCCGGCGCTGCGACCCAGACCCCGGCGGCGAACGCGACCCCGAACCCGACCGTCGTCGCGTACGCGAGGCCGGCGACGGCGCTCCGCCGCCCCGGGTCGTCCGCGTACTCGGGGAGGTAGCGCTGGATGGCGGGGACGCTCCCGAACGTCACGAGCCGGGAGAGCAACTGCGCGATCCGCCACGCCAGCGCGTAGACGCCGTAGGCGGTCGGCCCGAGCCCGCGGGTCAGGACGAACTCGGTCGCGGCCGTCAGGGCCCGCTGGCCCGCGACCCCGCCCGAGGTGAGCACGGCCCCATGAGCGATGGTCTCCAAGGCGTTGCGCTCGTCGTCGGGTATCCGATCGCTCGCGCTGCTCTCCGCGGTCGAGTCGCCCGCGCGGCCGTCGGGCTCCTCGTCACGCTCGCGCTCCCCATCTGGATCCGTCGCGGTGTCGTCGCCTTCGCGCTCCACGGTCGTCCCTGCCGATCCGGTCGCGATCGCGCCGAAAAAGGGACGCGTTTCGTCGTCGCCGTCGTCGGGGATTCACTCCCCGAATCCCGACTCACCAGCGCTGGTGGACGTGCCCCCGGACGTGTTCGTCGTACACCTCGGCCGCGGCCTCCCGTTCGGTCTCGGAGAGGGGGTCGGCCTCGCTCGCGGCCGCGTTCGACCGGACGTGGTCGGGCGTCGTCGACCCCGGGATCACGGTCGAGACCGCGTCGTGGTCGAGGATCCAGCGCAGCGCGAACTCCGGCAGCGGCCGGTCGTCGGGCAGGCGCTCGCCGAGCGCGTCGACCGCGTCGAGGCCCGCCTCGAACGGGACGCCGGCGAACGTCTCGCCCACGTCGAACGCCTCGCCCCCGCGGTTGAAGTTGCGGTGGTCGTCCTCGGGGAACTTGTCGTCGCGCGAGAGCGCGCCCGTGAGCAGCCCGGAGGCGAGCGGGACCCGACAGATCACGCCCACGTCGCGGGCGGCGGCCTCCTCCAAGAACAGCCTCGCGGGGCGCTGGCGGAAGGGGTTGAAGATGATCTGGACCGTCTCGACGCCGGGGTACTCGATCGCTTTGAGCCCCTCCTCGACGCGCTCGACGCTGACGCCGTAGTTCGCGATCCGCCCCTCGTCGGCGAGGGTCGCCAGCGCGTCGAACGTCTCCGACCGGTAGTAGACGTCCGTCGGCGGGCAGTGGAGCTGGACGAGATCCAGCGTCTCCATCCCGAGGTTCTCGCACGAGCGGTCGACAAACCGGCGGAGGTTCGCCTCCGTGTACCGCTCCGCCTCGTGCGGGTCGAGCCGGCGGCCCGCCTTCGTCGCGACCGTCACGTCGCCGCTCGCGATCTCGTCCGCGAGCGTCTCGCCGACGATCCGCTCGGAGCGGCCGTCGCCGTACACGTCGGCGGTGTCGAAGAAGTCGACCCCGGCCTCCCGGGCGGCCTCGACGGCCGCGACCGCCTCGTCTTCGGTGACCTCGCCCCAGTCGCCGCCGATCTGCCAGGCCCCGTAGCCGACCTCGCTGACGCTCCCGACGTCGCCGAGTCCTCGGTGGTTCATGTCGATCGCGAATGATCGCGGCAGACGCAAGGGCGTTCCGGAGCCCACGCGAAGGCTCCGGCTCCGACGATCGGGGTCCCCCCTCCGCTACTCGTGGGGAAACGGCAGGTGGGCCCGCCCCTCGTCCCACTCGGCGTTCATCACCCGCCATCGGGGATTGTTCCGCCACAGCGACAGCTCGTCGCGCTCCGCGAGCTCGTGTGCGGTTGTCTTGTCGTGCCCCTCGGCCCGGTGCGCGATCTCCCTGAGTTCGTGGTACAGGACGAACCGGTCGTACTTCGACCACTTCTCCGAGATCCAGACCTCGTTCTCCGGGATCCCGAGGTCGTCGGCCGCGGGCGGGTAGATCAGCTCGCCGTCGACCTCGACGCGGTAACAGGCGTTGTACTTCGATATCACCTCGTGAGGGACGTGTTCGATCGTCCACCCGCGCTCCCGGATCGCCTCGCGCGGCGACGCCATGTCCGATGATCCAGCGGCGCGCGACATGTAGGCTTCGGCGGCCTGTGAGTCGTTCTCACCCCACGCTCACAACACCGCCGCCAGCGCGTCCATCGTCTCCTCGACGCGCTCGACCCGGGCGCTGTGGCCCATATGGCCGACCCTGAGGATATCGTCCGCACCCTCGCCCAGCCCCGTCGCGAGCAGCACGTCGTGTTCCTCGCGCAGCGCCTCCTGTAGCGCCGGGGCGCGCCCGGGGACCTCGAAGGCGGTCACCGTCGGTGAACTCCGCTCCGGGTCCGGAACCGGCTCCAGCCCCAGTTCCGCGCCGCGCTCGCGACACCGCCTCGCCGCCGCCTCGTGTCGCTCTCGCACCGCGTCGAGCCCCTCGTCCAGCCACAGGTCGAGCGCCGCGTCGAGCGCGACGACCTCGGTCGTCAGGTGCGTGTACGGGAACCCGTCGCTCACGTCGCGGAACGGGAGGAAGTTCGCGTACAGCGAGTGCGGGTCGCGGGCCTCCATCGCGGCCCACGCGCGGTCGCTCACCGCGGCCGTCGCCAGCCCCGGCGGCGCGCTGAAACACTTCTGGGACGCGCCGAGACACACGTCGATCCGGTCGGTCGGCACCGGGACGCCGCCGAGCGAGGAGACGGCGTCGACGACCGTAAGTATCTCTCCGTCCGCGGCCTCCAGACGGTCGAGCGCGGTCCCCACGTCGTTGAGCGTCCCCGTCGGCGTCTCGCAGTGGACCATCGTCGCGAGGTCGAAGTCGGCGTCGTCGGCCGCGAGCGCCTCGTCGAGCGCGTCGAGCGGGAGCGGTTCGTCGCGGGGCGCGTCGACGAGCGTCGCCTCGCCGCCGTACGACTCGACGAAGTCGGCGAACCCCTCGCCGTACAGTCCGTTCGACAGGCACAGCACCTCGGTTCCGGGCTCGACGAGCGAGGCGACCGCCGCCTCCAGTCCGAGGATTCCCTCGCCGCCGAGGACGACCACGTCGCGGCCGCCGTCGGCGGCGGAGACGCCGGGGCCGACGCCGTAGACCGCCGCGAGCCGGTCCGTCAGCCGGTCGTATATCTCCCGGAACCGCGGGTCGACGTCCGGGTTGATCAGCTCGCGGGACATGGCCTCGCGCACCGGTTCGGGGACCGCGGTCGGTCCCGGCGTCATGAGCATACGCCCCCGTTCGGCCGGGCGAACATAAACGGACCGCGGCGACCGCGACCGCGACGGCCCCTCTCCGAGGACCCCGTCGCCCGACACCCTCATAAGTTCCTGTCGCCTGCGTTCCGATACGATGATGCTCCCGACCCACGTGCTGGCGGGGATGCTGCTCGCGGCCCCGCTGGTGCGGACGGCACCGGAGCTGGCCCCGGTGGGGTTCGCCGCGGGGTTCCTCGGCGGGCTGGTCCCCGACCTCGACATGTACACCGGCCACCGGCGGACGCTCCACTACCCGGTCTACTACTCCGTCCTCTCGGTCCCGGCGCTCCTCGCGGCCGTGCTGGCCACCTCGGCGGCCACCGTGGCCGTCGCCCTCTTCCTCCTCGGCGCGGCGCTCCACAGCGTCGCCGACATGTACGGCGGGGGGCTGGAGCTGCGGCCGTGGGAGGGGAACTCCGACCGCGCGGTGTACGACCACCACCGCGGGACGTGGATATCGCCGCGTCGCGGCGTCAGGTACGACGGCGCGGTCGAGGATCTCGCGCTCTGCGCCGGGCTGTCGGTCCCCCTCCTCCTCTTAGTCGAGCCGCCGCTCCGCGCGGTCGTGATCGGCACGCTCGCGGTCGCGCTCGTGTACACGGCCCTCCGCCGACGCCTCGCCGAGATCGCTGCGCTCCTGATCCCGCTCCTCCCGGACGCGCTCGACCCGTACCTCCCCGAGCGGTATCGGTGATGCCTCCTCGTGGACGCCTCGTCGTTCCCGCCCTCTCGGAGTCCCCACCGACCGGCTCGAATCACGGTCGAGGTCGCCGGCTGGATCAACGTTATTAGGTGTCCCGACTCGTTTCATCCGACAACAGTCCGCGCCGGCGACCGGATCGGTCCCGGCGCGCGCACCCCACCATGCAACAGTACCTCGACCTCGTCGACGACGCGCTCTCGACCGGCACGTACAAGCCGAACCGGACCGGCGTCGACACCATCGCGACGTTCAGCGGGCAGTACACGATCGACCTCGCCGAGGGGTTCCCCCTCCTGACGACGAAGAAGATGGACGGCTACCGGTGGAACTCGCTCATCCACGAGGTGCTGTGGTACCTCTCCGGCGAGGAGCACATCCGGAACCTCCGCGAGGAGACGAAGATCTGGGACGCGTGGGCCGACGAGGAGGGGAAGCTCGACACCGCGTACGGTCGGTTCTGGCGGCGCTACCCGGTTCCGGACGACGACGCCGCGCTCCCCGGCGAGACGTGGCCCGACGACGCGCACCGCTGGGTCACGGTAGAGGAGGCCGACGACGGGACGGAGCGCCGCACGTTCGACCAGATCGGGTACGTCCTCGACACGCTCGAAGAGGATCCCCACTCGCGCCGGATGGTCGTGAACGCGTGGCACCCGGCGAACGCCGCCGTCTCGACGCTGCCGCCCTGCCACTACACCTTCGTGGTGAACGTTCAGGACGGCCGGCTCAACCTCCACCTCACGCAGCGCTCGGGCGACATCGCGCTCGGCGTTCCGTTCAACATCGCGGCGTACGCCCTGCTCGCGAACGCGCTCGCCCAGCAGACCGGCTTCGAGGTCGGCGAGTTCGGCCACACGGTCGTCGACGCCCACGTCTACTGCGGCCGCGGCGACCGCGGGAAGTGGTACGCCAACAACCTCCGCTACGTCCAGGAGCGGCTCGCGAACGTCGACAGCAAGGAGGGGTACCTCGACGTGAAAAGCTGGGTCGAGCGCACCGCGCCCGACGAGCCGAACGGGCAGGAGGGGTACGACCACGTCCCCGGCCTGCTCGAACAGCTCTCGCGGACGCCCCGCGACCGCCCGCGGATCGAGATCGCCGACGAGCCGCTCGACGAGTTGACCTACGACGACGTGGAACTCGTCGACTACGACTCCGCGGACGGCATCTCGTTCGCGGTCGCGGAGTGATGGGAGACGCTCCGAACGAGCCGACGGCGGGCGACGACCCGGACTCCGGTCCCGACCTCGTCCTCGTCGCCGCGGTCGCCGAGAACGGCGTCATCGGCGGCGACGACGGGATGCCGTGGCACTACCCCGCGGATCTCGCGCACTTCAAGCGGCTCACGACCGGTCACCCGGTGATCGTCGGCCGGACGACCTACGAGGGGATCGCCGACCGGATCGGCGGCCCGCTCCCCGACCGCACGAGCGTCGTGGTGACGACCCGACCGATCGACGACGCCGACCTCCCCGACGGCGCGGTCGTCGCCGGCGACCTCGACGAGGCGCTCGCCCGCGCGACCGCGGACGCCGCCGACCGCGGCGTCGACGCCGTCTACGTCATCGGCGGCGCGACTGTGTACGAGCAGTTCCTCGATGCGGCGGACCGGATGGTGATAACCGAGATCCCCGAGCGCCCGGACGGCGACGTGCGCTTCCCCGAGTGGGACGCCGAGGCGTGGGCGGAGACCGACCGCGAGACGGAGGGGGACCTCGCGTTCGTCACCTACGAGCGGCGCGGCGCGGACTGACCGCCGCGGCGCGGACTGACCGCCGCGGCGCTCTCACTCGATGAACCGCGACTTCACGTCGCCCGACGGGATCATACACCGATCCTTCTTCCCGAACCACTGGTACCGGTGCTCGGCGACGAAGTCGTACACGCGGTCGCGGACCGGCGCGGGGACGTGTCGGAACGGAGAGAGCAGCCGATAGCGACCGCCGAGCCCCGCCGCGATCCGGATGACCGCCGCCGACTTCACGTAGCTCTCGCCGTCCTCGATCAGGACGATCGACTCGATCTCGTCCGTCGGGAGGCCGTGTTCGGCCAGCAGCTCTCGTCCGACGTCGGACTGGAGGGAGGCGAACCGGTACTTCCCCTCCGGGTCGCGGGGGTGAACGAACTGTACGAACCCGCTACAGAGGTTACAGACGCCGTCGAAGAGGATGACCGCGGCGTCCTCCGGGATGTCCCCGTCCATCACCTGTAACCGTACGCCGCCGCGGCAGTTCAGGATTCCGGTGGATGCGGACCGCGTCCCGCGCCCGGACGGACCGACTCGGTCCGGCGTGCGGAAAGCTTATTCCGATATCTGTCCGTCCCTCCCTACGAGGCCTCATCACACGCACATGGCTCAAACCCTCTCTCTCGCGACCGTCCGGTCGCGGTTCTCCGCCGTCGTTCGGTGGCTCTCGGCGGCGGTCGCCGCGCGGAGTTCGGTCGACCGGCGCGCGCTCGCCGCCTTCCGGATCGGGCTCGGGGCCGTGCTGATAGCCGACCTGCTCCGCCGCTCGCGGTCGCTCTCCGCCTTCTACACCGACAACGGCGTGCTCCCGCGACGCGCGCTGTTCGCCGACTACTCGGAGGTGTACTCGCTCCACGCGCTCTCCGGCGAACCGTGGGCCGTCGCGTCGCTGTTCGCTGTCGCGGGCGTCGTCGCCCTCGCGCTGGCCGTCGGCTACCGGACGCGGCTCGCGACGGCCGTCTCGTGGCTGCTGCTCCTCTCTCTCCAGGTCCGGAACCCGATGGTGTTGAACGCGGGGGACGCCCTGCTGGCGATGCTGCTCTTCTGGGGCGTCTTCCTCCCGCTGGGGTCGCGCTGGTCGGTCGACGCGATCAGGCGAGCGGACGCCGAGAGCCTCGGCGACGGCGCGACGCCCGACGCCGAAGACGGCGCGACGCCCGACGCCGAAGACGGCGCGACGCCCGACGCCGAAGACGGCGCGACGCCCGACGCTGCCGGCGGCGTCGCCGACGAGGCGGCGTCGGAACCCGGCCCCTCCGCAGGGGGGCCGCGTGGAACCGCCGTGGCGACGGTCGCCTCGCTGGGACTGCTCCTCCAGATGCTGGTGATGTACGTGACGAACGGCGTCCACAAGCTAGAGGGCGACCTCTGGATGGGCGGCGAGGCGGTCGCGTACGTCATGCAAGCGGACCACTTCACCCACCTCCTCGGCGACCACATCGCCGCGTTCCCCGGACTGCTGCGCGCGGCCACGTACGTGTGGGTCGTCCTGCTCTTCGTCTCGCCGCTTTTGATCCTGCTCACGGGGGTCCCGCGCGCCGCGGTCGCCTCGCTCTTCGTCGGCACCCACCTCGGGATGGCGGTCACGATGCGGATCGACCTGTTCCCGGTCATCGCCGTCGTCGGCTTCGTCCCGTTCTACCAGACGCCGGTCTGGGACGCCGCGGGGCGCGCGGTCGACCGGTTCGGGCCGTCGGCGACTCTCGCTCGATGGCGCGCGCGGCTCGAATCCGTCGGGGGGACGGTCGCCTCCCTCGACCGGTCGTTGTCCCGGCCGCCGCGAAGCGGCCGCCTCGCCGGCCTCTCGGACGGCGTCCGGGCGGGTGTCGAACGGAGCCGTCCGATCTTCTCGACGGTCATCCCCGTCTTCTTCGTCGTGTTGATCGTTCTCTCGAGCGCGCAGTCGGTCGGCTACGGCGAGGTTCCGGACCGCGGCGAGGAGGTGTTAGAGGCCGTCGAGATGGACCAACACTGGAAGATGTTTGCGCCCGAGCCGGTCCGCACGACGCGGTGGTTCGTCGCGCCCGGCGTCCTCGAAAACGGGAGCGAACGCGACGTGCTCCACGACGGCGAGGTCTCCATGGACCGACCGCCGGACGTCGACGCGACGTACCCCTCCGCGCGCTGGCGGAAGTACCTCTCGAACGTCTACTCGGGGGACAACGAGAGGCACCGCTCGTACCTCGCGAACCACCTCTGTGCGGAGTGGAACCGGACCCACGCGACCGGCGTCGAGAACGTCACCGTCTACCAGCTGTACGAGCGGACCGACCCGTACAACGGGAGCGTCCAGGCCGCGAACGAGTTCGAGATGATCGAGTACGACTGCTCGGGCGAGTTCGTCCAAAACGAGTGATCCGCGGGCGGGATCGCGCGGGTCGCGCGCGGTCGACCTCGCGCCGGTTCCGCGCGGTCGGCCGACGCGCCCCGTCCGCCGACTACTCGTCCAGAATCGTCGAGCCGCGGCCGATCCGACTCTGGTAGGCGCGCGCCTCGATTCCCGCCCCGTCGAAGGCGTCGAGCATCGCGGCGGCGACCCCCCTGCGGTCGCGGTCGCGGCAGGCCGCGATCACCGCAGGCCCGGCTCCACTGACGGTGACTCCCGTGGCCCCGGCGTCGAAGGCGCGCTCGCGAACCTCGTCGTAACCCGTGATCAGGCGGGCACGCTCGGGGGTGACCACCGGGTCGTCCATGCCGAGGCCGACGAGGTCGGGGTCCGACCGGCACATCCCGATCGCCAGCGTCGCCGCGTTGCCGACCGTCTCGACGAGGTCGTCCATCGGGGCGGTCTCGGGGACGACCCGGCGCGCGTCCCGGGTCGAGACCGCGACGTCCGGCAGGCAGACGACGAGGGGGATCGCGGCGTCGACCGACCGCGTCCCCTCGGCGGTCGTCACGGTGAAGCCGCCGAGGATCGACGGCGCGACGTTGTCCGAGTGCGCGACCCCGGAGACGACCGCCTCGCCCTCCGCGGCGATCGGGACCAGTTCCTCGCGGGAGAGCCCGCGGTCGTACAGCCGGTTGAGCGCGACCGCCGCGCCCGCGGCGCTCGCGGCCGAGGAGCCGAGCCCCGACGCCGGGCGCACGCCCTTGTCGATGTGGATCCGCGCCGGCGCGTCGAGCGCCTTGACGACGGCTCCGACGGTGTTCTTCTCGGGGTCCTCCGGGATGTACTGCGCGCCGACGCCCGTGACCTCGATCGTCGTCTCGGCCGCCTTCTCGACCGTGACGACATCTGCCGGCCGCGAGAGAGCGGCCCCGAACACGTCGAAGCCGCTCCCGAGGTTCGCGCTCGTCGCGGGGGCCCGTACCGTTACCATGGCGGGGAGTGTCGCTGGGGGCAAAAAAAGAAGCGGGATCGAACAGGAACCGAAACCGCGACGCGACCGACCGCACTCGTCTGCGGAACGCTGGGAGAGAGGGACGGGAACTCGGGGGAGGAGAGAAGGCGGGAACGCCGGAGGAGGGGGCGGGAACGCCGGAGAAGGGGGCGGGAACGCTCGGAAGAAGACCGGTCTCAGCTGCTGGACATCGTCCACAGCAGCGTGCCGATCAGGATGAGCGGGATGCCGACCAGGACGTAGGTCGCCGGCATCGTCGTGTACGGTGCCGCGAGGAAGACGACGCCGAAGACGGCCAAGATCGACGCGAACATCTTCTGGGACTTCAGCGGCGCGGCCCCGAGAAGCGAGACGACGAGCCCGAACAGTATGACGTGCCCGAGGTGATAATCGAGCAGGAACGTGTCGATGACCAGCGGCGAGATCATTCTTGGCTGGAGGTGCGGGCGATTCGCGCATTAAAGTTCCGTTTCTCGCGGCTCGCGGCGACCGCGCCGTTCCCACCTTATAAGGGCCGCCGGCGCGACCGGCGACCGTGCGACTCGTTCAGGTCATGATTCCGGCGGGCAAGCGCGCGGCGGTCGTCCGCGCGCTCGACGACGAGGGGGTCGACTACGTCGTCACCGACGAGACCAGCGGACGGGAGTACACCGCGGTCGCGACGTTCCCCCTGCCGACGGCCGCGGTCGAACCGGTCCTCGAACGGCTCCGCGAGGCGGGGATCGACGAGAGCACCTACACCGTCATCGTCGCGGCCGAGACGGTCATCTCCCGGCGGTTCGAGGCGCTCGAAGACGCGTACGAGCAGGACGCCGAACGCGGCGGCGACCGGATCTCCCGCGAGGAGCTTCAGGCCAAGGCGGACGACCTCGCCTCGGGGCTCGGCACGTACGTGCTGATGACCGTCATCTCGGCGGTGATCGCTACCGCGGGCCTGCTGCTCGACTCGCCCGCCACCGTGGTCGGGTCGATGGTGATCGCGCCGCTCATCGGTCCGGCGATGTCCGCCGCCATCGGGACCGTCGTCGACGACGAGGCGCTGTTCCGGCGCGGCGTGCGGATGCAGGTGCTCGGCGTCGTGGTCGCCGTCCTCGCGGCCACGCTGTTCGCGTTCGCGCTGCGCTCGCTCGCCTTAGTCCCGCCGGGGCTCGACCCGCTCGAACTCGCGGAGGTGTCCGAGCGGCTCGCGCCCAACGTCCTCGTCTTGGTCGTCGCGGTCGGCGCGGGGGTGGCGGGCATCGTCTCGCTGATGACCGGCGTCTCGGCGACGCTCGTGGGCGTGATGATCGCCGTGGCGCTGATCCCGCCCGCGGCCGCGGTCGGGATCGGGATCGCCTTCCGGATTCCGCGGCTCGTGGTCGGCGCGGGCGTCATCGTCGCGGTGAACGTCCTCTCTATCAACCTCTCCGCGCTGGTCATGCTGTGGTACGAGGGGTACCGCCCGCAGCGGTGGTTCCGCGAGGACGACGCGCGCGCGGCGTTCCTCAAGCGCGTCGCCGTGCTGGCGGTCGCCATCGCGCTCCTCTCGGTGTTCCTCGGCGGCGTCACTTACGAGTCGTACGTCGCCTCGACCACCGAGTCCGACATCCGGGCCGCCGCGAGCGACGAGCTGGCGGCGCTGAACTCGGAGTTCGAACTGCTCGAACTGAGCGTCGAGCGGACCGGGACGGTCCCGCCGCTCGAGACCGACCGGGTCGTGGTCACGGTCGGCGCGCCGCCCGGCGGCACCGTTCGGGGCATCGCGCCAGCGCTCGACGGCCGCATCGAGGCCGCGGTCGGCGGCGAGGTCACCGTGGAGGTCCGGACGGTGACCGTCGAGCGCGCCTGAGTCCGCGGCGACCGCGGAGGGTCCCGACGCCGAACGCCGTCCCCCTGCCGACCGCACCGCGGTCCGGTCGTTCTCGCCGGGATGAACGGAAGAGCAAGGGCTTTTTATCGGGGCTCCGTGGCCTCCGGCAGTGACCGACTCAGAGCAACCCGACGACGATTCGATGCGGGAGGTCGTCGAGCGGTCCCGGAGCGGCGCGCCGGCGGTCGGCGAGGCGGTCAGGGACCGGTTCTCCTCCGACGAGGTGTTTCAGCGGATCATCGCGGCCGCGGACGAGGAGGTGACCTCGGGGAGCCGCGAGCTGTTTTTCAGCGGTCTCGCCGCCGGGCTGGCGATCACGATCACGTTCATGCTGTACGCGTCGCTGACCGCGGCGACCGACTCCCACTCGATCCTCAGCGTCCTCCTCTATCCGCTCGGGTTCATCTACATCATCATCGGCGGCTACCAGCTGTACACCGAGAACACGCTGCCGCCGGTGGCGCTCACGCTCGAACGGCTCGCGAGCCTCCCGACCCTGCTGCGCCACTGGACTATCGTGCTCGCGGGCAACTTCGTCGGCGGCGTGGTCGGCGCGGCCGTCCTCTCGTACGGCGGCGTCTTCACGGGCGACACCGTCGAGGCGGCGCGGTACATCTCCGAGGGCGGCTTCGGCGTCCCGTTCGTCCCGCTGTTCTTCAAGGCCGCGATGGCGGGGCTCATCGTCGCGGGCGTCGTCTGGGTCGGCTTCGCCTCCACCGACTCGATGAGCCGGATGCTCGTCGTCTACCTCGCGTTCCTCGCGATCCCGCTCGGCGACCTGTTCCACGTCGTCGTCTCCTTCACCGAGGTCGTCTACCTGTTCTTCCAGTACGGCATCCCGCTGTACGGCGCGGAGATAAGCCTCTACAGCGGGATGGTCGGCTTCGTCCTCCCGGTGCTGCTCGGGAACACCATCGGCGGCGTCGTCCTGGTGACGCTCGTCAACTACTTCCAGACGAGCGAGGAGCGGCTGGAGGAGGCGCGCTTCGAGGGCGTCAGCCGTCGGCTGACCGTACCCGAGTGGGTGTTCGGCCGGGCGGCCGGGCGGTCGTACGTCCCGATCCTCGACGCCACCGAGGCGACGCTGTTCGCGGGCGAGGGGTACCGCGTCATGGTGCCGATCACGAACCCGCGGACCGACGGCCCGATCGTCGAGCTGGCGGCGCGGCTCGCGAGCAGCCACGAGGACGGCGTCGTCCACATCGTCCACGTCGTCCAAGCGCCCGAGCGCATGTCGCTGTCCTCCGGCGACGCCGGCCAGCGGATCGCGGACGCCTCCGCCGAGGGGATGGAGAACCTCCGGTCGACGGCGGCGGACTACAATGTCGAGGTGTCCACGTCGACGGTGATCTCGCACCGCTCGTTCGAGGAGGTGTTCAACATGGCTCGGCGGACGCGTCCGGACTCGGTGCTGATGGGGTGGGGCGACGACCAGCTGTGGAGCGCCGCCCGCGCCGAGCGCCCCATCGACGAGCTGACGAACCAGCTCCCCTGCGACTTCCTCATCCTCAACGAGCAGGACCTCGACACCTCGCGGATCCTCATCCCCACCTCCGGCGGCCCGGACTCGGACCTGAGCGCGGAGGTGGCCCGGGTGCTCGCGGACACCGCCGACGCCGAGGTGACGCTGCTCCACGTGGTCGACGACCCCGCGGACAGGGCGCGGGGCGAGGCGTTCCTCGCGGCGTGGGCGGAGGAACACGGCCTCGGCGACGCGGAGCTCGTCGTCGACGACGGCGGCGACGTCGAGGACGGCATCTGCCGGGCGGCCGCCGACAAGACCCTCGTCATCATCGGGGCCACGGAGAAGGGTCTGCTCTCGCGGCTCGTCTCGGACTCGCTCCACCTCGACGTGATCCACGAGGTCGACGCCTCGGTGCTGCTCACCGAGCGGCCCAGCTCCCGGTCGCTGCGCGAGCGGCTGTTCGGCACCGGCCGGCGCGCGACCGACATGTCGGGTGGCGTCGAGCGCGACCCGGAGGAGTCGGAGGGGACCGACGTGCGCGCCGTCGAGAGCCGCGTCGTCGACGGCGGGAACGGCGGCGGTGACGGCGACCGTAACGGCGGAGACGGCGGCGACCGCGACGGCCGTAACGGCGGGAACGGCGGCGACGAGGAGTCCCACACCGGGGGATCCGACGGCGACCGATCCGAGGGCGCGGACGCGGCCGTCGACGACGCGCTCGACGCCGACGGGGCGGGCGGCGACGGGACGTCCGCCGAGGACGGGCCGGAGGACGAACAGCCACACCTCGACGACACGTACGTGGTGGACCACGACGAGGCCGACGAGGAGGCGGCCGAGGAGGAGGCCGCCGAGGACGCGGCGGACGACCGCGCCCGCGGCGACGAGTAGCGAAAACGGTTCTTTGCGCCATCGTCGTTTTATAGGTCTCCCCCGTCGATCGGCCGGTATGGACAGACGACTGACGGCACTCATCGGCATCGCGGCGCTCGTCGCGCTCGCCGGCTGCTCGGGGTTCGCGGGGACCGCCACGCCGGCCGACGGCGACGAGGCGCAACTGGAGCGGAGCATCACCGTGACGGCCGCGGGCGAGGCGACCTCGACACCCGACCGCGCCACGCTCCGCGTCGCGGTCACCGCGACGGGCGGGGACGCCGCCGCGGTCCGCGACGAGTTGGACGCGGGCGATGAGGAGCTCCGGACGGCGCTGACCGAGTGGGGACTCGACGACGACGCAATCCGGACCGACGAGTACGACGTCCGAGAGAGCTACGAGACCCGGGACGACCCCAACCGCACGCGGTACGACGGCACGCACCGATACGCGATCGAACTCGACGACGTCGACGCCGTCGGCGAGGTCATCGACGTCGCGGTCGACGCGGGCGCGGACGAGGTCCAGCGGATCCAGTTCGGCCTGAGCGAGGAGCGCGAGCGCGAGGTCCGCGAGGAGGCGATCCGGACGGCGATGGCGAACGCCGACGACGACGCGGGCGCGCTCGCGAACGCGAGCGGGCTTGAGGTGTCCGGCGTCTACGAGGTGTCGACCGCGCAGTCGCGGTCGCGGCCGTACGTGGCCGAGTCGTTCAACGCCGCGGCGGGCGGCGGGGACGGGTCCGGGGCCTCGACCGCGGTCGAAACCGGCGACGTGAGCGTGACCGTCTCCGTGAACGTCGTGTACGAGGCGGTCCCGGCCTGACCGGATGCGTTCGGTCGCCTCGCTCTTTTTGCTGACGGCGCGACGAAGGGGATGAGGAAGCGGAGCCTGTCCGACTACTCCCCGTCGCGGGTGGGGAGGTCCGGCTCGTAGCCGACCGCGTCGACGGCCATGTCGAGGACGGCCTCGACGTTCTCGTTCTCCGTGACGCTCATCGTCGCGTCGACGGACTCGGCTTTGACCGCCTCGAAGCGGTCGTGTTTGTTCGCCACCGTGAGCAGCGGCACGTCCGCGCCGAACAGCTCGCGGACCTCCTCGCGGAGCTCTAGCTGGACGTCGAGCGGGTAGCCGCAGTCGCCGGAGGGGTCGATCACGAAGACGACCGCGTCCGCGAGGTGTTCGAGGGCGCTCACCGCCTGCCGCTCGATGTCGTTGCGCTCGTCTTCCGGGCGGTCGAGGAGTCCGGGCGTGTCGACGATCTGGTAGCGGACGTGGTTCCGCTCGAAGTGGCCGATCTGGATCCCCTTCGTGGTGAACGGGTACTCCGCGATCTGGTTCGACGCGCGGGTGACGCGGTTGACGAACGAGGACTTCCCGACGTTCGGGTAGCCGGCGACGACGATGGCCGGCTCGTCGGGCCGGATGTCCGGGAGCACCTTCAGCTGGTCGCGCGAGTCCCCGATGTACCGCAGGTCGTCGCCGATCTGGTCCATCACGTCCGCCATGCGGGCGAACGCCTGCTTGCGGTGTTTGCGCGCGGTGTCGACGTCGGAGTCCCGGATCTTCGTCGTGTACTCGTCGCGGAGGTCCTCGATCTGGCGGCTGGCCCACATCACCTGCGAGAGCGCCTGCCGGAGGCGGTCGACGTCGACGATGGCGTCCGCCAGCTCGTAGTAAAACGGGTCGACGTCGAAGCCGAAGTCGGGCCACGAGGTGACGACGTTCTCCAAGTTGTCCGAGAGCACGTTGCCGGCGGTCCGTAGCATCGACTCCTGCGCCTCGTGGCCGCGCTTCGCGCGCCCGGCCCGAGCCGCCCGCGAGAACGCCTTGTCGACGAGTTCCTCCGAGCGGGGGGTCGTCGGGAGGCCCTCAAATATCATGTTGCCCCGACTTGACCGCGGACCCGTATAAGACCGTCCGTTCGCGGACCGCCGCGACACGGCGGCACACGGTCGGACGCGCCGAGTCTCGGGGGAACGGCTCGGGGGCCGACGCCAAACTGAGACACCGATGAACGATTGTTATACTATTCGCTCATATTCCGAGTCATACTTATGCTTCAAGGGAATATAGCCGTTCATGGCACGCTCGTTCACGCCGACGGCGTACGAGGACCTCGACCCAGACCGCCGCCCCAGCTTCGCGACGGCGCTGGTCCCGGTCCTCGCCGTCGTGGCGTTCCTCGGCATCGGCTCGGCCGTCCTCGGCCTGGACCCGCACCCCCCGCTCCTCTGGAGCATCGCCTTCGTCGGCGCGTTCGGGCTGTGGCTCGGCTACGACTGGGACGACCTGTTCGACGGTATCGCGAACGGACTCGTGATGGGGCTCCAGGCGATCCTCATCATCTTCACCATCTACGGGCTGATCGCGACGTGGGTCAGCGCCGGCACGATCCCCAGCCTGATGTACTACGGGCTGGAGATCCTCTCGCCGACGACGTTCCTCCCGGCGGCCGCGGTCCTCGCCGCCGTCGTCGCGTTCGCCATCGGCTCCTCGTGGACCACGGTCGGCACGCTCGGCGTCGCCTTCGTCGGCATCGGGGCGGGACTCGGCGTCCCCGCCCCGATGACGGTCGGGGCCGTCCTCTCGGGCGCGTACGCCGGCGACAAGCAGTCGCCGCTCTCCGACACCACCAACCTCGCGGCCGGCGTCACCAACACCGACCTGTACGCGCACATCCGTCGGATGCGGACCGGCACCGCGATCGCCTTCGGACTCGCCGTGGTCGCGTTCGCCGCGGTCGGGCTCCAGATCAGCGGCTCCATCCCGGTGGGCCGGATCACCGACATCCAGAACGGGCTCACCGAGACGTACGCGATCACCGCCGTCGCCTTCGTCCCGCTGGTCGTCACCTTCGGGCTGGCGCTGCGCGGCTACGCCGCGCTCCCGACCCTCGTCGCCGGCGTCTTCGCCGGCGCGCTCACGACGATCGTCCTTCAGGGGGCCGGCTTCGTCGCCGCGTGGGAGACGTTCATGTACGGCACCGCGCCGGAGTCGGCCTCGGAGACGGTGAACGAACTCCTCGCGACCGGCGGGCTCACCGGCTCCGCGTGGACGATCACGGTCGTCGTCGCCGCGCTCTCGCTCGGCGGGATCTTGGAGCGCACGGGCGTCCTCGCGGTGATCGCCCACGCCTTCACGTCGGCGGTGCGCAGTCCCGGAGCGCTCGTCGCCGGGACCGGCCTCTCGGCGATCTTCATCAACGCGCTCACCGCCCAGCAGTACATGAGCATCGTCCTCCCGGGCGTCACGCTCCGGAACACCTACGACGAGTTCGGGCTGGACAGCGACCAGCTCTCCCGCGCGGTCGAGGCAGCCGGGACTCCGACCGGCGCGCTGTTCCCGTGGCACGCGGGGGCCGTCTTCATGGCGAGCGCCACCGGCGTGCCGACGGTGGAGTACGCGCCGTACTTCCTGTTCGCGTTCTTCTCGCCGCTCGTGTTATTCGGCATGGCGCTGACCGGTTTCACCATCGACGTGAACCCGGTCTCGGCCGACGCCGGTGACCTCGACGAGACGGCGACCCCGACTCCCGGCGGCGACGACTGACGCTCACCTCCCGGTCCGTCGGCCGTCTCGCCCGTTCGCGGAACCGCACGCCTCGACCGGATCGATTATGCCCCGCGGGGGACCGGTTCGGCCCATGTCTGACCGGTGGCTGTACGCATGGGGGCTCGCCTCGGTCGCGTTCGGCGGGGCGTCGCTCGTCGTCCCCCTGTACGTCGTCGACCTCGGCGGCGGGCCGTTCGTCCTCGGGATCCTCGCGGCCGTCGCCGCGATCGTCGGCGTCCCGGGGGCGCTCTGGTTCGGGCGAGTCGCCGACCGCACCGGGCGACGCCGCGGACTCGTTCTCGTCGCGCTCGTCGCCACAGCGCTCGCGGTCGCCGTCGTGCCACTCACCGACCGGATCGCCGCGGTGATCGCGGCCAACGCCGTCGTCTGGTTCGCCTTCGCGGCCGCGACGCCCGTGCTGACGCTGCTCGCGGTGGCCGACGCGCCGGAGGCCGCGTGGAGCGAGCGGATCGCCGACCTCAACCGGTATCAGGGGGTCGGCTGGGCGCTGGGGCTGCTCCTCGGCACCGCGTGGACCGTCGGCGGCGCGCTCGTCGCGTCGCCGGCGGTCGCCACGCGCTCGCTCTTCGCCCCGCTCGCGGTCGCCGCCGCGCTCTCCTGTGTCGCCGCCGTCCGGACGCTCCCGGCGGACCCGACCGGGGACCGGGGTGACGGTCCCGACGCCCTCCCCTCCGGGAGCCGCGTGCGCCGCGCCATCCGCCGTGCCGACCGGTTCGCCGTCCGCGGCGCGACGCTCCCCGGGTCGCTCTCGCGAACCGACTTCCGGGGGCTCGACCCCCGCCGCCTCGCCGCCCGCTTCACCCCCGGGCTCGCGGCGTACTTCCTCGCCGCCCTCCTGTTTCTCTCCGGCTTCTCGGCCTTCTTCGCGCCGCTGCCGGCGTTCCTCACCGAGATCGGCTTCGGCTCCGGCGGCACGTTCGCGCTGTACCTGATCAACAGCGCCGCCGCCGCGGTCGCGTTCGGGACCGCCGGCCGGCTCGCGGCCGACGGGAACGTCGTGCGGCTTCAGGTCGGCGGGCTGGTCGCTCGCGCGGTCGCGTTCCCCGCGGTCGCCCTCTTCGGCTCGGCGCTCGGCGCGGGCGCGCTCGGGTTCGTCGCCGTCGGCGTCGCGTTCGCGTCCGTCGGACTCACGTGGGCGGTGATCGCGGTCACCGCCGGCGTCGTCGTCACGCGCCTCGCGCCGCCGGCGATCCGCGGCGAAGCGCTCGGGGCGTACGCGGCGCTCGGCGCGCTCGCCGGCGGGATCGGCAGCGTCCTCGGCGGGTGGCTCGCCGCGATCGGGTACGGGCTCGCGTTCGGCGTCGCGGCCGCGCTCGTCCTCGTCGGCGCTGCCGCCGCGCTCGCGGTCGACCGTCGTGTCGACGGGAAGCGCCCCCGCCCGTCAACCTGACCCGCGGCCGGTCGCGACCCCGGGTCCGACACGTTTACGCGCCCGCCGCGCCGTCCGTCTCACATGAGTCTGGAGGTCGCCGTCGCCGCCCCGTTCAAGGCCGAGGCCCGGGACCGGCTCGGTCAGGGGGAGTTCGTCGTCGCGCTGTCGCTGGAGCGGGAGTGGTTCTCGCCCGATCAGGCGAAGCGGCTCGTCGATGTCGCGCTCGGACGCGGCCTCCTCGCGTCCGAGGACGGCGACCTCGTCCCGCAGTTCGACCCCGCGGAGGTGACCGTTCCGGAGGGGTTCACCCCCGACGAGTCGGTGCTCCGCGAACAGTCCACCTTCGAGAGCGCGCTCGACGCGGTCGTCGCGACCGGCGTCGAGAAGCAGCGCGTGGTCGCCGCGATCAACGAGCGGCAGCGCGCGCTGGCGATCACCATCGAGGCCGCCGCGGTCCTCTACGCCCGCGAGCAGGGGGCCGCCGTCGACCGCCTCGCGGCCGACGTGCGCGAGGAACTCGCGGCTGAGGCGGCCGAGGCGGACGAAACGGGCGGCGCGGACGACGCGGTCGACGACCGGGAGGTGGCGTAAGTGGTCGCCGACCGCCTCACCGACGGCGTCCGGATCGCACAGCTGCTCGCCTCCGAGGTGACGGGCGACGAGAGCCGACTCCGCGGCCTGACGGTGGTCGACGCGGACCCGGACGTCGAGCCGACGACCGACGGCGCGCTGGCGTACCGGATCGCGGTCGAGGCGCACGGAGACGACCGCGACGCGAGGGACGCGGACGGCCTCCTCGACCCCGTCGCCGAGGTGTTCGTCCAGCCGGACCGCGCGCGGATCGAGGCGCTCGCCGCCCCGGAGGCGGCCGCGACCGCCGCGACCGAGGCCGACCTCCGCGTCCGTCCGAAGGCGTCGCGCCCGCCCCGGACGCTGGTGTTCGTCGAGGACGGCGCGCAGGTGAAGCGCGCGCTAACGGTCCTCGAAACCCTCTGGTCCGAATCGGACGCCGACCGGCCCTGAACCGCGGAAAAGACCCGCACCGAACCGCACCGAACCGAACCGCACCGAACCGCCGCCGGACTTACTCCGGCTGTCCGCCGTCGCCGACCGCGACGGTCGCTCCCGGACCGGATCCGGGGTCGACCTCGTCGCCGGACACGTCGAACTCGCCGATGAGCGAGCCGAGCCGCTCGGCCTGCTCGGCGAGCGAACCGGCCTCCGCCGTCGCGTCGTTCATCGCGGCCAGCTGCTCGTCCGCGGCCTCGGCGACCGCGTCGGCCTCCTCCGCCGTCGACTGGCTGATCCCCGCGACCTCCTCGGCCATCGACACCGTCTCCTCCGTGCTGGCGGCCTGGTCGTCGGTGGCGCGGCTGATCTCTCGGATCCCCTCGTCGGTCTCCCGCGCGTTGTCCGACACCTGCGAGAACGCGTCCGCGGCGTCCTCGACCGCTTCCGCGCCCGCCGCGATGTTCTCCTCGGCGCTCCGGACCGCAGTCACCGTCCCCTCCGTCTGCGCCTGCGTGTCGCCGATCAGCTCTTCGATCTCCGTGGCCGCGTCCTGCGTCTCTTCGGCGAGCTGTTTCACCTCGTCGGCGACGACCGCGAACCCGTCGCTGCCGCCGCCGCTCCCGCCGGCGCGGGCGGCCTCGATGTTCGCGTTCAGCGCGAGCAGGTTCGTCTGCTCGGCGATGTCGCCGATGAGGTCGACGATCTCGCCGATGTCCTCCATCCGCTCGTCGAGCTGCTGGACCGTCCCCGCGGCGGAGTCGAGCGCCTCTCGGGACTCCTCGACGCGCTCGATGGCGGCCTCGGCGGTCTCCTCGCCGTCGTCGGCGATCTCCGCGGTCTGTTCGGCGACGTCGACGACCGTCTGGGTCGAGGAGGCGACCTCCTCGATCGTCGCCGAGAGGTCGTTCATCTCGTCGGACACCTGCCGGAGCATCTCGCGCTGCTCGTCCGCGCCCTCCGCGATCTCGGTGACGGACTGGCTGACGGTCTCGCTCCGGTCGCTCGCCGTCTCGACGCCGCGGACCGTGTTCTCGCTCGCGGTCGACACGTCCCGGGCGAACGACCGGACCTCGCCCATCGCCTCGTCGATGTCGTCCATCATGCCGTTGAACGCCTCGCCGATCTGCGCCATCGCCTCGCTCTCGCTCTCCGTGTCGAGCCGAACCGTGAGGTCGCCGTCGGCCGCGCGGTCCATCGCCGCGCTGTAGTCGTCCGCCTTCGTCTCAAGGTGGCTGTTCAGGCGCTCGACCTCCTCGCGGCGCTCCTCGACCTCGGCCTTCGCCGCCTCGACGTCTTGGATCTCCGACTGCTTCTGCTCCGCCAGTTCGAGCTGTTCGCGGGCCGCCTCCCGCGACTTCTCGATCGAGTACCAGTTGACCATCAGCGCGCCGGCGAGCCCGAGGACGAAGAACGCGTGGATTCCGCCCCAGACGATCGGGTTCTCGATCGCCGCGGTGTGGTTGTAGACGAGACTCGAGTCGATGAGGCTGAACGCCCCGTGGCCGACCGCCACGTACCCGACGCCGACGGCGAACGGGAGCCAGTCCTCGTACAGCGCGAGTATCCCGATAAACACGAAGAAGCTGAAGTGCGCCTCGATGTACCCGCCGGACAGCTTCACCATCGCCATCGAGACGGTCATGAGGCTGAACGCCGTGAGGACCGTCCGCTGGCGGCGGCCGAGCCGCGACCAGCTCGCCAGCGCGGCGGTGGCGAGGATGATGGCGACGAACCCCCCGAGCATCCACGCCGGCGTCGCCGGGATCTGCGCTCCCGTGAACGACTCCGTCCCGTCGTAGAGCCCCAGCCCGATCAGGAACGGGACCTGAACCAGGGTGGCGATCAGGATGTTCCGGTGTCGCGGTGCCCACATCTCCTCGGGCATCGAGGTGCCGTCCGGGATGTACCGGATCACCTCCCGCACGCTCTCCGCCAGCCCGCCCGATCCCTCCGAAGGTACGCCGCTCGCAGTCTCTCTCATAGGCGTCGATTGTCGTATGCAATAAAAGCACATCGCCTCCGAGTATTATCTCTGATACTGCCGTCACGCCGACGGAGCGTAGCTGACGGCACGATAACAGGTCTCCTCGATCCGCCACCGGACGGCGAAGATTCTTGCCGGTTGTTCCACGGTAGTCGAACGAATTCGGCCGGGGCGTTCGTCGCACCGCGGCCCCCGAGCCGACGACTTTTATATCGGTCCGTCCCGGTCTACGGTCGTGACGCTCGATCCGATCCACGTCGAGAACATCGCGCAGCTCGCGTACGGCATCGGCGGCGACGTGGACGCGACGGACCACGACGACCTCGCCGAGCGCGTCTGGCGCGAGTGGCTCCCCGAGCTCCGCCGCGAGGGTCGGGTCGTGATCGAGGCGCTCGGCGACCACGAGCGCCGGCGGGCCGCCATCGACGACGTCGCGCTCGCCGAGCGCCCGTTCGAGACGGTCCACGGGCTCGACTCGGGCACGATCAACCCCACGACGTTCAAGAACGGCCTCGTCGTCGACGTCGCGCACGCGGCGATGGCGAGTTCCCCGACGGATCTCGACCTCCACCGCGACCGGACCATCGTCGCCACCGTCCACGCCGGCGACTCGACCGCCGGCTTCGACAGCGAGTGGACGAAGCGAGACGAGGGCCACACCCGCCAGCGGGTGTTCCACGTCCCCCGGGTGAACCGCTACGCGGAGCGGGTCGTCCACGCCCTCGGCTTATACCTCGCGGAGGGGACCCACGCGCTCGACCACGCGGACGAGGTCGACGACCTGCTCGTCCTCGACGGTCCGATCTACCCGAAGGAGCTGTTCACGTGGGCGGACCGCGACCCCGAACTCGGCGAACTCGCCCGGGAGGCGAAGCCGCGCGGAGTGATCGAGAAGTACGTCCGCCTCGTCGAGCGGTTCGTCGACCGCGACGTGCCGCTGGCCGGGTTCGTGAAGAACCCCGCGAGCGGCACCGCGGTCCGGGCGCTCGCGCGCGCCGGCGTCGAGTCGCCGTGGCCCGACGACACCGCGCTGTTCACCCGACTGCTGGAGCGGCGCGAGCCCGGCGAGGGTCCCGAGGGGACGGACGCGGGCGGCGACCGCGGCGCGCGGCTCGACGACGACCTCACCTTCACCACGTGGTTCCGGAGCCGCGGCGGCGCGGACGCCCCGATGGCCGCCGACGGGGACGCGCTCGGCGTCGACCGCGAGCTGGACCCGGAGCTGTACGAGGTCACGTTCATGGTCGTCTACGACCCCCGCACCGACGTGACGTACAAGCTGGAGGCCCCGTACGCGTTCACGCGCGACCCGGACCTCCGCGAGCGGCTCACCCGGCAGGTCGTCGCCGAGGTGGCGGCGACGCGCGGGCCCCCCGAGCCGGTCGCGAAGGCGGACGAGCTGGCGCGGATCTCGGCCACGGAGAAGGCGGCGCTCCGCCGGAAGTTCGAGGAGCGGCTCGGCAGCGACCAGCAGGCGACCTACGACGACCTCCGGTGGGGGAAGGCGGAGTTTTGAGGCGCGGTCGAGGCGGTGGCGCGTGCCTGCGAGCGGCGCGAAGCGCCGCGAGTCAGCACGCGCGAGGGAAGTCGACCGGTCGGAGCGAAGCGGAGACCGGTCAACGAGGCTGGGGAGGCGTGAGGTGCGGTTGCTGTGCCGGGCGGGACTCGAAGGGGCAGCCGCGAAGCGGTCAGAGGCGACGTAAGCACAGCAGGAACGAGCGAAGCGAGTGACGAGGAGCGCAGCGAGCGTCTGACCGCTTCGCGGCTGGGGCTTCGGCAGTCACGGTCGCGACGAAAGCAACCGCATATCGCCGGGCGGCTGGGGCTTCGGCGGTCGTGTCTTCGGTATAGTGGATTCGTCGTGGCGAGCGACTGCGCCCTCGGCGGCCCCGAAAGAGCGACGCCGCCTCCTCCGGTCTCAGAGGACCTGCCAGAGCAGCACCACGTAGGTGACCGCGTTGTACATGCCGTGTACCAGCCCGGGGACCACCACGTTGTCCGTCCACTCGTAGAACGCGCCGAGGACCGCCCCCAGCACGACGACGACGCCGACGTACGCCCACTGCTCGGCCATCGTCCCGGAGACCGCGGGGAGGTGGATCAGCCCGAACGCGACGCTCGCGATGAGTATCGCGGGGACCGCGTCGAACGCGCGCCGGATCCCGCCCTGGACGACGCCGCGGAAGAGCAGTTCCTCGACCGGGCCGACCACCGCGAGCGACACCGCGATCATCGCGAGGTAGTAGGTGACCGGGTCGCCGCCGGGGACGACCGCCTGATTCTGCCCGGTCGAGAGCCCGACCTGATCGAGCGCGAACAGGGCCCCGTACTGGAACCCGAAGAGGAGGACGCCGCCGCCGACGATGATCCCCGCCTCGCGGCGCGTCGGCCGGGAGACGCGGGCGAGGTCCCACTGGTCGGTGACGGCGAGGTACCCCGCGACCGCGACGCCGAACCCGGCGAACTGGAGCAGCGTCTGGAGCAGCCGGTAGCCATTCGATCCCTCTGACACCAGTCCCGCGGCGGCGGCGAGGTCCGTCCCCGGCACGGTGACCGCGTTCGCGACGAGGAACGCGAACACGATCGCGAACAGCGCGCTCGCGACGCGAGTCAGCCGCTCGCCGACCGCCGCCGCGAGGGGGTCGTCGCTCATCGCCGGCGGTACGACTCGCGGCGGTTTAGTCGCACCGGAAGGGGACGGTCTCGACACGTCGCCGCCGACGGGCGGTCGGCCGAGCCGGTCGCGCGCCGCCGCGGTCGTTCCGGCGGCGTCGATTACCCGCCGCCGCGGTCGTTCCGGCGGCGTCAATCGACCCGCAGTTCGCGCTTCTCCGTGACGGCGTCCGCCTCAGGGAAGTCGCCCCCGCCGAGCAGCCCGCGGGCCGCCTTCTTCCCCCACTCGACCGCGGGCTGGGTGAACGTCGAGACGCTCGCGAGCTCGCCGTACAGCACGCAGGCCGCCTCCATCCCGTAGAGCAGTTCCCCGAGCGAACGCTCGTCGACCCGGTCGATCTCGACGCGCACGTTCGGCACGTCCGCCGCCGCGAGGCTCGCCTCGGTCGCCTCGAACTCCGCGTCGAGCAGCCCGCCGAGCGACGAGCCGCCGAGGTACGCCAGCCCGTCGAGGTCGGTCTCGGGAATCGGCACGTCGGCGCGCTCGGTCGGGCGCACGAGCGTCACCAGCTTGTCCGGCGGCCCGGCGCGGTACAGCTGAAGCTGGGAGTGCTGGTCGGTCGCGCCGAGCGCCCGGGCGGGGGTCTGGCCCAGCCCGTCCTTCCCGAGGCTCTCGGCCCACAGCTGCGCGAACCACTCCGCGAACGTCTCCAGCGACTCGGCGTACGGCATCACGGCGTTGGTGCGCGCGCCGCGCTCCGCGAGCGCGTACGTCGCCGCGCCGTACGCGTAGGCGGGCGACTCGTACAGCGACCCCGACAGCGACGCCATCCCGTCGCGGCCGCCCGCGAGGACGGCCTCGACGTCGTGGCCCTGGAGCGCCGCGACCGCGAGTCCGACCGTCGACAGCGCCGAGAAGCGACCGGGGACGCCGTCGGGGACCGGCAGCGACGGCAGGCCGTGACGGTCGGCCAGCTCGCGGAGGTTCCCGGACTCGCCCGTCGTGACGAGCGTGCGATCGGTCCAGTCGACGCCCGCGTCGGCCATCGCCTCGCGGGCGACGAGGAAGTTCGCGAGCGTCTCCGCGGTCGTCCCCGACTTCGAGACCACGTTGACGACGGTGTCCGCGAGCGGGAGGTCGTCGAGCAGCGCCCGCGCGTCGTCGGGGTCGACGTTGTCGAGGACGTAGGCGTCCACGTCGCTTTCGAGCGCCGTCGCGAGCGTCGCCGCGCCGAGCGCGCTCCCGCCGATGCCGACCGTCAGCACCGCCTCGGGACGGTCGAACCCGTCGACCGCGGCGTGTATCCGGTCCGGATCTGCGGTCTCGGGGAGGGTCAGCGCCGCGTACCCGAACTCGTCGTCGGCCATCCCGGCCGCGATCCGGTCGTGGGCGGCCGCGACGCGCTCGTCGAGTCTGTCCAGCGTCTCCGTCGTGATCCCCGGGGTCGTCTCCAGGGCGTTGCCGAGGTCGACGCGCATACCCGTCCCACCGCGCGAGAGCGACTTAAAAACCGCCGACCGGACCGTCAGTCCGCCGGCACCGCCGACTCGTCGTCGCCGAGCGCGGGGCGACCGAACCAGCGGTCGAACGAGACCGGGCCGGCCCCGAGCGTGAACACCGCGGAGGCCATGCCGAACAGCGCGACGTGCGCGAGGACGGGGTCGTCGGGGAGCCCGAACAGCGTCGTGGTGAACAGCACGAACGAGAGCGCGGCCGCGCCGCGGGTGAAAAAGCCCGCGATGAGCGCCAGCCCCACCGCGACCTCGGTCACCCCGGCACCGACGACCCACAGCCCGGCGTCGACCGGCACGACCGAGGTGAGGTCGTACTTCTCGACGACGAGCAGCGCGCTGCCGGGGTCGGCGAGCTTCTGGATCAGCCCGAGGTAGACGAACGAGACGCCCATCCCGACCCGGAGCACCGTCGGCACGTACCGCCGCAGGGGGGCCGCCGACCGGTCGAGGAACGTCTTCAGGTGGTGGACCGGGTCGATCCGCCCATAGTACGACCCCGGCGTGCTCGCGACCTCCAACAGCATGTCGTCGGCGCTCGGTCGGCCGCCGCCGAGGATCGCGAGCACCGCGAACACCGGGACGTACTCCACCGCGAGGACGACGGAGGAGTCGACGGCGAGGAACACCCACGCGTACGTCGCCAGCCCGACCGCCGACGCGATCCGCGTCGCGAGACCGAAGAGGAGGGAGAAGCCGAGTCCGATGAAGAGCACCCGGAGGAGCGGGCTCGCGCCGGGGTCGAACGAGAGCGTCGGCGCGAACAGGTATCCCTGAAAGCCAGCGCCGACGAGCGGGAGCCCGACCGCGAGCCGCAGCATCCACGGGACGAGGTCGCCGTAGCCGGCGAGCGTCTCGCGGAGGACGACCACGTCGACGATGGTGGGTCGCACCCACAGGTAGACGGCGAGTCCGACGAGCGCGGCGAGCCCGGACCCGGCGAAAATCGCCGCGTTGAACGGGTCCGACAGCACGTCGGCGACGAACGTCACCGCGTCGAGCGGGTCGCCGGACTCTTCGGTGACGTAGTCGACGTGGGCCGCGGCCGGTCGCGCGGCGACCGTCGCGAACAGGGCGAGCGCGGTTGCGACCGCGGCCGCCGATCGAGAACAAGCGGACATACCTCATCTACGGGCCGGACGCACCTAACGGTATTTCTTCACGAACGTTCGAATCGGACGCAGAGCCGCTCGTTTCCCGATTCGACGGGCGACTACGGTGCCCGAGCGACGACGCCGAACGTCTCCGTGCGCGTCGACGCGGAGTCGACCTCGAACCCCGCCGCCTCCAGCGCCGCGACGGCGTCGGCGGCGGCGAACCGCTCGTCGACCGGCGGCCCGTGCTCGCCGTCGCCGTCGGCCGTCCAGTCGAACACGACGAGCGGCCCTCCGGTCTTGACCACCCGCGCGACCTCCGCGAGCGCCTCCGGGCTCGCGAACTCGTGGTAGGTCATCGTCGAGAACGCGCCGTCGAGTTCGCCGTCCGCGAACGGGAGGTCGGTGACGTCGCTCGCGACCAGTTCGACGTTCTCGGGGACGCCCTTCTCGCGGTAGTACTCGTGCATCTCCGGCTGGACGTCGACGCCGTAGACGGTCTCGGCGCGCTCGGCGACGTCGTCGGTGTAGAACCCGGTGCCGCTCCCGAGGTCGGCGAGGACGCCGAACTCGTCGCCCGCGAGCGGTCCGACGACCTCCTCGGCGGACACCCAGCGGTACCGCACCGCCGCCCGCTCCAACCGGTCCGCGCCGTCGGCGTCGAACGTGTGGAAGCCCATGTGCGACGTTGCGCGCCGAGCGTGAAAGTCGGTCCGGTCGCCGCGGAGCGTCGCCCGCTCCCGTCGCCGCGACGCCGCACCCCCACTCCGCTCACCACTCCGCGTCGAGCGCGTCGAGGAGTCGGTCGACCTCCCCCTCGGTGGAGACGGCGTGAACCGACGCCCGGATCCCGTCCGGATGCGGCAGCGAGCGGACGATCACGCCCTCGTCGGCGAGCCGGTCGACGGTCGCCTCCGGGTCGTCCACGTCGACCGTGACCAGCCCGGACTCGTGCGCGTCCGGGCTGAGGAGTCGGTCGTCCGGGACGCCCGCCTTCAGCCGGTCGGTGAGGTCGGCGATCCGCGACTCGATCGCGTCGATCCCGACGGCGTCGATCGCGTCGAGCGCCTCGACGAGGCCGACGTGAGCCGCGGCGGTCGTCGTTCCCACCTCGAAGCGCCCCGCGCCGGGCTTGAACTCGATCTCGTCGCCCTCGGGGTCCGCGACGCTCCGGTAGCCGACCGCGCGCGGCGCGAGGTCGGCCGCGGCGTCGCGGTCGACGTAGAGGAAGCCGGCCCCCCACGGGCCGAGCGTCCACTTGTGGCCGGCGGCCGCGACCGCGTCGGCCCCCCACTCGTGTACGTCCATCGCCACCTGTCCGGGCGACTGGACCGCGTCGACGAGGGTGAACGCGCCCGCGTCGTCGGCGATCTCGACGAGCTCTCTCACCGGGAGCCGCGTGCCGTGCGTCCACGTGATCGCGCTGAAACAGACCAGCCGGGCGTCGGTCACCGCCTCGGCGTACGCGTCGCGGTCGACGCGCCCCTCGTCGGTCTCTAACACGCGCACCTCGACGCCCTCGCGTTCGAGCCGCTTCCACGGGAGGACCCCCGCCGGGTGTTCGAGGTCGGTGCGGACGACGACGTCGCCCGGTTCCCAGTCGATCGCGCCCGCGACGCGGGCGATCCCGTCGCTCGTGCTCTCGGTCAGGGCGATCTCCTCGGGGTCGGCCCCGACGAACGCCGCGATCCGCTCGCGCACTTCCTCGTAGGTCTCGAAGGCGCGCTCGTAGGGGTCGGTGGTCGCGGAGCCGTACTCGTGGTCCGCGACGAACGAGCCGGCGGCCTCGACGACGTACTCCGGGCTGGGGCCGTGCGCGCCGAAGTTGAAGTACGCCGCGTCGCCGAGGGCCGGGACGTCCGCGCGGAGCTCTCTCGGGGTCATACCGTCGCCGTCGTGTTCGATCGTTCTCACGGTGTCGGTTTCGGCGGCTCGGACGAGAGAGTCGTCGCCGAGACGGCCGCGCGTCGGAAAACGAATTCACCGCGGACGGAAGGAAACGTCGAACGGGAGACGGAGAGTGCGGCGCGTAGACGGTCGCGCGGCGCGACCCGGAGATATCGGGTTACTGGATGTGGCCTTCGCGGCGGAGCTGGTCGGCGTCCTCGTCCTCGTACCGCCACTCGACGTTCGCCTTCTCGTCCTGCCAGTCCCACGGCTCGGCGAGCACGACGTCGCCCTCGCTGATCCACGTGCGGTACTTCATCCGACCGGGGATCCGGCCGAGTCGCTCGACGCCGTCGGCGCAGCGCAGCTGAACGTGGTTGCCGCCGAGGTGCTCCGTCACCACGGCGAACACTTCGTCGTCGTTGGGCATCCGCAGATTCTTGCGCCCGGATTCTTCGCTCATACCTCCCGTTGTGCGTTCGCCCGTATAAGTGATTTGAGACGTGTGCGCCCGCTCGTCACGCCACTCGTTCGCACACCGGGCGGCCTCACTCCGCGTCGGTGACCGCCGCAGACCGCCCGTCGCCGTCGGCGGTCGCCCCCTCGGCGAACGCGGCGTCGACCTGCGCGAACGTCTCCGCCTCGGTCCCGGAGTTGTCGACGACGACGTGGTCGCCGGCGACCTCGTCGAACAGCTCCTTGAAGTGGAGGTGGATCTCGAAGTCCGCGTCGCTGATCCCGTCCCGCCGCTCGATCCGCCGCTCGACGACCTCCTCGTCGCAGGCGACTTGAACGAGGTCGAACGCCGCCGCGGTCTCGGCGGCCGCCTCGCGGGCCGCAGCCCGGAACCGGTCGTCCGCGAACGTCGCGTCGAGGACGACGGCCTCCCCGACCGCGATGTCCTCGCGCGCCCGAGCGAGGAGTTCCGCGTAGACGGCCTCCGTTTCCGCGTCGGTGTACTCGGGGTCGTCGAACAGCTCCTTCCGTATCACGTCGGTCCGGCGTATCCGGCCGTCGACGTGGTCGGCGATCCGCTCGGCGACGGTCGTCTTGCCGACGCCGGGCAGCCCGCAGACGACGACCAGTCGCCCGGTCGACGCCGCGCCGTCGGCGGTCGGAGCGGTCGATTCCGACGCCGTCGGAGCGAGAGAATCCGCCGCGTCACGGTTCGATGTCGGCAATTCGGACCCGTCCGGCGCTCGACCGCCTCGGTCTCTCATCTACCCGGATCCTCCGGGGTGACGTAAAAGAAACTTCGCATCGCTCCGCGCTCCAGATACGGAAAATGTGGTGCTGTCGCTCGCAGTTGCGGTGTCGACAAAAGTGGGTTGGGGCGGATTTGAACCGCCGGCCTCCTCCATGTCAAGGAGGTGTCATAACCGGACTAGACTACCAACCCGAGGGGGCTTACTGACGCATCTCGTTGTTTCCGTGGGACGTAATTGAACCTTTCGTTTCGGGGGCGTCGGCGAAGCTGATCGGAAGACGGCGCGGTGACGACGCCCGATCCGCGGAGTTCCCGACTCCGCGCCCGTTACCGGTCCGGTGTGGTCCGAACGCCGACCGATCCCGACCGGTTCCGACCGGTTTTACTGGCCCGGCGAGAACCCGTCGGTATGGTCGACCTCTCCGCCCGCACCGACAGGCTCGACGCGTACCTCGCCGAGCGCGGACTCGAAGCGGTCTGGTTCGCGCGCCCCAACGGGTTCGCGTGGCTCACCGGCGGCGACAACGTCGTCGACGCCGACGCGACGACCGGCGTCGCGGCCGCCGGCTACGACGGCGACCTCCGCGTGATCACCGACACCATCGAGGCGGAGCGGCTCGCCGACGAGGAGCTCCCGGAGGCGTTCGCGGTCGAGTCGTTCCCGTGGCACGCCGGCTCGCTCGCCGAGGCGGTCGCCGAGCGCTCGCCCGCGCCCGCCGCCGCGGACTTCGACGTGCCCGGCTTCGAGACCGTCGACGGGAGTTGGCTCAGACAGCCGCTCACCGACGACGACGTCGAGCGCTACCGGGAGCTTGGCCGCGAGGTCGCCGCCGCCGTCGAGACCGTCTGTCGGAACCTCGAACCGGAGGACCCGGAGTACGAGGTCGCGGCCGGCATCGACATCTCGCTCGCCTCGCGCGACGTTGACACCCCGGTCGTGCTCGTCGGCGGCGCGGAGCGGGCGCAGGCGTACCGCCACTACACGCCGGGCGACGCGGAACTCGGCGACTACGCGCTCGTGTCGGTCACCGGGGAGCGAGCGGGGCTGTACGCCTCGATGACGCGGACCGTCGCCTTCGACGCCCCCGACTGGTTCGAGGAGCGCCACCGCGCCGCGGCGCGGGTCGAGGCGACCGCGATCCGCGCCACCGAGGCCGCCGCGGCCGGGACTCTCACCGCCGGCTCGGGCGGCGACGGTCCCGACACCGCGGGCGACGTCTTCGCGGCGATTCGGGAGGCGTACGACGCGGTCGGCTTCCCCGGCGAGTGGGAGAACCACCATCAGGGCGGCGCGGCCGGGTTCGCCGGTCGGGAGTGGATCGCGACGCCCGACGGCGAGGAGCCGGTCCGGCGGCCGATGGGCTACGCGTGGAACCCGACGGTTCGGGGGACAAAAAGCGAGGACACGCACCTCGTCGCGGCGGACCTGACCGAGCGGCTCACCAAGACGGGGCGGTGGCCGAGCCACGAGGCCGAGCCGGTCGACGTGACGGGAATCGAGACGGAGCCGGTGGAGCTTGCGGCTCCAGTGATCCGGTAGTCGAACCGAACGGGGCGGCTCCGACGCGCACGCGGCGCGTCAGTAGACGTACTCGCTCTCCTCGATGCCGACGTAGTCCCGCTTGACGCGCCGCTTGTTCCACTTGTAGCCGAGGAGCAGCTTCGCCGACTCCCAGCCGGAGCGGTACGGCTGCGCGAGCAGGCCGTCGTCCGTCCCGGCGGCGAGCATCGCGTCGGCCGCCCCGATGATCCGGTCCCAGTCGTCCGGCCCGTAGTCGGCGACCATGTCGGCCATCGTCACGTTGCGGACGACCTCGTCGCCGATCGCCTCCTTCCAGCGGCGGTTGTACGCGGCCAGGTCGCCCTCGGCGGCGAGCTCGCCGGCGATCGCGCCGGTGCGGACCGCCACGTGGTCGCCGCCCTCGTGGAACGCGGATGTCGTCCCCATCGCGCCGCCGGCGACCGCGATCCCGGCCTCGACCGGCGAGTCGATCGGTCGCGTCGACGAGATCGGATAGGTCTCCGTCCCGTTCCGCTTGCCGGCCTCCTCGACGACGGGGAAGTCCTCCTCTATGTCGTACTCGTCGCCGTACTGCCACTCCAGCAGTCGGCGGACGTACTCGCCGCCCTGGGGGATCGACTCGTCGTCCCCGTCGAGCAGCGCGTACGCGTCGCGGTCGAACTCGTCGATGTCGAGCCCGATCGGCATCGTGAGCCCGACCCGGCAGACGCCGTCCGCGTTCGGGAAGATCCACGGGTAGGCGGTCTCGCCGGGCATCACGCCCCACCAGAATACGAGGGCGTCGTTCACCTCCTCGAAGACCTCGTCGGGGACGCGCCGGTACTCCTGGTACGCGATGTGGTTCGCGGTCCGGGAGGCCAGCCGCTCGGAGGCCTGCGCGTCCGCGGGCAGGTACTCGTCGAGGACCCGGTTCGTGACGGTCCGTTGTGGCCCGTCGGCGAGCACCACGAAGTCCGCGCCGACCGCCTCCCCGTCGGCGAGTTCGAGCGTGTGGCGGGGGTCGTCGCTCCCGGGCGTCGCCGAGAGGTCGGTGTCGACGCCGCGGACGGACACCCCGGCCCGGTACTCCGCGCCGGCCTCCTCGGCGCGGTCGCGGAGCCAGTCGTCGAAGCGCGCGCGCTGGAAGGTGTAGCCGAACTTGTCGTACGAGGAGTCGATGCCGGTCGATTCGAGCGTCGCCGCCTCCTCCGGACCGCGGAACTCCGCGCGGTTCAACTCGCGCTGAACGACCCCGTCGTCGAACTCGTCGGGGTGAATCCCCATGATGTCGACCCAGTAGTCGAGGATGCCCGCGGCGTCGGTGGAGTCGGGACCGAGCCGGTCCCGGTCGGCCCGGGGGACCCCCTTCTCGAGCACGAGCGCGCCAGCGCCGCCGGTGGCGGCCGCGTGCGCTGCGGAGGACCCCGCCGGACCGCCACCCACGATCGCGACGTCTACGCGTTCCATACCCCGTGAGGTAGCCGTCCGGCTATTAAATTCACGGTCGCCGCTCGGTACGCAGGGGATTGGACGAACGATCAGGAACGTTCATTATCTGTGTCAGCGCCGGAGAGACACGTTTTTACGCCCCAACGGAATTCCTCCGGTACCAATGGCACGCGAGACATGGGCGACGCGAGCGGGGTTCATCCTCGCCGCGGTCGGCAGCGCGGTCGGGCTGGGGAACATCTGGCGGTTCCCCTTCATCACCGGCCAGTACGGCGGATCGTCGTTTCTGATAACCTACCTGGCGTTCGTCGCGCTGATCGGGTTCCCGGCGATCCTCGTCGAGTTCGTCATCGGGCGGCGGACCGACCTGAACCCGGTCGGCGCGCTGCGCGAACTCGGCAGCGGCGCGTGGTCGTACGCCGGCTGGCTGTTCGTCGTCACCGGCTTCATCATCCTCTCGTACTACAGCGTCGTCGCGGGCTGGTTCCTGCGGTACACGCTTATCGGGATCACCGAGGGATTCACCCTCACCGACCCCGCCGAGGCCGAGGCGCTGTTCGGCACGGTGTCGACCGGACTGGACACGCTCCTCTTCCACGCCGTCTTCATGCTCTGCGTCATCGGCATCATCGCCGCCGGCGTCCGGCGCGGGATCGAACTGAGCGTGAAGGTGATGGTCCCCGCCATCCTCGTCCTCCTGCTTGGCCTCGCCGCGTACGGGTTCACCCTCGACGGCGCGAGCGCGGCGTACGCCTACTATCTCTCGCCCGACTTCGGAACGATCGCGGCCAACTGGACCGAGATCCTGCCGGCCGCCGCCGGACAGGCGTTCTTCACGCTGTCGCTCGGCATGGGCGTGATGATCACCTACGCCTCCTACCTCGGCGAGGACCGGAACCTCGCGGCCGACGCGGGGATCATCGCGACGCTCGACACGCTCGTCGCCGTCCTCGTCGGCTTCGTCGTCTTCCCCGTCCTCTTCTCGGTGGGTATCGAGCCGGGAACGGGCGGTCCCGGCGCGATCTTCGTGAGCCTCACGTCGGCGTTCGCCGGCATCCCCGGCGGCCGGATCCTCGGCGTGGTCTTCTTCGGGATGGTCGGGATCGCGGCGCTCTCCTCCGCGATCAGCATCCTCGAAGTGCTGGTCTCGTACCTGATCGACGAGGTCGGCGTCGCCCGCATCCCGGCGTCGGCCGCGGTCGGCGTGGCGGTCTTCCTGCTCGGCGTGCCCGTCACCGTCGACCTGATCTTCCTCGATTTATACGACCTGCTCGCGGACGGCATCCTGCTCGTGCTCGGCTCGCTGCTGCTCGCGCTGTTCGTCGGCTGGGTGATCCCGCACGTGGGCCGCGAGGAACTACAGAAGGGGATCGCGGACCTCGGCGGCCTCGGCGACGCGTGGATCTGGGCCGTCCGGATCCCGATCGTGATCGTCGTGATCGTCTCGCTGTACCTCGGGATCGTCGACTACGCCGGGTTCCTCACCGGCGACTTCGCCGACTGGCTGGCGGCGCGATAGCGTCGCGCCGCGGATTCTGGCCTCTCGGCCGGACTCAGGCGTGCTCCTCGCGGGGCTGGACGACGACGAACCCGTCGTCGCCGTCGAACCGCATCTGGTAGCGCTCGCCGGACTCCTGTCCGATCATGTCCGAGAGGCTCCGGTTCACCTCCACGTCCGGCGAGGTGCCGCCCCACGCGACGGTCGCGGCGGGGTCGGTCGCCACCGGCGGTTCCAAGACGATGGGATCGCCGTGGGTGGTGAGCGCGACGTACCCCGGCCCTTCGAGGTAGACGTTGCTGAACCCGCCGGCGAGCGCGCCGGCGAGGCTGTCGATGGTGTTGATCTCGTAGGAGAGCGACTCCTCGAACGCGAGCACGTCCTCGCCGTTGACCGTGATCGACTCGTCGGCGTCGAGTTCGATCACCTGTACCTTCTTGCCGTCGTCCGCGAAGTAGACGTGGCCGTCGCCCTCGACGGCCATGATCGGCGTCCCCTCGCCCGTGGCGGCCTCCTTGAGGAAGCCGGTGATCCCGCCCTCGGCGGAGGCCTTCCCGGTGAACGACACGTCGCCCGTGTACGCCACCATCGACCCGGCCTTCGCCATGACCGTGCCGGCGACCGCGACATCGAGGGTGTAGCTGTTCTCGCGCTGGAACGGCTCCGCGCCGTCCGTCGGTGCGTTCTCGGCGGTGAACTGATCGAGATTCATCGTGTGCGGGGACCGAACCGTTCGGTTCGGCTGTCCGAATGTTCCGCGCTATCAGTTAAGAAGATACGGGACGGCGTGCGGGCGTCTCCCACGGGTCGCTCAGCGCGTTCGTCTCAGTACACGACCAGCGAGAGGTACAGCTGTCCGATCCCGGCGGCGACCATCACCGCGCCCGCGATCCGTTTCAGCAGCCCGGCGTGGGCCATCACCCGGTTCGCGTTGCTGACGAGGCCGACGCCGGTCGCGACCGTGGTCGCGGCCATCAGGACGGCGACGGTGCCGGCGTAGACGCCGACGACGAGCACCGCCGTCTCCGACGGGAGCGCGATCGCGCGGGCGACGACGCCGAGGAACACGGGCGCGACGCAGCCCGCGCCGGCGAGCGCGTAGCCCGCCCCGAACAGCCCGAATCCGAAGATACCGGTGCGGCGCTCCGGCAGCGGCACCGAGACCGACGGCGCTCGCCCGGCGACGACGAGCAGCCCGAAGACGACGAGGAGGCCGCCGACGAGCGTCTCGAAGACGGTGATGCTCGACAGCGTCGAGTAGCCGATCCGGACGGTGGCCCCGGCGAGCAGCGCGAACGTCGCCAGCACGCCGATCGCGGCCGCGACGCCGCGGGCGCCCGCGCCGAGGATCGAGGCGGAGTCCGCGTCGACGGAGTTGACGTAAAAGCCGACGTACCCCGGCAGGAGGGGGTACGCGCACGGCGAGAAGAACGTCGCCACGCCCGCGGTCACCGCGAACGGGACGTTCGTCGCGAGCGAGACGTCGGTCATCGGTCGTCAGTCATCGCCGACCACGCGCTCGATGCCCGCGACGAACTCCTCGGTGGTGTGGGTGCCGGAGGTCGCCCAGCGGACGCGTCCCGAGGCGTCGATGGCGCGGGCGCTCGGGTAGTTCCCGATCGGAAATCGCGATGCGAGTTCGGCAGTCACGTCGGCCGCGACGAGCCAGTCGCCGTCGTTCTCGCGCCACCACTCGACCACCTCCTCCTCGCTGACCTCGTCGCCGACGGGTTCCGTCGTCACCGAGACGAACAGCACCTCGTCGCCGATCCGGTCGTGGGCCTCCGCGAGGGCCGGCATCTGCTCGGCGCAGGGCGGACACCACGTTCCGAAGAAGTCGACGAACGTCGGGCGGTCGGGAGCGGGTAGCGTCACTTCTCCGTCGCGGCTACCCGGTGCCTCGATAGTGTCGATCGTCACCGGCTCGATCGGCTCGGGGGCCTCCTCGCCGCCGAGCGCGTTCGGCACCCTGCCGGTCGCGACGGCCCCGGCTCCGCCGAGGGCGCCGACGCTTGCGAGTCCCGCCAGTAGGTGCCGCCGTCTCACGCCGTGACCACCCGTCTGAAGTCGTCGACGATCCGTTCGACGTCGGTGGCCGGGCCGCGCGGGTACGCGCGCTCGACGATCCCCCGCTTGTTGACGAGCAGGATGAGCCCGTAGTGCGGGAACGCGTACTCCAGGTTCTCGTACCCCTCGGCGTCCGTCTTCTCGATCTTGAGCCCGAAGTTCTCGTCCATCAGCTCTACGCCCGCCTCGTAGCTCTCGGGGCGGAGGAAGTGCCAGTTGCCGGCGTCCAGATCGACCCCGCGCTGGCTCGCGTACTCGCGGAGCACCTCGGCCGTGTCGCGCTCGGGGTCGAACGTGAGCGGCAGCAACGCGGCCTCGTCGCCGAACCCCTCCTCGGCCGCGACCTCCTGTACGCGCCGCAGGCGGAGGATGAGCGCCGGGCAGACGCCGTCCGGGCAGCTCGTGTAGAAGGAGGTCCACAGGTACGCGCGCTCGCCCTCGAACCCCGCCGTCGATATCTCCTCGCCCGTGATCGGGTCGGGGACGCTGAACTCGGGCATCTCGTCGCCGCGGATCGGATGGACCGGGTCGCCCCGGGTCTGCTCCGGCGGGCCGAGGATCGTCTCCTCGGCGTGGGGATCGTCGGAGCCGTCGGCGTCGCCGTCGCCGAGGACGCCGGCGCAGCCGGCCGTTGCGGTCGTACCGGCGACGACGCCGGTCCCGGCGAGCGAGCGGAGGAAGTGGCGGCGGTCCATGTCGTTGTCCGACCTACGTGGTCGCGCGTAAATGAACCCCGCGGCTGGTGGCACGCGGTGAACACGACCGGGCGCGTCGCAACGTCGGCCGGAGCGCCCCGGAACGAGGCGGTATTCGGTGCTTCCCGGATAGACGAACGTCCGGAACCTCCGTGGTACCGTGACCCTCGCAAGGGTTATCGCCGTACGGGCTGTACGTTTATTCGCAATTGTAAACGGTAAGGTTGATTTCTTCAACGATACTGGCGGCTACGGTTTCATCTCGACTGACGACGGCGACCTCGACGACGACGAAGACGTGTTCTTCCACATGGAAGACGTCGGCGGCCCGGACCTCGAGGAGGGTCAGGAAGTGGAATTCGACATCGAATCGTCCCCCAAGGGACCCCGCGCGACGAACCTCGTCCGCAACTAACCCCCACGTCGCGGACGACAGGTCCGCACGCACTACCGGATTTCGGCCGTCGCTCGACGCGAACGACGCCATCTCCGTTTCTCTCACACTTATCACCGCCCGACGAGCGACGGCGCTGCCGTCGGCGAGCGACACTTCTCGCGACGAGCAACCGCGTTTCTCCCGGCGACCGGCGCGTATCACCGCGTCGAGCGACGCGTACCGCGCCGTCGCCGCCGCGATCGACCGTTTAAATACGAGCGCGGCCGAACCGCCGTCTAGTGAGCGATCCGATCCCGACCGGCTGTCGCCCGGTCGACGAGCTGCTGGGCGGCGGCTTCGAGCGCGGCGTCGTCACGCAGGTGTACGGCCCGCCGGCCGCGGGGAAGACGAACCTCGCGCTCTCGGCGGCGGTCGAGGTCGCGGCCCGCGGCGACCGCGCCCTCTACATCGACACCGAGGGGCTCTCGATCGACCGGTTCGAACAGCTGGCGGAGGGTCGACTTGACCGGGGCGACGGCGACGACACCCTCGAGGAACTCGCCGCGCGGCTCGTGATCTCTGAGGCGTACGACTTCGACGACCAGCGCGAGGCGGTCCGCGACGCCGAGGAGCTCGCGGAGGAGGTCGATCTGATCGTGTTGGACTCCGCCACGGGCTTCTACCGGCTGGAGCGCGCCGGCGACACCGAGGGCGGCGAGTCGCTCCGGAAGGTCGCAAAGCAGGTGACGCACCTCCTCTCTCTGGCCCGGCGGCACGACGTCGCCGTCGTGATCACGAACCAGGTGTTCACGGACCCCGACGGCGACCGGGACCGCGCGCTCGGCGGCAACACCCTCAACCACTGGACCGGCGCGATCGTCCGCGTCGACCGGTTCCGCGGCGGGAACCGCCGGGCGACCCTCGAAAAGCACCGCTCGAAGCCCGCGGGCGACACCGCCGCGTTCCGGATCGTCGCCGACGGACTCGCCGAGGGCGCGGACGGATAGCCGACGACGCGGACGGATAGCCGACGGCTGCCGATCACGGACGATCCTCCGAAGAGCGCGCCGGCAGCGAGACGACGAAAACGCGGGTCGGAACGGGCGGAAGTCGGTTCGTCGAGGGCGACGGGACGACCGCCGAGATCGGACCGGCATTCGCCCGCGTGCGGCCCCCTATCGGCTCACAGCTCGCCGAGCTTCCGGAGGAGCTGGCCGCGGTACTCCTCGTCGGCGTTGACGCCCTTGATCTCGAGGACGTTCCGCTCTAACTTGTCGAGCGCGACGTGGAACGCGTGTTCGGCACCGTACCCCTCGCCGGAGCCGCCGACCTGTCCCTCGTTGGTGCGGAGGCGGATCTGACACTGGATGAGGGGCGTGCCGCGGAGCTTCTCCTTGTGAGCGTGGAGCCGGACGTGCGCGTGGATGACGTGCATGTCCGCGTACTTGTCCGCGACCTGCTCGATGGACTCGACGACGTGCTCGCGGGAGGTCCCGTCCAGCAGGTCGACGTTCGTGATCTGGACGTCCATCGAGTCCTGCTCGGTGAACGTCAGCGCGCGCAACACGTCGGTCTTCGTCACGATGCCGGCGACGGTATCGGTGTCCGCGGGCGTGACGACCAGCCCGGAGACCTCGTTGTCGAACATGCGCTCGACGACCGCCCGGGCCGTCTCGTCCTCGGTCGCGGTGACGACCGGGCTCGACATGATGTCGTAGACGGGGATGTCGAGCATGCGGTCGATGTCGCCCGCGCGGTCGCCGCTGCCCTGCCGCTCGTGGTCGCGGACGACGAACTCCACGATGTCGTTCGTGGTGACGACGCCGACGAGGTCGCCGTCGTCGTCGAGGACGGGGAGCCGGGAGACGCCGTTCTCGCGGAGCCGGTTGATGGCGCGGCCGACGCTCTCCGTCTCGCCGATGCCGATCACGTCCTCGGTGGCGATCTGGCCGACGGTGATCGCGTCGAGGCTCTCGATGACGGCCTCGAGGATCTGGTCGACCGTGACGATGCCGTAGAGCTTCTCGCCCTCGTAGACCGGCGCGATCTTCACGTCCCCCTCGACGAGGAGTCGGGCGGTCTCCCGGACGTCCTCGTGTCGGTCGACCGACGGGGCCGGCTTCATCACCGCCGACACCTTCGTGTCGTCCTCCATGCGCGAACGCATGAGCTGTTTCTCCCCGACGACGCCCGCGTACTCGCCGTCCTCGACGACGACGATCCCCTTGGGGTTCTCTCGCTCGAAGATAGAACGGACCTTGGCGAGCCGCTCATCGACGTCGACCTCGACGTATTCCGACACCGCGATATCAGAGATGTTCATGGTCCGATCTGAGCCTTCGACCGGCCGGGTATTGAAAGTGCGGGAGTCGTGCCGTCTCTCGGGACGCGTCGTCCGGCGGTCGGAACTCACCTGAAGGTATTTGGGCGTCGCGGACGGTGTTCGCCCGTGAAGCTCTCGACCGCGCTGATCGCGCTCGGCGTCGCGCTGATCGTGATCCCGCTGCCGGTTCCGGTCCCGTTCGTCGGCGTGATCGCCGGGACGCTCGCGGTGCTCGCGGGGCTGTTCGTCCGGCTGTTCGGCGTCTGAGTGTCCGACCGCCGGCGTTCGGAGCGCCGCGTAACGGCGTGTGAAACCTTTTTGCCCGTTAGCGACGCAGAGTGAGCCGTGTACGACGCCGTCGTCCTCGACAACGACGGGGTGTTGGTCGGGCGGACGCCGTTCGACACGCTCCGCGAGGCCGCCTGGGACGCGTTCGTGAGCCTCGGCGTCGAGGACCCGGACCTCGCGCACGTCGACGACGTGGCGGTCGGCGTCGACCCCGCGACCCTGACGGACATCTGCGAGCGCTACGGCGTGGACCCGACGGAGTTCTGGCGCGTCAGGGACGAGACCGCGGCGGCGGCCCAGATCGACGCCGCTCGGAAGGGACGCAAGACGCCGTACGACGACGTCGACGCCCTCCGCGCGCTCGACGCCTCGCTGGGGGTGGTCTCCTCGAACCAACAGGCGACCGTCGACGCCCTCCTCGACCACTTCGGGCTGCGCGGCCACTTCGAGGTCGCGTACGGCCGGGAGCCCTCGGTGGCCAGCCTCTCGCGCAAGAAGCCCTCCCCGTACTACATCGAGCGCGCCCTCGAAGACCTCGGAGCCGAGACGGCGCTTTTCGTCGGCGACAACGAGTCGGACGTCCGCGCGGCCGACAACGCGGGGATCGACTCCGCGTTCCTCCGCCGCCCGCACCGGCGGTCGACGGAGCTCGCCTGCCACCCGACCTACGAGATCGACGACCTCCACGACCTCGTGAGCATCTGCGGGCGAGCGCCGGCCGACGAGAGCGACTCGGCCTGAGCGCGGCTCCGCCCCGGGGCGACCCCCCGTCGGTCGGCGACCGCTCCGGCCGACGCCGACCCTCGCTCCCCGCGACCGCGGCGACCGTAATCCTGATTTCCCGCCCCTCCGAGTTCGGAGCGTGACCGACCCCTCCAGTCCCTCCGACGCCCGAACGCCGCCGCCGACCGACCGCGACGCGCTCGACGACGCCGTGCGGGGCTACCGCCGCGCCGAGCGCGCCGTCAGTTGGACCCTCGCGCTGCTCGTCGTGGGGGCGTTCCTCGCCGCCGTCGCCGCGCTCTCGTTCTGGCCGGGGGTCGCGGTCGGGGCGGTTCTGGTCGTCGCCCTCCGGCTGCCGGTGTACCGCCGGTCCGGGATGACCCGCCTCCGCACGGACGCGCCGCCCGAGGCGGTCGTCCGGCAGTTCGCCTCGGGGACGCCGCCCGTCCTCGCGTTCCAGTGGGGGGTCGCCGCCGACGTGCGGACGGCCGGGAGCGACGCCGTCGACCCGGATAGCCCGGTCGACACCGACGCCGTCGACCCGGACGGCCCGGCCGAGGCCGACACCGCAGCCTCGGACCGCCCGACGGGAACCCGAGCGACCTACGAGTTCTCGTACCTGCTCGGGCTCCGGAGCGTCGCGCTCGGCGTCGAGACCGAGGTGCGGGCCGCGGGCGACGGAGACGACGCCTCACCGGGCGACGCCGTCGCGACCGTCGACGTCGACGGCACGGTCGGCGACCGACAGTGGGCCTCGTACGCCGCGACGGTTCGCGAGGGGGACGACGGCGGGAGCGTCGTCGACGTCGAACTGCGCCCGACGCGCCGGTTCGGCCTCCGGCGACTTCCGCAGGGGCGGGTCGCCGAGCGGTACTACGCCCCCGCGCTCGCCGCGCAGGGGTACGAGGTCGTCGACCGCGCGGTCGGTCCGACCCGCTGACTCACTCCAGAAGCTCCGTCTTCGGCGCGTCGACCGCCGTCCGAGAGACCGCGTCGTCCCCGTCGACCCCGCGGATGTCGACCCCCCGGAGCCGCAGCGCGAGCGCGGCGTCGGCGCGCGCGTCGTCCGAGCGCGGCCGGATCTCCGTCTTGGCGAGTCCGCCGGCGGAATCATCCGCGTCGTCCGGCTCGTGGACCACGACGATCCCGTCGCCGTCGAACTCGACGCGCTCGACGGCGCGGAGCGGGATCGTCTCGCGGCGGTTCTCTCCCACCGACGCCGCGAGAGTCCCGATCACCGTGACCGCCGCGATGCCGCCCACCCAGAGTGCCTCGCTCCCGTCGCCGACCGAGAGGAGCCGCGGAACCGCGCTGAGGACGGTGAAGAGCGCGCCGACGCCGGCCCAGCCGAACGCGTCCGTGAGCGCGCCGAGCCGGCCGTTCGCGAGCGCCCGCCCGGCGTGATCGGCGGCCGGCCGGAGCCGTCGCCGGACCCGGATCTCGTCGGGGGCGACCTCGACGCCCCCCGTGGCAGTCGGGAACGACCAGGTGCCGTCCCGACTCATTCGCTCCAGCCGGTGGGGAAGCGGCGGTCGGCTGTGGAGGGGCGGTCGGCTGTGGAGGGGCGGTCGGTGGGAGAGGGACGGCCGGAAGGCGGGGGAGGAACTCGCATGGACATCTCGGTTTCGAACGGCCGGGGAGGAAAAGTCCCCGGCGCGAACGGGTCGAAACGCGGGTCGACCGCGTCGCTCAGCGGGGACGGTCCGCCGCGCGGAGACGCAGGGATTTACTCGCGGCCGGACGGACGTTCGGGCATGGATCTCCCGGCCGTCGGCCTCGGCACGATGGGAATCGACGACTCCGACGAGGTCGCGACCGCGCTCGGGCTCGGCTACCGCCACCTCGACACCGCGCGGATCTACGACAACGAGGCGGTCGTCGGCGAGGGGCTCGCCGCGGGGCTGGCCGACGCCGACCTCGGCCGCGACGACGTGACCGTGGCGACGAAGCTGTGGACCGACGACCTCGCGGCCGACGCCGTCGCGCCCGCCGCCCGCGAGAGCGCGGCCCGCCTCGGCGTCGAGGCCCTCGACCTGCTGTACGTCCACCGCCCGCGCGGCGACTACGACCCGGAGTCGACGCTGCCCGCGCTCGACCGACTGGTGGAGGAGGGGCTCGTCCGGAACGTCGGCGTCTCGAACTTCGAACTCGCGGACCTCGACCGCGCGGTCGACGTCCTCGGCCGCCCGCCCGCGGCCCACCAGACCGAACTCCACCCGCTGTTCCGTCGGCCGGAACTGCTCGACCACGCCCGCGACCACGGCTACCCGGTCGTCGCCTACTCGCCGCTCGCCGGCGGTCGGGTGCGCGAGGTCGACGCCGTCGTCGCAGTCGCGGAGGCACACGGGGCGACGCCCGAGGCGGTCGCGATCGCGTGGGCGACAGCGAAGGACCCCGTGGTCGCGATCCCGAAGGCGTCGAGCGAGGGACACCTGCGCGCGAACCTCGCCGCCGCCGACCTCGAACTGACCGACGAGGAGATCGCCGCGATAGACGCCGTCGAGCGCGAAGAAGAGCTGTTCCCGGAGTAGTCCCGTTCGAAAAACGATCCGCGTTCTCGGATCGAATCGGGTTTGGAGTGGCTTCGATGACCACGATCCCGCGTCACTTTTACCTCGGGGTCGCCGACGGTCGCACATGACCGAGACGATCGACGGAGAGGCGGTCGCGGCGGACGTGCGCGAGGCGGTCGCCGACGAGGTGTCGCGGCTGTCCGACGCCGGCGTTGAGCCGGGACTGGCGACGGTGCTGATGAGCGACGACCCGGCCAGCGAGACGTACGTCTCGATGAAACAGCGGGACTGCGAGGAGGTCGGCATCGAGGGGATCCACGTCGAGATCGACGCCGACGCGCCCGCCGAGGAACTGTACGAGACGATAGACGATCTCAACGCGCGCGACGACGTCCACGGGATCTTAGTCCAGATGCCCGTGCCGGACCACGTCGACAAGCGGACGGTCCTCCGCCGGATCGACCCGGAGAAGGACGTGGACGGCTTCCACCCGGAGAACGTCGGCCGCCTCGTCGCGGGCGACGCCCGGTTCAAGCCGTGTACCCCGCACGGCGTCCAGAAGCTGTTCGACGCCTACGACGTGGAGACGGAGGGAGCGGACGCGGTCGTCGTCGGCCGCTCCGACATCGTCGGCAAGCCGATGGCGAACCTGCTGATCCAGAAGAGTCCCGTCGGGAACGCGACGACGACGGTCTGTCACTCGCGGACCGAGGACCTGGAGGCGAAGCTGGCGGGCGCGGACATCGTCGTCGCCGCCGCCGGCATCCCGGAGTTCGTCGACGGCTCGATGCTGAAGCCGGGGGCGACCGTGATCGACGTGGGGATCAACCGCGTCGACGCGGACACGGAGAAGGGGTACGAGCTGGTCGGCGACATGGAGTACGAGTCGGCGAAGGAGGTCGCGGGAGCGATCACGCCCGTGCCCGGCGGCGTCGGGCCGATGACGCGCGCGATGCTCCTCTATAACACGGTGAAGGCGGCGGGGATTCAGACCGGCGTCGACGTGGACTTGGACTGAGAGGAAGCGGACTCGAACGGTTCTCTCGCGTTTCGTATTTATAAATGGTTGAACGGTCGATTACAAGCAGCCGATAGCGGGTCGGCCATGAACACTCCCGAAGCCCCAGCCGGGAGGCCGTGCGTGGTTCCTGATAAATCACCGATCGCCACGGACACTCTCGAAGCCCCAGCCGAGAGGCCGGCGTACACTCGCTGCGGTCCTCACTCGGTCGCTATCGCTCCCTCGTTGCGGTCCTTGCGTCGTCTACGCCGGCCTCTCGGCTGCCCCTTCGATTCCCAGCCCCGCACAGCACAGCCTCACGCCTCCCCAACCTCGTCGGCCTCCCTACGGTCGGCCGACTCCCTCGCGCGTGCTGTCTCGCGCCCTTCGGGCGCTCGCAGGCACGCGCCACCGTGTTTGTTTATAAACGATTGCCGCCGCGTTCGCGCTCAGTCGTCGTCGGCCGCGGCGGCGCGGTTCCGGATCTCGATCCGTCCCTCGATCTCGGGGTCGATGCCGCGCTCGCGGGCGTAGGCCGCCAACACCTCGTACTGGATGTCCGCCTCGTCGATCCGGTGGCGCTCGGAGAGCGTGGGGAACTCGTGTTCGGAGTGGAGGAGGTACTCGGAGACTGCGACCGTGTAGCGCGCGTCGGGGTCGATTGGCTCGCCGCCGACGGTCGCCTCCATGATAAGTTCGGCGTCGGCGTCCCAGACGAGGCGGGCGTTCGAGACGTGCCCGTGCCACCAGTCCTCCTCGCCGAAGTCCACCTCCGGCGCGGCCATCTCGCGGAGCACATCGCGGAGTTCCCCCCCGGTGACCGAGGCGAGGGCCACCGGTTCCTCGAAGGGGATCAGGGAGATCAGGTCCGCCTTCGTCACGTCGCCGTCGAACGGGTCACCCTGCCGGAGGCCGCCGGCGTTCGACAATCCCACGTCGGCGTCGTGGGCCCACCGGAACGCGTCCGCGACGAAGTTGCCCACGCGGCACTCCCCGCCGTGGACCACCTCGCCGGAGCGTTCGATCGGCTCCCCGACGGTGTCGACGACCTCGCCTAAGTCGGCCGCGGCCATCCGCTCGGCGAGCGCGTCCGCCAGCCCGGGCGCGGGCTCGGCCCCCGCCGGCTCGTGGAGGGTCGCCGTCGGCGGCTCGGCGTCGAGGTCGACGTCGGCCACCGCCTCGCCGTTGACGCCGGGACGGACCAACAGCGTGTCCGCGACCGTCTCGTTCCGGCGGCTGTGGACGTGGCCGCCGAGGACCGCGTCCGCGTCCAGCTCGCGGGCGAGGTCGTCGTCGCCCGCGCCGAGGTGCGAGAGGATCACCGCGCGGTCGAGTCCGCCCTCGTCCGCGACCGACTGCCGCATCTCCGCGAGCGCCTCTCCGGCGGCCGCGACGGGGTCGTCGAACGAGAGGTCGGCGGCCATCGGGTTCAGCGAGTCGGTCGCGGGGTCGGTGACGCCGACGAACCCGACCGTCGCGCCGTCCACCTCGCGGACGGCCCACGGGACGACGCCCTCGTCGCAGCCGAACGGCTCGCCCGCCTCGTCGCGCACGTTCGCGGAGACGAACGTCGCCGGCGCGTCCGCGACGAGGTCGCGCAGCGCGTCCGGCCCGTAGTCGAACTCGTGGTTACCGAACGTGTCGAGGAGCGTGCCGGTCGCCTCGTAGAAGTCGAGGACCTGCCTGCCGGTCGCGACGAGCGAGAGGACGCCCGGCGCGGTCGTGTCGCCGGTGGCGACGACCGCGGCGTCGGGGCCGGAGAGCGCCCGGATCCGACCGGCGAGGCGGGCCGCCCGCTCCGGGTCGTCGAAGACGTTCTCGATGTCGGAGTAGTGAACGAGACGGACCATTCGATACACGAAGGGAGGCGCGAGTCGGGCTTAAAAAGCGCGGAGTCCGATCGCGCACTCTATCGGTTCCGTTCCGGGGGATCCGCACCGGACCGTCGGCTTCCCCATCCGGTCCGCGAGTTCGCCCCGTGATCCCCGCTCGCACACGCGCAGGACATTGAAAGCGCTTTTATGGATGTCCGGACTACGTCGCTTCACAGCCTCTGCGGGGTTGATGATGTGCCGTGCCGTTAGGGACCGACCACGGTGCGAGCACGCGAGCCCGCGCGGAGGATAGGTGAACAACATATGCCCGTTTACGTAGACTACGAAACCCCAGCCGACCTCGCAGAGCGATCCCTCGAAGCGCTCGAGGTCGCCCGAGACACCGGTACAGTGAAGAAAGGAACCAACGAGACGACCAAAGCCGTCGAGCGCGGCAACGCCGACCTCGTCATCGTCGCCGAGGACGTCTCCCCCGAGGAGATCGTGATGCACCTCCCCGAACTCGCCGAGGAGAAGGGGATCCCGGTCGTCTTCGTCGACACGCAGGACGAAGTCGGTCAGGCCGCCGGCCTCGAGGTCGGCTCGGCCGCCGCCGCCGTCGTCGACGCCGGCGACGCCGCCGACGACGTCGAGGACATCGGCGAGAAGGTCGCGGAGCTTCGATAACCTCCCATGAGCGCAGAAGAGGGCACCGGCGACTCGACGACCGCGGAGGTCATCGAGGTCGTCGGCAAAACCGGGATGCACGGCGAGGCCATGCAGGTCAAGTGCCGCATCCAGGAGGGATCGAACCAGGGCCGGATCATCACCCGGAACGTTCTGGGTCCCGTCCGCCTGGGCGACGTGCTCCAGCTGCGGGAGACCCAGCGCGACGCCGACTCCATCGGAGGGCGATAACCAATGGTCGAGACACGCACCTGTGACTACACCGGCGAGGAGATCGAGCCCGGCACGGGCACGATGTTCGTGAAGAAGGACGGACAGATCCTCCACTTCGTCGACTCGAAGGCGGAGAAGAACTACCTCCTCGGCCGCGAGGCGCGCGACCTCGAGTGGACCGAGGAAGGCAACCGCGCGGGAGGCGACGACCAGTGAGCCACCACGACGAGCGGACCTTCGTGATGGTCAAGCCCGACGGCGTCCAGCGCGGACTCATCGGCGAGATCGTCTCTCGCTTTGAGGACCGCGGGCTCAAGCTCGTCGCCGGGAAGTTCGTCCAGCTCGACGAGGAGCTCGCGAAAGATCACTACGGTGAACACGAGGACAAGCCGTTCTTCGACGGCCTCGTCGAGTTCATCACCTCCGGCCCCGTCTTCGCGATGGTGTGGGAGGGCGCGGACGCGACCCGACAGGTCCGCGCGATGGTCGGCGAGACCGACCCCGCCGAGTCCGCCCCGGGCACGATCCGCGGCGACTTCGGCCTCGACCTCGGCCACAACGTGATCCACGCGTCGGACCACGAGGACGAGGGCGCGAACGAACGCGAGATCGACCTGTTCTTCGACGAGGAGGAGCTCGTCGACTACGACCTCGACACCGCCGCGTGGGTGTACGAGGACGAGGACCACTGACGGCCGCTCCGCGTTCGGCACTTTTCCGGCCACGCACCGCCCGCGCTCCCGTAGCCCTCGCCCAGTCGACACACCGCGTTTCCGGTGAACGCCGCTCGCGAACGCTTCGCGGTCACCCGCTTTCCGGAGAATGACGGCTTATAAACCGACGACTCAGTCGGAATCCCCGTTCGCTGACGGTCCGTCGAGGCCGTGGCGAGTACAGAACACCCGCGTCGCGTGAACGGAGGTCGGTCCGGAATGCGCTCGGCCCGGTATCGACGCGGAACTCCGCCGGCGGTCGTCGGCTCACACAAAACATATCCCGCGTTACGCGAGGGATCGGACAATGCCCTCACCTCCGGCTATCGTAGTGGGAGCCCTCCTCGCGATGGTTCTCGTCGCGGGGGGGCGTCGTACGCCTGCGGTCCGATCTGACGCGCCGCCACGTCCCCGTGATCGTGCTCGCCCTGTTGGCGCTCACCAGCGGGATGCTGATCGCCACGGAGTACCACGCGACACAGACCGACGCCGAGCGGATCGATTACAGGATCGAACCGCAAGCGGAGGGGTGTGAGACGGCGGACGCCGACCGGGTGTCCGAGTTCGACGAGCTGTCGCCGGACGCTCAAGAGGTGTTCCTCTCGACGCTCCGGTCGGACGGCGAGTACACGACGACGGAGAGCCCCGACCAGTTCCGTATTTCATCCGATAACGATGTCGAAAACTACGTCGTCTACGAGTCGGACTGCTACTCGTTGGTCGGGTACGGAGCGGGGCTCGGTACCAGAATCTACCTCTACGTGCTGCTCCTCTTCGGTATCCCGTTCACCCTCGCACTCGCGGTGCTCGCGGTCTACAGTTACCGGGCCGATAGCTTTCGGCTCCCGGCGACGATCGTCGCCGCGGTCGGCGTCGGGGCCGTGTCGACGGCGGCGACGGCGAACGTGGTCGGCGGCGTAGCGACGGCGATCGGTGTGTTCGTCGTCGGCCTCGCTTGGACCGGGTTGGGGAGTTTCGATCCCCTAAACTCCGAGGGCGGGTGAGCGGAACGCCGCGACCCGGTTCCGGGTCTGCCGTCCGCGTTCGGCGACCGGTCACCGTCGGACTCCGAACGCCCCGGCGGAGCCGACCCAGCCGTGGGCACTCCGCCTGCTCAGGTGTCGAGCGCGACCGCCGTCCCGTCGTCGGCGACCACGACCACCTCGTCGCCGCCGTCGCCGGTGACGTCGGCGAACAGCGGCCCGCCGTAGACGACGGCCTCGGGACCGCCGCGGGCCGTCACGCTGCCGCTCCGGGTCATCGCGAGGACCTCGCCGTTGCGGTTGACCGCGACCGGACCGATGTCACCGTCGCCGTCGATGTCGCCGACGCGCGGCTCGTTGATCCGCGTCGACGCGCCGTACTGCTGTTTCCAGACAACCTCGCCGTCGAGTAGGCTCGCCGCCCACACGCTCCCCGACCCCCCGACGTACACCCGGCCGGGGTCCGCGTCGCCGACCGCGACCGGGTCGTCCTGAAGCCCGATCTCGTACCGGACCGACCCGTCGCTCGTCTCGATCGTCTCCAAGTTGCCGTTCGACCCGCCGAGGGCTATGACGGGGCCGTTCTCGCTGTCCGCGGCGTTCCAACTCAGGGGATTCACGCCCGGCGTCGCCGTCCAGCGCGCCTCGCCGGTCTCGTCGAGCAGGTGGACCGTCGCCGGGTCGCCCGCGCTCGTCAGCACCGCGAGGCCGCCGCGCTCGCCGGCCTCGGCGTCGGGTTCGACGACGAGCGGCCGGCGATCGACCTCCCCCGACAGCGAGGCCTCGGCGACGGAACCGCCCCCGCCGTCGACGATACGGACGGACCCGTCGGTCGAGACCGCCGCCACCTCTCGATTGCCGTCGCCGGTGAGGTCACCGATCGCGGGGCGGAGCCCGCCGGGGCCGCCGACGTCGACCGCGAACCGCCGGCTCCCGTCGGTCGCGTCGACGACGACGAGCGACCCCGGAGCCGTCGTGAGCGCCACGACGGGGTCGCCGCCGAGGGTGCCCGCGGTGAGTCCGCTGACGCCGACCGGATCGTCGTCGCTCCCGTTCGCGTCGTCGCCGCCGCCGCGCTCGGCGTCCGGTCCGGAGACCGGGACCGTCCAGGCGGTCTCGTCGGTCCCGACGACCGCCGCGCTGACGACCCGTGAGCCGTTCTCGACCGCCGGTCGGAGGAGCAGCGGGTCGCCGTCGACCGTCGCGATCACCGCGCCGGTGCCGTCGTCGCCGGCCGCCGGTTCGGACTCCCAGACGACCTCGGTCTCCGCGGTGGCGTCGTCGACGCCGACGAACGCGAACAGCGCCACGCCGACGCCGGTCGCGCCGCCAGCCAGCAGGATCAGCGTCGCGAACAGCACGCGTCGGTCCATTTGAACCCCGTTCGGGCGTCGCGGTGAAACGGTTGTCGGATGCGGTCACCCCGGTCCGCGGAGCGACGGCGGCGTCTGTGACGCGAGGTCGCGGAGCGACGCCGCGCTACAGCAGCGACGCCACGTGGTCCGCGCGCGCCTCGCCGACGAGGTCGCGCAGCGCCGCCGGGTCCCGCTCCCCGTCGGCGTTGACGAGGTAGGCGGTCCCGTCGCGGCCGCCGTAGACGCCGTGGAGGTCGTAGACGAGGCCGTACACCGTCGCGTCCGCCGCCTCCTCGCGGCCGCGGGCGAACGCCACCTGCTCGTGGACGTTGTACTCGACGAGCCGGTCGCGGACCGAGATGCCGGCATCACTGTCCGCTTCGAGGCCGCTCTCGCCGTCGGTCGCGCCGGCGTCCGGCCCGACGACGGCGGGGTCGTCCAGCCCGCGCTCGACGATAGGAACCAGCGCCTCGACGTCCGCGCGGACGCCCGGTTCGGCCGGATACTCGCCGGTGCGAGCCGCGGTGAGCGCCGCGCCGACCGCGCCGCACCCGGTGTGGCCGACCACGGCGAGGACCTCCGTGTCGGTGTGTCGGAGCGGGTACGCCACGCTCCCGTCGAGGACTCGCTCGCCGTCGACGAGGGCGCTCACGCTGTTCCCGATCGCGCCGGAGGTGAAGAGGAATCCCGGCTCGTCGACGGCGAACATCCCCTCCTGCGAGACGCGCGAGTCGGAACAGCAGACGGAGACCACGCCGGGGCGCTGGCCGTCGCGGTGGCGGTCGAAGGCCCCGGGCGCGAGCGCAGCGACGTGGTCGTCGTTGCGGTCGAGGAGGTCCCTGAGCGTCCGGCGGTCCATACCGTCACCACCCCGCGGGGCGTCAAAAACGTCGGGGGCGGAACGGTCGGTCTCGACTCGGCCTCGTCGGAGCTGCGATACGGTCGGGCGGCGAGTCCGGCGAGCCGGTCAGGCGACGAGACCGACGAGCGAGACCAGGACGCCGACGACGAACACCGCGAGGAGCGCGACGGTCGCGATCACGACGGCGGGCGCGAGCGCCTCCTCGTTGTCGTCGAGGACGATGTCTTCCAAGTTCTCCATGTGCGGGCCGTCGTCGCGGCGGGGTTTGAACGCTTCGACCGAGTCCGCGCCGCGCGGCGGCGGGGGGGCCGCTAGCGGTCGAGCCAGACGTTGTTGTAGTCGCTCAGGACCCGCGGGTTGTACTGCGAGCGCGGATGGGCGACGAAGTCGTTGACGTGGTCGCGGACGCCGATGGAGACGCGGAGGCTGTAGCTCGGGAGGTGGACCCGGTCTTCCAGCACCGTCGGGATGATCGACTCGTACAGATCGCGCCGCTCGTCGATGTCGCTGGCGCGGCGCGCGTCGATGATCTCCTCCATGAGCTCGCCGTTCTCGTAGTAGGTCCCGTTGGTCGCGCCGATCTGCTCGTCGTGGAACAGGTTGTACACGTACGAGTCCGGGTCCGGCCCGCCGAGCCACCCGAGCGCGTACATGTTGTAGTCGTCCTCGTTGCCGGTGTCGTAGGTGTCGAGGAACGTCCCCCAGTCGTACCGGCGGACCTCCGCCTCGTAGCCGGCCTCGTTCAGCCCGTTCGAGACCGAGATGCCGATCTGCTCGCGGAGATCGTCCGGCGGGACGATGATCCGGAAGTTGTAGTCCTCGGGCACGCCGGCGTCCGCGAGCAGCTCCGCGGTCCGGTCGACGTCGCGGTCGTGGCCGATGTCCGCCCACTCGTCCACGGAGAAGTCCCACGAGTCGGCGACCGGGAGCGGAACCGGACCGTAGTTGCGCTCGCCGGCCGGCTCGATGAAGTTCGACACCGCCTGGTCCATCGAGACGGCGTAGTCTATCGCCTCCCGGACCTGCGGGTCCGCCGTCGGCCCCTCGTTGCAGTTGAACGCGATGTAGTAGTAGGAGATGCCCGGCTCCGACTGGAGCGTCATGTTGTCCGCTTCCTCGACCGTCTCCCACGTCTGGGGGGTGATCCCGTCTGCGACGTCCGACTCGCCGGTCTCCAAGGAGACGACGCGCGTCGTGCTCTCCTCGACGGGCTCGAACCGGAGGCGGTCGAGGTACGGATCCGACTCGCCCCAGTAGTCGTCCCACTTCACTAGGTCCACGTACTCGCCCTCGGTCCAGTCGTCGAACTCGAACGGGCCCGAGCCGACCGGGGCGTCGAGGTTGAACGCCTCCTTGTCCGCCTCGCGGACCGACTCCGGCACCACGTTCCGCGTCAGCGCGAGCGTGTAGAACGGGCCGTAGCCGTACTGGAGGTCGATCTGGACCGTCCGGTCGTCGACGACCTCGACCGCGTCTATCATCTCCACGTCCGGCGCGTTCGCGGTCTCCTCTTCGACCGGCGCGAGAAGCGAGTAGCGGACATCCTCGGCGGTGACGGGGTCGCCGTTCTGGAAGCGCGGCCCGTCGCGCAGCTCGACGACGTACCGGGTCCCGTCGCGCTCAACAGTCGGCTCGCCGCGCGCGAGGTGCGGGACCGGGTTCGTGCTCTCGTCGTAGGCGTACAGCGGCTCGAACACCTGCGAGCACACCTGCTGCGAGTAGATGTCGTTGACGACGATCGGGTCGAACTCGATCGGCGACACCTGCTGTGAGTACACCAATTCCCCGCCGGCGACCGGCTCGCCGCCGCCCGCTCCGCCGTCGGTTCCGTCCCCCGTGCCGTCGGAGCCGCCGCCGGTACACCCGGCGACGGTCCCGGCCGTCACCCCGGCGGCGACGCCGCGCAGCACCCGCCGTCGCGACGGGTCGAGCTCTCGTGACATGACCCGCCGTTTCGTCCCGACGCATAAGACACCGAACTCGCGGGCAGCGTTCGACCGTACGCCGGACAACCGGAGATTGCGTCCGGTTTCTCGCCGTCGCCGACGTGTTTTTGTGCGTCCGGCGTGGCGGATACGCCAGCACGATGCCACGCGAACAGTACCAGACGAAACTGGAGGGGCTCCGCGACGACGTCCTCTACATGAGCGAGGTCGTCGCCGAGCGCCTCCGCATGGGACTCGACGCCCTCGAACGGCAAGACGAGGAGCTGGGCGAGGAAGTGATCACCGGCGACGCCGAGATCAACGACCTCTACCTCGAACTGGAGGGGCAGTGTACCGACCTGATCGCGCTCCAGCAGCCGGTCGCCGGCGACCTGCGGTTCATCGCGGCGTCGTTCAAGATCATCACCGACCTCGAACGGATCGCGGACCTCGCGACGAACCTCGGCGAGTACGCCAAGCGGGCGGACCGCGAGGTGTTCCCCGACGTGGACGTCCAGCGCATCGGCGACGACACGCTGGACATGCTAGAGGAGGCGATGGCGGCGTACGCGGAGTCGGACCCCGACCGCTGTTACGCCGTCGCCGAGGCCGACGACGACCTCGACGCCGCCTGCGAGGCCGCGAGCGAACTGGTCGTCCGCGACCTCATCGAGCGCGACGAACTGCGCGACGACGAGGACGTGGAGGGGACGATGCGGAACGTCTCGCGGCTTCTCCTCACGATCCGCGACCTCGAACGCGTCGGCGACCACGCCGTCAACATCGCCGCCCGGTCGCTGTACATGATCGAGAACGACGACGAACTGCTGTACTGACCGGCTCGGGGCGATCCGGGGCCGAACGCCCGTCGCGCGGGCGCTCCGTCTCAACGTGTCATTCGCCGTGACTCTGCCCCCGCGTTATATCACTCCGAATCGAGGGGGAGTACGCATGGTACTGGGAGCAATCGTCTCGTTCGTCGTCGCGCTGTTGGTCGGAGGATTAGGGATCTACATTAGCGGTCGGATCGTCGCGGACGTCGACGACTACTCGCACGCGGTGGTCACGGCCCTGCTGGGGGCCGTCGCGTGGGCCATCGGGTCGCTGATCCCGGTGATCGGCTCGCTCGTCGCGCTGGTCGCGTGGGTATGGGTGATCAAGTGGCGGTACCCCGGCGGGTGGAAGGACGCGGCCATTATGGGCGTGGTCGCATGGGCCGCCGCGCTGGCAGTCATCTTCGTGTTGAACGGGGTTCTCGGGCTCGGAATCACCGCGTTCGGCGTCCCCGGCGTCTGAACGCGCCGCGTCGCTTTTTTCGGTCGAACGCGCTGTGTCTGTTTCGCCGGTCGAACTCGTAGTCAGTCGTCCGCAGCCGATCCGGTCGTTCCGTCCTCGTCGGCGGACGGGTCGGTCAACCGTCCGGTCGTGTATCCCCGCCAGTCGTACCTGTCTCGCAGGTACAGCGCGACCTTCACGAGGGCGAGCAGCACCGGGACCTCGATGAGTGGGCCGATGACCGTCGCGAACGCGACGCCGGAGCCGACGCCGAACACCGCGACGGCGACGGCGATCGCGAGTTCGAAGTTGTTGCTCGCGGCGGTGAAGCCGATCGCCGTCGTCGTCGAGTAGTCGGCACCGATCCCGCGGCCCATCCCGAAGCTCACGAAGAACATCACGACGAAGTAAACCGTGAGCGGCACCGCGATCAGGAGGACGTCGCTCGGCTGTGCGACGATGCGTTCGCCCTGCATCGCGAACATCACGATCACGGTGAACAGCAGGGCGATCAGCGTCAGCGGACTGATCGTCGGCTCGAACGCCTCCTCGTACCACTCGACACCCTTCGCCCGTGTCCCCACGAACCGCGAGAGGATCCCCGCCGCGAAGGGGATGCCGAGGAAGACCGCGATCGCTTCAAACACCTGTCGCGGACTGATCCCGAACTCGGAGATCCCGGCGACCAGCGATTCCATGCCGAGCAGCGGCGGGAGAAACAGCGCGAAAAACCAGATGTACACGCCGTAGGTGAGGATTTGGAACACGCTGTTGAACGCGACGAGGCCCGCGGCGTACTCGTTTGAACCCTCCGCGAGCTCGTTCCAGACGAGTACCATCGCGATACAGCGAGCCATCCCGATGAACACCAGTCCGAGGAAGAACTCGGGGCGGGCGGGGAGTCCGGGGACGAGCCCGCTGAAGAACACGATCGCCAGCCCGAACATGAGCGTCGGCCCGATGAGCCAGTTCTGGACGAGGCTCAGTCCGAGCACTTTCACGTTCTTGAAGACCGCCGGGAGCTGTCCGTAGTTGACCTTCGCCAGCGGCGGGTACATCATCAACACGAGTCCGATCTCGACGAGGTGGAGGTCCTGAATCGGACCGGTGACCGACGGCGCGACGTAGCCGAGACCGATCCCGATCGCCATCGCACCGAAGATCCAGACGGTGAGGTACTTGTCGAGGAAGTCCATCGACCGCGGATCCCCGCAGGCCTCGCAGTCGCAGTCCGGCCCGTGCTCATGGACGGCGTCGCTCACGGCAGTCTCACCTCCGTGGCCTCGGGAAAGTCGGCTAGCGGGCGATACCGGCGTGTAGACGGATGAACATTCATAAGTGGTGTCTCGGAGGCGGCGGCTACTCCTCGGCCGCGATCACATCGAGCTGTACGTCCGCGCCGCCGGGGAGCGAGCAAACGCCGACGACGGTCCGCGGCGGCAAGTCGACGTCGTCGAACCGCGACTCGTAGACGCGGTCGATCGCCTCCGCGGCGCTCGGGTCCGTGAGCTGGATCTCGAGTTTCATCACGTCGCCGAACGTCGCCTGCCGACTGTCGGCGAGCGCGGACTCGAGGTTGTCGAGCGTGGTCGAAAACTGCTCTTCGATTGAACGATCGCTTATAATATCCCCGTCGCTTTCGGGGAGGATCCCCTCGAAAAACCGCAGATCTGACGAGCCGGTTCGCTTCCCGAACGCTCCGACATCATCCGTACTACCGCGCTGTCGTCTGCTTTCCTCGCTCAACGTCAGATCGACGTTCATCTCGGTGTCCCGATTCCCGTCCGAGTCGACTTCCGGCGCGCGTTGCTCCATAACAAATGAACAAATGCTCAGATATTAAAATATTGTGGACGGCCGGATATCTCTCTGAGTGATATCTATTTCCGGAGAGCCTTCCCCGGATCTTCGGTCTAGAGCCCGTTCGAAACGCCGATCTAAACCGATCAGCTGCGCGGCTTCTCGCTCACAGCGACCGCGAGCCGTCGAGCGCGACGAGGACCGCGTTCGCGCGCGGCGTGGCGCGGTACATCCGCCACTTCCCCTCCTTCCGGCGCGCGACGAGCCCGGCGTCGGTGAGCTTCGAGAGCGCGTGGCTGATCGCGCTGTCGCTCACGTCCAACAGCGGCGAGAACTCGCAGACGCACAGCTCGTCGCCGTCGGCCGCGTGGAGCATGCGAACGATCTTGTACCGCGTCTCGTTCGCGAGCGCCGACAGCAGCTCGACATCGGTCTCCAAGTCCGAGCCGCCGACGCTCTCGTTTAGTTCCTCCAGCTCCGCGAGCCGCTCGGAGAGGTCCTCGTCGGTACAGGAGCCGCACTCGTCGGCCATGTACCGCTGGAGCCGATCGGTCGATGACATGCGGTACGATTGAACTGATACGGGATTAAGCGTTGTGAATCGCCGTTTTAACGAGTGCGCCCGCCGACCAAACGAGATAGTAACTGTTCATCTGTTATCCCGTGCGATGAGCGTTCGAGTTCAGGTGACGAGCGCGGCCACCGCCGCGACCGACTCCATCGGAACAAACGCCGGATCTCGGGTTAAATCCCCTCACAGGTGAACTGGAACGGTAAGGCGGAACGGCCCCGAAACACTCAGATCGCCGCAGTACCGGCAGATCTGCCGGCTGAGCGCGGCCCTTGGCCGTCACGAGCCTCCAACGGCGCGACCGCCGCGAGTGAACCCGACCGAAGGACTTATAATCATATGAGGGATTGTTCAAACGAACCGATCACAGTTTGCGCGTCATCGGTGCGCGTTTCTGTGAACGACGGCTCAGACGATCGACGGCGATCCGACCCCATCATGACCGAACTCACCCTGTACGAAGAAGCGATGTGTTGTTCCACCGGCGTCTGCGGTCCCGACCCCGACGAGGAGCTCGTCGAGGTCAGCGCGGCGCTTGACCAGCTCGAAGACGCGTTCGACGACCTCCAGGTCAATCGGGCGAACATGCAGCACAACATCGACCAGTTCCTCGAAACGCAGCGGATCTACGACCGCGTTCAGGAGGATGGTCCGTCGATCCTTCCGATAACGGTCGTCGATGACCAGATCATCGCCGAGGGCGAGTACCTCTCGTACGACGAACTGACCGCCGCGATCGGCGAGGGCGCGACGCCACAGGAGGCCTAATAAATGGCACAATCACAGTCAACGGCAACGAGCGCGCGTGAGGTCGTCGAACCGAGCAGTGACGAGACAGAGTTCGTCTTCTTCAGCGGGAAGGGCGGCGTCGGCAAGAGCACGGTGAACTGCGCGACCGCGACGTGGCTCGCCGACAACGACTACGAGACGCTGCTGGTGACCACCGACCCCGCACCGAACCTCTCGGACATCTTCGGGCAGTCGATCGGTCACGAGGTCACCGCGATCGACGGGATAGAGAACCTCTCGGCGATCGAGATCGATCCCGACGTCGCCGCCGAGGAGTACCGCCAGGAGACGATCGAGCCGATGCGGGAGCTGCTCGGCGACGAGGAGATCCGGACGGTCGAAGAGCAGCTCAACAGCCCCTGCGTCGACGAGATCGCCGCCTTCGACAACTTCGTCGACTTCATGGACAGCCCGGAGTACGACGTCGTCGTCTTCGACACGGCACCGACGGGCCACACCATCCGGCTGATGGAGCTCCCCTCCGACTGGAACGCCGAACTGGAGAAGGGCGGATCGACCTGTATCGGCCCCGCCGCGTCGATGGGAGAGCGCAAGCAGGACTACGAGCGCGCCATCGACGCGCTTCAGGACGGCGAGCGCACCTCGTTCGCGTTCGTCGGCAAGCCCGAGGACTCCTCGATCGACGAGATCGAGCGCAGCGCGGGCGACCTCGGCGACCTCGGCATCGAGTCGCAGCTGTTGATCCTCAACGGCTACCACCCCGAGTCGGTGTGCGAGGACCCGTTCTTCGAGGGGAAGCGCGCGGACGAGCAGGCCGTCATCGAGCGCGCCCGCGAGGAGTTCGACGCCGACGCGACCGCGACGTACCCGCTCCAGCCCGGCGAGATCGCGGGGCTCGACCTGCTTGCCGACGTGGCCGGCGTCCTCTACGACGGCGACGAGGCGACGGTCGACATCGGCGCGGCGACCGACGCGGACGCCGACGGGACGGTCGACTTCGACGGGACCGCTGACACCGACGCAGTCGTCGAACAGCTGACGCCCGGCGAGGAGACGCAGTACCTCTTCTTCACCGGGAAGGGCGGCGTCGGCAAGAGCACGGTCGCCGCGACGGCAGCGACGAAGCTCGCCGAGGCGGGCCACGAGACGCTCGTGGTGACGACCGACCCGGCCGCGCACTTGGAGGACATCTTCGGCGAGCCCGTAAGCCATGAGCCCACCTCGGTCGGCCAGGCCAACCTCGACGCGGCGCGGATCGATCAGGAAAAAGCGCTTGCGGAGTACCGCGAGCAGGTCCTCGACCACGTCACCGAGATGTACGAGAACAAGGAGGACACCCAGATAGACGTCGACGCCGCGATCGCGAACGTCGAGGAGGAGCTGGAGTCGCCGTGCGCCGAAGAGATGGCCGCCTTAGAGAAGTTCGTGAGCTACTTCGACGAGGACGGCTACGACGTCGTCGTCTTCGACACGGCACCCACGGGTCACACCCTCCGCTTGCTCGAACTCCCATCCGACTGGAAGGGGTTCATGGACCTCGGCTCGCTGACGAAAGGTGCCGCGCCTGCGAAGGGCGACCAGTACGACGAAGTCATCGAGACGATGAAAGACCCCGAGCAGAGCACCTTCGCGTTCGTGATGTACCCCGAGTACACGCCCATGATGGAGGCGTACCGCGCGGCCGCCGACCTGAGAGACCAGGTCGGCATCGAGACCTCGCTGGTCGTCGCCAACTACCTCCTCCCCGAGGAGTACGGCGACAACGCCTTCTTCGCCGATCGACGCGCGCAGCAGGCGCAGTACCTGACGGAGATCCGCGACCGGTTCGACGCGCCGCTCATGCTCGCCCCGCTCCGCCGGGACGAGCCGATCGGCCTCGACGAGCTGACCGCCTTCGGCGACGAGGTTACCGGGCTGGCGGACGTCGCCGACGCGGACGCGCCGGAGGTGACTCCCTCGTGAGCGACGCGCGGAACTCCGACGACGCGACGGAGAGCGTCGCGGACCCGGCGAGCGACGAGGCCGCCGAAGCGGGCGCGGGGGAGAACGTCGAGGCGGCGCTCCGCGAGTTCCTCGACGTCCTCGGCGAGTCGGAAACGTACCGGCGGTTCGTCGAATCCGACGAGGCGCTTCAGGCGGACGACGACGCGATGGCGCTACTCCGCGAGTACCGACGAAAGCAACAACAGATGCAACGCGGCGGGTTCGATCAGTCGGTGATGGCCGAGTTGAAGCAGCTTCAGGCTGAGATGTCGAACGACGAAACGATCCAGCGGCACCAGGCCGCACAGAGCGATCTCGTCGACCTCCTCCAGCAGACGAACGACGTAATCAGCGAGGCGATCGGCGAGGAGTTCGCGCGGTCCACCGGAGGTGGGTGCTGTTGAGCGCCTCCGAACGCGGTTCCGACGCGGACGGGGCCACCGATGACGAGGTCGTCGCGGCCGCCGAGGCCCTGGGCGAGGAACTCGCCGCCGCGAAGGAATCGTCGGCGGAGTTCGCGTTCACCACGATGGTGATGCAGTGTAACGAGGCGATCGGCGACGAGACGGGGATCGACTACGGCGACGTCTGCGGCGCTGACGACGACGGCTGCTGTTAGCGGCGTCCGCCCCGAACTGGCCCCGGCCGATTATTCTTGCCGCCTCACTCCGCGGAGGGCGGCTCCGACAGGAGTTCGTCGAACAGCGCGACGACGCGCGCCTCGACCTCGTCACGGATCTCGCGGACCTCCTCGATCGGTCGCCCGTGCGGGTCGTCGAGTCCCCAGTCGCGGTTCTCGCCGTTCCACGTCGCCGGGCACACGTCCGACGCCGAACAGCCCATCGTGACGACGAGGTCGACCGCCCGTAGCTCGTCGGGCGTCACCTCCCGGGGCGTTTGGTCGCTGATGTCGATGTCAACTTCCGCCATCGCCTCGACGACGACCTCGTGAACGTGGTCGGCGGGCCGCGTCCCGCCGGTGACGATCTCGATCCGGTCGCCCGCGTTCCGGCGGTCGCGCTCCCGTTCGGCGAACGCGGCGGCCATCTGGCTCCGTCCGGCGTTCTGGACGCAGACGAACGCGATCCGACGGCTCGACTGTTCGCTGTGTTGAGTCACGACTCTCCGTGCGGGCGGCACCGACATAGCCGTTACTTCGGACTGTTATAGAGGACTATAGAGCGATACCGAAACCGATCGCGTCGACCTCCGGTCCGTCACGACCCCCGGACCGTCGTCTCCGCGACCGCGGACTCAGTCGTCCGCGGCGGTGGGAGCCGTCGCCGTCTCCGACGGCGGCTCGGTCCGTTCCGACTCGGCCAGCGGCGTCCACTCCAACTCCGCCTCGTAACGGAACGCGCGGTGGTCCCGCGTCGGGTCGACGACCGTCAGCGAGAGCCAGTCGTTGTCCAGCAGTCCGGCCACCGCCTCGTTGTCGGCCAAGACCTCCGTGACGCGGTCGACGGGCGCGTGAACGACCGTCGACAGCCGGAGCGGCTGGTGGTACGGCTCGTCGGCCGCGGCCATGACCGACTGGAGCGGGAGCCCGGTCATCAGGTCGCCGCCGTTGCCCTGGTAGACGCCGACGTTCCCGACCGGGTTGTGGGTCACCTTCGACCCGCTCCCGTACGCCGCGTTGTCGACCGTCGAGAAGTAGTACTGCGCGTTGATCCACTGGGTGACGACCATCGGTCCGGCGAGGATCGCTTCGAGCGCCTCCCCGTCGGGGTCGGTCGTCCAGTCGTACGAGTGGAGGAACGCGCGCCCGTCGAGGTCGAGGCCGCTCGTCAGTTCGCGGGGACCGATCACGAACCCCGCGTTGCCGGCCAGCCCCCACTCGGGACGGGTCTCGGCCCAGTCGCCCGCGCGGCGCTCCGCCTCCCTCGCGGCCGCCGAGTCGCCGCGGCTCGTCGGGCCGTCGCCGGTCAGGGTCCCGACGCGCTCGGCGGCCGCGGTCTCGCGGGCGGTCTCGAGGTCCGCGCGCAGCCGAGCGAGGTCGTCCGCGTGCGAGTCGGGGACGCCGCCATCGTACAGCTCTATCTCGTCGGTCGTCGTGTTGTGTTCGGCCGCGAGGAAGACGGTGTCGTCCGGCACGTCGTGGCCCCGCTCGCGCAGGCCGTCCCTGACCTCGGGGTCGTTACAGATCGCGGCGAGGACGCGGGCGTTCGGCCCGCCGGGGTTGCCGGCGCAGGCACCGCAGTCGAGGCTCGACCCGTAGGGGTTGTTCGCCGTCTCCGCCGCGTGGCCGGTGAAGACGACGAGCCGACCGAACGCCTCCCAGCCCATCAACTCGAAGGCGGTCGCGGCGTACTCGACCCGCTCCTCGCGGGTCAGGCCGACCGGGAGCCCGTCGTCGGAGCGCTCGTGGCGGTGGAGGTCCGGCTCGCAGAACTCGTGGTCGTCGGGGACCGAGTCGCCGGCCGCGTCGAGCAGGTCGGACACCCGGTCGGGGACGAGCGTGCGGGCCGCGAGCGCGACCCCGTACCCGCTCCCGGCCCCCTCGACGAAGCTGAACGCGGTGGCGGGGTTGGACTTCAGCGTCTCGACCACCTCGCCGGCGGCCTCGCGGAGGGCTCCCCACCGGTCGCGAACGCCCCGCGCGTCGTCGTCGGTCGGGGCCTCGGAGACGCGGTGTTGCGCGTCGACGATGGGGGGACAGGCGTCGACCGACACATCGGAGTCGTACCCACGGTACTCCATCGGCACGCCGAAGAAGCCGGCGTACCCGTGGGTCTCGTAGTCGCCGGTCGCCTCGACGTGCCGCCGGATGACCTCCGAGCGCGTGTCGATACAGAACACCAGCTGCGCGGCCGGCCGGGCCGAGTCGCCGCCGTCGGCGCGGGCTTCGCTCGCCTCGGCGCGCGCCTCGCCCTCTGCCGCGACCCGGTCGACGAGTTCGCCGCGATAGCTCGCCTCCCACGCGCTCAGGAACGCGTCGGCCAGCTCGTCCGCCGCCTCGGGGCCCGCGTCGTCCGCGTCGGAAACGTCGGTGACGTCGACGCCGAAGGCGTCGAGCAGCGCGAGCCGGACGGCGACGTACCCCTCAAGCGTGATCGGACGCGCGGACTGCCACGCCCCGCCGTCGTCGACGCGGCGCTTGATCAGCCCGGTCCAGCCGGGGAGCGCGGCGAACTGCGCCTCGAAGACGGCGCTCCACCGCCCCTCGGGACACGGCTCCAACACGGACTCGATCGCTTCTATCGGCGACGCCGGGAGGTCGGTCGCGACGCCGTCCGGGATCCGATCGTCGTGCGCGGCCACGGACCGGAACGCGTCGTAGAACCCGTCCTCGGCGTTCGGCATCGACCACTCGGCCTGCCCCTCGTCGAGGAACGCCGACAGCCACTTGGTCAAGACGCGGTCGGCCCGCTCCGTCGGGCCGGGCGTCGGATCGTCCGCCGCGTCTCCGTCCTCCTCGGCGGCCGCCATCCGCTCCAGCAGCGCCCCGGGGTCGCGCTCGTACCCGCGCTCGGCCAGTTCCGCGTCGAGCAGGCCGCGGTCGATCCGGCCGTCGTCGAGGGCGGCCCGGAACGTCTCCGGGCTCGGATAGCCGCGACCGCCGAGGCGGTCGGCCGCCCGCGGCACGGCCTCGGCGAACGGCTCGTCCTCGAAGCCGGAGAGCGGGTTGGCCGTCACGAACGAGTGGATCGGCCAGACGGACCCGACGGTCTCCGCGGCCTCGTCGATGCTGTCGCTGATAGCGGGTTCAGTACTCATTGTACTCCTCCGTGGCGGTCAACAGCGTCTCCGACGCGGGTTGCCCCGCGTTCAGCAGCGCGACGTAGAGGCGCTCGCTGCGCTCGTGGACGCCGGTCTCGATCGCGACGTACGCCGCGAGGAACGCGGCGGCGACGAGCGCGTGGAGCGCGGTCAGTTCGGTCGGCGCGGAGACCATCGGCAGCCCGTAGAGGACGCCCGAGACGGCCTCGTAGACGAGCGCGTAGCCCGCGATGGCCGGCAGGAAGACCAGCGGGATCGACCCGTAGCGGGCAGCCGGTGACAGCGCGGTATGCCGGAGGGCGCTCCGGGCCGCGTGGAGCGTCGTGAGCGCGACGAGCCCCGCGAGCAGCAGGCCGCTGTCGACGCTCGTCCCCTTCCCGGTGAGCAGCGCGAACGTCGCGCCGCCGGCCACCCCGGTCGCCAGCACGACGAGCGCGCCGACGGCACTCGTCCGCCCCGATTCCGCCTCGGTCGGGACCGAGCGCTCGACCTCCTCGCCCGCGCTGAGGAAGTGGTACGCCTTGTAGAAGCCGTGGACGATGAGGTGCGTGATCGCGGCCCCGAAGAAGCCGAGGCCCGCCTGCATGATCATGAACCCCATCTGCCCGACCGTCGAGCAGCCCAGTTCGCTCTTCACGTCCGGCTGGACCGTCTTGAGCAGTTTGCCGAGTAGGGCGCTCGTCGCTCCCACGGCCACGATCCCGAGCATGAGCGCAGTGTCGACGGTCACGACCGGGGCGAAGCGGGCCAGCAGGATGCCGCCCGCGTTGACGAACCCGGCGTGCATCAGCGCCGAGGCCGGCGTCGGCGCGGTCATCGAGGAGAGCAGCCAGCCGTGGAACGGGACGAGCGCCGACTGGATCATCGCCGCGAGGACGAGCGCGGCCGCGGCGACGACCCACGCGGGCCCGCCGAGCGCGTCGGCGCTCGCGGCGATCCCGGAGACCGTCGTCGCGCCCGTCGCCCACCACAGCGCCGTCACGGCGACGCCGAGGAGCGCGCTGCTCGCGAGGAAGTGGGTCCGCGCGACGCTCGCGGCGGCCCGCGCCTGCCGCCAGCCCTCGACGGTCCCGATGAGCCGCGCCATCAGCAGGCCCATCGCCAGCCAGCAGAGCCAGAACAGCGCGACGTGGTCGGCCGCCGCCAGCGCCATCACGGCGAGCGTGAACGAGAAGACGGCGAGGAAAAAGCGCGTCTCGTGGGCGCTGCCCGCCATGTAGCGCCGCGAGTAGCTGTGGACGATCCCGCTGAAGAACGTGACGACCACCCACAACAGGACGGTCAGCCCGTCGACGGCGATCACGCCGGGGAGCTCCCACGCGCCGCCGAGTCGGACTCGGCCAACGAGCGCGGCGACGCTCGCGGCGAACAGCGACCACGCGAGCAGCGTCAATACGGCGGGGACGGACGACGACCCGTCCGTCTCCCCGAGCGCTCCGACCGTCGGCTTCGAGCTGTGTCCTGACATCGTTCGACTCGTCGCACGACCCGTTTCGGACCCGTCCGACACCGAGATCCGATTTCGGTCGTCTCTAAGCCACTTTGAGAACATAACGTGTATTAAATCTGCTTGTATTCACAAATCGTTCGAAGAACTGTTGTTATAGAACGTTATGTTTATCACTCGTCGCGGCCGCGGCCGCCGAGGGCTGCTCGTCGCTTCGGGTCGTCTCACGAAACCATATCGGTCCCGAGCGCGGAGTGGCCGTATGGAGCCGATCACCGGGACCGTCCTCGCCGGGAGGTCCCTCGAACCCGTCCGGGGGCGCGTCGTCGTCGAGGACGGTCGGATCGAGGCGGTCGAGGAGACGGACACCGAGTCGACGGACATCGTGATACCGGCGTTCGTCAACGCGCACACCCACCTCGGGGACTCCGTGGCGAAGGAGGCGGCCGTGGGTCTCTCGCTCGACGAGGCCGTCGCGCCGCCGGACAGCCTGAAACACCGACGGCTCGCGGCCGCCGACCGCGGGGAACTGGTGTCGGCGATGCGTCGGACGCTCCGGTTCATGCGGCGGACCGGGACCGTCTCGTGTCTCGACTTCCGCGAGTCGGGCGTCGAGGGGGCGCGAGCGCTCCGCGAGGCGGGAGCGGACGCCGAGGTCGACCCGTTCATCTTCGGCAGCGGCGACGCGTCCGTGTTGGACGTGGCCGACGGCTACGGTGCCTCCGGTGCGAACGACGACGCGTTCGCCGCGGAGCGCGCCGCCTGCGAGGAGCGCGGCCGCCCCTTCGCGATCCACGCCGGCGAGCCGGACGCGACCGACATCCACCCGGCGCTCGACCTGGACCCGGACCTCCTCGTCCACATGGTCCACGCCGAGCGCGAGCACCTCGAACGGGTCGCGGACGGGTCGGTCCCGATCGCGGTGTGCCCGCGCGCGAACGAGGTCCTCGACGTCGGCACGCCGCCGGTGCGCGAACTGCTCGACCACACGACGGTCGCGCTCGGCACGGACAACGTCATGTTGAACCCGCCGTCGATGTTCCGGGAGATGGCGTTCGCGGCGAAGCGGTTCGACGTGAGCGCCCGCGAGGTGCTGCGGATGGCCACCGCCGCCGGGGCGGAGATCGCCGACCTCGACTGCGGCGTCATCGCCCCCGGCCGGCGGGCGGCGCTCGTCGTCCTCGACGGCGACTCGGACAACCTGTCCGGCTCGGTCGACCCGGTCCGCGCGGTCGTCCGGCGAGCGACCGCGCTCGACGTCGAGCGCGTCGTGGCCTAGTCGTCCCCGCTCCGGCCGCCGTCTTCGCTCGGGTCGCCGGCTTCCCCTCGGTCGCCGTCGGCCTCGTCGTCCCGACCCGCGTCGAACCGCCCGAACGGGGTCGTCTCGTGGGTCCGCACGAGGACCTCGTCGGCCACGGTGACGCCCATGTCGAGCAGCTCCTGCGCCACGGGCGTGATGTCGTTGTCCGACTCGCCGACGACCGTCACGAGGAGGTTCTCCTCGCCGGTCACCAGCTCTTGGACCGATACGACGCCGTCGATGTCGAGGATCTCCGGGATGCGTTCGCCGCGCTCCGGGATCGACGCGGTGCAGTACAGCAGCATCCGGAGCGGATACCCCGACCGCTGGTAGTCGACGCTGGCGCTGTACCCCTTGATCACGCCGTCGGATTCGAGGCGTCCGATGCGCTTGCGGACGGTGCTGTCGGAGGTCCCGGTCCGCTCCGCGATGTCCCCGGACGACGTGTTCCGGGCGTCCTCCTGGAGCGCGTACAGGATCGCCTTATCGACATCGTCTATCGCCTCGTTGCCCATAGTCCCGGATAGACGCCTGCCGTCTTTATAGGTTGTCGGGCCGCCGGCCCGGACCGGCGTGAGGCTTACCGACCCGCCCCGGCGTCGACGCTCCCCGCTCCGATCCCGACGCCTACATACGGTCTCCGCCAGTGGGTCGGATATGGCACCCTACACCGTTGACATCGACGTGCGGTTCCGCGACATCGACGCGCTGGGCCACGTCAACAACGCCGTCTACGCGACGTACATCGAGCAGGCGCGGACGCGGTACTTCCGGGACGTCCTCGAGATGGACATCTCGCAGTCCTCGAACGTGCTGGCGTCGATATCGATCGACTTCCGTCGCCCCGTCGAGCTGTCCGACGACCGGGTCACCGTTACCGTCGACCTGGCCGAGCTGGGTCGGTCGAGCGCGACGATGACCCACGAAGTCCGGGTCGGCGACGCCGTCGCCGCCGAGGCCGAGGCGACGCTCGTCTCGCTGGACCCCGACACCGGAGAGCCGACGCCGATCTCCGAGGAACTCCGGGACGCAATGGAGTCGTACCACGACCTGTAGGCGGTCGGGCGGTCGACCCCGCGACCGGACGGCGCGGACGCACACCTTCTTGACGCCGCGGACGGATCGATCGGTATGAGCGTTCGACTGTACGCCCTCGACGGGTGTCCGTGGTGCGAGAAGGCGGCCGACGCGCTGGACGACGCCGGCGTCGACTACGAGACCGAGTGGGTCGAGGCGCTCCACTCCGAGCGGAACGAGGTCAAGCGGGTCAGCGGCCAGCGCGGCGTGCCCGTCCTCGTCGACGACGAGCGCGGCGTGACGATGGCCGAGAGCGCGAACATCGTCGAGTACGTCGAGAGGACCCTCGCATGAGCATCTACACCGGCCGCGGCGACGAGGGCGAGACCGACCTCCGGGACATGAGCCGGGTGTCGAAGTCGAGCCACCGCATCGAGGCGTACGGCTCCGTCGACGAGGCGAACGCGCTCCTCGGGACAATCCGACCGACCGGTCACGAAGACGTGGACGAGCTGCTGGAGACGATACAGAACCACCTCCACGTCGTTCAGGCCGACCTCGCGAACCCCGACCCCGACCCGGACGACCCGCAGGTCGAGAGCAAGCACACCGAGGAGTTAGAGGAGCACATCGACGCGTTCGACGAGGAGCTCGAGCCGCTGCGGTCGTTCATCCTCCCGGGCGGCGGCGAGGCGGGGGCCGCGCTCCACCACGCCCGCGCCGTGGCGCGGCGCGCGGAGCGCCGCGTCGTCGACCTCGCGCGCTCGGAGCCGATAAACGAGGCGGTCGTCACCTACCTCAACCGCCTCTCGGACCTCCTCTTCACCCTCGGCCGCCTCGTCAACGCGCGCGACGGCGAGCCGGAGGAGTCGCCCTCGTACTGACGGGAACGCGCGATTTTTCCCCGTCCCGCGCGAGGTGCGGGTATGACGCTCGACAGCTACGCGACGGCGGTCGCCGACCTCGACCCCGCCCCCGGGGAGGTCGAGACGGCCGAGCTCGTCGTCACCGACGACGCGCTCGTGAAGGCGTTCGTCCTCGGCCCAGACGCGGCCGTGGACCCGCACGAACACGCCGACGCCACGAACGTGTTCCACGTGGTCGAGGGCGAACCGACCGTGATCCGCGACGGCGACGAGGAGGCGCTCGCGGCCCCGGCGGTGGTGCCCAACGAGCGCGGCGCGGTCCACGGCGCGCGCAACGACACGACCGACCGGGCCGTCCTCACGGCCACCCTCGCCCCGCTCAACTGATGGACGGAGAGATCGACCCCGAGGAGCTGTCCGCGCTGCTGTCCGAGCGCGCCGACGGCTCCGCCGACGAGACGCTCCGAATCGTCGACATCCGCGACCAGCGCGCGTTCGACCGCGGCCACCTCCCCGACAGCGAGTGTATCCCGTTCCCGGAGCTGACGAGCCGGGTCACGGAGCTCGAAGGGGCCGACCGGATCGTCACCGTCTGCCCGCACGGCGTCGCGAGCCAGCAGGCGGCCCAGCTGATCGGGAGCTACGAGGGGACACAGGACGCGCGCGTCGAGAGCCTCCGCGGCGGCGTCGAGGCGTGGGAACAGGCGATCGGCGAACTGACGGCGACTGACGCGCCGGACGACGAGTCCGACGGCGACGAGGGTCCCGAGTCCCCGTTCTGAGGCGGGACGGACCGCCCGGCTGCGCGCCTACAGCGCCCGGAGGCGGACCCGCCAGAAGTCGCGGAACGCGTCGTCGAGCGCCGCCTCCGGCTTCCCGGTCGCGTCCGAGACGTCGGTGCGGTCGGCGCGGTCGCGCACGCGCCCGAGGACGCTCCGCTCGCCCACGGCGATCACGCGGTCGACGTCCTCCGCCTCCGAGACGTCGGCGAGCGCATCGTTCGCCCGGTCGAGGTGGTCGTCGATCTGCCCGTCGCGGCGGCGCTCGAAGCGCCCCTGCGAGAACCCGCCCTTCGAGTGGGCCGACTTCACCTCGGAGGTGAACCCCTCGAACGCGACCCGTTCGTCCCCCTCGTAGACGCCGAGCGCGAAGGTGTCCGACCGGACGACGGCGAACGCGAACCGGCCGGTCGGGCGGAACCACGACTCGTCGAGCCGGAACGCGTCGTCCCACCCGTCGAACGGGTCCGGCCCGATCGGCGGGGTCAGCGCCGCGCTCACCGCGCCCGTGTCGTCGGCGAGGACGACCGCGGGGGCCGCCCGCCGGATGAGTCCCGCGCGGTCGCCGAACCAGTCCGCGACGGTCGCCGGGAGCGCGTCGGCGTCGGGGACGTACGCCGTGAGCAGCCCCTCCGGGTCGTCGCTCTCGACGGCGCGGAAGCGGTCCAGCACGTCGGCGACGCGCGCCCCTCGGAGGTCGGTCACGCGCCGGAACTCCAGCGACTCCTCGGTCCCCTCGGCGCGGTCGAGGCGTTCCTCTAACGACTCGATCCGGTGTTCGAGCTCGTTGACGCGCTCCTCGGCGCGCTGGCGGTCCGCGACCGCGTCGGAGCGGCGCTCCTCTTCGGCCTCGGCGCGGCGTTCGAGGTGGCGCTTCTCCTCCTCTAACTCCTCGATGCGCTCCTTCAGCTCGGCGCGCCCGAGCAGCCTGTCGATCATACCCGAACGGCGACTCCCGGCGACCTAAAAGGTGCGTCTGCGACGGCGATACAGCTGACATCCGGTATAACTGAGCTGTGTGCGGTGGCGCGCGCCTCCGAGCGCCCGAAGGGCGCGAGGAGCGCGCGCGAGGGACGCGGCGACCGAAGGGAGCCGCGAGGCTGGGGAGGCGTGAGGTGCGGTCGCTGTGCGTTCCCGCGAGCGAAGCGAGCAGGAACGTCTTCCGGTGGGGCGGGACTCGAAGGGGCAGTCGCGAGGACGAACCCCGGCGACGTAAGCAGCGTAGCGCTACGCGCCACGGGTCGCCGGCGGCGACACCACAGCGGGTGAACGAGGTGAACGAGCGAGGAGCGCAACGAGCCGCGGGAGTCCTCGCGGCTGGGGCTTCGGCGGTCTCCGTGCCGATCGCTAGGTTGTAACTACCGATCTCATCATTTACCCGAACAACTGCGAAATCGGACCCGTCCGCAGTCGATTCCGCGTTACCAGCACATAACTGAAAGCCGAAATCGACCGAGTACTACGCGTTCACGCGCGGCTCCCACCCCTCCCAGCGGAGCAGCGTCTCGGCGCGGTCCGCGTCCGCCAGCAGGACGTTCTTGCGGTCCGGAAGCGTCTCGTCGGCGATCTCCCGGGGAATCGCGAGCGTTCCGCTCGCCACGTCGTCGTCGCCGGCGACCGGAATGTGACTCCCGCCGACCTTCATCACCAGCGGGGCGTCGAGTCGCTCGACCCCCTCGCCGTCCGCGTACAACTGCTCGTTGACGTGTTCGTGGTCCGCCCGCTGGATGACGGCGCGCTCGCCGTCGTGGGGTTCCACGTACAGTTCCCCCAGGTAGTAGCCGCTTGAGAATCGCTCGAACATTCTGTGCGTGAGACACTCTACCACGACTATAAATAAGCCTTTCTCGGACGTGGTCGACCGTGATAATCGGGCGGGACGCGGGCGTCACGAGACGTCAGTTCCGAATTTCCCATCTGACGGACCCGATAGAAGAAATTCGCTTGTAAACTAGCGGTCGACACGGAGACCGCCGAAGCCCCGGCCGTCTCTTCGGGTCCCGCCCCACCGGAAGACGTTCCTGCTCGCTTCGCTGCGCGGGCTGCGACTTCCGTGCTCCCGCTCGCTTCGCTCGCGGGAACGCACAGCGACCGCAGCCTCACACCTCCCCAGCCTCGCGGTTCGCGCCCTCCGGGCGCTCACCGCGTCCCTCGCGCGTGCTCCTCGCGGCCGCCTTCGGCGGCACGCTCGCAGGCACGCGCCACCGCAGATCGGCCGCTACTCCATCCGTATCGAGCGAATCCCGCTTCGCCGCAAGAGCCTCTCCGAGACGCTACCGGGCGGAAACGCCGCCGCGCGATCAGTCGTCCGAGCGCCGCGCGACCTCGTGGCGGCCGAAGCCGTACCGGAGTCGGTTCGCGAGGCGGCGCGAGAAGCGGCCCTCGTTCCGGGAGTCGAACCGCTCCGCGAGCGCCTGATAGATGATCGGCACGGGGACCTCCTGTTCGAGCGCCTCCTCGACCGTCCACGTCCCCGTCGACCCGCCCGCGACGTGGTCCGCCACGTCGCCGAGGTCGGAGCCCTCCTCGCGGAACGCCTCCTCGCACAGTTCCAGCAGCCACGACCGGATCACCGCGCCGTTGTTCCACGTGCGCGCGACGGACTCCATGTCGAGGTCGTAGCGCCCGTCGGCGAGCAGTTCGAACCCCTCGCCGTACGCCTGCATCAGCGCGTACTCGACGCCGTTGTGGACCATCTTCACGTAGTGGCCCGACCCCGACTCGCCCATGCGGTCGTGGCCGTCGGGCCCGGTCGCCACCGCGTCGAAGACGGGGACCATCGCCTCGTAGGCCCACGCCGGCCCGCCGACCATCAGCGAGAAGCCCGCCTCGGCGCTGGCCGGGCCGCCCGACGTGCCGCAGTCGAGGTAGGCCGCGTCCGTCTCCTCCGCTCGACGGGTCGACGCCTCGAAGTGCGAGTTCCCGCCGTCGACGACCACGTCGTCGCCGTCGAGGTGGGGTTCCAAGTCCGCGAGCGTCGCGTCGACCGCGTCGCCGGCGGGCACCATCAACCAGATCCGCTTTTCCTCGCCCAACCGCTCGCAGAGGTCCGCGACTGAGTCGGCGGGCTCCGCGCCGTTCTCCGCCGCCGTCGCGGTCGCCTCCGCCGAGAGGTCGAACGCGACCACGTCGTGGCCCGCCTCGACGGACCGGTTCGCGACGATCTGCCCCATCCGCCCGAGTCCGATGACCCCGAGTTCCATGCGCGAGGGGTGGCGACCGCCCGCCGTAGTGGTTCCGGTTCGGCTCTCCTCGCCTCCTCGCCGCCGACCGCACGGCGACTACTCCGCGGCGTCCGCCTCAGCCTCGCGCTCGCCGAGGTGCGCGCGCAGCGCGTCCACGTCCTTGTTGCCCGCGCCGGTGTTCAGGAGGACGACGGTGTCGTCCGGCCCGAACTCGCCCGACTCCGCGAGCGCGAACGCGCCGGAGGCGGCGGCGGCGCAGGTCGCGCCCATCTCTAACCCCTCCGCCCGCGCCACCTCGATCGCGGCGTCTAAGATCTTCCGGTCCGTCGTCGCCACCGCCCCGCCGTCGGACTCGCGGATCGCCTCCAAGATGAGGTGGCTCGCCCCGGGGTCCGGGATCGCGATCCCGTTACACGCCGTGTCGACCTCGTCGTCGGCGAGCGGCTCGTGGCGCTCCGCGCCGGACTCGTAGGCGTCGACGACGGGCGCACAGCCCGTGGCCTGTGCGGCGTACATCGGGACCAACTCGTCGGTCCAGCCGAGGTCGCGCGCCTCCCGGGCCGCCTTGTGCATCCCGACGAGTCCGACCCCGCCGCCGGTCGGGTAGACGACCGCGTCCGGCGGGTTCCAGTCGAGCTGCGCCAAGAGCTCTAGCGCCATCGTCTTCTTGCCCTCGTGGCGGTACGGGGTGACGAACGTCTTCGTCGAGTACCAGTCGGGATTCTCCTCCATCGCCGCGGCGTACGCCTTCCCGGCGTCGCCGATCTGCGAGTTCCCGTCCACGGGGTCGGTGACCGTCAGGTCGGCTCCGTGGACCTCCGTCATCGCCTTCTGGGTGAACCCCGCCCGCGAGGGGAGAAACACGTGCGCGTCCAGACCCGCGCGCGCCGCGTACGCCGCGGCCGCCTGTCCCGCGTTGCCGGCGCTGTTCAGCGCGACCTCGCTCGCGCCGTGTTCGCGCGCGGCCGTCATCGCGGCCGACTGCCCGCGGTCCTTGAACGTCCCCGTGGGGTTCGCGCCCTCGTCTTTCAGGAGGACGCGCCCGACGCCCATCGCGTCCGCGAGCGCCGGGCACTCGACGAGCGGCGTCGCGCCCTCGCCGAGCGACACGGCCGCCTCGGCCGGGAACGGGAGCAGCTCCGCGTACCGCCACATCGACCCGTCGGGGCGGGAATCGAGCGTCTCCGGGGTCAGGTCGATCCGGTCGTAGTCGTAGTCGGGGTCCAAGATCCCGTCGCAGTCGGGGCAGCGGTGGGTCGCCGCCTCCGCGTCGAACGTCTCCCCGCAGTCGACGCAGGTCAGGCCGACGAACGCGTCTGTCGTCTCCATGGGGACGCGCTCGCCCGCCGGGGACTTCGGTGCTGTGGTCCCGGCGGTCCGCCCCGAACCGGCGCGCGGGTACTTAGGTTCGAAACGTATGAAGGGGCACGCCGACGGGGACCGCGTCCGTACGCTCAGGGGAGATGTGTGTACCAGCGACCGTCGGGGCGGTCGGTCCGCCGGGCGAATCGGGGTGGAAGCGATGAGTCGGACCGCGCTACGATTGGACCTCCCGACCGGATCGTGGCTCGGCGACGTCTCCCGGCGCGTCCCGTCGGCGACGCTCCGGGTCGACGAGACCGTCTCCGTCGACGGGGAGGGGCCCTCCGACTCCCTCGTCGACGAGTCGTCCGAGACCGGCGCGGAGGCGGTCGCGACCGTCCGCGTCGCCGGCACCGACAGGGACCGCGTCGAGGACGCGCTCGGCGACCACGACCGCGTCGCCCGCGAGCGGGTCGTCGCGCGCCGCGGCGAGGTCCGCACGCTCCGGGTGGTCGGCCGCCGGCCCGCGTACCTCTCCGCGGCGCGGGCGGTCGGCCTGCCGATCGAGTCGGCGGTCGAGGTCGTCGACGGCCGCGCCACCGTGACGGTCGTCGGCGACCGCGACCGGATCGAGGCGTTCGGCCGGCGGCTCGCGGGCGACGGGGTGACGGTCGGCGTCGCCGCGACCGGCGGCGAGGACCCGGACCGAACGCTCACGGAGGCGCAGCGGGAACTCGTCTTCGAGGCGGTCCGCTCGGGGTACTACGACACGCCGCGCCGCTGTACGCTCACGGAACTGGCCGAGGCGAACGACATCGCCAAGTCGACCTGTAGCGAGACACTCCACCGCGCCGAGGGGCGCGTGATGCGGCGGTTCGTGGACTGCGCGGGACCGTTCGACGCGGGGTCGGACGCCGAGGACGCCGCGACCGTCGGCGGCTCCGACGCGGGCTCGGCTTCCTTCGAGGCCGGCGAGTTCGGCGGCGACCGCGACGCGACCGAGTTTGACGGCGACCGCGACGCGACCGAGTTCGACGGCGAGGAGCCGGTGCGCTCCGCCGCGACCGAGCCCTGACCCGAGCGGCGGGTTTCCGCCGTCGACTCCTACACCCCGTCGAGGCGCTACTCCTCTTCGAGCGCCTGCCACGAGAGCCGCGGGTTCCGCGCGGCACCGACCTGATCGATCCGGGCGGCGGCGGTCCGGTTCGGTGCCGAATCGAGCGCCTCGTCGGTGTCGGCGTACGCGAGGTTGAACGCCTCCGCGAGGTCGTCGAGCGACGACTGCCCCTCGATCTCGGTCGGCTCCGTCAGCATCGCCTCCGGCACCATCTCCGGCCACTTCGTCGTCGGCGGGTGAACGCCGAAGTCGAGCATGCGCTTCGCCACGTCGGCGGCGTCGCGGTCGCCCGCGGTCGCCGCGAACTCGTGGTGGAACGGGCCGAAGGGCACGTCGAGGTCGAGCCGTTCCGCGAGGTAGTTCGCGTTGAGGACGGCCTTCGCGGCGGCGTCCGCGAGCCCCTCGTCGCCGAGGCGGGCGACGTACGCGTACGCCTTGATCAGCACGAGCCAGTTGCCGGCGAAGCCGTGGACCTTGCCGATGGTGTTCGCCGGCTCGAACCGCTCGTAGCCCGACCCCTCGTCGGCCTCGCGGACCCGCGGCGTCGGGAGGAACGGGGCCAGCTCGTCGACGACGCCGACCGGCCCTGCGCCCGGGCCGCCGCCGCCGTGCGGGGTCGCGAACGTCTTGTGGACGTTGTAGTGCATCACGTCGAACCCCATGTCGCCCGGGCGGCCGCGGCCGAGCAGCGCGTTGAGGTTCGCGCCGTCGTAGTAGAGCAGCCCGCCCGCGTCGTGGACGATCTCGGCGATCTCCGTGATGTCGCGCTCGAAGAGCCCGACCGTGTTCGGGTTCGTGAGCATGAGCGCGGCGGTGTCGTCGCCGACGGCCGCCTCCAGCGCCTCCAGATCGACCCGACCGTCCTCGCCGGACGGCAGTTCGACCACGTCGTAGCCGGCGGTCGCGGCGGTCGCGAAGTTCGTCCCGTGGGCCGACGCCGGGATCACGACCTCCGAGCGGTCGTTGCCGTGGTGTTCGTGGTACGCCTTCGCGACGAGGATCCCCGTCAGCTCGCCGGCCGCGCCCGCGGGCGGCTGGAGGGTGACCGCGTCCATCCCGCCGATGTCCGCGAGCGCCTCCTGAAGCCGGTACTGGAGCTCCAAGATCCCCTGCGCCGAGCGCGCGGAGCGGTCGGGGTGGACAGCCGCGTTCGGGTCGGCGGCCACGTCCTCGGTGAACTTGGGGTTGTACTTCATCGTACAGCTCCCCAGCGGGTACGGGCCCGAGTCGATCGACCAGTTCATCTGCGAGAGCCGGGTGTAGTGGCGCGCCGTCTCCGGCTCCGACGGGTTCGGAAGCGTCAGCTCCTCCCGCGTCAGGTCGTCGGGGAGCGGCGAGTCCTCGCGCACGTCGACCGTCTCCTCGCCCTTCTCCGAGAGCAGCGGCTCCCGGACCCCCTCGCCGTCGCGCTCGTAGTTCGCTTGGTCGTGGATCATCAGAGCACCTCCTCGAAGGCCGCGACGAGTCCGTCCGTCTTCCCCGCGTTGAGGTCGGTGACGCACACCTGAAGCAGGTGGTCGTCGACCGCGTGGACCGCGAACCCCTCCGCCTCCAGGTCCTCCGCGACGGCCGGGGCGGGCTGGTCGACGCGCACCGCGAACTCACGGAAGTGGTGGCGGTCGTGGACGGGCGCGGCCGCGCCCGACAGGTCGTCGATCCGCGCCGCGAGCGACTCGGCCTCGCGGACGCAGTCGTTCGCGAGGTCGACGAGGCCGTCCGGCCCGAGCGTCGCCGCGTGGATCGCCGCCCGGAGCGCGACCCACGCCTGATTCGTGCAGATGTTCGAGGTGGCGCGCTCCTTGCGGATGTGCTGTTCGCGGGTCTGGAGCGTCAGCGTGTACGCCCGGTCGCCGTTCGCGTCCTCGCTCGCGCCGACGAGCCGCCCGGGGACCTGGCGCAGGAAGTCGTCGCGACAGGCGAAGATCCCCAATCCCATGCCGTAGGCGGTCGGCAGGCCGAGCGCGCCGGCCTCGCCGACGACGACGTCAGCGCCGACCGCGGCCGGCGACTCCAGCACCGACAGCGCGACCACGTCCGAGCCGAGCGTGAACAGCGCGTCCGTCTCGTCGGCGAGGTCGCCGATCGCCGCGAGCCGCTCCTCGATACACCCGCGCACGGTCGGGCTCTCCGCGTACAGCATCACCGCGTCCTCGCCGGCGCGCTCGGCGAGCGCGTCGACGTCGGCGGTCCCGTCGGCCATCGGGTACTCCTCGACGGTCAGGTCCGCGCCGGCGCAGTAGTTCTCCAGGACGGCCCGCTTCCCCTCCCGGAGCTGTTCGGGGACGAGGACCACGTCGCCCGAGGTCGACCGGACGCGGTCCGCGAGGGTCGCGGCCTCGCCGAGCGCGGTCGCGGCGTCGTACATCGAGCAGTTCGCCACGTCGAGCCCGGTCAGCTCCACCAGCATCGACTGGTACTCGAACAGCGCCTGGAGGAACCCCTGAGACACCTCCGGCTGGTACTGGGTGTAGCTCGTGAGGAACTCCGTCCGGTCGGCGAGGTGGTCGACGACGCTCGGCACGTAGTGCCCGTAGTGGCCCCGCCCGAGGAACTCCGTGAGGTCGTCGTTGCGGTTCAGGATGCGGGCGCACTCGTCGCGGATCTCGCGTTCGGTGCGCGGCTCGATGCCGAAGTCGCCGTCGAACGCCACGGCGTCGGGGATGTCGAACAGCTCCTCCTCGTCGTCGACGCCGATCGCCGCCAGCATCGCCGCGGTCTCCTCGTCGGTGTGGGGGGCGTACGGCGTCCCGTCCGCCCGGCTCATCGGCCCACCCCGGCGTCGCCCGCCCGTCCGGTGCCGCGCCGCCCGCGTGAAAGTGTCGCGTTCATGGTCGGGTCAGGCGATCTGGTCGTCGTACCCGTCGGCGTCGAGCAGTCCGTCCGCCTCGCCGCCCTCGGCGGGGGCGACTTCGAGCATCCACCCGTCGCCGTACGGGTCCTCGTTGACGAGCTCCGGGCGGTCGAACAGCGCCTCGTTGACCGCGACGACCTCGCCCGAGACGGGGGCGTACAGGTCCGAGACGGCCTTGATCGACTCGACGACGCCGAACGCCTCGCCGGCGGCGACCTCGTCGCCGACCTCGGGGAGTTCGACGAACACCACGTCGCCCAGTTCGTCCTGCGCGAAGTCGGAGACGCCGACCCGGACGGGGTCGCCGCCGGTCGTCGCCCACTCGTGCGATTCCAAGTACCGTCTGTCGTCGGGAACGTCGAAGCTCATTGGTCAGGGTCGCCGCGGCCCGCTCGGGGCTCGGTCCGCGGGAGCGCCGCGCCGTCGGGATCGGCGGGAGATGCGATCTCCCGGCCGGTTACGGGCGTCGTCCGCGATCGAAAGGCGGTCCGCGACACGTGTGTGTCACCCTTCCCGCGACGAGGAAATAAAAGGTGTGTTCGCGGCGGTCGAGCGGACGGACGCCGGTCGTCTCCCGGCCGTCGCGCCCGCCTCCTCAGGTCCAGCGGTCCAAGCCGGTCTGGACCTGCGACTCCGCGATGCGCTCGAACCCGCGCTCCACCTCGTCGCCGTCGACGCCCCACTCGTCGACGACGTACTCGCGGGCGGCCTCGACGTCCGGGTTCACGTCCGCGTCGACCGCGACGTCCGTCGCGGGCGGGTCCATGAACAGCTCGCGGATCGCCTCGGCGTTCGGGATCTCGGCGTCGCGGGCGTCGAGGACGCCCCACAGGTCGCCGTGTTCCCTGACCGCCGTCACCGCGGTCTTCGGGCCGATCCCGCGGACGCCCTCGTTGAAGTCCGTGCCACAGAGCATCGCGGCGTCGACGAGCCCCTGCCTGTCGAGGTCGAGGTCGGACAGCGTCGCCGCCAGGTCCATCAGCTCCGGGTCGCCCTTGCTCGTCAGCTGGCGGAGCGTGGTGGGCGCGCCGAACAGCAGTGTGTCGTAGTCCTCGCTGCCGGCGTGGTCGACCGTCCCGGTCGCGGCCATGTGCGCGCACTGGGCCTCCCCCTCCGCGGGGGCCTCGACGATCGGCACGTCGAGCAGGCGGAGCAGCTCCCGCGTGGTCTCCTGTATCGTGTCGGTGAGCCGCTGCGTGCGGGCCTCCAGCCGGGCCGCCTCGACAGCGTCGCCGCGCTCCTCCGCGGCGGCCCGGCGCTCCTCCGCCCGCTCGCGCTTCTCGCGACGCTCGGCGACCTCGTCGGCCTTCAGGTCGGTGACGGCCCCGTCGAACACCATCACCGGGATCAGGTCGTGCTCGAAGAACTTCGGGAGCCCCTGAACCACCCCGATCAGGTTGGCGACCTCGACGCCGTCCGCGGTGGTGTACTTCTCGTCGCTCGTCCACTTGACCGTCGTCGTGAGGTAACGGTACAGCCAGTTGTGGGCGTCGACGGCGACGACGCTCCCCTCGATCTCCGCGAAGGGCACGTCGCGAATCGACGCGAGATCGCGCAGGTCGGCGTTTCCCATTGTCGGTCTCTGGGGCGCGCCGCTCTTAAACGCTGACCGGTCCGCGGCCGCCCGTCCGTTCGCCGACTCTCGCCGGAATGATCCGCCTGCCGACTTCTGGGCAGTTTATGTGTCTCACGCGCCTACGTCGGGTAACCGGATGGTCTCCCCGTTCGAGGTGTTGGACGTCGACGAGGACGCCGACGACGAGGCGGTCGAACGGGCGTACCGCGAGCGCGTGAAGCGCGCCCACCCCGATCAGGGGGGATCGGTCGAGGAGTTCCAGCTCGTCCGCCGGGCGTACCGGGAGCTGTCGGAGCGCGACGCGGACGGGGACGAGAGCGGCGACGGCGTCGACCCCGCCGACGTCGACCTCACCGAGGACGGCGAGGCGCGCGCGCCCGCGTCGACCCGCGTCGAGTTCCTCGACTACGAGGCCATCGTCGACTACGGCTGGTCGCTGGACGACGACGAGCTGTTCCGGAAGGCGTCCCACGCCGACCTCGGTCCCGACGCCCACGGCCGCCTGCTCGTCCACCCCGACGAGAGCCTGCTGGAGGCCGCCGAGCGGAGCGGCTTCGCGTGGCCGTTCTCCTGTCGCGGCGGTGCCTGCGCGAACTGCGCGGTGTACCTCGCCGAGGGGAAACTCTCGCAGCCGACCGACCACATCATGCCCGACGACCTCGCCGAGCGGGGGTTCCGCCTCTCCTGTAACGGCTACCCGCTGACAGACGAGCTGTCGGTCGTGTTCAACGTGAAACAGCGGCCCGAACTCGACGACCTCATCCTGCCGCCCGGCCCGTTCACGCGCCGCTGAATCGGGGCGAGCGTCAAAAAACGTCGCGACGCCGTCCGCGGCGTCCGGTCACCCGAGCAGGAACCGCAGCCCCGGGGCGTTCCTGACCAGTTCCGTCTCCTCTAGCGCCCGATCGACCCCGACGATCCGGCCGGCACCCCACGCGCCCAGCCCGAACAGGATCAGCATGTAGACGAGCGAGCTGTCGACGAAGTAGCCGTGGTCCACCGGGAACCCCGCCAGCAGTCCGCCCTGCCACGCGGCGGTCCAGAACAGCGACATCATGATCGCGCCCATCAGCGCGGCGAACCGGAAGAAGACGCCGAACAGCAGCGCCAGCCCGATCAGGATCTGCCCGAACACCACCATCGGGTCGATTATCGCCGCGAAGTCGGCGAAAAAGAGGAACAGCTCTCGCAACGGGTTCGCCTCGGCAATGGCGTTCCGAAGGAACCCCACGGAGCTCCACGCGAGCGGGTCGCCGATACCGCCCTCGAACAGCTTCTCTAACCCGGCCTGGAGGAACACCCACGCCATCACGACCCGGAGCCCAAGCATCGAGTACGCCAGCCACGTCTCCGAGTAGTTGAACTCCACGTCTCTCCCGAGCAGCTCCGAGCGAAGCGTCCGTTCGGACGGTTGTGTAGCCATCGGTGACACCCACGCGAGGGAATCTCACACGAGTAGAATAATCTACCGGCCGATCCGATGCGCGGGAGTTTTCAAACGGATTAGAAGGAAAACTACCGCGAATATCTCGTCCGTCTCAGAACGCCTCGGCGACGGCGGCGACGACCGCGTCCTCGACGGCGTCGCGCTCGCCGGAGAGGAACTCGATTTTCCCCTCGCGGACGCCCGCGGTGGCGATGTCGGCCGCCGGCGCGAGCTCGGCCGCGCGCTCGGCCACGTCGCGGACCGACACGTCGGCCGTCGTGCGCACGTACAGTTCGTCGGTGCCGACGCCGACCGTCGCGAACGGCTCGCCGTCGGCGCGCCGGCGGTGGAGGTCGTCCAGGAGCAGCGGCGTCGGCGGGAAGTCGTAGCGGTGGGTGTAGCCGTCGGTGTCGAGGAGCGCGAACTCGACGCCGTCGACCGCCTCCGTGGCGACGTTCGCGTCCGCCGTCTCGACCTCGGTCTCCAGCTTCTCGCGGAACTGCTCGGAGACGTGCGCCGCGAGGTTACCGCCGTCCGAGAACAGGAGATCAGCGATCAGTTCGCGCTTGTCCTGATACGACTGGTAGTACGCTTCCAGCGCGACCGCCTCGCGGAGCTCCGCGACGCGCTCGGCGTCGCAGCCCGCGTCCCGCGCGAGGTTCACGTACCGATCCGGGGCGTCCGCCCAGTAGCTCACCGCGGGGAGGTGTTCGAGGTCCGCGCGGACCTCGTCGTTGATCGCCGACGCGAGCGAGGCGACGAGCGTGCCGGTCGAGAGCGTCTCGTCGCCGCCGACGTCGGCCAGTTCCGGCGAGACGAGCGTGTCGACCGCCTCCCGGGTCTCCGGGTCGGCGACCGCGGCGTCGACGACGACCGCGTCGACGCCGTACACCGACAGCAGGTCGATGCCGTCGACGGACTCGGTCGTCGAGCCGGCCCCGACGAGCAGGAACAGCGGGAGCTTCTCGTCGTGGCGGTCGCGGTCCTGAAGCATGCGGGTCGCGTCGTTGGTCGCCGCGTCCATCCCGTACACCGGCTCGTCGAGCGGGCGGCGGGTGAAGTAGTGGTACTCGGCGTCGCTCTTCGCGTGCTCGTCGCGGATCAGCGGGAGGACCGCGCGCTCGACCGCAGCGCCCGCGACGTAGCCGTCGGCGGTCGCCGGGTGGCGGACGACGATGGGGCGCGATTCGAGGACCGCGCGGCGGACCGCCTCCGCGGCGTCGAGGAGGCCGTCGGCGAGCTCGGCGACCGTCTCGTCGCCGGCGAGCGGCTGGAGCCCCTCGGGGCGCGCCTCGTCGGTGAGCGCGTCGGCGATCCGGCGGCGGACCGCCTCCGCCGCCTCGCCGTCGAGGAGGACGAGCGCGTCCGACTCGACTTGGATGTCGCCGCGGTGGCTCTCGACCTCGCCGTCGACCCGCACCGCGTCGCCCACCTCGACGTCCGGGTACGCCCGGACGCCCGGCTCGACGAACGCGGCCACATCGACCGCGCCCGTCTCGTCGCTGACCTCGAACACCGTCGGGCCGCCGGTCTGACGGACGCCGACGACCTCGCCCTCGATCCAGACCGATTCGCCGACCGCGTCTCCGAGCGTCGTGATCGACGCGCGCTCGCGGTCCTCGTCGGTCTCCTCGTCCGCGGCGGCGGCGGCCTCCTCGCCGCCCTCGTCGGCGGAATCGTCGGCGTTTTCCTCGGACGTGCCGGCGTCAACGGACTCGCCGTCGGCGGACGCGACGCCCTCCGCGTCGTCGCCCCCGTCGGTCGGCTCGGGTCCGTCGTCGGTCTCGTCGGCCTCGGCGGCTTCGTCGGCGTCGGAGCCCGCGTCTTCGTCCCCGGCGTCGTCCGCCCGCTCTTCCGTCTCGGTCCGCGCTTCGGTCTCCTCGTCGTCCGGGTCCTCGTCGGGGAGGCGCTCGCCGGAGGGCGCTTGGACGAGGACGCCGCGGAACTCGCGGTCGGCCTGTCGGATCGACCAGCCGAGGTCGACGTTGCCGTTGTCGCGGACGCCCTTCACCTGGACGAACACCTCGTCGCCCGGTTCCCAGTCGAGGCTGTCGAGCCGCTGGTCGAGTTCGGAGCGGTGGAGCAGGCCGGTGACGCCCGGCGCGAGGTCGACGAACACGCCGAACTCGGCGTACCCGTCGACGACGCCACGGTAGAACCGGCTCGGGACGAGACCGTTCGGGGAGTCGCCGCGGAAGTCGAACACGACGTCTTCCTGGTGCGAGTCGCAGACGCGACCGCCCCCGATGTCGGTGCCACAAATGATACAGGATCCCATTTGAATACACCGAGAGTCTCGGGCCTAAAACGGTTGTCGAAAGCCCGCTGGCGGCGGCGCGGGCCGTCGGCGGCTCACGCGGCGAAAAGCGTCCGCGCCGCCGCCACGACGCGGTACCCCACGCCGTAGCCGAGCGCGGCCGGCGGGAGCGCGGCGACAGCCGTCCGGAGCGCCCCCAGCCCGTGAACCGAGCGGAGCCCGACGAACAGCAGCACCGCCGCGTACGCGCCGCAGACGACCCTGAGCTCGGGTATCGCCGGTCCCGCGAGCGCCATCGGCGAACTGGCGTACGCGACGGCCTGAACCGTCTCGCTCACGCCGCCGCGGTCGCGGAACCCGATCCCGTCCGCGAGTTCGAGGCTCGCGACCACGACCGACACCGTCGCGACCGCGCCGGTCAGGTGGAGGCCGACGGGGGTCCCGATCACGACCGCGACGACGAAGACCACCAGTCCGGACAGCGCCCGCGACGAGGGGACGACGGCCGGCACCGCGCCGGGGTCGGTCGCGATCAGGCCGAACGCGAACGCCGCGACGACCGCGACCGCGAACGTCAGTGCCGGGGCCTGATCGCCGGGCGTGATCGAGTTTGCGAACGCTCGCCGCGGCCGAACGAGCACCTCGGCCCACGTGCGCGCGATGCCGCGCAGCCCGCGCGGGCGACCGCCCGTCGAACCGCCTGTCCGAGACGTCACGGTCGGCGTTGGGTCGCGCGGAATAACCCGCTTCCGGTTCGGTCCCGGAGCGTCGGTCCCGCTCCGGTGGCCCCGGCCCGCTCCACGGGGATCCCGCTCCCGACGCGCCCAAACTTATCAGCGCTGATACGCGGCGCGTAAACCCTTATACCGGTGCCGTCTGACTGACGGTCGAATGGCTGCGTTCCGAGACGACGAGCGAGGGTTCACCCCGCTGGCGGGGACGGGGCTGCTCGTTGGGATCGTCGTGTTGCTGCTGGCGATCGTCGGCGCGGCGGTGTTCGGGCTCATCGACGGCGTCGCCCCGCCGGACGCCGAGTTCGAGGCCCAACAGGAGGACGGCGAACTCGTCGTCGTCGCGATCGGTCCCGACCCGGTCCCCGCCGAGGAGCTGTACGTCCGCGGCGAGGACCCGGACGGGAACGTCCAGTTCGGCGCGTGGCCCGGCGACGGCGTGGTCCGGCCGGGCGATCGGGTCCCCGTCCCCAACGCCACCGGCAACGAGAACTTCGACGTGGTCTGGGAGCCGGTTGCGTTCGACACCCGCGAGACGCTCGGCAGCTACGACGGCGAGGACTCCGCGATCGACGAGTGGAGCGAGGAGAACGGCGGCAGCACGCCGGGCGGCGGCGTCGGCGTCTGACTCCGTTTTCGGATAACTCTGACACCAATGGATTCACAGCAAATCGAAGCGAGGCGGCGGCGAATACTCCAGACAGCGGGGGTTTCTACAGCCGGCATCATCGGATTCAGTGGACGAACTCTGGCTGAAGAAGTTCACGCTACTGAGGCAGTTGACGGCGCTGAAACCGGTGTGAACAGTTACGGAACCGAGCCGGGGGTTCAAAAGATCGAAGCAGACCCCGACGCCGGGTTCCACTCTCCGTATTTCCTCTATACGCCGTCTTTCCGCTCTGTTGAAGAGTCTCTAAACGACTCCAAAGTGCGACCGTTGGTGGTTACAACGTATCCATGGGGTGACTTTGAAGAACGAGTTGCGGGGGCCCAAGACCCTGATCGCGGCATCACGGGACGCATTGCAGATGCGATGAATTGCCCCGTACTGAGTGTTCCCCTCACATTGACACGCGGACACCTCGGCTTGGAACCACAGGAGTTGACCTTAGCCCCGGAATTGGAGATCACCGACCCTCGACGTGAGCGCGTCGACCTACAGTTCATCGCGATGATCGAGGACGCCAAATCCCGACTGAACGCTGGCAGCTATACAATTGCGGATGGAATCCATTACGATGGAGCGTCGTCTGCTGGTGATTTTATCGAAAGAATCGCTCCACTTCATCCGGAACACATCAACGCATACTCTTCCGGTGCGAATGGGTATGCCTTCCTCCCATTTACTGGGCTCACCGATGACCTCCCGGTTCATGGCGATCCCGACCGAACAACCGTCCCATGGCCGATCGGAGCCGGAAATTTGGAAGAACTCACCGGCGAGGCATTCAACGAAGAGGCGTGGATGGACATCGAGCAGTTCCGGTGGATCGGCGGTAAAGATCAGGACCCCGAGGACCCTGATAATTACGTTCGCAAACGGTTCAAAGGTGACGACGAGATGGATCAAGTAGTCGAGGAATTTTTCGGGACGTTACAAGTTGACGACCGGTTCGAGACCAGCCGAAAAATTTACGACCACCTCGATGTCCCTGCCACGTTCAGAACGTTTGAGGGACAACCTCACTCTCCAGCTTGGGAATACAGGTCGGAGGCAGCCGAGTTCCACAAAGAACGGATCGAAGATGAGTTTGAGCTACTCCACGTGACGCTCACAGAATCCGATAGCGAGGCATATGTCGGAGACACCGTGACCGCACGCGTGACCGTAGAAAACGCAACCGGCGTCGAGTCATCGACGACGGTCTCCTTCGCGGTCGACGGACCCGAAGGTGAGACGACCGAAATTGAGACAACAGAGGTTCAGGTGGATTCAAAAAGCGCAGAAACCGTTGAACTGGAGACGGTCTTCGAAGAGACCGGAGAATTCACCCTGCGTATAAACGGGACGGCTATCGAAGACTCCGTCGTCGTAACCGAAGAACCAACTGAGGAAGTTAACGGGACGGGTACTGAAACCTCGGAAGGCGACGCAGTCACGGATCAAGGCGGAGTGGCCGCTGACGAAGCGCCCGGATTCGGCGTCGTACAAACGCTCATGGCAGTAGGTGGGATCGGGTACTTGATCGATCGGTACCTCTCGACCGACGACTGAATGAAGTCACGCCCGAAGAGAAGGTCACCAGGTATTGTGTCCGCCCTACATATCTAATACGACGTTCGTATCAGTTCCGGCTGATCTCGACAGATCCGGGAGAACTGGGAATTAGACTTCGACCCACTCGCCGCGCTCGTCGGCCCGCTCGATCGCCGCGAGTACCTTCTGGACCTCGTACCCGTCAGCGAACGACGGCTCGAACGACCCGCCTTCCGCGACCGCCGAGAGGTACTCGTAGCTCTCGTGGACGAACGTGTGCTCCCACCCGATCACGTGGCCGGGGGGCCACCAGCGGTCCACGTACGGGTCCGTCTCCTCGGTGACTAACACCGTCTCGTAGCCGCGGTTCCCCTCGCGGAGCACCTCCAGTTCGTTGAGGCGCTCCAAGGAGAACTTCACGCTCCCCTTCGAGCCGTGGACCGCGATCGTGTGGTCGTTCTTGTGCCCCTCGGCGACCCGCGTGGCCTCGAAGGTCCCGGTCGCGCCCGACTCGTAGGCGACCTGCGCGCTGTAGGCGTCGTCGACGGTCACGTCGCGGTACTCCGCGACCTCGGCGTCGGCTTCGCCCGCCGCGTCGTCGTCGGCGTACACCGGGCGCTCGTCGACGAACGTCGTCAACTGCCCGGAGACGCGGTCGATCCCCCCGACCGCCTCGCCCACGAGGAAGTTCGCGAGGTCGATCGTGTGCGCGCCGAGGTCGCCGAGCGCGCCCGATCCGGCCATGTCGGCGTCCATCCGCCACGCCCACGGGGCCTCCGGGTCGACGAGCCAGTCCTGGAGGTAGCGCCCGCGGACCTGTCGTATCTCGCCGAGTTCGCCGTCCTCGATCAGTCCCTTCGCGTACCGGATCGCGGGGACGAACCGGTAGTTGAACGCGGTGCCGGCGGTCGCGCCGGTCGCGGCCGCGGCGTCGCGCATCGCCGCGGCCTCCTCCAGCGTCGGCGCGAGCGGCTTCTCACAGAGGACGGGGACCCCCGCTTCGAGGGCCGCGATCGACGGCTCCGCGTGGACGTGGTTCGGGCCGAGGTTGTAGAAGACGTCCACCGCGTCTATCGCCGCCTCCCAGTCGGTCGCGGTGTGCGCGAAGCCGAACCGGTCGGCCGCCTCTGCGAGGGCGTTTTCGTCGCGCCCGACGAGCGTGTGCCGCTCGACCTCGGGGGCGTCCGGGAAGAACATCGGGAGGCGCGCGAGCGCGTTCGCGTGCGCTCTTCCCATGAATCGATACCCCAGCACGCCGACCTTCTGTGTTTCATGTGTCATGTCGTGGATCTGTTGGTCGCCGCCGCCTCACTCAGCCCAGTACGCGTCGCCCGGTTCGGTCTCGAAGACGGCTCGGTCCAACACGTCGACCGCCTTCTCCAACCCCTCGCGCGAGGAGGTGAGCGAGTCCTCGTGTTCGATCGACAGCGCGCCCTCGTAGCCGACCATCCGGAGCGTCGAGACCACGTCCTTCCAGTGGTCCTCCCCGTGACCGTAGCCGATCGAGCGGAACAGCCACGAGCGGTCCGCCTCGTCGGCGTACCCCGTCGTGTCGAGGACGCCCTTCACCCGCGAGTTGGACTCGTACACCCTCGTGTCCTTGGCGTGGACGTGGTGGATCGCGTCGCGCTCGCCGAGGAAGCGGATCGCCTCGGGCACGTCGATCCCCTGCCAGTAGAGGTGCGACGGGTCGAAGTTCGCGCCGATCCGCTCGTTCGTCGCCTCCCGGAGCGCGAGCATGCCGGTCGGCTCGTACACGAGCATGTTCGGGTGCATCTCGATAGCCACGTCGACGCCGTGGTGCGCGGCGTGTTCGGCGAGGTCCGACCAGTACGGGACCGCGACCTCGTCCCACTGGTAGTCGAGCGCGTCGGCGTGTTCGCTCGGCCACGGGGCCGTGACCCAGTTCGGCGTCGAGTCGCCCGGCGCGCCCGCGGGGAGTCCCGAGAAGCACGTCACCGTGTCGACGCCGAGCAGGTCGGCCAGTCCGATCGCCTCGCGCAGTTCGCGGTCCGCCGTCGCGGCCCGCTCCTCGTCGGGGTGAAGCGGGTTGTTGTGCGTCGCGAGCGCGGAGATCCGGAGCCCGTGGTCGTCGAGAACTCCCCGGAGTTCCTGCCGCGCCGCCTCGTCGTCAAGGAGCCGCTCGCGGTCGACGTGGTCCTGTCCGGGCCACCCGCCGACGCCGAGTTCGACGGCGTCGACGCCGAGCCCGGCGAGGTACGCGGCCGCGTCGTCGATCGGTTCGCCGCCGAGGGGAACGGTCAAGACGCCGATGTCCATGCGCCGGGCTACATCGACCCGCCGAATAAGTGTTCAGGTACGCGCCGCCACGGAGAGCCCTGTCCGCGGGGCCCGCGCGTCGTTCCGCCGGATCCCCGTCCTCGGCGCGCGCCGTGCCCCTCCCGCGACCCGCGTCTCCCGGCCGCGGAGTGCGTCTCACGGTCGCGAACCGCATGAGGTTTTAACGGGTGGAACGCGTACACGGTGATATGGGAATCCTCTCTCGCGCCTCCTACGTCATCCGCTCGAAGGTGAACGCCCTCCTCAATCGGGCCGAGGACCCGACCGAGTCGCTCGACTACTCGTACGAGCAGATGCGCGACGAACTCCAGGACGTCAAACAGGGGATCGCGGACCTGACGACCCAGAAGAAGCGGCTGGAGATTCAAAAGCGCAAGCTCGAAGAGAACGTCGAGAAGCACAACCGGCAGGCCCGCGAGGCGGTCCAGCAGGACCGCGACGACCTCGCGCGGAAGGCGCTCGAAAAGAAGAAGTCGAAGATGAGCCAGATCGAGGAGCTGGAAGGACAGATCGCGGACCTCAACGACACGCAGGACCAGCTCGTCGAGAAGAAGAACAAGCTCCAGAACCGCATCGAGGAGTTCCGCACGAAGAAGGAGACGATGAAGGCCCGCTACGAGGCCGCCGAGGCCTCCTCGCGCGTCTCCGAGGCGATGACCGGCGTGGGCGACGAGATGGAGGACGTGAGCCGCTCCATCGAGCGCGCCGAGGAGCGCACCGAGGAGATGGAGGCGCGCGCGGAGGCGATGGACGAGCTGGAGGACTCCGGCGCGTTCGAGGACGCGCTCTCGGACAAGGACAGCATCGACCGCGAGTTAGAGGGGCTCTCGACGAACAGCGAGGTCGACGCCGAACTGGAGACGCTCAAGGGCGAACTCGGGAAGGGGGAGCCGGCGAACGGCGACGGCGGCGCGACCAACGAGGAGATAGACGCCGAGCTGGAGGACATCGAGAGCGAGATGAACGCGGACGATCTGGAAGCCGACCTCGACGGTGACGCCGAGGCGAACCTCGACGAGGAGCTCGACGTCGAGTTAGAGGAATCGGAGTCCGAGGCCGACGAGAAGCGGAACTGACGCCGATCGTCCGCAGCGACCGTTTGCCGTCCCCGTTTCACTCCTCCGCCGGCCGCGCGCCGGTCCCCGCGCGGTCTTGCTCGGCGAGCCGTATCTCGCCGTCCGACAGGTTGATCCCAGCGTACGGGTCCTCGGCGAGCAGCAGCGACCCGTCGAGGTCGGCGTAATCTAAGAGCGGCGCGAGCTGCGCGGCGGCCGCGATGGAGGCGTTCGACTCGACCATACAGCCGCACATCACTTCGAGGCCGTGCGCCCGCGCGGCGGCGATCGCGCGGCGCGCCTCCAGCAGGCCACCCGTCTTCATCAGCTTCAGGTTCGCGATGTCACAGCGGTCGGCGATCGCGGGCACGTCCGCGGCGGTGACGCAGGACTCGTCGGCGGCGACGGGCAGTTCGGAGCGCTCGTAGACGTACCGGAGGCCCTCGGGGTTCTCCGCCGGAACGGGCTGCTCGACGAACTCCACGTCGCGGTCGGCGAGCCACTCGGCCTTCCGCACCGCCTCCTTCGGCGTCCACGCCTCGTTCGCGTCGACGCGGAGGCGGGCGTCGGGCGCGGCCTCGCGGACCGCGTCGACCAGTTCCCGGTCGCGGACGGTGCCGAGCTTGATCTTCAGCACCGAGTGGCCGGCCTCGACGGCGTCGGCGGCCTTCTCCCGCACGCGGTCGGTGTCGTCGAGTCCGATCGTGAACGACGTCTTCGGCGCGTCGCTCGGATCGAGCCCCCACAGGCGGTGGAGGGGGACGCCGAGCCGCTTCGCCGCGAGGTCGTGGACCGCGATCGAGACGGCACAGCGGGCGGCGGGGTTCCCCTCGACGACCGCGCGCAGTTCGGACTCGATCGCGTGGAGCGCGTGGGGGTCGCCGACGCGCTCGACCGCGTCGAGCAGGTCCGGCATGACCGCTTCGACCGTGTCGGCCGTCTCGCCGTAGTGCGACGAGGGGGCCGCGCCGCCGACGCCGGTCATCCCCGCCTCGTCGGTCACCCGGACGACCACGTTCTCGGCCGCCGTCTGGGTCCCCCGCGAGATCGTGAACGGGTTCTCCAAGGGCATGGACACCCGCTCGAACTCGGCGTCGAGGCTCATTCGTCGGCCGCCTCCTCGTCGTCCTCGTTCCCGTCCTCGTCCACGCCGAGTCCAGCGTCGAGCGCGGCGTCGACGATTTCGTCCGCGCCGTGGCGCACCGGGTCGGCCGCGGGCACGCCCGCCGCCTCGGCGACCGCGGCGACCGCGTCCGCGGCCGCCTCGTCGTCGGCCACGTCCTTCGTGTTGACCGCGCCGGCGACGACCGCGGTCTCGTGGACGGGGTTCGCCAGCCCCTCGTAGAGGTCGACGTACTCCGCGATCGGCGGGAGGTCGAACGACTCGTAACCGTGGACGACCTCCCGGCCCGCGGCGTGACAGAGGACGAGCCCGTCCGGCATCGCGCCGTGGAGGATGCCGCAGGTGACCGCCGAGTATGCGGGGTGGACGATGCTTCCCTGCCCCTCGACGACGAGCAGGTCGTGGTCGTCGCCGACCGCGACGAGCATCTCCTCGACCGCGCCCGCGGCGAAGTCGGAGACGACGCGGTCGATCGGGTTCCCCCACCCGGCGATCATGATCCCGGTCTGGCCCGTCGGGACGAAGGCGGCGTCGATCCCCCGCTCGCGGGCGGCCGCGACGATCTCCAGCGAGGCGGTCATCTTGCCGACCGAGCAGTCGGTCCCCACGGTGAGCAGCACGTCGGCGTCCACGTCGGCCGAGGCTCCGGTGGCCACCGTCAGATCGTCGTCCGGCCGCCGGACGTCGACGAGGTCGACGCCGTGTTCGTCGGCCAGCGCCGCGAACTCCTCGTCCTCGTTCAGGAAGTAGTGGAGGCCGCTCACCACGTCGCAGCCGGCCTCGATCGCCGCCTCGACGTCCGACCGCCACGACTCGTCGAAGCCGCCGCCGATCGGCGCGATCCCGATATATAAGGCGTCCAGATCGCCGTCCGCGGCCGCGTGCGCGTCCGCGAACGACTCGACGATCGGCGCGTCCGCCACGTCCGGGACGTGGTCGCGAACGCGGCCGCCGGCGCGGTCGCGGTCGAGGACCGCCCGAACCTCTTGGTCGCCGTAGCGCATCACGCCGAGCGCCGTCTTCGCGCGGTCGGGGAACTTCTCGTGGGCCAGCACCGCGATCCGCTCTGTGTCCATGCGGAGTCGCTCGCCCTCGGCGTTCTTAAACCGGTCGGGTGGTCGGCCGCCGATCATATTCCGATCTGAATTGCGGTGGCGCGTGCCGACGAGCGGCCGAAGGCCGCGAGTCGCACGCGCGAGGGACGCGGCGAGCGCTCGGAGAGCGCGAGCCGCGAGGCTGGGGAGGCCCGAGGTGCTGTGCGGGGCGGGGGCGGGATTCGAAGGGGCAGTCGCGAAGCGGGCGCAGGCGACGGCAGCACCGCAACGAGGAAGCGGAGCGACCGAGTGAGGAGCGCCCCGAGCGTGCGCCCGCTTCGCGACTGGGGCTTCGGCGGTGTTCGTATCGGTCGGTGATCTATAAACAGCAATCACCGCAACGTACAGCCGAGCGACCGGGGATTCGACTGTCTCGGTCAGATCAGAGATGTCCGCCTGATCGACCGCGAATTCACGAACTACCGCAGCTTAAAAGGCAACTTCGTAGTCAGGCGCTGCCGTCGACGAACTGCTCCGCGCCCTCGTAGAACCAGTAGCCGTTCTCGCGCATCGCGCGGCCGAGTTCCTGGTGGAACTCGACGAAGTCAGCGAACTCCTCCTGCTCGACGTTCTCGAAGATCTCCTCGACCGAGACGACCGTCTCGTAGTCGATCCGGATCGGGTGGTCGCCGTACTGCTCGACGTACTCCGCCGCCGTGAGCGGGAAGTCCTCCTCCTCGTCGATCTTCTTCGCGAGCACGGCGTGGCCGTACTGCCGCATGCCCTCGCTCCCCTGCTCGCCGTCGGGGTCGTGTGGCCAGTCCATACCGAACGATCCGCCGGATCGGGGATAGTGGTTTCGAATGGGGCGGTCGCCCCCGATCCCGACGGGACCGCGGCCCACTCCCGCCGGCACCGCGACGCGCCTCTTCGAACGTCCAGTTCGACCCCGAAACCACTCGTCGAACGTGACGCTCGGTCGGCGTCTGTCCCGCGAGCTATCACGACTGATATCTTGCCACCGACGTTTATTAGTGATAGTGAAAACTGCGAATCATGTCCGCTGACGACCGAGACGGCATCCTCCGGCGTCTCTCTCATCGACTGCGCGGCCGGTACCTCTTCAAGATCGCGGCGGCGGTCATCGTCGTGTCGACGGTGTTGCTCGGCACGGGCGCGCTCGCCGTCGATCAGGTTCAGGCGAGCGTCGAGTCCGACGCGCGAGAGACGATGACGAGCGCCGCCGAACGGGAGGCCGAGGGGATCAACGGCTTCCTCAGCGAGATGAACGGGTACACGAACCGGGTCTCGTCGGCCTCCGGCGTCCAGTCGTCGAGCGATGGACGGATACGCGACGAACTCCGGCAGAACGCAGACATGCTCCCCGAGTACGTGGTCGACGTCCACTACTACAACATGGTGACCAACGAGGTCGCCGTGAGCACCTCGCCCATGACGGAGGGGACGACGTTCTCCGAGGAGGAGCGGCCGTGGGCGGTCGGGCCGGCGGCGTTCGCGCACGCCAACGAGGTGCGATCCTTCGAGCCGTACAAGGCCGACGGCGAGAATCACCTCGGGTTCGTCAGCCCGATCAACAACGTGCCCGGCAAGGCGATCGTGATCACGGTCGACCTGTCGGAGCGCGGTTCGCTCCTGACCGCCCCGGTGGACGGCGGCAACATGCAGGTCGTCTCCACCGCCACCGGACAGGTCGCGCTGGCGTCGAACAGCGACGCGATCTTGCGCGACTACTTCCTGATCGAGGAGCTGTCGCACCTCCGGAGCGACGTGACGGAGTCGACGACGACCGACGTCTCGAACGCCGAGCAGACGGTCGTAGACGGCTCCGACCTCGCCACGGCGACCGCGCCGGTCGAGGGGAAGTCGTGGGCGGTCGTCGTCGCGGCCCCGCAGCGCTCGGTGTACGGCACGGTCGGCGACGTGACGCGGACCGTCTTGGTCCTGATCGGCATCTCTATCGTCGGTCTGCTCGCCGTGGGCGCGTTCGTCGTCCGCGACGTGAACGGCTCCGTCGACGACTTGCGCGGGTACGCGGAGGCGATCGAGGCCGGCGATTTCGACGTCGAGATCGACCGCGAGCGCGCCGACGAGTTCGGGCAGCTCTCGGCGCTGTTCGACCGCATCCGCGAGACGATGCGCGAGCAGATCGCCGCGGTCGAGGAGTCCGCCGACGAGGCCGCCGCGGCCCGCGAGGAGGCGGAGGCGCTCTCGGCGCACCTGGAGACGAAGGCCGACGAGTACGAGGCGACGATCGACGCGGTCGCCGAGGGCGACCTCACCCGCCGGCTCGACCCGGAGAGCGAGAGCGAGGCGATGACGGCCATCGCCGAGTCGCTCAACGAGACGCTCGACCGGCTGGAGGCGCTCGTCGTCGCCATTCAGGACGCCGCCGAGACGGTCGACGAGCGCAGCGCGGAGGTGACGGACTCCGCCGCGGAGGTCGAGTCCACCAGCGTCGGCGTCGCCGAGAGCGTCGAGGAGATATCGGTCGGCACGGAACGGCAGGAGGAGACGCTCTCGACCGCGGCCGCCGAACTCGACGACCTCTCGGCCACGGTCGAGGAGATCGCCTCCTCGACGGACGAGCTGGCGGAGCGGTCTGCCGCGACCGCCGAGGCCGGCGAGGCGGGCCGCGAGGAGGCCGGCGCGGCGATCGAGCGCATGGACCGGATCGACGACGAGGTCGGCCGGACCGTCGACGAGATGCGCGACCTGCGCGACGAGGTCGAGCGCATCGGCGAGGTGGTCGAGCTCATCGACGACATCGCCGAGCAGACGAACATCCTCGCGCTGAACGCCTCGATCGAGGCCGCGCGCGCGGGCGAGGCCGGCGAGGGGTTCGCGGTCGTCGCCCGCGAGGTGAAGGACCTCGCGGAGGAGACCGCGGAGGCGACCACCGAGGTCGAGGAGCTGATCGCGGGCGTCGAGGGCTCCACCGAGTCGGTCGCGGACGGCCTGTTCTCGATGGAGGACGACGTCGAGGCCGGCCGGGAGGTCGTCGAGGAGACCGTCGGCACCCTCGAATCGATCGTCGAGGACGTGGAGGACGCCAACGCCGGGATCCAGTCGATCAACGACGCCACCGACCAGCAGGCGGAGTCGACGCAGGAGGCCGTCTCGATGATCGACGAGGTCGCCGAGGTGAGCGTCGAGACGGCGAGCGAGGCGCAGAACGTCTCCGCGGCCGCCGAGGAGCAGACGGCCGCGATCGGCCAGATATCGACGAGCGCCGAGTCGCTGTCGACGCGCGCCGACGAACTCCGCGCGCTCGCCGACGAGTTCGAGGCGCGCGAGGCGGCGGCCGCCGAGTCGGCGGTCGCGGACGCGGCCGACGCCGAGGACGCCGAAGCCGACCTCGACGGACCGTCGGAGGCGGCCGCCGGAACCGGGTTCGAGTTCGGTCCGGACGCCACGGACGCGGACGACGACGCCGACACCGCGGACGACGCCGAAATTGACGCCGACACCGCGGACGACGCCGAAGACGAACCGGCTGCGGGCGAGCCGGCCGACTACGACGCGGTCGAAGTCGACTCGGACGGAGACGACGCGGTCGAGACCGCGACCGCGAACACCGACGCGAACGCGGACGCCGCCGCGACCGACGCCGGCGAAACGGCGGCCGACGGCGGGGTCGACGACGCCGAGACCGCGGCCGGCGACGACTGATCCGGACTCCCGTCCGGGCGCGAAAACCGGGCGACGCCTCAGTCGTCCGCCGACGCCGCCGCGTCGCCCGCGGGCTCGATGTCGACCTCGATCTCGGCCGACGCGGCCTTGTACTCGGGGATCTTCGAGCGCTCGTCGAGCACGTCGTTGGTGAGGTGGTTCGCGGAGGCGGCCGCGAAGTGCGGCGTGGTCCAGACGACGCCCTCCTTGATGTCCTCGGTGACGTCGGCGCGGACCGTGATCTCCCCGCGCCGTGACTTGAGGTTCACGTGGTCGCCGTCCTCGATGCCGTACCGCTCGGCGTCGTTCGGGTGGACGTCGACGAAGTTCTCCGGGTGCTGTTTCGAGAGCGTGGGCGAGCGCCGGCTCATCGTCCCGGTGTTGTAGTGCTCTTCGAGCCGCGCCGTGGTCAACACGAGCGGGTACTCCTCGTCCGGGACCTCTTTCGGCTCCTGATGGACGACGCCCTCGATGCGGCCGAGCCCGTTCTCGGTCTCGAAGGAGTCCTCGTAGAGGTACGAGTCGCCCTCGTCGCCCTCCTCGTAGCAGGGCCAGTGGATCCCCGTCTCGCCGAGCGCGTCGTAGGTCATCCCGTGCATGATCGGGCAGACCTCGCGCAGCTCCTCGAACACGTCCTCTGGGCCGTCGAAGGCGAACTCGTCCCCGTCGAACAGCCGCGTCCCGACCTCACAGAGGATGTCGAGATCGTGGCGCGTGTTCTCGTGGACCTTGTGGACGCCGCGCATGCGCTGGACGCGGCGGTCGGTGTTGGTGACGGTGCCGTCGCGCTCGGCCCACGTCGTCGCGGGGAGGACCACGTCCGCGAGCTTGGCGGTCTCGGTCATGAAGATGTCCTGAACCACCATGAAGTCCAGTTCCTCGCGGAACCGCTCTTCCGTCCGGTTCCCGTCCGGCTCGCTCATGATCGGGTTCTCGCCCATGACGTAGAGCCCGTGGACGGTGTCGCCGATGGCGTGGGAGATCTCGACGTTCGTCAGCCCCGGCTCGGACGGTATCTCGAAGCCCCACACGTCCTCGACTGACTCGCGGGCCTCGTCGTCGTCGACGAGCTGGTACCCCGGGAGGACGTTCGGCATCGCGCCCACGTCGCAGGTCCCCTGAACGTTGTTCTGCCCGCGCAGGGGGTTGACCCCGGTTCCCGGGCGACCGAGGTTCCCCGTGACCAGCGCGAGGTTGATCTCGTTTTGGACGTTGTCGACGCCGCAGGTGTGCTGGCTCATCCCCATCCCGGTGAAGACCGCGGCGTCGTTGGCCATCGCGTACTTCTCGGCGGCGAGTTCGATGTCGGCCAGCGGCACGCCGCACTCCTCGGCGGCCGCCTCCCTGTCGAAGTCCGCGAGGGTCTCCCTCAGGTGGTCGATCCCCTCGGTGCGCGCTTCGACGAACGCCTCGTCGATCCAGCCCGCGTCCGGCTCCGCCTCGTGGCGCTCCAGTATCGTCTTGAGGACGACGTTCAGGAGGGGGATGTCGGTGCCGGGCTTCAACTGGAGGTGTATGTGCCGGTCGGTGTCGTCGGTCTCGAACGACCGGGTGGTCTTGTTCGCGTGCGGGTCGACCTGAATGACGGTCGCCCCCTCCAGAACGGCCTGCCGGAAGTACTGGCTGTTGGCGATCGGGTGCTGCTCGCCCGGGTTCGCGCCCTGGATCCACAGCACGTCCGCGGAATCCTCCAGGTCGGCCATGCTGTTCGTCATCGCGCCCATCCCGAGGCTGGTCCGCAGCGCCCAGACGGTGGAGGCGTGACACATCCGCGTGCAGTTGTCGACCTGATTGGTTCCGTACCGTCGCGCCAGCTTCTGGATGAGGTAGTTCTCCTCGTTGAACGTCTTCGAGGAGCCGAAGAATCCCATCCCGTCGGGGCCGTGATCCTCGCGGATTCCCTCCATCTCGTCGACGACCCTCGTCAGCGCCTCGTCCCACGTCGCCTCGCGGAACTCGCCGTCGCCGGACTGCGTCCGGCTGCCAGAGGAGCTTCGCTCCTCGCTGTCCTCCTTGATCAGCGGCTCGGTCAGTCGGTCCTCGTGGTCGACGACCTGCGTCGCCGCGCCGCCCTTGATACAGACGCTCCCCTCGTTCACCGGCGCGTCGCCCCACGGCATGAACCGCATCTCGCCCGGGTCGTCCCCCTCCAGTACGCGGATCCCGCATCCCACGCCGCAGTACGGACAGATCGTCTTCGTCGCGTCCCCCGGTTCACTGGACATCGGTCTCACCGCCCTCCTGTGGGCACATACCGCACGATCCGTCGTGGACTCCATGAGTGTACCGGTGGTCCGTCCCGCTCGGAACCGAGGCCGTCGAGCGGGGCCCCCGGACCCCGACGCGGGCGGCCCCGCCGAGACGAACGTTCATCCCGGCCGCCGTCGTACCGGGGGCCGATGGATCTGAGCGAGTCGACGGTCCGCGACCGCGCCCGCGAGTACGCGGAGCGGGAGCCCCTGTACGACGTGGAGCGCCAGCACGTCGAGACGGTCCCGAGGGCGTTCGCGGGCGACGAGTACGGGCGGCGGGACGCCCAGTGGATCGTCCGGTGGTACTTCCGCCGGTACCTCGGCGAGTATCCGGACCGGGAGCGGCGCGAGCGCGAGGAGGCGTTCCGGGACAACGCGTTCGACGACGTGGTCGACGCGATCGACGCGGCCGTCGAGACGGCGGGAGCGACCGAGTCCGACCCGACCGACGGCGACGCCGACGCCGCGCTCGCCGCCCTCACCGCGCTCGACGGCGTCGACGCGTGGACGCTGTACCGGGCGCTCTGGCGGTCGTTCGAGGATCTCCCGGAGGAGTCCACGTAGCCCGCTACTCGACGATCTCGACGACCGGATCGTCCGCGATCAGGCGCGTGAGGAGGACGCGCGGCACGTTCGCGCGGAACGTGATCTCTCCCGCGATCTTCCGGGCCGCGACCGCGTCCGCCTCGTCGTCGACCTTGTTCACGACCGGGATCGCCGTCGCGTCGCTCGGGACGCCCTTCAGCCCGCCCGCCGGGCTGGCGAGCACGGTCGCGACATCCGCGGGACGGATCTCCGACCCGATCTCGCGGCCCGTGATCGCCGCGACCTCCTCCGGTCGGTGGACGAGGTCCTCGGTGAGCGGTTCGCCGACGACGTGCGCGCTCGCGATCGGGGCGACCACGTCCGCGGCCGACGGGATCTGCGGCTCGTGGTCGCCCGGCGCTTTGAACTCCCGGAGGCGCGCGCCGTCCGCCTTCACGAGCGTCGCGCCCGGGGCGGCGTCGGCGATCTCGGAGACGGTCTCCGCCTCGTATCCGAGGTAGCGGTCCGACCGGTCGCGCTCCGGGACCAGCCCGAGCGGCCAGTCGCCGTCTCCGGCCTCCTCGATCGCGGCCACCGGGTCCTCCGTCACCCGCACCGCGGCAACCCGGTCGTCGAAGATCGGTATCCGGACGCTCGCCGTCACCACCGCCCGGTCCAGCCGGTCGGCGAGCGCGAACAGCGTCGACTTCTTGCCGCCCGCGCCGACGACGCAGACGGTCGCGTCGCGGGCGTCGAGCGCGGTCGTCAGGTCCATGTTCGGCCGGTCGGTCGCCGGGGGCCTCACTCTGGCGGTCGCACTCGGACGTCGGGGGACGCCGCGAATCCCCCGAGGTCTCTCAGCGACGCAGTCCGCCCTCGGCTTTGATCCGCATGATGTGGCGGACGTTGAGGTAGATCTCCTCCGGCGAGGTCTCCTCGTCGGGGTCGTACAGGTCCGACACGCGGTACAGCACCGCCGAGAGCTGCTTGCTCTCCGAGCTGTCCCCGCGGACGTCCTCGGCGACCTCGCGCAGGAACGCCCGGACCTCCTCGTCGTCCGCGAACTCGCCCGCGTCGACGCCGTCCGGGACGACCGGGTCGACGCCGGCGGCTGCGAGGCCGTCCTCGGGACCGTCCCCGTCGGCGTCGCTCCCTTCCGCGTCGGTTCCTTCCGCGTCGCTCCCCCCGGCGGCGCTCGGCCCGTCGTCCGCGTCGGTCATCGGCTCCGCGACACCTTCCGGCGCTGGACCACGCCGGCGTTGTCCGCGACGTTCTCGACGATCACCTTGAACGCGTCCGCGGTCTCGCCGTCCTCTAAGACGATCGGCTCGCCGTCGTCGCCGCCGGTCCGGACGGACGGGTCGAGCGGGACGCCGCCGAGGTAGGGGAGGTCGTGGTCGGCGGCGAGCGCCTTCCCGCCGCCGGAGCCGAAGATCTCGTGGAACCCGCCGCAGTCGGGACACTTGAACCCGGACATGTTCTCCGCGATGCCGAGGACGTTCGTGTCGTGTTTGCCGAACATCCGGAGCCCCTTCGTCGCGTCGTCGAGCGCGACGTCCTGCGGGGTCGTGACGATCACGGCCCCGGTCAGCGGCAGCGTCTGGAGGATCGTGAGCTGAGTGTCGCCGGTCCCCGGCGGGAGGTCCATGATCAGGTAGTCCAGCTCGCCCCACTCGACGTCCTCGACGAGCTGCGTGATGATCTTGTGGACCATCGGGCCGCGCCAGATGACGGGGTCGTCCTCGCCCGTGAGAAAGTCCATGCTCATCAGCTTCAGGCCGAACTGCTCGGGCGGGACGATCGTCTCGCCGTCGGTCTCCGGGCGCTGCTCGGCCGACACCATCCGCGGGACGTTCGGCCCGTACACGTCGGCGTCGAACAGGCCGACGCGCGCGCCCAGCTCCGAGAGCCCGGCCGCGAGGTTGACCGCAGTCGTCGACTTGCCGACTCCCCCCTTCCCGGAGGCGACCGCGATCACGTTCTTCACGCCCGGCAGCACCTGCTCGTCCGCCGAGAGGTCGTCCGGGATCGACGCCGACAGCTCGACGTCGAGCCCCGTGTCGTCGAGCGCGTCCCGCACGTCGTCGGCGATCGACGACTCCGTCGGCGAGAACGGCGCGCCGAGCGCCAGCGACACGTGGACCGTCCCCGCCCCGTCGTCGAGGTCGATGCCGTTCACTAACCCGAGCGAGACGATGTCGTCTCCGAGGTCCGGGTCCCGCACGTCTGCGAGCCGCTCCCGCACGTCCGATTCGTTCATGCCGGCAGGGAGGGCCGTGGCGCGAATAAGGGTTCTGTACCCGGGCGGACCGCCGTTCCTGACGCGCCCGGGGTCACCCGATCAGTCGATCCGGGTCCCGGCGTCCTCGCCCCGCAGGAACGGGACCAGGTCCTCGCCGCCGAACACGTACGCCGGCGCGTCGAGCCCGAGCAGCTCCCGCACTTTCGCTGCCATCCCGCCCGAGACGTCCGTCGCGTCGCTCGCGCCGAGCGCGTCCGCGACCGCCGCGAACGCGTCGATCTCGCGGATCACCTCCCCGTCGGAGTCGAGCACGCCGGGAACCGTCGAACAGACCCCGACGCGGCGTGCGCCCAGTCCGGTCGCGAGTTCGACGACCAGTTCGTCGCCCGAGACGACCGTGACCCCGTCGCCGGCGGTCGCGACGCCGTCGCCGTGGAGGACGGGGACGAACCCCTCGCCGAGCAGCGTCGCCGTCGACCCGAGCGGGAGGTCGAGGTCGCCGTCCGCTCCGTCGGCCCGCGCCGCGAGCGACAGCGGGTGGACGGGGACCGCGGGGACGCCCCGCTCGCGGAGCCGCTCTAACACGCGCGCGTTCAGCCGCTTCATCGCGCCGTGGATCGCGGCCACCGCCTCCGCGTCGCGGGTCCCCTCAGTCGTCGACACGCCGTGCTCGCTGGCGTGGTGGTGACCGAAGCTCCCGCCGCCGTGGACGACGACGAGCCGGTCGATGTCGCCCGCCGCGAGCGCGTCGGCGACGGCGTCGCAGGCGGCGTCGAGCGACGCCTCGTCCAGCGTCTCCGGGCGGTCCTTCTTGGTGATCAGGCTCCCGCCGAGCTTGAGAACGACGGGGGGATCCGACCCCGCTCGGGCGTCCGTCACGGCTCCACCACCCGAACGCCCTCCGTCGCCAGCTCGGCTCGGAACGCCTCCTCACAGCCCTGCGTAAAGGAGAGGGCGGTCTCGCTCGCGTCGCTCTCGTCGAGCGCGACGACGCAGCCGCCGCCGCCCGCGCCGGTGAGCTTCGCGCCGTGTGCGCCCGCGTCCCGCGCCGCCCAGACCATCGCGTCGAGCGACCGGGCGGAGACGCCGAGCGCCGCGAGCAGCCCGTGGTTGAAGTCCATCAGCTCGCCCAGCTCCGCGAGCAGCGCCGGCTCCGGCTCCGCGTCGGCGTCGGCCTCGGCGAGCAGCCCCTCGCCCGTCCGGACGAGGTCTCCGATGGACGCCACCGTGTCCGCGGCGAACTCGTGTTCCGCCCGCAGTTCGCGGACGCCGGCGACGAGCTCGCCCGTGTCGCCCGCGCCCCCGTCGAAGCCGACGACGAACGGGAGGTTCGGCGCGCCGATCCGCTCGCAGTCGTCGCCCTCGACGCGGACCGCGCCGCCCATCGCCGAGCAGAACGTGTCGGCGCGGGAGGCCTGCCCGTCCTGAACGTCGTACTCGGCCCGGAACGCCCGGTCGGCGAGTTCGCGGCGGTCGAGCGGCTCGCCGAGCGCGCGGGTCGCGGCGTCGATGCCGGCCACGACCACGGCCGCCGACGACCCCAGCCCCGCCCCGAGCGGGATGTCGCTCTCGACGGTGATGTCGAAGCCGGCGTCGGGGGCGTCGGCCGCCGCCCGCGCCTGCTCGACCGCGGCGTCGACGTAGCCCATCGCGGCCTCGACGAGCGGGGTCGGCACGTCCACGTCCGGGCGGTCGCCGGTGCCGCCGGAGTACTCCACCGTGAACCCGTCCAAGGAGAGGTCCTCGGCCTCGACGCGCACGTGGTCGTCCTCGCGGGGCTCGGCGGTCACCGTGGCGCGCCGCTCGATGGCCGCCGGCACGGCCGGTTCGCCGTAGACGACGGCGTGTTCGCCGAAGAGGTACACCTTCCCCGGCGCTTCGCAAACGGTCATACGAGACACCTCTCTCCCCGCGCTTACAGGCGTTGCGCTTGCGGGGTCGGCCGCGGCGGGGAGCGGACGCGGGACGGCGACCCCGTTCCCCGTCAGTTTTTCACCGGCGGCCGCCGTCGTGCGGGCCATGCCCGCGCTCCCGTCGCTTCTGACCCGCTCGTTCACGAACTTCGTCGAGGGGTTGGCGGTCGCCATCCCGCGGCTGCTCTCGGGACTGGTGTTCCTCGCGCTGGCGTACGCGACGGTCAGGGTCGTCCTCGCGGTCCTCCGGTCGTCGATCAACCGGGTGTACGTCGGGGACCGCGAGCTCGTCGGCGACCTCATCGTCACGCTCGTGGCGATCTTCCTGTGGTTCGGCGTCGCGCTCACGTTCCTGAAGGTCCTGGGGATGGGCGACATCGCGGCGAGCCTCGGCACCGCGGTCGGCTTCATCGCGCTCGGCGTCTCGTACGCGCTCTCCGAGATGATCGAGGACACCGTTGCCGGCGTCTACCTCCTCCGCGATCCCGACTTCAACGTCGGCTACCGCGTCGAGGCGAAGGGCGTGACCGGCACCGTCGCCGCCATCGAACTCCGGAAGACGCGGATCGACACGGACGCCGGCGACCGCGTCGTCTTGGCGAACCGCGAGATAGAGCCGCGCTGGACCCACGACGTGCCCGAGGAAGCGCCTGACGACGGGTCGTCGACGGCCGACTGAGCGCGGCCGAACAGTTGTCCCAAAGCTTATGAGTTAGCTCCGAAACCGCTCTCCCGCTATGTCAATACCTGATAGCAACACCGTCGAGGGCGACACGACGCTCGCGGCGCTGTCGCACGCGTCGGCGCTTTTCGCCTCCTTCCTCGGGCCGATCCTGTTTCTGGTCCTCGCGGACGACGACGACGAACTCGTCAAACAGAACGCGAAGAACTCGCTGAACTTCCAGATCGTCGTCTTCGTCGCGCTCATGATCGCGGGGGTCCTGAGCTTCGTGTTCATCGGGCTCCTGCTGTTCCCGATCATCGGGATCGCGGACCTCATCCTGGTGCTCATCGCGACCGTGCGGGCGAACGACGGGGAGGTCTACGCGTACCCCTACACGCCGGACCTCGTCTAACCCGGCGTCCCCTCGCGGGCGAGACACCGGTCGCTCCCGGGCGGTGACCGAAACGGAACCGAGAACTCAAAAAGCGACCGCGTTAGAGCTCGTCCTCGAAGTCTTCGAGGGCGAACACGGTGTCGGTGCCGCGGCGGTCGAGCGTCTCGTTGGCGAGGAGCCAGTAGACGACCGACAGCGCGCGACGACCCTTGTTGTTCGTCGGGATGACGAGGTCGACGTTCGACAGCTGGTTGTTGGAGTCACACATCGCGATGACCGGGATGCCGACGGTGATGGCCTCCTTGACGGCCTGCGCGTCGCCGATCGGGTCGGTCACCACGACGACGTCCGGCTCGATGTAGCCGGCGTAGTCGGGGTTCGTCAGCGTGCCCGGGATGAACCGGCCGGTCCGGGCGCGGGCACCGATGGCGTCCGCGAACTTCTCGGCCGGGAACCGGCCGTACTGCCGCGAGGACGTGACGAGGATCTGCTCGGGGTTGTAGTTCGAGAGGAAGTCCGCGGCCGTGCGGATCCGCTGGTCAGTCAGGCTCACGTCGAGGACGTACAGCCCGTCGTCGCGGACGCGGTGGATGAACCGCTCCATGTCCTTCGTCTTCTGCTGGGTCCCGATGTGGACACCGGCGGAGAGGTAGTCCTCGACGGGGATCAGCAGGTCGACGTCGTCGTCCGGCATGACGTCGTCGTCGAACGGGGAGGCGTCCTCCTCCTCCTCGGTCGTTTCTTCGGCGGCCGCGCTCTCGGCGTCGGCGGTCCCAGTTTCGGCGTCGGCGGACGCCCCCTCGGCGGCCGCGTCGGCGGTCGGTTCCTCGGTCGTGTCGGCCTCCTCCTCGACCGCCGCGTCGACCGCCTCGGTCTCCGCGTCGTCGTCGAGTTCGACCGCGTCGTTGTCTTCGCTCATGCGTGGTGTCGGTCCGTCATACCGCGTCGTCCGCGATGCGGACCAGTTCGTTCAGCTTGGCCGTTCGCTCGCCGCCGACCGTACCGGTCTTGATGTATCCGGCGTCGGTCGCCACGGCGAGGTGTGCGATGGTCGTGTCCTCGGTCTCGCCCGAGCGGTGCGAGATGACCGTCTCGTACCCGTTGCGGGCGGCGAGTTCGACCGCGTCGAACGCGTCCGACAGCGTCCCGATCTGGTTCGGCTTGATCAGGATGCTGTTGGCCGCGCCCGCGTCGATCCCGTCCCGAAGCCGCTCGACGTTGGTGACGAACAGGTCGTCGCCGCAGATCAGCGTCCGGTCGCCGACCCGGTCGGTCAGCTCCGCGAACGCCTCGTAGTCGTTCTCGTCGAGCGGGTCCTCGACGTACGCGAGGTCGTACTCGTCGACGAGTCCGGCGACGTACTCGATCTGCTCGTCGGCCGACTTCGTCTCGTCGCCGTACACGTACGCCTCCCGGTCGCCGTCGTACAGCTCCGCGGCGGCCATGTCGAGCCCGAAGCGGATCTCGAATCCGACCTCGTCCTCGACGCGGTCGACCGCCTCGTCGACGACCTCGAACGCCTCCGCGTCCGAGATCGGGGGTGCCCACGCGCCCTCGTCGCCCTTCGCCGCGGGGACGCCGCGCTCGTCGAGCACGTCCGCGACCGCCGCGTGGACCGCGGCGTTCGCGAAGACGGCCTCCGAGACGCTCGGCGCCCCCACCGGCGCGGCGAGGAACTCCTGGATGTGGGTCGCCTCCTTGGCGTGTTCCCCGCCGCCGACGACGTTGCCGAGCGGAACGGGGAAGTTCTCCCCGCGGAACGCGCCGCCGAGGTGCTGGTATAACGGCGCGCCGAGCACGTCGGCGGCGGCCTTCGCGGCCGCCATCGAGATGGCGACGGCGCTGTTCGCGCCGATGGCGGAGAAGTCGTCCGTCCCGTCGGCGGCGCGGAGCGCGTTGTCGACGGCGCGCTGGTCGCCCGCGTAGACGCCTTCGAGCCGCGGCACCGCGTGTTCGCGGGCCTTCGCGATCGACTCGCCCGCGGGCAGTTCGATCGCCTCGTACTCGCCGGTCGAGGCCCCGCTCGGGGCCGCACCGCGGCCGAAGCCGCCGGACTCGGTGAGCACGTCGGCCTCGACGGTCGGGTTGCCCCGCGAGTCGAGCACGCGACGCAGCGAGACGCTCGTGATCCGCGTCATCAGCTCTCCCTCCGTACCGTGAAGGGGAGCGCGCCCGCGTCGTACTCCTCCGCGGCGACGAGGATCGGCTCCGTCTGGTCCGTGTCGATCAGCACGGGTGCCCCGTAGGACACCTGTAGCGCTCGCGCGCCGAGGATGCGTGCCTTCTCGTATCGGTTGTATCGCTGTCCTGACATGGGTTACTGGTACGGTGAGACGACGTCGACGAGGTCGCGGTGGCTCACCAGCATGCGCCGGCAGCAGTGCCGGTCGACCCCGAGGTCGTCGAGCACCTCGCCGGGATCTTCGTCGCCCTCGCGAGCCCGCTCTTTGAACTCTTCCCAGTGTTCACCCACGACGTTGCCGCACGTGAAACACCGGACGGGGATCATCATGACTGGATCACCTCAGCGGTAGGACTTCTGGTAGCGAGCGCGCGCGCCGGGTCCGCCCCACTTCTTGGGTTCGGACTGGCGCACGTCGTTGACCAGCAGGGTGCGGTCGAAGCTCATGTACGCGTCCCGCAGCTCGGCGTCGCCGAGGTGCTGGACGAGACCGCGCGCGATGGCGGTCCGCGCCGCGTCGGCCTGGCCACTGAACCCGCCGCCCTCGACGTCGATGTCGATGTCGACGCCGTCGCGGAGGTCCTCGCCGGCGATGCGGAACGGCTCCAGCATCTTGAGCCGCGCCTGCTCCGGTTCGACCAGCTCGACTGGCTGGGAGTTGATGCGAACGCGACCCTCGCCCTCGCGCACGGTGGCGCGGGCGACGGCCGTCTTCTTCTTGCCTGAGGTGTTCGTTACCATGTGACGTTGGCTCCCAGAGACTCGGAGATCGATCCGAGCGTCGTGAATTTGATGTTCGAGAGGCGGTCGAGCGAGGTGCCGTCGAGGACGACGCTCTCGACGTCCTCGTCGCGCTCGTAGGGGTTCCCGACGTACACGCGCACGTTCGAGAAGGCCTCGCGGCCGTCCTCGGACTTGTACGGCAGCATGCCGCGGATGGCGCGCTTGAAGATCCGGTCGGGGCGCTTGGGGTAGTACGGCCCGCTGTCCGAGCCGAGCTCCGCGCGCTTGTTGTATGTCTCCATCGTCGCCTCCTCGTTGCCGGTGATGACGGCGCGCTCGGCGTTGACGACGGCGACGGTCTCCCCGGCGAGGGCGCGCTGGGCGACCTCCGAGGAGACGCGACCGAGGATACAGTCGCGGGCGTCGACGACGACGTCCGCGTCTATCTTCGCGAGACTCATCGGATGATCCTCACGTTGCTTCCTTCGGGGTTCTGTTCGACGTACTGTTCAAGCGTCACCGCTTCGCCGGCCTGATCGATCTTCGTCCGGGCGGTCCCGGAGAAGTCGACGGCGGCGACGGTGACGTTCGTTTCGAGCACACCGCTGCCCAGCACCTTGCCGGGGACGACGACCGTCTCGTCTTCCTGAGCGTACCGTTCGATGCGGCCCAGGTTGACCTCAGCGTGCGTGCGCCGTGGCTTCTCTAATCGGTCGGCGACATCCTGCCACACGTTGGCACCGGAATCTCGCGAGACCGACTTCAGATCGGCGATGAGGTTCTGTAGTTTCGGGTTCGTCTTGCTACTCATAGCTGTCCCTCCTGAACGGAGAGTTCGTGGAAAACGGAGTGCAGGGAGCAGGATTTGAACCTGCGGACCTCTACAGGACAGCGCCCTGAACGCTGCGCCGTTGGCCTGACTTGGCTATCCCTGCGTGCACTCCTTCGTATTCCGGCTCCCTTCAAACCACTTTCGGTCCCGCCGTCCGCCGACCCCGCGGCGGCCGCCTCGGCCATCGAGGCGGCACCGCGGCTGTCGACGGGGGCGACGGTCAGGGGGTTGGTTCGAAGGGCCGTCATTTCCTTATACCGCGACTTTCGTCTGTAGTTCGTCCGCGCGCTCCTCGATGGAGTCGATCGCGCGGAGCAGCAGTTCCTCGACGTCGAACGAGCCGTCCGTCTCGATGTGGAAGACGAACGCGCCCGGCACGTCCTCGACCGCGACCTCCTTCCCGGGGAACCGTTCCGAGAGGTCGTTGTCGAACTCGTCCGTGAGCTCGATCTCCCCGTCCGGCGTCTCGATGACGCCGCGGAGGATGTTCGGCTCGTCGTCGTCGAACTCGCCGCGGTCGCCCTCGACCGTGACGCGCTGGAGGTGGCGGTAACCGACGGAGACGCCGCCCTGGTGTTTGGCGTGCTCCTTGCCGGTGTCGAGGACCGCGTCGGCCTCGAACTCCAACCGCTGTCCCTCCTTCAGCTCGATGATCGGGACGTTCTCGTCGGCGACCTCGACGAGCGGGTCGCTGCTTTCGATGTCGCCGGAGTACGCCGTCGCCGGGCCCTCGACGTCGAGCGCGAGTGTGACCTCGTCGCCGACCTCGAAGTCGTCGAGCGGCGTCGTCAGGGGGATGAGCCCCAGACGCAGGCCGATCATCTCGTCGAACATGACCGAGGAGTTCTCGACGAACCGGACGGTGTCGATCGAGAACGTCGGGACATCGGCGATCATCGCCCGGCGGATGCCGTTGGCGAGCGCCGGCGTGAGCCCGCGGATGAGCACCCGCGCGCTGCGTTCGTCCCGTTCGACGTACTGGACGTCGAATTCGTCTTCGGTCATGTCAGACTCGCTTGTTCTTCGGTGCCTTCGTCCCGTCGTGCGGGATGGGCGTGACGTCCTCGATCCGTCCGATCTCGACGCCCGCACGCGAGAGCGCGCGGATCGTCGCCTGCGCACCGGGACCGGTGGACTTGTTGAGGTTGCCGCCGGGGCCGCGCACGCGAACGTGTACGCCCTCCAGACCGGCGTCCTTGACGCGCTCGGCGACGACCTCCGCCATCTGCATGGCGGCGTACGGCGACGCCTCGTCGCGGTTCTGCTTCACCACGGTGCCGCCGGACGACTTGGCGATCGTCTCGGCACCCGTCTCGTCGGTGACCGTGATGAGCGTGTTGTTGAACGACGCGTACACGTGGGCGATGCCCCACTTTCCTCCGTCTTCGGATTCACTCATGGTGTTACTCCTGTGACTCCGCGCGCTCGGGGTGGAGATCGTCCGCGAGCGGACTGTTCTCGTCGAAGGCGATGGCACCTTCGTCGTCGACGTCCACCTTCACCGACGGGCGCGTGACGCGAGCGCCGTTGACGGTGATGTGGCCGTGGACGATGAACTGGCGGGCCTGCTGGGTCGAGGAGGCGAATCCCTGCCGGTAGACGACCGTCTGGAGACGACGCTCCAGCAGGTCGGTCACGTCGAGCGACAGGACCGTCGAGATGTCGTCGTTGTCGCCGAGGATGCCGATGCGGCGGAGCCGTGCGACGAACTCCGCGCCGGCGTCTTGGGCGGCGTCGACGTCGCCCTGCGCCTCGCCGAGGAGCCGTCGGGCCTCCCGGCGCATGTTGCGCAGTTCGGACTGGGCGCGCCAGAACTCCTCTTTGTTCTTCAGACCGTACCGCGAGAGGAGGTCGGACTCCTCGGCGATGCGCTCGCCCTGGTACGGGTGGTTCGGCGTCTCGTAGCCCTTGGTGTTTTTCCCGGTGCTCATTCGTCGTCACCGCCTTCGTCGTCGGCCATCTCCTCGCGGATCTCCTCGACGTTGACCCCGATGGTCCCCTCCGAGCGACCCGTGGACTTGGTGCGCTGGCCGCGGACCTTCTGTCCGCGCTTGTGACGCACGCCCTTGTACGATTCGATGATCTTCATCCGGTTGATGTCGTGGCGGCGCTTCTCGTCGACGTCGGTGCCGACGAGGTGCGTCGTCTCTCCGGTGAAGAAGTCGTTCTGTCTGTTCGTCATCCACGACGGGACGTGGTCTTCGAGGTTCTCGGCGATGTCGACCACCGCGTCGATGTCCTCCTCGTCGAGGAGCCCGAACGTGGCGCTTCGGTCCACGTCGGCCTTCTCGGCGACCAGCCGCGCCGTGCGCGTGCCGATGCCGTCGAGTTCGGACAGGCTTCGCTCGACCGTCTTCGTCCCGTCGAGGTCCGCGCCCCCGATCCGAACGAAGTACTGGAGGTCTTCCTCCTCCTCCGGTGAGTCGTCCTGTGATTCTTCCGTGCTCATGTGTTGGTTGTGGTGAGTCCTACCGGCGCGAATCCGGCGGTACTCGTCCGTTCGAGCGTTGCGGCGGGGATTCGAACCCCGGAGGCAGTGACGCCACAGAGTTAGCAACCCTGCGCCTTGGGCCAGGCTTGGCTACCGCAACCCGCGTTGTATCATCGCCCTTGCGGACTCGGGGCCCGACGCCCCTACAGTTCGTGCGTTCGTTATCTCCCGCTTTCGGTACTTAAACATCACGAATCGGTCGGGTCGCTGTGGGGGGTTCCCACGGTCGTCGTCGACACCCTCACGGCGGCGGACTGCCCCCGTCAGGTCGGTCCCGCGCGGTCCCGCAAGCGTCACATCGTCGGGTTCCGTGAACGTCGCATCATCAGGTTCCATGAACGTCGCATCGTCGGGTTCCGTGAACGTCGCATCGGGTTCCGTGAGCGTCGCATCGGGTTCCGTGAGGCGTACTGTTTAGTGGGTCCCGCGGGAGGGACCGATCATGAAGGCCGTTCAGTTCGGCGACCACGGCGACCGCGACGTGATCGAGTACGGCGAGTTCCCTGACCCCGAACCGGACCGCGGCGAGGTGGTGATCGAGGTCAAGGCCGGTGCCCTGAACCACCTCGACATCTGGACGCGACGCGGGATGCCCGGCATCGACCTGGAGATGCCACACATCCCCGGCAGCGACGCGGCTGGTGTCGTCGAGTCCGTCGGCGAGGGCGTGACGCGCTTCGAGCCGGGCGACCGCGTCGCGGTGAGCGCCGGCGTCTCCTGCGGGAACTGCGAGTTCTGCCGCAACGGCGAGGAGTCGCTGTGCGTCTCCTTCCACATCATCGGCGAACACGTCCGCGGCGTCCACGCCGAGAAGGCCGTCGTCCCCGAGGCGAACCTCGTCCCGGTCCCGGACGGCGTCGACTGGGAGGTGGCCGGCTCCGCGTCGCTCGTGTTCCAGACCGCGTGGCGCATGCTCCACACGCGCGCCGACATCGAGGCGGGCGAGACGGTGCTCGTCCTCGGTGCCTCCGGCGGCGTCGGCCACGCCGCCGTCCAGATCGCCGACCACGCGGGGTGTGAGGTGTTCGCGACCGCCTCCACCGAGGAGAAGCTCTCGCACGCCGAGGACTGCGGTGCGGACCACGTGATCGACTACGAGGCGAACGACTTCGCCGACGAGATCAGCGCGCTAACCGGCAAACGCGGCGTCGACGTCGTCGTCGATCACGTCGGCGAGGCCACCTACCCGGACTCGCTGAAGTCGATGGCGAAGGGCGGCCGGCTCGTCACCTGCGGCGCGACGACCGGCGGGAACCCCGGTGCCGGGCTCAACCGCATCTTCTGGAACCAGCTGTCGGTGCTCGGCTCAACGATGGCGACGCCCGGCGAGGTCGACGACGTCCTGGAACTCGTCTGGGACGGCACCTTCGAACCCCGCGTCCGCGAGGTCCTCCCGATGAGCGAGGCCGCGCGCGCACACGAGATGATCGAGAACCGTGAGGGCTTTGGCAAAGTGGTCGTAAAGCCCGACAGTGAGCTCTGAGACCGACGCCGATGCGGACGAGTCCCCCGACGGCACCACCGACGGCGGCTACGTTCACGTCCCCGAGACCGAGGGCGACGGCGGGACGGACGACGCCGGGCCCCACAGCGTCCGCGACGGCGACGCGCCCGACCGCGGCGACGGCCCGCGGGACGAGACGCCGTCGGCCGACGACCCGACGGCCGACGGCTTCGGCCGCAAGGGGTGGGCGCTGACCGCCGTGCTGTTCACCTGCGTGCTGGTGATCCCGGGGATCATCTACGCTTACCCGTACGCAGCCGGCGCGTTCGGTCTCACGTTCTTCGCGACGTACCTCGCGCTCCCGCTCGTCCCCGCGCTCCTCCTCGGGGTCGTCGCGGTCTGGTCGATGACGGCCGCGACCGCGGACGACGAGGCGTGAGGGACGGCGAGGCGTGAACCGCTCTCGCCCCGGCGGCCGCCGCCGGTCGGTCCCGCACGACGGCGAACGACAACCGTTTTGAACGACACCCGCGGAGTGAGGCTATGTTGATCACCGTCTCCGGCCCGCCGGGGAGCGGGAAGAGCACCAACGCCGTCCAGCTCGCCGACGCGCTCGGCCTCGGGCACGTCTCGGGCGGCGACATCTTCCGCGAGATGGCGGCCGAACGCGACATGACGCCCGTCGAGTTCAACGAGTTCGCCGAGGAGGATCCGCAGATCGACCGCGACCTCGACCGCCGGCTCCGCGAGATCGCCGTCGAGCGCGACGACGTCGTCCTCGAATCGCGGCTCGCCGGCTGGCTCGCGGCCGACCACGCGGACTTCCGGTTCTGGTTCGACGCCCCGCTGTCGGTCCGCGCGGAGCGGATCGCCGAGCGCGAGTCGAAGCCGGTCGACCGCGCGCGAACCGAGACGGAGCGCCGGGAGGCCTCCGAGCGCAAGCGCTACGAGGAGTACTACAACATCGACATCGAGGACCTCTCCATCTACGACGCCGCGTACAACACCGCCCGGTGGGGCCCCGAACCGTTCCTCGACGTCCTCGTCGCGACGGTGGAGGCGTACGACTCCGCGACCGACGAGGGGAAAGCGCCCGTCGAGGGCGTCGTGTACGACTTCTGAGCGGCGGCTCCCCCGACCATGACAGGCACACCCGACGACACCGGCCGCGACGCTCCCGGCAACGGCCCCGCCGACGCCCCCGCCGGCGGTGACGGCTCCGCGAGCGGCGACGACCCGCTCAGAGCCCCGCCCGGCGAGCGCTCGGTGCCGGAGCTGCTCCGATTCGGCGTCGTCAACCTCGACAAGCCCGCCGGACCCTCCTCGCATCAGGTGTCGGCGTGGATTCGGGACGCGATCGACGAGACGCTCGCGGCGCTCGATCCGGAGGGCCCCCCCACCGGCGGCGTCGCGCACTCCGGCACGCTCGACCCGAAGGTGACCGGCTGTCTGCCCACGCTGACCGGCGACGCGACGCGCATGGCGCAGGTGTTCCTCGAAGGGGCCAAGGAGTACGTCGCGGTGCTGGAACTCCACGGGTCGCCCCCGGCCGACTTCCGCGAGGTGGTCGCGGAGTTTGAAAGCGAGATCTACCAGAAGCCGCCGCGGAAGAGCGCCGTGAGCCGCCGGCTCCGCACGCGGACGGTCCACGACCTCGACGTGCTGGAGGTCGCCGACCGGAAGGCACTCATCCGGGTCCGGTGTGAGTCGGGGACGTACGTCCGAAAGCTGTGTCACGACCTCGGCCTCGCGACCGGCGTCGGCGCGCACATGGGCCACCTCCGCCGGACCGCTACCGACCCGTTCGACGACCGCGACCTGCGGACGCTCCAGGACCTCGTGGACGCGCTCGCGTGGGCCGAGGACGGCGACGACGCGCTCCTCCGCGACGTGGTCCGCCCCGCAGAGGACGCCCTCGCGCACCTCCCCGCGGTGACGGTCGCGCGGTCGGCCGCGCGCAACGTCGCGACCGGCGCGCCGGTGTACGCCCCCGGCGTGATCGATGTCGACGACGCGGCCGTCCCGCCGGCGGGAGACGACGAGGCGACCCCCGGCGACGACGCCGACCCGCCGCTCGTCGCGTGCTTCACGCCCGACAGCGTCGCGGTCTGTCTCGGCCGGGTCGCCGGCGACCCCGACGCCGAGTCGGGCGCGGTCGTCTCGCTAGAGCGCGTCCTTTTATAATCGTCCGCTCGCCGTCCCGCGTATGGACGCCGACGGCCACGACGACGCGAGCACCGACACCGGCGGGACCGACCGACGCGCGCTCGGCACCGCGAGCGCCGCTCCGGGCGAGTTCGACAGGGGCTGGTTGGCCGTCGCGGACCTGCCCACCGGCGCGTCCGAGCGGCTCCCGGTCGCGATCGCGAACGGAGCGGCCGACGGGCCGACGCTGTGGCTCACCGGCGGGGTTCACGGGGACGAGGCCACCGGCGTCGCGGTCGTTCAGGACGCGATGGCAGCCTTCGCCGAGGACGACCGCCTCGCCAATCTCGCCGGCGCGGTCGTCGCGGTGCCCGTCGTCTCCCCGGCGGGGCTGCGTCGGAACGCGCGGGAGACGTACTACGCCGACGAGGATCCGAATCGCCACTTCCCGGACGCCGACGCGGAGTCGGCCCGCCCGCCGAAGCTTCAAGAGCGGATCGACGCCCGGCTCTACGCCGCCATCACCGGCGAACCGGTCGACGACGAGTCGGTCGGCTTGGGCGTCGACGCCGAAGACGCCCCGGGCGACGGCGTCGCGGCCGACGCGCTGATCGACTGTCACACCGCGGGCGTCGGCAGCGAGCCGTTCGCCATCCGCGACCGCGTGCTGTACGGCGACCGCCGGAGCGAGGGCCAGGCGGCCGCGCTCTCGGACGAACTCGGTCGGATCGTCGACGCCTTCGGGTTCCCGACCGTGCGGGAGTACCCGGCCGCGGAGTACGTCGAGGAGAACCTCCAGCGGTCGACGGCGGGCGCGGTCCTCAACGAGGCGGGGATCCCGGCGTTCACCGCCGAGCTCGGCGCGCACAGCGTCGTCGACGACGGGCTCGTCGACGCTGGCGTGGCCGGAATCTTCGCGGTCGCGGTCGAACTCGGACTGCTCGCGTCCGAGGACGCCCCGGCCGCGGTCGGCGAGCCGAGCGACCACGTCGACCCCGCGCCGGTCGACTTCCCGGTACGCCGGTACCGCGGGCCGACGACCGACGCCGCCGGACTGGTCCGCCACCGCGTCGCCGCGGGAGATCGGTTCGACGAGGGCGACGCGCTGGCCGACGTGGTTGCCGCCACCGGCGAGGAGCGCGGCGAGGTGACGGCCGACCGCCACGGGTACGTCCTCGGTAGATCCGAGGGGCTGGCGGCCTACGAGGGCGATCCCATCGGGAGCCTCGCGGTGCGGGACGACGGCGACCTCGTGGTCCCGAGGGAGACCGACGACGAGTGAAACGAAGTCCTTAATTACCGGTCGGTCGTGTTTTCGACCGCAGACAGGGACCGTGGGGTAGTGGTATCCTATGCGGATGGGGTCCGTATGACCTGAGTTCGACTCTCAGCGGTCCCATAAAAATTCTGACTGGTTTCCATTGCCACCAGTCTCAACCCCGTCAAACGCCTGAAAACCGTATTCAGGGGGGTGTGCTATGAACCGCCAAATCGGCGGTTCAGTCGACGGCCGATCATGCCGGTACTGCGACCGGCACGTGTCGGATCGCTTTTGTGCCGTATTCGGCGACGAAGACGGAGTCGCACACCGCTGTCTCGGATGCGACTGCTTCCGTCGCATCAGCCGCGGCAGCGCCGCAGGCGTCGACGTAGACCTCGTCGATCCTGCGGAGGACCCGAACCGTAACCGTGGCCAGCGTGTCGGCGCCCCGCTGCGCGCTGACGGAGGAAACCGATGAGCCGTCCGCGAAGTCAGCCGTGGTACTCGGGTGCTCATCGAGCCCTTGAACCGGACGTCGGTCCCGTCGACGAGCACGGGATCTGTGAGTGCGGTCACTGCGACCGCGAGCAGCGCTACCGCCTCCCCTGGCCCGTGATCGGTGGCGACATCGCGTACTGCGAGTACCACGTCGCCCGGTACCGCGAACACAATCCCGAGATCTGGGGGCGTGTCCGCCGCCTCGACGGTGTCGACGATCCCGGGATCTACGCGACCGTCGGCAACCGCTTCCTGACGCTCAACGAGGTTCCGAGAGAGATCGCCGTTGGCGGCGAGAAGATGCGCCGAGTCGCGCTCGGCGTCGACGGGTGGGCGCTGTTCGACAGCGCCGAGCCCGACCAGGATGGCCTCGTCCGTTTCGTGACCGTCGATCGGGACCTCGAACCACGCGAGTCAGTGGAGATAGACCGCTCGTCCGCAGGCGATTTCGTCAGCTGGTTCCGTGAACACGAGGGCGTCCACGACCTCGACCCCGACGCTCGCAAGGCGCTCTACGGGGGTGAGCCGGATGTCGAGTGATCGAGACGACGGAGGGATCTATCATATCGGCGACGCCGTCTACATGCTGGCTGACCTCGAGGTCAGCGCGTCGCTGGTCCACCTCGATGACGCATGGGCGCGCCCCGGTCGAAACGGCGCGTTCGGCGTCGAGTACCCGACACACGACTTCGAGACGACCACCGCGGTCGTCGATGCGTGCTGGGACGCGCTCGAACCGGGCGGCTGGCTGGTCTGCGACGCCGACGATTGGCTCGCGCCACGCCTCGAAGCCTACATCCGAGAGGAGTACGGCGATGTGACCGCCTACGGCGACTATCAGGGCGGCGGCTACCGGCGTTGCGGCTCGGTGACTTACGTCGACGCCAGCGGCACACCCGACGAGAGCACCGCGGGCCAGTACCTCAGCAACGGCGGGTATCCCGTCATCTTCGCGCACAAGGGGGAGACGGACCGGCGGGCCACTGCGTCGGCGCGTCAGCTCGCACGACAGCCGCGCCGGGTCGAACCGGGGTACCCCTACGGCCGCGGCTCGATCAAGCCGATCGGTCCGTACCGCGAGTGGGTCGAGGCGCTTACCGCGCCGGGCGAGCTCGTGCTCGCCCCGTGTGCCGGCACCGCGCCGGCGGCGATCGCCGCCGAGGAGCTGGGGCGCGAGTGGGTCGCGATCGATATCGACGAGGACGCCCGCCGGGCGTTCCGGGAGCGCCGGACCGCGCTCGGGCAGAACCAGACCACTCTCTCCGAGGTGACGGCCGGTGACTGACGTCGACGCCAGTGATCGATCCGGAGACGAGGTCGATCGTCTCTCTGCTCAGCAGTCGCTCGGCTACTGGACCGAGAAGGCCGAGGAGAACATCGACGAGTGGGGCGTCCAAGATGTCGAGACGCTGTTGCTCGCGATACAAGAGGAGCTGGGCGAACTCACACAGGCGCACCTCGAAGCGAGGCATGAAGGCGGTGACACGGAGCGGATCGCCGCCGAACTCGACGACCTCGCAGCGCTCTGTATCCAACTCCGGTGGAGGCTCGAACAGCGATGAGCCGCGATCGCACTCCGATCGTCCGAGAGCACCTGCTCGGGGCGACGGTCTGGGCCTACGGCGGCGGTGACGTCAACGTCAAGCCTTGGACGACCGCTCGCCGCGTCCGGATGCCCGCGAGGTTGGACCGATGAGCGACTCGCTCACCATCCGGCGCCCGATCGCGCGCTTCACCGACGGTGACCGCGTCGCCGCCTGCCCGCGCTGTAAGGAGTCGGTCGAGGGCTCGCTCGGCGCCCCGCAGCTTTCGACGATGCGGCTCGCGAACCAGTGGTCGGGCCGCGTCGACGGCGACACCATCTGCGTCCGCGGCTACCGCTGCGGCGCGTGTGGGTACGTCCTCGCGATCGGTCCCGGTGACGCGAGCGTCGACGTCGGCTCCTCTCGCGACCACGAGGGCGAGTCGTGGGTCTCGATCGGCGCCGTCTTCGCTGACGGCTCGCAGCGCCCCGTCGTCGTCCCCGCTCGCGAGGTGTTCGCGTGAGCGACGACTACCTAGAGCCCGGGCCGCAGGGTGACCTCGACGAGCTGCTGGGCGACGCTGAGCCCGTCACCGGTGACGACGAGGACTCGATCGAGGGCGTCGTCGATTCTGACGAGGCGCGTGAGCTTCGCGACGCCGCCAGCGAGGGCACTCGGCAGGTCCATCCCAGCAACCCGGAGTCGACAGAGTACCGGACCTTCGACGTCGAGGGACCGATCGAGTGCGTCGAGCCGCGTGTTCACGCGTTCGGCGCCCACCTGCTGTTCTCGCAGCCGGACACGAGTCAGAACGGCCATCCCGGGTCGCTGTCACCGTACGACGCGATCGTCTCGCAGTACGAGCCCAGCATCGCAGAGGACGTCGGGTCGTTCGTCTTCGACGGCGAGCTCTGGGAGATCAACCCAGACAAGACGAAGTACTGGTCCGGGGGAATCGCGGCGCCGACGCGCCCCTACGAAACGTTCAACGAGTACCAGATCGCCGTCCGAGCGCAGGACGGTCTCGGCGAGCGGAAGGCGTCGTTCCAGTTCCGGCCATCGCTTCCGAACGCACGCACAGCAGACGGCGAGCGCATCGGATCGATGCCGGAGGATCTCCCGTACGGCCTCCGCGTTCAGGCGAACTCCAGCAACTTAGAGCCGGAAGAGGTGATCCCGCTGCTCCGTCGACTCGCTGAAGAACTCGACATCAGTACGCACTACTTCCGCGACGAGTGTGTTCACGACCACTCGAACGCTTACCAGATGGAGATGTACCTCCGCCTAGACCGCGGCGCCGGCGAGCAACACGTCGCCGGACAGGGCGCCGTCCTCGACCAGCTCGCGCTCTTCGGATCGAACAACCGCGGGAGAGGGGAGTACAAGTGGGACAACGAGAAGGTCGTCGGCCATCGCAACGCCGTCGCGCTTGACGAGTCGACCTGGAAGAAGCTCACTGAGAAGCCGAATGGCGTCGGGAAGCTGGTGAAGTACTACCACCCCGAGTTCGCCCGGTCCGAGGAGACATCGGCGAACGACGATCCGCTCTCGGATCCGAAACTCGAGCTCCAGTGGTCGAAGGACTACTCCGACCTCGCCTCAGTGCCCTGGAGCGAAGAGGGCGCGTTCGACGTCGACGCGCTCCGGAAGGAGCTCGACGAGTCGCTGCTGAACGTCCTCCTCTGGGCAGGGCTCCCGACGCGCGCCGATCCACGCGTCTACACAGCGGATCACTACTTCGAGGCGACAGAGTCAGAGCGAGATCTCGACCTCGTGGACAACAAGATGCCCAGCGTCCAGGAGGGCGAAGAGCAGCAGGCGGTCGCGCATTTCGCACGTGGCGACGCGACTGAGTCCGAGCGATCTGTGCTGGCCGCGCTGACCGACGGCGGCGACGGCGCCGACGTCGAGCAGCTGGCCGAGTTCTCGGACACGTCTCGCTCGACGGTCTACCGTGCCGCGGAGAAGTTCGACGACCTCGTTGAGGTCGCGAACGCGAAGATGTCGTTCGAGGACAGCCTGATCCGCGAGAAGTTTCAGGACCTGCTGAGCACTTTCGAGGACGTTACGGACTGGGTCGTCGGCGGTGTTCGGCAGCTGGCGTCGGCGGAGACGGAGATGATCGACCAGGACTCCGCACTCGCACGCTGGGCTCGGCGCCACGGTATCTCAATCACTGAGTCCGTCGACGGGATGGTCGTCGATCTCGGCGGCCAGCCCCTCTCCCGCGTCGAGCTCGTGAAGCTCATCCGCGCCGGCGTTGACGCGGCTGAGGACACCGGCTCGATGGCGTACCGCAAGTTCATCAGCGGTGAGTTCTCCTGGGCGGAGAAGGAGAAGGGACGTCGGACGGGTCAGCGCCCGATCAACCGCAACGGGGACGTTCTCTTTTCGTCGAAGCTCCCCCGCTGACCACCGACAGCTGAGTGGCAACACTATCCTTCCCCCTGTTTCATGTCGATCTCGTAATGTTTTGAGCGGTATCTGAGCCGATTTTGCTCTCGATCGCGGTCGCGACCGACCTCGACGTCGTCGCGAGCGCTGCGGTTGGTCAGGGTTCGATCCCACGGGCTGGGACAGACCCCTTAGGGAGTGTGCCTAAGGGCACCCCCTTCGGGGGAAAATACACAGCAACCGCTCAGCAGAGTTCCAGTTGAAGCACCCGAAACAGGGGTTCGACCCGCGCGAAAATTGAACGCTAATAGAAACGGAATGTTTTGACGATCTCCATCCCCTCCAGAGAAAGCGGCTATCCGAGTAGACCGACGCCTTCGACCAGTGAACGCGCGAATGAGACACCCCGACCGCTCGCGAAGTCCCAGACGAGTCGTACGTGTTCGAGCATCGTGCCGGCGTTCGGTGCTACCCAACCGAGCGCGATGACGACAGCGAACGCGACTAGAAGCACGAGTGCGTGCGTGGCCATGAGACTCAGTACGCTAACTACGATACTTCCAATCGACACAGCTCGGTAGACGTAGAACGCGACAACAACGAGGCTGGCCGCTACGACCACCTGCGAACCGAACCCCAGAGTCGAAAGGAAATCCGTAGCGGCGAACATGGTCCTACTGATTCCCCGCTTGGAATTCGACGACGGTGTCCGGAGCGCGCCGTGCCTGTATCCACTCGCGGACCAGGTACGCGCCCCCGCCGACGATCACGATGACGATGACCGGCCCCATCGACTCGACGCCGGAGCGCAGCCCACCGAGGATGACGCCCGGAGAGATGGTCTCAAGCGCCCACACGACCGAGAGGACGCCGATGATGCCTCTAACGTACCACGGAACGCTTCCCTGCGTCCGTTCGTCCAGCTGCCACATGCCGATGAGCAGTGCGGCGACCGCAGCGATCGTCACCGCGTTCGACTCCGATGCCAGCTGGGCGACGCGGAGCAGCGGTGACCCCGGAGCCAGAACCTGAATCGCGACGGCCGTCAGCGACGTCGCCGTTACCGGCAGGAGCCATCCTCCGATGTTGAAGCGCCGGCTCACGAGTGTTGACCCAACGAGGACGCCCCCGATGCCACCGAACGCGAGTAGCAGCGGGAACACGTCCTCGGTCTCCGTCGGTCCAGGCGGAGGGTTCGGTCCCACGCTGGAGTCCCGTTGGAGGATGCTGTAGGTCTCCGAGGAGCCGTCAGTAACGAAGCTCACTGGGGACTGAGCGCGATCAGCATCGACCTCAACCTCACGAGTCTCGGACCAGAGAACGTAGCGGTCTCCGGTCACCGTGTTGTAGTACGTCACCTCGATACGGTCGGAACCAGTCGTGTTGCCCTTCCTCAGCGAGAACGTCGGCTCGCTTCCGTCTTCGACTTCTGCCTCGATAGCACCGCTAGATGGTGACACTGAGACGGGTGCCGTCGAGACGCGCATTGTCGATCCCTCGTTGGCATCCGGAGCGCGAAGAATCTGCGTCCCGGTGGACGTGATACTCGCGTAGGCAGACTCACCTGTCCACGACTCCTCGCTGGCGTAGTGGAGCCGGTCGCCCAGAACGGTCTCGTCGACGCGCAGGCCGAACATCCCGTCCGGGTTGATATCGGTGATCTCGACCTCGGTGGAGAGGTCGTCGCCTTCGACGGTCGGCTCGGTGACCTTCACCGCCCCGTCGTACGCGCGCACCTTGTGGCCGGTCGCCCGGACGTCGATCTCTGTGTCCGCCTCGACGTCTCCGAGACCGACGTGGAGGTCGGTCCCGTTGAGCTCGTAATCGGGCGGTGTCTGCCAGCTGCCCCCATTGGTTCGGTACTCGACGTCGTGTATCTCCGCGACCTGCTCATCGAAGGTGAGGGTCGCGTCTGCATCGGCGACCGCGGACGGGAACGTGTGCGAAACGTTGAACGACTCGGTCCACGAGGTCGCCTCGGCGTCCACCGACTTCGTGACCCCGGAGGCGTCGTGGCTGTAGGTCATGTCGACCAGCGACTCGGGGCCGTTCGAGGGCGTGTTCGTCCGGACGGTCACGTTGTTGGTGCCCTCCTGGAGCCACGCCTCGTTCGTCGCGAGCGAGGTCGTCTCACCCTCGCTCAGGACACCGTTATATTCAGTCTCGTATCCGTTAACCTCCACGACGGGATCGCGCGTCCGACTGACCTCCGTCCATGACACAGAAACGCCAACCGGTCCAGTAACCGACACGTCTGCGCCATTCGAGCCCGTAGAAAGGGTGACAGACTCGGTGACAGTTTCGCCACCCGAGAGCTTTCCTGAGTGGGATACAGTGGTCCCTGCGATCTCAATTGATGGGTCTGTCGTGACCGAGGTTTCTGTCCATGAGATGTCGTAGTCCAGACTTTCCGAAGTCGCACCAGATACTTCTACGGAATCTGTCGATCTCGATATATCGATATTCTTTGTCTCCTGCCCGTCAGCCGGTGTCGTATATGTAGAAGTCCCCGAATCGTCTGTTACGGACACCTCGGCGGTGTTCTGCGAGATTCGGATGAAATATGGCTTGGAAAATCTATAATCGTTATATCCGAGTTTTAGGTCGTTATCACTGATGGAGTCAACCTCTCTAAGACCAACAGAAACCGTCTCTCCTGTGGTTTCAAAATTAAACCCGGACAAGCTGAAGTGGGTACTCTCACCCTGAACAACGTTTCCGGTGAGTGCCCCCACTTTCTCACCGTTGGCAAAGGGGTCCGTGTCGCCGTTCGCTAGGTAGACCTCTGTCTCGATAGATTCCCCGTCACTCGCGTAGATATAAGTCTCAAACTCTTGGATAACTGCTGGTGGCTCTTGTCCGGCTTCGTCTGACCAATCCATAACATACGTATCTTGGAGGCGGTCTTTCTGCTGATCTACATAATATTTCCTATCCGATGGCTCATACTCTCCATCACCGGAGTTATGAGCAAACGTTATTTCCGCATTTGACGGCGCTTCGGTCCCGTCTACGTCAATTTGCTCTGTTGTCGTTCCACCATTGTTGGTCCCCGAAACCGTGCGGGTGTTCGTCTCCGATTTGCCGGTGAGTGTGACGGTTTCATTTTCTGGGGCTGTGTTACCTCCGACATCAATTGAAATCGAGTCGCCACCGGTGGCAGTCGTCGTCTTGACCTCCGAAGCGGTGTTATTGATGCCCGTCAAATTGATCGAGTAGTCCTCGACACCGTTCAAGTTATCCAGTTCGTACCGGTAGTTTGTCCCGTCCGCAGCGGCGCTCCCGGTGAGCTCGATTCCGCCGCTGAACGTGACCGAGTTCGAGGAGAACTCCGGCACGTAGAATCGCCCCACGCCGTCCTCCTGCTCGATCGGCGACTGCCACTCCTCGCCGGAGTCGTGGACGCCGTACGCTACGTCCGGGACGTAGCCGACGCCAGCCTCGAGGACGTTGAGGTCGACAGCGACATCGCGTCCCTCGTGGACCGTGTCGTCGGCCAGTACAATCGCGATCTCGTCGTCAGCAACCACGTTCGCATTCGGGCCCATGTAGTCGCTCGCACGCTCAGGCGTCGTGACCGTGATTTGGAGCGAGCCCGCGTGGTCGGACGCGTACACCTCGCCCTCGAGGTCGCTCGCGCGGATGGGTAGGTCCGCGTCGCTCGGGAGGTCCTCATCAACCTGATCAGGACCGAGAGCGACCATCCCACTCGGCCCGCTCTGGGCCGTCGCGACGGCAGCGCCGAGCGGCATCGCGAGCATCGAAACGAGAATGACGAGAGTGAGAGCGACCGCGCCGATCCGTTCCTGGGATGGGCCCCCCCGTCTGATTCCAAGTCCTGAAACGCGCGCGCGGGAGGCGTCTCGGAAATCTGAGAGTTTGGACCGGATACCGCTCATGCTCCCACCTCACTCCGGCCGCCGACCCCAGGCTTCGAGCTCGCAGTCGGCAGCCGAGCAACGACGATCTTCTCGTCAGTCTCGACGTTCTTCATCAGCACCTCTGCTACCTCACTGTCCTCGTCGACGTCGACGAACTCCAGCCCGGAGATCGGGGACTCTACCCCCTCACTCAGGTCCGCGTTCACCACGTCGACGTACCCGGAGCCGGGCTGATTGACGATGAGTCGCTCTTGGGTCGCGTTCTCCCAGTGCGTGAAGAGGTCCTCGTCGAACTCCAGCTGCTGGCTGGCACCTTCCTGGCCGTCATCATCTTCGAAGGCTCCCTCGGGCGGGAGGAGCTTCACTGACAGCCAGCGCCGCTCATCTTCCGGTTCCTCGGGGATGTCGTCCCACCGGAACATCGCAAACTCGTTCTGGGTATAGATGAGGCCGACCCCCACCTTCATGTCGCTCATCAGGTCTCCGACCATCTTGACCTTGTCAAACCCTTGAGGAAGCGAGGATCGGACCTTCATCCGGGGGTTCGGTGACCCGTCAGGCATGTGGACCCGCCACTTGAACTCCTCGCGGACCATCCAGTGAACGTTCTTCTCCTTGTGAGCGAAGAAGTACATCGACATCAGGCGCTTCCTCGAGGCCGCCCACACCTTCCGTAGCGACTTGATCTTGTCGTAGAGGCGGCTGGTCTCCTGTGTCGCTCCTTCTTCGAGCCAGTCGCCCACCTCGTCGAAGATGAGGCTCATCCAGACGAACGGTCCGTGCTCCTTCCGAGCGAACCAGAAGCCGAACCACCAGTGGATCAGCGGCGTCGCGTCCTTCTCGTCGGCCTCCCACTCGGGGACGAACGGGAGCTTCCCGGCGACGTTCTCCAGCCCCTCAGTCGCTTCCTCGCAGCCAGAGAACGATGGGTCCGGGTAGATGACGTTGAACGTTCCTTGGGGCGTCTCACCCAGCTGGTCGAGGAGATCGTAGACGTCGTCGTAGTACCGGACGGTCCGGACAACCGATTCCAGGTCGTCGACGTCGGAGAGCTCGGCGCCCTCCCCCTCCTCCATCCACGTGGTCTCGGCCCTAGCGTTCGAGGGGAGCCAGACGGTGGCCCAGTGCTTGAACGCGAGCCACCCCGAGCCGTCGTAGCGACCGCGCCAGAGGACGCGCTCGCCGCGTTCCATCAGGCGCTTCGACAGCCACAGCGCCTTGGTCGTCTTCCCGGAGTCGCGGTCCCCTTTGAAGAGGACGTCAGTCCCCTTCGTGCTCTTCGTGAGCGTCGGGTCGCGCTCGTGGATGATCGCGTCCGGGTAGCACATCTGTGCGAACTTCGACGATTCGAGGTAGTCCTCGACGTCGAAAGGCTTGATACCGAACTTCTGACCGATTTCGTAAGCGTCCGTTTCCCAGTCGGCGGGCGCGGTCCCGCAGCGAAGCTCTTGGGCTTGCTGCGTCCGCTCTCCCCAGTCGTTCCCCGTTGGCGGGGTTCCATTGTTAGTTTGCGTAGACATCAGACTCCAACCTCCGCAACGTCAACGTCGTCGCGAACTTCGCCGAGAGACGCGCCCTCGGGGGCGATGCCGATGTCGGCGAGCGAGCGGTCAACCTTCGGGATGACCCGCTCGACGTCGTCGACGGTGATCGTGTCCGACAGCCGGATGCGCGCGCTCGCCTCCGCGAGGCGGAACAGCGCCATCTGCTTCCGCGCCGTCACCGGCAGCGGCGGGCCGTCGTAGTCGTCCTCCTCGGCGCCGTCGTACCGCTCCGGGAGCGAGACCTTCAGGTCGGTGTAGTACTCCACCATCCGGTCCTTCGCCTCCTCCGTGGGGAGCGGGTGACAGTTCTCGCGAGCGTAGGCGATCCACTGACTGATGAGCTCCGGGTCCTGTCCCGGCTCCACCTGCTCACGCTCCTCTTCGGTGAGTTCCATCCCTAGCGCGTGTTTGCCCGCGGCGGTCCGCGAGTCAACCATGTGCCGAGAGATGTCCCGAACGAGCTCGTCGTCGTTCTTCTCTCTCACCGTGTAGATGAGGTCGAACCGGGAGAGCAGCGGGCTCTTCAGCTCTATCTGGTCGACGAACTCCTTCGTCGGGTCGAAGTGCCCGCCGGTCGGGTTGCCCGCTGCGAGGAGTGAGGTGTTCGCGTCCAGATGGGCGTGGCGGCCCGCCTTCGACACGAGGACCTTCTGCGACTCGAGGGCGGTGTGGAGCGCGTCGAGGTCGCTCACGTCACCCTTGTCGATTTCGTCGACGATCGCCAGTCCACCGCTGGCCCGGACGATCGTGCCGGCGGCGATCGTCCACTCGTCACCGTCGCCGAAGTCGTCCTTCGTCATCGACGCGGTGAGGCCAGCTTCGGAGCTCCCGGTCCCGTCGGTCATCGCCGACCGAGGCGCGAGCTCTTCGCCGGCGTCCATCAGCCCGGTCTTCCCCGTGCCGGGGTCTCCGAGCCAGAGCATGTGGATGGAGCCGCGGTGGAACGACCCACTCGGAGCCGTGCGCCGCCAGCCGCTGAACAGCTGAAGCGCCATCGCCTCCTTAAGGTGGACGTCGCCTTTGTGGTCCGGCGCGATGCTGTTCACGAGCACCGCGTACGGGTCGTCACTGTTTGCGAGCTCGAGGACCTCATCCACGGACTCGTCGGCGTTGACTTCGTCGGAGACCGTTTCCTCAATCTCCACCGAGCGGCCGAGTAGCACCGTGTCGTGTCGGGTCTTGCTCTTCACGCGCACGGGTTTGAACACGCCGTTGAGCGTGACGCGGTCACCCGACTCGATTCGGTCAGTCAGTCCTTCAGTGAGGTGGGCGTTTATCGACGCCGTGACGCCCCCGCGGGCGTCCTCGGGCGGTTGCTGGAGTTGGACGACCTGATGGTCGACCCACTCAGACTGTGACTCCACGAGCCGCCACGGGCCCTTATTCTCGCAGCCCTGGCACTCGTACGGCTCGCGGATAGTCGCCCACCCCTGCGGGATGTAGGTCATCGTCCCGCAGCGATGGCATTCGAACGCCGCCTCCTCGAGCTTCGGCTTCACCTCGGTCCGCTTGGTGATTTGACCGTGTAGCCCGATGAGACGGTTGATGTCGCCCTTCCTCGCTTCGCCAACCGTGTACGTCGCCCACTCGGGGAGCTCCTCGACGCGGACCGACGCCTGGAGGAGCTTCTTCTCCGTGTGGTCGTACTCGCGTAGCGCCTCTTCGAGCGTGTCTTGCCCGGTGTCCGGGCTCCGGAGTACCATCTTCGCGACATCTTCGTTGACGTCGGCGAGGTCGTCCCACTGGACGTCGAGGCCGAGGTGTTCTGGGTACGTCGACTCGGCGTACCTCTCCTCGAGGCGCTCGATTGCGTCTCGATACCGTGCGTCGAACAGCGTGTGGATGTCGTCGGTGAATCGGTCCATCGGAACTACCCCATCGGAACGTCGTCACGGGACAGACCGCCCTGTCCCTCTTCGTCGGCCGACTCGCCAGAGAACCCGGTCAGGTCCCGCACGCCCGCGTGGAACGCGGGGAGCAGATAGGCCGCGGCGAACAACTCCCGGCCTCTCTCTGCCGCCGTGTGGTCCGCACAGAGCAGGTTCTCTACCGTGGAGTCCTCAGAGAAGCACCGGGTGAGGAACTCCTCGCTCACCTGCCCGTGCGTGGCGAGGTCGAGGTCGTCGCCCCAGCGGATGATCGACTGCCGAGTCCGGAAGCCTTCGAGCAGCTGGGAGAGCGTGGCGCACTGCTTCTCATCGAGTTCATCGAGGGCGGGGCGCATCGCGATATACCGCTGCTTCGCCGGGTCGTGTGCGCTCTCCTCCGTGTCCGTGTACTCGTTCGCGTCGACGCGCAGGTACCTGAACGCCCGGTGGTGCGCCTGGCGCATGATCACTCCGGCCATCCGCCCGCGAACGCCCTCGACGGCGTCCGGGTGGAGGTCCCTCGAACGGCGCTTCTCGGTCAGCAGCACCGACAGGAGGACCCGCTCGTGGTCGCTCTCGGAAACGCCTCTGAACTGCTCTGCGAGGTCGGTGTACCACTGCGTCGGGAGCCGCCCCATCGTCCGGACGGTGAGCCGCTGGGCCCATTCGAGGACCTCACGCCGGCTCTCGAACCCGGTCAGTAGCCGGTTTCTCTCGGTAGCGAGGTCATCGGTGAGCTTCACGAGAGACGGCCGGACCGAGTCCGGAACCGAGCTCTCCTCATCAGCGCTACTCATCGTCACCTCCATGACCGTTCGCTCGCGGCTTCTTGCGGTCCGACGTCTTCCCACCGTCGACAGAGGACGGCCGCTCATCTTCAGGCGCGAACTGGCCGTGGATGAGCGTCGAGTCCCGGTCGTCGACGGCCTCGAGGACATCGCTCTCGCGAGAGATCTCCGTCTGGAGGCGCATCTCCCGCTCCTCCTCAATCGTCTCGCCGGCGTCTGTCTCCTCAGCGAGGTGGAACGCGGTCGCGCGGGCGCTTCGGTAGTGAACCGGTGCCGCCCAGACGCGCGCGTAACCTTCCCGCGGTCGGAGGCCGATCCACGCGGCGCCGACGACGATCGCCGCAACCGAGAGGAGGCCAATGGAGAGCCACCAAGCGACTCCTGCGGCCAGAAGCGTGAGAGCGAGCTTCGACGCGAACTTGGTGTAGTCGTCCGCGTCCGAGAGCTCGGGCATCGAGAAGTCCCAGCCTTCTGGTTCGTAGTCGACCACCTGGGGCGACATCGGATGGACGAACGCTCGCATGTCGACGTTCCCCTTTCGGACCTCGCTCTGACAGCGGAGCGGGTCCTTCCAAGTGTCGGTCTCGCCATGTAGATCGGCGTCGTCGTGACCGGGGTCGACGGTCCGGAGTCGTGCGGCCTTCCCAGTCGCCGCTCGGGCGAGGAACGCCATCAGGCCGTCAGAGGCGACCCTTGCGGGTTCGTCCGGCTTGTCGATGACCGTGAGGGTCTTCTCATCGGAACCGAGGACGTCGACGCCGACCTCATCGGAGGGCGTCGTTGTCTCCCGGAGTTCGTCGCGCTCGAACCGGACGCGCTTCGTGTGCTGCTCGAACGTTTCGAGCATCAGCGCGCCCAGGAACAGGAGGACGTACAGGACCATCACCCACGGGTAATCGACGAGAAGGTCCGCGATGTTGCCCCAGAACGAGGCGACGATGATCGCGCCGACGACGGCGAAGAGCGCGGTCCACGCGCCGTAACCCCATCCGATCCCCTTCGCGGTCCGGTCGATGAGTCGTTTCGAGCCAGCGAGCTCAACGACGCCACCGATTCCGAGTGGTATCACGAAGATGACCATCGACCACTGGAGCAGCCCGCCCCAGGAGCTGAACGGCAGACCCTGTGTCGTCGCGACCGATTTGTGCTCGAACGTCCACCGGAGCTCTTCGCTGGGGTTTCCTTCGTCGTTCTGGACCCACACCGTAACCTCATCGTGCCCGTCGGACTGACCGAGCGGTATCTCTTCGATCGCCCAGCCGCGGCTGATGGTCACGTTCCGGTCTTTCGTCGTGACGTTCACCGCGTACTGCTCGGTGGTCGTCGTGTTCGTCCGGTCGTTGTAGACCTCTCGCTCGGCGATATCGTACGTCGCCACGGTGACGGTGAGGTCCTTCGGCTCATCGGTGTTGATCGACCGAATCCACACCGAGTTCCGGTCGACGACGGTATCGGGCGACAGGTATCGCCAGTAGTTGTCGCTGGGGTCGCCCGGATTTCCCGAGATGCCGGCCGGCCAGTGGATCAACCAGTACATCTCCTCGCCGGAGATGCGGATGGACTCAGGGGAGTTCGAGTAGCTTGTCCCGTCTTCCTGGAGTTCCGAGAGCGTGAGGTCGGATGTGTTCGCGCCATCGGACTGAGCGCTCACGACGAGACCAGCGCTGGCAACGAGGGCGAGCGCAACGACGCCGACGAGTACCCATCGCCGACGCATCTACCCGCTCACCCCCGTAACGGTTCCCGGAGTCAGAGCCCGGCCGAGCGTCAGGCGAGCGCTCTCGACGAGTTCCCCGGTCCGGCCCGGGAAGAGTAAGATCAACGCGGCGAGCACGAGGACGACGCCGATCGCGACTGCCGTCCCGTCGATGTTGATGAACATCAGAGCGACCTCCGCGAGACCGACACGATCGTCTGGCAGTCGAGTGCCTCCGCGACTCGTCTGAGCTTTTTCGCTAGGTCGAGAGGGTTCCGAGCCATCGGTTCGATTTCCACCCACGTGCGACCGGTCTCGCTCACCGAGCAGCCTCTGACGTCTTCGACGGATGCGACGATGTCTTCGTGAGCCTTCTCGCTCTTCGGAGTCCCGAACAGCTTCTCTGCGAGTGCGTGGAGGCACGTCGGGTACGCTGGTTCGAGGCCAGCGATGTTCAGCGCCGTCCCCACCTTCGTTGACGCGAGCTCGAGCGTGAGCCCGCTGAGGTACCTCACGGTGAGGAAATTGACGCTGGAGTCCGAGACGACGACACGAGCAAGGTGCTCGAAGTCCACCGACTGGCCCGGTGGGGCGTCAATCTGTATGGACTCCTGGGTGCTCACGGGGGACTCACCTCCCGGAGCCGCTGGTCTGTCGTGTCCATGTTCACCAAGAGCAGCACGGTGAAGAAGGCGATGTACACGAGTGTGAACACGCCGTAGTCCTCGACGACAGCCGGGAAGAGGCCGAGCGCAGCCGCGCAGACGACGACCGCTAAGAGTCCAGCCATCGCCTTCCAGTCGCCGATGCCGTCCCGGAGTCGGTAGGGTGCCGTCATCAGTTTGCCCTCCCCATCAGTGCCTGCCGGAAGTTCTGCGACCGGAACGACAGTGCGATGATGATGACCAGACCGGCGAACCCGAGCCATCCGATGGGCGAGACACCGCGAGCCCACGCGGGGATGAACGGGTCGATCAGCGGGACCGAACCCCCGAAGGAGATCCACCCGCCGATCGTCGTTACCACCGCGGCACCGAATCCGGGCTCGGACGCGAACGCACCGAACACGAACCCGAGGATGTCCCCCGCCACAGCCGCGAAGGTCGAGAGACCGACCAGCGCCGTGATGAGGACCGTCGAGATGATGCCCCCAATAGCCAGCATCGGGCGCGTCACACGCTCTCGAAGGGTTTCAACCATGTCCCGGCGGTTGTCAACCTCACCGGCGGTCTGCTGCCAGATGTAGCCGGCCCAGGTGACGAACCCGATGCCGACCCACACGCGGCCCTGTCCCGCTACGATCCACTGCGCAACGCCGGCGACGTCGGACGCCGTGTACGAGACGTACATGACGTACGAGAGCATCGCGAGCGTCAGCCCCCACGCGACCGATTCGAGTCGGTTCGGGTCGGAGCCCTCTTCTCGGGCGGCTCGCAGACCGATTAGCGAGATGACCGAGACGGCGAGTAGCCCCCACAGCAGTGGCGACATCTCGACTCCGAACAGCGATATCTGTGCTAGCACGGTCCTCCACCTCCGGGGGACCGTAGGCTGTTGTTCAGCTCCTCGAGGAGCCGAGAACCGTTCTCCGTTCGTACCGTTGTGTTGTTAGTCATCAGAATCTCCGTTTCTGTAGCGCTGTATCCGCGTTATCAGGAGGTTCGACACGTACAGCAGCGCGACGAACACCATCACTGGCTGGAGCGTCTCTTGCGAGATGAAGTCGACATTCGGCGCGAGCGTCCCGAACGCCACCGAGAGAGGGACGTACGCAACATCGGCGAACGCGAAGGCGAGGTCCAAGCCACTCCACAGTCCGTCGAGTGCGACGAGACCAGCACCACCTCCGAGAATCGCATCTTTGAGGTTGCTCACGCCTCATCACCTCCGGCGATCGCCGACCAGAGAGACCGCAGTGCTCCGGAGACCGAGTCGACGGGCAGGTACGTCTCGATGAGTCCCCAGAGCAGCTGGGAGATTACCGCGACGATCGTGGCGATGATCAGCCACGAAATCACGAGCGCGAACGGCGCCGCGATACCGAGGCTCATCATCCCGCCTTCGGCCCACGTCTGAAGCGATATCAGCGCGCCGTAGAGGGCTGAGCCGGCCGTGTTGGCCCCTCGGCTGAGCGGGACCGCAATCCCGTCAACCAGCAAGAGCTCGGCAAGCCAGTACAGCCGTCCGAACACGTTATCGAGTAGCCATGACCACCCGGCAAGGGCGCCGTCGACGAAGATGGCGTAGACGAACGTCTCCGGATTCTGTGCGAAAGAGACGACTGTCCCACCCAGTCCCGCGGTGGTCAGAGTGATCACCCAGCCTGGAAGGACGCCGCCCTCCTCTTCGCTGCTCATGGTTGTACCCCTTCGATTAGAACTCGCAACGCCCGTTCTGCCAGCAAGAAGAACGCGACGATGACGATGATCGCAACGAACCACGCTCCGAGGCCGAACCCGGCGATCGACTGGGCAGCGCCTCTCCAAGCGGCTCTGAGCAGTCCGGACCAGCCTTCGAACGGGAGGCTGAGGAGGGTCGCATATCCGCCGTACAGCCACTCGATGAACGAACCCAGCAAGCCGAACACGAGCTCGCTCAGACCGGCGAGGAGCGAACCCAATGCTAGCCAGACACTCGTTAGAAGCGTCTTTCCAAGCTCGGTCCACTGGATGCTTCCATCGGACCGAAAGTCGTCGGATGTGAGACTCGTTCGGCCGTCGCTGCTCATCGGTCACCTCGCCTCTTCGAAGTTGCGTCTCCACTCTCATCCGCCGCGGACGCGACGGTCTGCGGCGTTCCCATCATGCTCAGGAGAGCGGGTTGATCGCGCTCACTATCGGGATCTCGCCGCCCCAGATGACGTCGACGAGAACGAGACCGAGTGCGATACTCGCCATGACGATGGGTATCGCCAGTATTCCGAACTGCTGCGATGACATCCCAGTCGCTTGGGCTGCCATCTCCAGCGCGGTGGTCGGACTCGTGAAGAACGCGCCAACGAGCGTTCGAACGTCTCCGAAGATGTCGAAGATGTCCGAGAACGACCGAAGGCCCGAGTCGATGAGCATAGCAACACCCGAGCCAGTCGCGAGGATCGGAGCGAGGATCGCCTTGATGATGCCGCTGTTGATGCTCTCGCCGTCTGCCCGGCTCAGGTAGTCGGTGTCGCCACCGCCGCTGCTTCCAGAAGCTGCCATCTACGACCCCCGGAACGCGTTTGCCAGTCCGGCGAGGCCGAGTGCCGAGAGGACCGCACCGATCTTCCCCAGCCACGTCGAGAGGAGCCCGCCTCCCTCACGGCCAGTCGGGCCCATCATGGCCCCGCCCGATGTCGCAGTGTCTTCCTCACCGGAACGGTACAGAACATCGCCGTGGAGTGAGAGGACAGAATCCGACGACGGCGTGGTTGACAGTTCGATTTCGTCGTCCTGACTCCCGCTCGTGTACGTGGAAGTGCGAGACGTCCACGAGATGTCGTCCGTCCCGTCGAGTGCGACCTGTTCGTTGAGCCCGGTCGCGACCTCCATCGCCATGTAGCGGTCCGACGGGTACTGGAAGACCACCTCGTCGTACCACGTGTTGAGCGTGATGTCCAGCGAGTACGCGTCCGGGAACTCGAAGTTGTAGACGTACCGCATCCGGCGGTCGAAATCGCTCCGGCCCGAGTCCTCGAACTTGTACTCCACGTAGCTGCTCGGGAGCTCGGAGACGCGGAACGCGGTGTCGTACCGAACCTCCTCGAGGACAGCGTTCGCGAACCGGTCGGTGTCGTACAGCGTCGAGAGTTCGGTGATCCCGAACCAGCCGGTCTGTTCGTAGACGGTCTCGGTCACGAGCTCGTCGTCACTGTTGACGCGCTCCCGGTCCCCGAACTGCCACCGCGACGCGCTCTCGAGGTTGAGCCCGTGGAACGTCACGTCGGCGTCGGCCTCGGATACGTCGACGATGACCTCCTCGATCGTGTCGAGGTTCGGCCCGTTCGGCATGTCTCCGAACTGAGTCTGGAAGATGTGCCCCTGCCCCTGAGCGGTCGCGATGACGTCGTCGGCGCTGGAGTCGGCCGACGAGTCGATGGTAGCGACGACTTCGTTCCCGCCGGTGTCGACGACTCGAACGGAGACGACTGCGTCCGCTGCGAGTTGGTTGACGTTGGCGACCACCTGGAGGACGCGTCGCTGCTCTCCGTCCGAGATTGTGAAGTCCGAGAACGTCGCCGTCGCGGTGTCGCCCGCAGCCTGCCCGGTTGCCGCGATGTTGAGGGCGTCGTCGGTCTCGGAAACGGAGATCGAGCCCGTGCTGCCCGAAGCGTCGGTGGTCCAGAACTCCGAATCCAGTGCCGACGCATCCACTTCGTCGCCGTTCCCGTCCGTCGTCGTGAGGTCTGCGGGGAACCGGCGGTAGTCGTCGATGTCGATGAGGTCCGCACGGACGCGGACAGGGTTGTGCGGCGTCTGGTCGTCCACACGGTCGGCGAGCGTGGCGCCAGCGAGCGACTCGACCGATTCGTCGTCCGCGATGTAGTCGAACGCTTCGAAGTCGGGCTCGTGCGTCTCTACCGTCACGTCCGCGGTGATCCACGGGTCTGAGAGGAGGTCGTAGCCGAAGTTGAGCTGTCCACCGCCGCTCTGCGCGGCCGCGCCGCCGGCCATCCCGGCGGCGAGCGTTGCGCCCGCGGCCGCCATGAACGCCCGCCGGCCGACCTTGTGCGAGAGCTGGGAGTTGGTCTTCACGAGGTACGTCCACGCGACCGAGCCCGGCGCCGCGTAGTGGGCCGCCTCGAGGTGTCCGCTGGTGTAGGTCTGTGCGTCGCTGTCGGTGTCGTCGGTGTCAGTCATCGGTTGAAAGGAGCCGTTTCCGGCGGCTAGTCCGTGGTTTCCGAATCGATTGTCTCGCGGGAAGCGGCGCCGAAACGCGGTCAGGTAGTTCAGAGCGCCCTCGCTCAGGTGGATGCCGTCCGGGTCGGCGCGCTCTATCACGGCTGCTCACTCCAGAAGGAGGGGATCGCTATGTAGCCGAGAAGGCCGCCGGCGACCATTGCGATCAGTCCGGACCCGCTGGCCTCGATGCCGAACAGATAACCCGCCGACATCAGCAGACCCCCGGTCGCGATGATCGCCCACATCGCGAGATCGTCGCTGATGGTCTGTGACCCACCCATCTCGACGTGTGTTCGGTCGACCGTCTCCCCGCCGTCCGTCTGGAGCGTCTCCTCCTGGACGTCGTCTCCGTCCTGGTACTCGACGACGACCTCGGACGGGAGCTTCACGCGCGGGACCTCCACATGGTCGAGGTCGACTTGGAGCTGGTCGTTCAGGCGCGGCGCGTCGACGGCGTGTTCGTGGCCATTCTGCCGGACGGCGACCTTGCCGTCAGACATCAGATTCGCTCTCGACGTGCTGCCAGTCCTGAAAGTGCTGTACTTCGCTGCGGTCGGCCTCCGAGTTACCGGAGGAATCGGGGGACTCTTTCACCCCGTCGTGAACGCTCATCTCTGTCTATCGTCCGGAATCGGACGATAGACCGGCTGTAATGTCCCCTTCGGTTGAACCCTCGTCTCAAATGGAACAAAGCAACCTTTCGTCCATGTCAGAGGTACCTTTAAGAGACCCAGACAGTACGGCGCTGCTATGCAGAAGCTACAGAATCATGGCGGATCGGGTGTCGTGACACTCCCGCGCGACGACCTCGAAAAGGACGATCTCTTGGAGGAGGGCGAACTCCCGGACGAACAGCACCTCGACGTCGATCGGCTCGGGCGGCGGACCTACGTGGTTCGGATCCCCGAGGAGGGAGGTGACCTCCCGGAGCTAGCGCAGTGCGAAGTCGTCGAGCGACTCGCCGCGAAGCGAGCGCTCGATCTCGGTGTGGGGCGAGGCGTGTCGCAGGCGGACTGAATTCTCTTCGTTCTGAGTTCACGCTTATACACAAACGCGAAGAAATGAGGTGGGAGTAGAGTGCTCTGTCTACCCCGGCGACTTCGTCCTCAGCGTCTTATACTGTTGTCAGAGGGCCGGATCTACGATTCAGAACACGTTTTTAATACAACCGGTCCGATCGGGTGCCTTTTTAGGTGATCCCGCCCAAGGCCTGATTGTGGAAAGCCGGCGTCTCCACCCGTAGGCAGGGTTAAGCCGGCTTTTCCACGGAAGCCCGCTCGATGAGTGACGACAACGTCCAGTCGGATTCCGAATCCGACAGCGATGAAGAGGAATCGACCCGTCTCGACCGGATTCAGGAGCTGAAGCTGACTCTAGAAACGATCAGGACAGCCGCGAAGCTCGTCGAGATGTTGAAGTAGTGGAGTACGCCACTTAGCCGGCGTCTCCACCCGTAGGCAACTGAATGTACCGTCGGTATCGTATTAAAGAATTTGGCTCGTTCCTACAGCCACGCCACCTTCTCGCGAGCCCGCCGCTGCGCCGCTGGGCTGTACGTCCCGTTGTAGTGTTCGAGGAACGTCTCAAGATCCTCCCAACCACCCCAGTCGAGCACAAGTAGCGGGTCTACCTCCGCGTCCGCGAGCGCGCTCGCCCAGGTCCGTCGGAGATCGTGCGTACTGAGGAATTCCCAGCCGATGTCGTCCTCCTGCTCGGCGAGCTGCTCGCGAGCGTCTTGGAGCCAGCGTCGGAGCGACCGCGTCGACGACACCGACAGAACCGGTTCGTCGCTCGCCGCGTCGCGGACGTCGCCGATCGTCTGGATACGCATCGCGAGGTCGCTCGGCGCCGGCGTCTCGCGGAACTTGTCTCCCTTCCCCTCCCAGACTCGGACCACCCAGCCCGCGTCGGTCTCGACCACGTCCTGCGGGGCGACGTCGAGAATCTCCGCCGAGCGCAGCCCGCACCGGGCGCCGAGCGCGAAGGCGATCGTCTGCTCAGTGCCGTCGGCGACCGCTTCGAGCTTCTCGACCTCGGTTTCGGAGAGCCACACCTTCTTTCCGTCCTGTTCCTCGTGGGGCTGGAGATTCATGCGTCCGGCTGGCGCGTCAACCGGACAAAAAGGTACGGGTCGGGTGGGGTTCCCGGCGTGATCGGGGCGGGTTCGAGGCCGATCGCGTCCGACTCTCCATCACTTCCCGGACGTACTGAAATTTTTAAATGATAACACCAGAATCTGGCGTGTTGGATCTTATCACACAAGAACTGTACCATCCGGGCAGTATGACGATCTACATCTTCGGAGTTTGACTCTCTACCAAGGTCCTTAGTAGTAGAATCTATCCATTAGTTGGAGTCCCGAATTGACTGGAGATAGGGCCGTAGTTTGCTCCGGATTGTTTGCCCCCGATTACGTGGGAGAGATTCCTGATCCCAGTCTGACTCATTCCACGAGATGTTTACTCTGCCAGATTGTTTTACAGTTATCATGTTCTGGTCCCCCTTTTTTACATTTATTTTCTTAATTTCTAAGGCTTCTGTGGCGTCCTCAATCAGGTTTGCTTCTCTAAGATCGCCATCATTACCTCGACCAGTACTGAATGAGAGACCTTCAGCAATCTCTGCTAATTGTCGAATCTCACCAGCGGAATCAGATAAACTGGAGGTAGAATCAGCGTCTTGAGAGAGTTTGATCTTGGAGACACGGTCTGCCTGATCGTACCAGTGTTTGAGTTCGCCTTGCCCTAACCGATCTAGGGTGAAGTCATCGTCTGTTATCTGAATACCAGATCGTTTCTTTATGAATCTCGGTATCCATGCGTCAGCAATATCGTCTCGGGATTGGAACGCAAATTGACCGTTATCGAAGTAGATCACCCATGCGGTTTCCAATACAACTTGGTTGTTTTCTTTCTCTTCTCCCTCCTCACGGACCCGGAAGCTCTCGTTAGTATCTGCCACGTAAGTAAAGAAGCAGAAGTTGTACTCAGCATATTCCTCGCCAACGAATACGTTTCGACCTTTTTCCGCAAACTCAATCGGCTCCCCAGTGACGGGATCCTCCTCCTCTGACCGAGTAGTAAAATCATCTCCGATACTATCCCCAAGTTCGCTCGGGCTAGGTAATTCTTCATTCTCTGTTTTTAATCGGCCGAGTCGGAAAGTGCCACTTGATGTCATATCTGAATGTTCGCATAGAAATCATATAAATCCTGTGGGATTCTTGACAACCACTAGCAGGTCTAATTGATTTATCCATATGCAGACTATGGCTCAGACGAACTGGCCCGTCGCTACATAATTGAAAAACAGCGACGCTAAGTAGATACTTCCTAACAGAAACTGGTTAGACCCTTGGAAACAACAAGGAGGTATAAGTTTCAGAACTGAGGCTATATTAGGATATGGTGGAGTTTCGGAGTTCGGCGAAGCTCATTCTGTTCACCAGTTCATACGCTCCTCTCTTAGTAATCGTCGGAATCAAGTTGTGGAGTAGGCCCCCAGTTGCTCTTGAGAATATCACCGCCCGCGGTTATGTATTTGAAATCAACATTTCATGGATCACCGTTGCTACACTCCTATCTGCGGTTATCCTCTACGTGTTCTTGTGGTATGTGATTCAAAAACATAGAAAATTAAAGACTACTGGAATTAATGTAAATCATTATCGGCAGCGAAACGAGTTGCTGTCTTCTTATCTATTGGTCTATGTATTTGCCTTTGTAAGCCTCGACGCAAGTACCGTACAAGGAACAGCGATTCTATCATTCTTTCTAGCCATACTCGCCGTTATCCAATTAAACTCCGAGATGCTACATATAAATCCACTCTTGGGATTGATGGGGTATCGTGTCTATGAAATTGAATCAGATATATCGACTGTACTGGTTATTTCAGATGTTGATATTAGCAAAAGATTAAAACAGCCAGAATCGGTATCAAATGAAAATCAATACCGAATTGATACTATCTCAATGGGACAAAACACATACCTAATTCCACCAGAAAATGACTGATCAACAATCGGCACTTGAAAAAGTCAAGGCGGCAAGGAAATTTGCGGAAGGTAATACAAATGTCGATTACCTTCTTGTACATAAGCGAGAATCTGGGCCAGAAGTGAGGAGTATGGAATTCCCAGCTACAGTTCAAAATGAATTCCGTGATCTGATAATTAATGCTCTCTCAGATTATGTTGACGGGATTCGCAATGGGGATCTTACCGTCCAAGATCTAAGCGCTATCAACACAGTTACTGATGAGGCGAGCTTACAGCACTCGCCTACGGATAGTCTCCCAGACACTGCCCTGTTCAACGAACTAGAGAGGGACACAGATTATCCATCTATTCGTTATGATAGCGATGATCCACCTGATTTTCAACTGATCAAGGTGACCGATGGCGAGAAGGTTCTCATGGGCATTCAGAACCACCGTTCGCTCACTGTCTTTGATGAGACGAAAAAGGGAATTCCGCTGCTATATCAAGAATCGATGTACACTAAATTTGCTGGGGATCTCTTGATTGTTCCAGATTCAATTAATGCTGTAAGTTACGATGGTGATGTATTCGTACGGTCCCCAAAGTCATTTGAAAAGATGTTTGAAATGCGTGACGAGTACGAAGAGAGAGCAAGTGAGGTGTTTGACCGTTTTGACGATGTTGGAATCAAGTTCGCTCGTGACAAACTAACTGATGAGTGGTTGGTTAGTGATATTCGTGTTCTTAGAAAATTGTACACAATTCACGAGAATGAGATTACAGAACATGCCACACCAGAGGAAGTCAAGAATCTGATAGTGAAGTATGACGTTGATGTTGAGTACGACTTTGATGATGATGAACTGACGTTAGATGTTGAAAATTACTTTGACATTTGGAAGTTACTGAGAGTTCTTAACGCGGATTATGCGGAGGCCGAAATTATCCCAGCCCGTCTAGAAATACAAGGTAAGCGGATCATGGACGACTGATTTTGAGCTGACAGAGGAATATAAGTCAAATTCATTTTCACCATCCGGAACCATCCGGAACACCCGAGGTTCAGTTTATATCCCCTCGCGAGAGTCGTCGTTGATGTGATACGTGACGGCTCCGTCTTCGAAGACGACCACCTCCCCGCGACGATCGTCGGTCGGAACAGCCACATGAACGAGGTGACCGACGCCCTCGCGCCCATCGAGAAGGGCCAGCGCGCAGAGAACTGCTTCCTCTTCGGCCCCTCCGGCGCCGGAAAGACGACCGTCGCGAAGGCGGCCGTCCGCGAGCTCCGGCAGGAAATCCTCGACGTCCCGCACGCCTACGTGAACTGCTGGCGAGACTACACGCGGAATGCGGTCCTCGATCGACTCTCCCGCGACCTCGTCGGCGCGGCCGTCCCGCGCTCGGCTTCGACGTCGACGCTGCTCGACCGCGTCCACCGGAATTTCAACGGCCCCGGCGTCGTCATCCTCGACGAGGTCGACCAGCTGCGCGAAACCGAGCTGCTCTACGACCTTCACGAGTTCCGCGGCCTCTCGTGGATCGGCATCGCGAACGACGAGGTCGACCTACTCGCCGACCTCGACGAGCGCGTCCGCTCTCGCGTTTCGGTCGGTTACCGCGTTACCTTCGATCGGTACGGAGAGGACACGATCGCGGAGATCGTCCGGCGCCGCGCTCGTGCCGGGCTGGGTCCCGGCGCAGCGAGCGACGAGGTCTGCGAGGCGATCGCGCGGCTCGCCGACGGCGACGCACGCATGGGGATCACGACGCTCCGGGCGGCGGCACGGAAGGCGAGCAGCGAGGGCCTGTCGAACATCCCGAAGCGGCTCGTCGAGGACTCAATCTCCGAGGCCGAACGCGAGATCGCGCGGAAGACGTACTCGAAGCTCACCGACCACCAGCGAGTCGTCGTCGACGTGCTTCAAGAAGATGGACCGCTGATCCAGCGTGAGCTCCACGAGCGATACTCCGAGCGTCACGATGATCCGGTTAGTCTGCGGTACTTCCGAGACGCACACTTGGCGAAGCTGGAACACTACGAGCTCGTCGAGACGGAGAGCAAGTCTGGAAAAAAATTCTACAGACTTTCTCAGCCCACAAAGGTAAGTTCTATGATATAGTTCAAGAGAATCGGATAAACTGTCTCAAAATATCCTATGACAATGTCTGATCCATGTTGAGAAAGAGTGCTAATGCGACAGAAGTTGAAAATAATTAAAGATCACGGGAAAGAGCTTCTGTGGAAATACTTAGACGAATTCGCCCCCAAAGTTACACCAGCAGCAGAGACTGTTAATCTCCCCGCTTCCGAATGACTCGGCGATCGCGCCAAGACAAGGAAGACATGCAGCTGCCACTGCTCCTCCACTAGTAATTACAGCGGCAGCCCCACAACCAGCGCACGCGCCCAATTCTGCGCCGAGGTTCGAGACAATTTGCCCGATACAATCCGGTTTGACGGTTCCACACGGCGCGCACGCCGTGATCGGGCTGGTACCGAAACTGGCTGTACACAGACAATCTGCGATGCCCTCCTGTGAAGCCTCTTCAGATGATGACTTTTCAACCGGAACAACTAACGATTCCGTATTCTCAGATACCGAGCCAGAATGTGAAAATGTTGCTTTTTTCTTCTTCTTGGAAGACGTGTATTCTACTTCTGTAGAGCCGATCGTAGTGTACGAAACTTCAGTAGAGACGGTGTCAGCGGATTCATAATTCACATTTGATTCCTCAAATGCTTCCTTCACATCGGGTGAGAGTGGCGTACCAGGTTTCAGTTCGCGTTTACTCACAAATCCATGTGTAAGACCATCGTTCCAGCTACTCCAGATGATCCCAGCGTACTTCTCAACCCCCTCACTGAGATCGTTCGGGATCTTGTATGGAATTCTAACAGTTAGCTTTGAACCCTCTTCACCTGATGCCCTCTGTGCCACAGCGGACTCGCGATCCTGTTTCATCCCACGGTCCCGGAGATTACTCTCTATTTTCTCAACTTGAGGGTCTGAAAGAGCCTTTTTGACTGCTCCAGTCCTTTCTTCATCAGACAGTTCTTCCACCTCAACATCGGGCTTTTTCGACTCACTAACTGTCTGCGCACTAACGGTCTTTGTGAGGCTCGTACCGAATAACAGAGACGCGCCGATACCCGTTAGAAGTTGCCGCCGATTACTGCTCTTCTTTTTTTCGTCCCGCATCTCTTGCGCAGCCTCCCAAGCTTCCGCACACCCTCCGCCGGACTTCATTCGTTCATTGAGGGCCTGTGCGTCGTCTTCACCGGGGACGTCTAATGACTTTTCAGACATCGTGTTACAAAATAATGTTTTTTGTATTAAATCTTGTCCCTCTAACATGGAAAATATAAAAGTGAATATTGGTCTATTCTAATTCACCGTAAACTAAATTCTTCCCCAATCTTATTAATATAAGTAAGGTATTAGTGATTAGAGTTACACCTGCCACCATGCGTGACCTTACAATATACGACGCCTCTCAATTGGTAATTGGGTCCAGTATCGCGATTAGTGGCCTTCTTTCGCTCAATCTTCAGTCAGGGAGGATCTACAATTTTTTGATGATTGGCAGTGGTTCTTTGCTTGTTGTATTCTCTATCTTCCATTATGCTTCTACAGAGGATGAGGATTTCTCAGCTAACCCCATCCTGCTTATCGTGTTGATCCTCGCCGCAGGCCTCGTCTCGCTGAGTGTTATACTTAATTACCTAGGTGTATAGCCACCAGATTGGTTGGAAATATTGTACGACCAGACTAACCTTGTTGATCATCCGGAACACCATCCGGAACTTGTCTAATTACACTAGGTCCTGCGATTTATCACCACTCGGAACCATCTGGAACACCCTGTGGGACTCTCAAGAGGAATGACTGACCACCGCAGGGTATGGCTTCGAAGCCACCCGTCTACGGAAGCAGCGCACGCACCGAAGAGTTCACCGTCGACCTCGTCGGAGAGGGCATCCAGACCGGCACCTGCCCGTACAGCGCGGGCGTCGTCGTCAGCGTCGACGCGAACCACACGCTCCGCGTCGAGGTCGAGGCGGCGAACGAACTGAACTGGGAGCTCGACGCGCGAATCGTCGACGGCTCGCTGGAGATCGTCCGCGCGTTCAACGACGGCGACGGCGTTCCCGACGACGTGATCCCCAACTGGGTCGAGCGCGTCGCCGGCGTTGTCGGCGAGCGTCTGGAAGGGGATCGGTGATGGCCGACGCCGTCTTCCCTTACCCCGGTGGGAAGAGTCGGTTCGCGTCGTGGATCCTCGACCAGACGCCTGAGCACACCTGCTTCGTGGAAGTGTTCGGCGGCGCCGCCGGCGTGCTCGCGAACAAGAGCCCGGAGACGAGCGACGTCGAGGTGTACAACGACCGCGATGGCGACCTCGTCCAGTTCTTCGAGGTCCTCCGCGACCGCCACGAGGAACTGGTCGAGTGGCTCGACCGGACGCCGTACTCGCGGGAGATCTACGACGAGTGGGCGCACAAGTTCTTCCACGGCTACCGGCCGGCCGACCCGATCGAGCGCGCTGGCCAGTTCTTCTACCTCCGGTACACGCAGTGGGGTGGAAAGTACGACTCGCGGTCAGGGTTCGGGACCTCAAAGGTCCGGAATCTGGCTCTCTCATATGCGAACAAGGTTGACCGCCTCGACGAGTTCGCCGACCGGTTCCGAGACGTGGTCGTCGAGAACCTCGACTGGGACGACGTCTTCGAGAAGTACGACAGCGAGGACACCGTGTTCTATTGTGACCCGCCGTACGTCGGCTACGAAGACTACTACCTTGTGAACACGATCGACCACTCAGCGCTCGTCGACGGGCTCGCCGGGCTTGAGGGCGATTGGATCTGTTCGTACGAGGATCTCCCGGACGGGTTCGAGGATGTCTACGTGCTTGACCGGGACGAGAAGCGGTTCATCAACAACGGGAAACGCGGGTCGTCGAAGGACGCGAAAGAGCGGCTCGTGATGAACTTCGACCCCGGAGACGATTAGAAGACAATAGGCAGTTGTTTCGATGACGCGTGTCTATGAAGATATTAATTCTAATTGATTTTTTCGAACTCAATCCTTCCAAGAGAGTAGAATCACGAGACGACGTTGCCAAAGGGGGATAAAGGCTCTATATTTCGCTTTGAACGCTGCGTTTGTTTCTAAGAGCACGCGAGAAAGTACAGAAGAATAATAAATCAACAGACTGTTGCTTTTCTTAATGCCTATTGAGTTCCTTGAGTCGGAAACACAACGACCATGGAGATCAGACCGGGTTGGAACCGACTGCGAACTCTATCTCGGTGAGGGATCTAATGCCCTAGAAGTCGTTGTTACAGAACGTGACGACCGGCCACAAAAGAACTGGCTCCAGCGGCTCTACACCGATCGCCGTAGCCAGCGAATCAACCCGATTCTCGTTGTCGTGCTTCGAGATGACGGTCAGATAGTCGACATCATCGGACCTGCCGGGGAAAATCCAGATGTTAAGCGCGACCTCGAACCATCGCAGGTGGAGCGAATCTGTAAATCCGCCATCGACCGACCGGATCATCACGCCGCACAGCGTTTCCTCAGTGCCGTCTTAGCTCAAATCGATGAGGAATTGGTCGGTCTTCGCAATCAGGGTCTTCTCTCAACACACGAACTGAAAACAGGAGTTCCTAACCGCGACGACTGGAACGATGCTGTTAGTCAAGCTAAAGGACTGCTTGATGGAGAGGGTCGAGACCTAGTAGAAGGCCTCGGCTACGAGATTGAAAGACTTCAGAACCACAGTTACATTCTCAAAGACACGAGTGACGGCCGAGAACAGGCGGTTGCCGTCTTCCTAAATGAGGACGAGACATTCGATCACGCGCAGAAACGCTTCACCGGTCAGACACCGATCTCGTACGCGCTCAGCGAAGCTGACAAAAAGAACCTAGACTACGTTATCGCCAGTTCACAGAGCCGTCTACGGCTGTACACTACTAACCCGGATGCGGGCTTCGGTTCTCGTGGGCGAACGGATACCTTCGTCGAGATCAACACGGATCTCCTCGCTGACGACAACGTCGGGTACCTTCCCCTACTGTTTTCGTCGAGCGCCCTCCAAGACGAGGGTTCGCTCCACGAGATCATGGCTGACTCGAAGGATTACGCTGCCGAGTTAGGTCGACGCCTTCGAGAACGAATCTACGACGACGTCATTCCCGACCTTGCAGAAGCCATCGCCGACGCCCGCGATCTCGAGGACCCCACGAAGGACGAGCTGGACGAAACCTACCGGATGGCGCTGATCAAGCTCTACCGGCTTCTGTTCATCGCTTACGCTGAAGACGAAGGGTTCCTCCCGCGCCACAACCCTCGGTACGAGCGCCGTTCACTGAAAGCAAAAGCTCACGAACTTCACGAGCTTCGGCAGGAGGGGGTTGAGTTCGATGAGCGGTCGACGACACACTGGGGCGACGTGATGGAGCTCTCCCGAGCGATTCACGACGGTCATTCCGAGTGGAGTCTGCCCGAGTACAACGGGCGGCTGCTCTCCTCTGACGAGGAGATCACAGAAGCTGGGGCTGGACTAGCGGAGATCGAACTGACTGACGACCAGTTCGGCCCAGTGTTGGCGAACCTGCTCATCGACGAGTCCGAGGCAGACGACATCGAGGGTCCGGTCGACTTCCGGAACATCGGAGTTCGGGAGTTTGGTGTCATTTACGAGGGACTGCTTGAGTCTGAACTCTCGGTCGCCGACCAGGACCTGACCGTCGACGACGAGGGGCACTACACCCCGGTTGACCCCACAGGCCAACAGCAGTTAGGTGAGAACAACGAGGACGTAGTGGTTGAGGAGGACGAAGTGTACCTCCACGGTCAATCCGGTGAGCGGAAAGCCACCGGATCGTACTACACGAAAACCCAGTTCGTTGAACACCTTCTCGACCACTCACTTGAACCTGCACTGGACGATCACCTAGAGAGGCTGGATCAACTGCGTGAGGAGGAAGGGCGTACAGCTGCCGCCAAGGCGTTCTTCGACTTCCGGGTCTCCGACATCGCGATGGGGTCGGGACACTTCCTCGTCGGCGCCGTCGACCGCATCGAGAACCGCCTGATGAAGTACCTGGCTCGGGAGGATGTCCACCTCCCACAGGTCGAAGAAGAACTCGACCGTCTGCGCGACGCCGCCGAGGATGCCTTCGAGAGCAGTGAGGAAATGCCCGAAGTTGAGCGTAGCCAGCTTTTACGACGACAGGTCGCTCGTCGGTGTATCTACGGCGTTGACGTGAATGATCTCTCGACGGAGCTGGCGCGCCTCTCGCTGTGGGTACATACGTTCGTTCCGGGGTTGCCGCTGGCGTTCCTCGACTACAACCTCACTACGGGCGACTCGCTGGCAGGCATCGGCACGCTGGACGAAGTGAGCGAAATTCTCGACATCGACCAGACGAACCTCGGGATGTTCATGGGCGGCTCCAGCGTCATGAACGACATTGAGGATGCCATTGACGAGCTCGGAAGCTTCGCGGATGCCGACGCTCAACAAGTCGCCGAGGCTCGGGAAACGCGCGAAAAGATCCAGGGTCAGTTAGAAGAGACTCGCGCCGCGTTTGACGTTTTGGCTGCCTCGCGTATCGATGAGGAAATTGACCCAAGTGTCGTGAATGACGATGGGGTAGACCTCTTTGAAACACAGGAGTACAAAGTAGCTAAAGAAGCATTACAAGGAATCAACCATCTACATTTTCCCACTGCTTTCCCAGAAGTATTCAATGGAGATAACTCTGGGTTTGACGTATTGCTAGGCAATCCGCCATGGGAAGAGTCCACGTTGGAGGAGAAGGGGTTTTGGTCCCGCTACGAGCCAGGAATCCAAGCCAAGACACAGAGCGAGTTTGAGAAAATTCGAAATGATTTGAAAGAGGAGAGACCAGATTTAGTCGAAACGTACGAAAGTGAACTAGCAGAGCAGCAGAGAAGAAGCTCGATTCTACGGGATGGACCATACCCGGGGGTAGGTACCGGAGGTTCCGCTCCAGACACCTATTTAGCATTTTGCTGGCGGTTCTGGAGGTTGGCAAAGGAAAGTGGCCACTCTGGCGTAGTTCTACCACGTGGTGCCCTGTCAGGAGACATCTCAGAAGAGTTCCGCCGCGAGGTTCTGGAGGAGGGAACCATCCTTGACCTCACATTCCTGATTAATAACAAGAATTGGGTATTCCCAGACATCCATCCTCAGTACACTATAGGGCTACTGAGTTTTCAGAAGAAAGAGAACGTCAAGGGCGAGGTCCCGATCAGAGGGCCGTTTACAAGCCCAAAGCAATTTGAGGATGAATCGCTTCAGGAGCCTCACTATTTCAAGGTGGATGATTCACTAAACTGGACAGGCAACGCCTCTCTCCCGATACTTCCACCAGATCCCTCCACAGCGAGTGCCTTTGACGTGCTTGCTGATCCGCACCGACTTGACTTTGAAGGAGAATGGCACGCATACCCAACTACTGAGCTTAATTCGGGGACCGAAAAAACGAAAGACGATGGTACGCGGCTAATGCACTTCGTTGAGGACCCCCCAGAGGATTATTGGCCGGTGCTGAAGGGCAAGTCGTTCGATATTTGGGATCCTGATACAGGAACGAGATATGCTTGGGCAGACCCAGATGTGATGACAGAATATCTCCAAGAGAGTAGGGAGAGTTCGTATAAATACGCTGGATCAAACTCAAAGTTTGCGGGGATGACTGAAGGATGGGTCAAAGATCCAGAAACACTCCCCTGCTATGACGCTCGCATCGTCTTCCGAGACGTTTCTCGCAGTACCGATAGCCGAACAGTCCGCCCGGCGTTGGTTCGAGAGAACGTGTTTCTTACAGATACGGCACCCTATCTTCTGTGGCCAAAGGGAGACGAAACTGATGAGGCATACCTGCTAGGGGTTCTATCATCGATTCCTTTGGATTGGTTCTCCAGACGTTTTGTCTCAAAACATGTAACACTACAAATCGCACGCGGGCTTCCGATCCCCCGGCCCGGACGCGACTCTACTCTTCGACAGCGTGCCGTCGAGCTCTCGGGCCGGCTTGCGGCTGTCAACGAGCATTACGAAAACTGGGCTGACGAGGTTGGCGTTGACTATGGGCCGCTTGACGAAGATGAGAAACAGGAGAAGATCCACGAACTTGACGCCGTCGTCGCCCACCTCTACGGGCTGAGCCGTGAGAACCTCCAGGTCATCTTCGAGACGTTCCACGACAACTGGGACCACGGGCCCCGCAAGAACGCAGTGCTCGAACACTATGACGAGTGGGACGACCGGCTGGAGGCTGACACATGACCAGGCCAGAGTTTATCGACAATAGGGGAGGCAACACCCTTGCCGTGGCCATCAATGAGTACATCGACGACTTGCGCGAGAAGATGGGTCCAGAGCCCAACCTGGACATCGCGACGGGCTATTTCAACCCCCGTGGCTACTTCGAAGTAGCCGACGCTCTCGACCAAGTTGGCGAAGTTCGCCTCCTGCTCGGCGCACAGCCAGACCAGAAAGACACCGAACGCTGGCGCCAGCCGGGTGAGCCGCGTGGCGATGAGTACAACCAGAAGCGCCTCGAGGAATCGCTCAAGACTCTGGATCGGAACCTCGACCAGGACCGTGACCTGTTGGGGTTCTCTCGGCGCATCGACAGCCGCCTCCAGCAACTCGTCGACTTCCTGCGGAGTGGTGACGTCAAAGTCAGGCGCTACGAAGAACGGTTCCTCCACGGGAAGGCGTATCTCTTCTCACACGACCAGGGCACTCTGGTCGGTTCCTCTAACTTTACCGGTGCGGGCCTGACGTCGAACATGGAGCTGAACGTCGGCCAGTACAGCCCCTCTGTGACAGGGCAGGTCAACGAGTGGTTCGAGGACATCTGGGCCGACGCCGAGTCCTACGACCTGGCGTCGATCTACGAGGAACGGTTCGAACCCTACGACCCGTATCTCATCTACCTACGCGTCCTCTACGAACGCTACGGCGACGAACTCGAGGAGGAAGCCGAGGACGATGGCGCGATCAACCTCACCAACTTCCAGCAGGATGGGGTTCGTCGTGCCGAACGTTTCCTCGACGAGCACAACGGCGTGGTCGTCGCCGACGAGGTTGGCCTCGGGAAGACCTATATCGCCGGGAAGCTCCTCGAAAAGACAGTCAATGAGAACCGCCAACGCGCGCTGGTGGTGGCGCCAGCCTATCTCCGGGACGGGATGTGGGAGTCGAAGGCGCCCGAGTGGGGGGTTCAGTTCGAGACACTCTCGTACTCTGAACTACGGAATGAACGCCAGCTTGGTGGTGATCGGTCGTATCTGGATTTGGACAAAGAGGAGTACCAGCTCGTTATCATCGACGAGGCGCACGCGTTCCGCAATCCCGGTACACAGCAGGCCGACGCGCTGCGACAGCTCCTGCGTGACGACCCGCCGAAGGACGTCGTGATGCTGACGGCGACGCCGGTGAACAACTCCCTGTGGGACCTCTACTACCTGCTGTACTACTTCATTAAGAACGACGCAGCGTTCGCTTCTGAGGGGATTCGGTCGCTACGTGACCGATTCAAGCACGCACAGTCTGAAGACCCATCCGACCTGAGTCCCGACCTCCTGTTCGACGTCCTTGACGAGACAACTGTTCGACGGACGCGACGATTCATCCGGGAACACTACGAGAACGCGACCCTGCCTGACGGCGAGGGCAGCGAGGTCAGGATCACGTTCCCTGAGTCGCAACCTCGACGTATCGACTACGACTTTAGCGACACGTTCGGGGACGCGTTCTTCGACGACGTCGCAGAAGGGTTGGCAGCTGGAGATCACGACGAATCAGACCTCACACTCGCCCGATACCGACCGTCGTACTACCTCGAAGGCGAAGAAGACGCCTCGGAACTGTCGCTTGTCGGGCTGCTCAGGACTGGCCTGCTGAAGCGTTTCGAGTCCTCGAGCAAAGCGTTCGCCAACACGCTAGAGCGGATGATCAACCAAAATCGCGCCGCGCTGGACCTACTCGACAACGGGATGTTCCCCAAGCCCGACGCGATCGAAGAGTGGGTCGAGGCCGACAGCGACGAGGCACTTGACAACGCTTTCGACCAAGCCAACGACCAAACGATATACAATCTCGGTGCGACGGAAGCGGAAGTCGCGGAGTTCCGTCAGGACCTCGAAGCGGACTTGGAAATCCTACAGGGATGGTACGAGCGCGTGAGTGTTGTCACGCAAGAGCAAGACGAAAAGCTCGATACCCTCGGCGAGACGCTCGTCGATATCGTTGAGGACGCCAAAGAAGATGCGGAGACAGATCCCGAACTCGAGGTAGAGGGGGCGTTCCAGCAGAATCGGAAGGTCGTCATCTTTTCGTACTACGCAGACACCGTTGATTGGATTCTGGACTACTTAGAAGAGTGCGTCCAGAACGACGATACCCTTTCTTGCTACGAGGGACGGATCGCTGGCGTTACTGGGGACGGATCAGTTCGAGGCATTACGAGAGAAGACGCAGTTCACGGCTTCGCCCCCGACTCTGCGGATGCGCCAGCGGGTGTCGAAGACCAGTACGATATACTCGTTACAACCGACGTGCTCGCTCAAGGAGTCAACCTCCAACAGGCCCGCAACGTGATTAATTACGACCTGCCGTGGAATCCGATGCGTGTCGTCCAACGGAATGGCCGTATCGACCGCATCAACTCGCCACACCCCGAGATATTCCCGATGACGTTTTTCCCAGAAGATCGCCTCGACGATCTATTAGAACTTGAGTTCCGCGTTCGTCAGAAGGTGACTCAGGCTGCTCGATCCATCGGCCTCGACAGTCAGGTCATTCCGGACATGGATACGATGCAGCAGAACTTCTCTGACCGGGTCGAAGATATCGAATCGATCCGCGAAGAAGACGAAGAAGTCTACGAGAAAGGCGGTGGCAAAGCAGCGGCATACTCCGGCGAAGAGTACCGTCAGGAGCTTCGCGAAGGTCTGGAAGACCGGGAAGATCAGATCACGTCGCTCCCGTGGGCATCAGGATCCGGATTCCGTGGTGAGAATCCCGGCTACTTCTTCTGTGCTCGGGTAGGGGGAGAAATGTTCATGCGATTCGTTCCGGACAACGATGAAACAGAAATAATCGATGACACGCTCACCTGTCTCCAGCGGATCGACTGCGACCGCGATACGTCGCGTGAACTTCCGAACGAGTTTAAAAAAGGAGTCTACGATGCTTGGGAAAATGCGAAGGTGGACATCTGGCAGCAGTGGCAAGAACAGACAGATCCGCGTAGTGTTCAACCAGATGTTCCGAAAGCATTTCGAGAGGCAATTGAGCACGTTCGCGAATATTGGCCCTCAGAACTAACCCAGAACCGCCAAGAAGAGCTTATCGATTCACTAGGAGCTCCATGGCCCCATCAGTACGAGCGCGAAATGAGAGAGCTGGTTCGCGATGAAGGATTAGAGAGTGAAGAAAAAACGCGTAAAATAGTCGACAAGGCCGATGAACTGGGGCTCCAACCTTATGATGCCCCTGAGCCATTGCCACCAATTCGGGAGGAAGAGGTCAAGCTGATCTGCTGGATGGCTGTTGCTCCAGAACAGACCGATACAGATGAGAGTGGACCAACCCTAGTCTCGCAGTCGACGCTATAGAACCATGACGTGGACAGAAAGGGCCCGACCTAAGCAACTGGCACCCTGAGCGAGTCCACTGACCCAAGGTGAAATTAATTAAACTTCCTCAGTGAAAATCTCCAGTTCAGCCCTATCATATCCGTACTTCGCCATCACCTGCTCAATCTTCCGAACGCAATCGTTCGCGGAGAAGTTCGTCTCGACATACAGATCGGTATCGGGAATTCGCCGAGGCGCGACTAGATCGGACTGCCGGCCGTCCTCCACGAAGTAGTTCCGCGTTCGGCCGTCGATCTCGGTGATGCGCCCCGGGTCGTCGACGTTGCGAAGGATTTCGGCGACGGCCACGCTCAGCGCGTCCGCCCAGCTGCCGACATCATGTGTCTCGCCGAGGATCTTGACCACGGAAGGTGTCGTGCCGGTGTAGTCGTTGACGGCGTCGGACTCGCTCGACGTTGACGCTGCGGCGAGGTCCTCGCGACTCACGTTCCGGAGGAGCATGTTGACCGTCTCGGCGAACTCCTGGTACGCGCCTTGGAGGAAGACAAATTTCTCGCTCTGTTTGTCGTAAGCGTAGCGCTCGGCGACCGCGTGGACGCCGCGTTCGGCGGTCGAGAGAGTCTTGTCGGGGTTCGGCGTCCACATGTCGAGGAGCTCGATGTCCCGGTTGCCCCGGCTGTACTGGCGGAGGGTGTTGTCGATATCGGTGGACTTGCCGATCTTGATGTCCATGATTTTGAGCCCGGAGTATTCGAGGTGAGAAATCCGAATCGCGTAGACCACGTCGCTCATAGACAGGTCTTGTGAGAGTGGTATCTTGAGGTTAGGGGGTTGCGAGATTTTGTGCGTATACTCGACCGTGGAGGGAAGCAGTTCATCAACAGCGGAAAGCACGGGTCGATAGGAGACGCGACAGAGCGGGATTCATGAAATTCGAGCCAGAGATACCTAAGGGCGGGTCTCCACAGGAGGTATCCTTCCGTTCAAGAACTGTGGTGTGCTTGGATCTGTTCGATGATATCCGGCTCTTGTCTTAGGATCCGTTCCGCCTCATTGAGGATATCGCGGATCAGCTTGGCAGATGGAGCAGAAATAGAGATGATTTCCTCAGACCCCTCTGGACTCACTTCAAACGGTTCGTAGAACGTTTCCCTCGTGAGCCCGCTCTTCACTGACTCGGCAGCAGAGCAGTCGAGGTGTTCAGTTGCTCTCGCCGCAGACTGCTGGTATCGCTTGTCGTAGCGCGAGTGTTCACAGAGCATGTACTCGGTAAGCATGGCTTCCCACTTTCGAGCTAGCGTTGGGGTTTTGTCGTACTCGTAGGGTGTGTATGGGAGGTTTTCATGCGATTCGACGTCGATTGATACCCCCTTCAGTTGTTCAGCCAGTTCCCCCTGTATCAGGTCCGCGGGATACTGTTTCTCGAACAACTGATCCAGCGTATCCTTAATCGCAGGATGCTCTTCGTTCCACGGTGTCTCGTTTAGATAATCACTGAGTACCATGTTGGTGAGAACGGCTTGAGTGGGTAGTATAATAAGTCATAACAGGAGTAAGGGAGTTTCCTGCGAAGATCCGAGGATCTTCAGATCTTGATATCGGATCAGATCTATTCTCTTCCTATCTCTACACAGGGCGGATCAAAGATATCGCGGGTGAACCCACACCAGCAAATGTCTGCCGTGGCGTATCGTTCCGTGGAGGTCTGACCTTTTCGACTGGTATGAGAAGTCGGCAGTTGACGCCACAAGAGTCGAAGTCTAAAACTGGCTCAGAAAAACTCTTGAAGACCGGCCTGTTCGCCATCAGCCTCCTCAAGGAGATCTTCTACCCTCTTTTCGCGGAGAAGATCCTCGACGCCAAGAATGTCCCCCAAATCGTCTCGACGAAATAGATAGCTCCCATCAGATTGTCTGTGACATGCCTCTACATACGACAGAAATTGGAGACTCTGCTTTATTTTTCTGAGACGGACATCGCGTCTCCCATGGAAGTTCTGTATTTCTGAGGCAGTAGCCTCGAAGCTTTCGCCATTCAGATTGTTCAGCACAATATCGTGTGTGATTGAGTAGCTAAGGGCTTCTAATTCGACATTCTCAGGAAGATAAATGACCTTATCAGTAGCTTTCGGCAGCTGAATTCCATCTAAGAACCTTTCATTGTACTCGTCTCGCGAGAACGATCCAGAATCGAGCCGGAGAGTCGAACCACGCTGTTGAGTGAGCACTGGTGCGTATTCAGCTAACTCTTCGAGAGTTTCTCGACAGTTTTCATACTCCTCCTTACAGTCCTCGATGAACTCTTCGCCGTACACAATACAGTGCTCAAAGCCCACAATATCATCTCGGTTATATCGTTCTGCGAGATCAGTCTGCATCGCGAACTCTTCGACCGCTTCGAGCCCGAGTTCGCTATACTCTCGCATCTGATCGATATGGCTATTGTTGATATTCTCTCCAGCCTTGATCTCGACGAACAACAGAACACCGTCTTTGAACAGGGTGAAGTCAGGATCAGGTGTTGGATCCTCTTCACCACCTGGGATCCGCATGAATGAACCAACTAACCCGAATCCACGGGAAGAGAGGCCTGTTGTGTTGTGGCGGCTTTTAATCGCAGCGTGAAAGAGGTTGTATGAGTAGATCTCGTCTTTCTGACGGGACCACTCCGACATTTACAGGACCCCCACCTTCTCTGAAGTCTTTTCTAACCGATAGGTGGTGTTGAACTCTCGCCTTATTATCTCACAGAAGTCGCGAAGTGTGACCGAGCTTGTCGCCGGCTTCGCATGGAGGACGATATTCCGATCCTCAATGGTGATTTCAAACGGCTCATCCCGCTCTTTGTCGAAGACCATGTAATTGCCGTCCTCCCAAACCGAGTACTCGTACCGTCGTTTCCCGTCAATTACCTCATCCTCTAATTTCTGGACCAAGCCCTCGTGGGAAGGAGCGACATCTGGTTCGAGGTCGTCGACCTGCTCCACCAATTCAAGCGTCGCGTGTCCTTCAATTGAGAAGCCCTGTCTTTGTGGTATCTTCCTAGGTTTTTGTTCGACATCGAAGTTCTCTCTGTCGCGTGACTGATACTCTTCGCCCAGATGCATCAGCGTCTCGTGACCGAGATCTTGGCTATCTTCCCGGATGCGTGGGACAGAGAAGTATCCGCCAACATCCATTGATGTTTTCACCGCGTCCGCAGGGCTGTTTCTGCGACTCAGTTCGAGCCGAGATGGGCGAGCGTTGAACTCCTCCTCGACCTTTTCGAGGTCTCCCGGCTCAGATCCGTGGAACTGAATACTAACGCTCTGTTCCCTGTAATACGGCTGGTACTTAGCAGTGAACCCGGAGACGTCGGTCTTCTGTAGGTCCTCGGATATTTCTTCCAGATCTTCCGAAGACAAAAGGAGACGATCCAGTTCAGGCAAGTACTTAATCAAACGCTCTACGGTCCTTTCAGTCCACTTTCGCCGCTCAATAGTGAAAACTCGAAGGTAGTTATCTGGGTAATAGAAGAAGAACTGGTCGGTACGATCGTACTGCGGGGTCGTGATTTCTACACTAGAGAGTTCCTCGTTCAGTATATACTCCTCAAAATTATGAGAGTCGAAGAACTCCGTTTGTGGCTTTGTGAGCCCGTCAGCAAAGAGCAGATTTTGGATTCGCTCCTCAATATCACCCTGCTCAAGCCCTCTGTTTTCCGCGAGGAATACCTTAAGCTCGGTCGTAGTCTTCTTCTTCTCACGTCCTTCTTCAGCAATTTCCTCGTCGGATTTTGTGACGTACTGGATCAATCTGTCGAGGATTGCCCCAGTTTCTTTCCCTTCGAGGTTACCCGGTTCGAAGTACATACTGGTGCCCTTATATAGGACATATAATCCAAGCATGAAAACTTCCCGGCACGCAGTGAATGTGTAGCTGTTACCTGCTGAAGCCAAGAAAATTGGCCCAATTGAGCGCCATATTGGACTACTCAAGTCAACAATGGGGCAAAAATGTATTCGTCAGCGTGTCACTGAGTTATTTCGGACAGCAGAACATTCAAACATACTTACTGGAAATGGGGGTGTATGTCCGTACAACCAACACAGGACTATCCCCGAATATACACGGCAGGGGCGATGCGCTGGCAGGACAGTGAAGATTCTTGGTGGCGGCGTAGTGTCGAAGAATCTCTTGAGGGGATTACCTTCTATCACCCAGAAGATACATACTTCGACCACGGAGGTGATTTTGTCCAAGGTGCGGTATCGGAAGATGTTCAGGCAATCAACGCCGCTGACGGCGTTGTAGCTTATTTTTCAGAGACACCTCAGATTGGAACACTTGTCGAGACACTACACGCACTACACACAGATACGCCGACGCTTGTCCTGTTCGATGACGATTTGATTGAACCGCACGCGAATGGGGACCTCGACTATCCTCTTCCTCTCGAGAGCGCACTTTACCGGGCAACTGCTGATGATCACTGGTTCCTTATCAATTACATCAACGGGGATGACGACCAATCGGGGCAGCGGAATATCCCTGGTTGGATTTCCGCGTGGGAAGGAACTCCGCGGGGGTCGGTTGTCGGTGTTGAAACTACAGCTCATATTCGTCAAGCGGTCACAGAATGGACAGCAGACAAGTTTGGTGTGAGTTTGGACAATCCGAGGAGTGACTGACTCCTGATCTGTTCTTAGGGCTGTGTTGAATCGCTGTAAGGCGTAGAGATTCACTGTTTGACGAAGCGCTTGATGTTGTAGACCATACACATCAGAGCGATCTCGCGGAACTCACGGAACCAGGACCGCGCTCGCACGGCGAAGCCGAGCGAGCGCTTCACAGCCGAGTTCACGGTTTCGGTCATAGAGCGCTGATTGTAGCGATTATCGTCGATTCTGGCGTTGTGTGCGTGGTCGTACGGCGCGAAGATGCGGTGCTTGATCAGCGGTCTGATCCCAAGATCGCGTAATCCTTCGCGGAGCGATTTCTTGTCGTAGCCCTTATCGGCCGCAAGAGACCGCAGATCGCCCGCGTTCCGGCGGGCGATCTGCTCAGCGAGATCTGCGTCACTTCCTTCTCGGTTCGTCGAGCAGTGAACGTCAAGGACAGCTTGCGACGCTGTATCGACGAGTTTCGTGACTTTCAGCTTTTGAACGCGGTAGCTGATTCGCTGGCAGTAGTGGCGGCTGGCTGGTGAGCGGTCGTAATGTGGCGTCGATGTCGCGCGCGTGTTCGGAGAGATCGTGCAGCTGCGCCGACTGGCGCAGCAGCACTCGACAAACACTCATACTGATCCGGTCGAACGCCTTACACAACGTGGACGGCGCAGGGAGATCGGCCGCGCTAAGGCCGATCTCCCCGGTTATTTGTGGCATCTCTTTGAGCAGGCCGATCGTCATGCGGTACGATGTATCGAGGTAAATTCGCAGACAGTGGAGGGAAACGAGTGCGTAGTCGGCGAATCCGCCGCCGCCTTCCGGGGCGGCGGATTCGCCTCCATCGCCAGTAACTCTTTGAGCAACCGGCACAACCTCCCCGATGAAGCGGGAGATTTGTGTCATAGGCAACCGAATCTTCCCGCTTCAACGCCTTTGATTTAGCGACCTACCCTGCCGCCGTATGGCGATTCAACACAGCCGTTCTTAGTTAATGTAACCAGCCGACCAGGTCCAAGTATCGAGACAACCGCTGTTTGCGGCAGCGATCGCGACTCTCATCCGCGGCGACCGCGCGAGCCACGACGTCACCCAGACGACGCTCCGTGAGCTCCGCGGCGATGTCGATCTGTATCCCGACCGATAGGCGACGCGATCACCATCCGGAACACCATCTAGAACTGCCGAAACCCGTACACGGTACCGAGGGCGCGACCATCCGGAACCGTTCGGAACCGCCCGGGCCACAGTAATCCGTGCGTCGAGACGACCTCGACACATGCCGACTCACGACGGCACGACTAGGACCGCGCGACGACCGACCAATGATGACTGACGACACGACCATGAGCGACGCACACACCCAGCCGACGGACGAGCCGCACAGCGAGGAAAATGGGTTCATCACCAACGGGAAGCACAGGTCGTCGGAGGAGACCGAGGAGCGACTCGTGATGAACTTCGATCCGGAGGAGGTGTGATCGTCAGCGATGCTCGTCGATCCGGCGACAGAGTACGGAGACGGCCTTCCGCCCGGTGAATCGCTTCCGAACCACGATTACGTCGTCTCGTCAGCGTCGTCGAACCACGGAACGTCGGGCACGCCTACCTCGTCCGAGTCCTCGTCGGTGACTGCCTCACCAACCTCGGTGTGTAGGGCCACCGCCTCGTCGAGCATCTCCAGCGCCTCTTTACGGGTGTCACCGCACGAGGCGACACCGAGATCCTCGTCGATCGCGGACCAACCGCCCTCGTCCTCCTCGATCAGGCGGATCTCGCGGCCACTGCTCATGACCGGTAGTAGTGATGACCCTAGAATAAGCGTTCTGTCGCTACGCGCCGGCGTCTTCGATGACTTCTGCTTCAACGTCCCCCGCGAGGAAATCGCGACCGAAGTCAGAGAGTCGATAGAGGCCGTCTTCGGGCTGCTCCAACAGTCCGCTACTGAGGAGGACCTTACACCGTTTACTCACGTACTGACGGTTGTAGTCGATGTTGGCTGCGAGTACCTTCGGCGAGGTCACTATATCGTGGCTCTCGAAAAAGCCGAGAACTTCGTAATCCACCGGAGAGAGCCACGATACGCGTTCCACCATTTCTCGAGTCATATCTCTGACCATGAAAGTAAAATTTCGCCTATCTCATTTCGTTCTAACCATGTACGTGGTGAGAATCAAACTACGTACGTCGTTAAATTGATTACCCCTGCCTTCAGAACGTGTAGCTACGGAAGCACTCTCGCGGACCCGTCGCTCGCCGATGGGTCCCGTCGCAGAACAAATGCGGACCCCGAGTTTGGGGCTCGGGTCCGCGTGGGCTTCCGTGAAGTAGCACGAAAGCCATGTCAGCAAACCCGTCCGGGGACCTTCAAGTTCCCGGCACAGACCACGGCGGTATCGTTCTCACTGGCGACAGCGACGCTTGTCCGGGGTGCGGTCGCCCGCTCTCGACGCACGGCTACGCGTTCGATGGCTTCGGCGGTCGCGCCACGCTGTCACCGGGCGGCCTCGACGTCAGCGGCGTTCCGCTCCGGAACCTGCTCGACGCGATCGGCCGAGACACCTCGCAGTTCACAGACGCATGAGTTCCGACTCCACTACGCCGACGACCGACCCCGAGACGCACCGCATCCGCCATACCGACCTCACCATGTTCCAAATCGACATCCTCGCCGTCTGCGCGCGGCTGGAGTCCTCGCTGGGCGAGGTGAAGGGCCTCGCCATCAAGGACGGCCTCGAAGATGTCATCGAGAAGCCGGTGAACCACGGCCGCCTCTACCCGAACCTCGACGATCTCGCCGCGATGGGGTTCATCGAGAAGGGGAAGATCGACGACCGGTCGAACTTCTACCGCGTCACCGAGGAGGGGTTCCGCGTCCTCGACGAGCGCCGCGACCACATTGCGCGAGCGATCGACGGAGGTGCGTGATGTCGGGGAACTCGCACGCCGGCGTGGTCGCGGAGCAGTTGGCGATCGCGGAGGCCGACGGCGACGAACCGAACGTCGTCGAGGTGCCGATCACGCTCCACCGGAACGATCAGGGCCTCCACGCGTGGGTCGACGAGAGCGCGGTCGGCGACGAGGTCGCAAACGAGATCGACATCGAGGAGATCGAGCGCCGGCTGTTCAACCGCTTCCCGGAAATCCTCTTACAGAACGCGGAGGAGAACCTGACGCCAGAGTGGTGCCGGAAACCGGAGGAAGCACCGCGGGTCGCGCTCGCTGAGTACTACCCCGACGTCGACCGCCTCGGCGGCGTCACGGTGTCGATGGACCAGCGCGCCCAGTGGGCGATGATCCCACGGAACGACGGAGGTGAGTCAGCGTGAGCGAGTCCGAATCCCCTGTCCGGACCGACGACGTGAAACCGTGGCCGCCGCGGCTCGATGACGTTCGCGACCTGGAGGCGATCGTCGACGCGCTCGACGAGCATCCCGACGTCGTGGAGTACCACCAGAAACCGGACCATCGGGACTTCGCGACCCACTTCGTCGTCCGGGTGAGCGGTGACACGCCGTCCACGACGGACCTGAGCGACCTCTATCGAGCCCACGACCTCCGGTCGACGTGGGCACACATCCACCCGACGGGTGACCTCGCTTTCGGCGTTGAGGCGAAGTTACCGGAGGAGGTGGGCGATGCGTAGCTTACAGGAAGTGCCCGTGGTCGACGACGCCGTCGAGGTCGAGATCGTCGAGTTCGCCGAAGAGCATCAACTCGATCTCTTCGGTCTGTTCGTCGCTCCCGTAGGCCCGGTGCTCCGAAAGCGCCTCGTGGAGGTGATCGAGTCGGTGCGAGCAGTCGGAACAGCAGACGACGACCGGACCCATCGGGAACCAGTCGAGGTCGCGCTCCTCTTCGAGGTACTCCCGGTAATCGGGCTTGAGGTCGAACACGGAGGGCCGGCCGGGGATCGTGTCTCCGCAACGGGCGCAGGTGTCGGGGACTTCGTCGGTCATCGTGGCTCGCAGTTGCGCTATCAGCAGCATCAGTCTTCGGGGGGTGTCGCGGCATGATCGATCTCGACGAGCTGAGCGACGAGGAGATCGAGGCGGTCGTGAACACGAAGATATTCCAGAAGGCGCTCGCGTATCGGCGCCTCTCGGACGGCATCAACGTCCTCGAAGACGAGGGACAGGTCTTCGAGTCGATGGTGAACGCGATCACGAAGCAGCACTCGCAGGTGCGCTCGGAGGACTCGACGCGCGAGTTCTTCCGGCTGTTCCGCGACGAGGTGGAGACGTTCACCGAGGAGATGGAAGCCGAGAGCGACGGCGCCGACGCCGGCGACCTCTCGGACATCATGATCGACGGGGACGACCGATGACGGACCTCGACCTCGCGTCGGACCGCGTCGACGAAATCGCTGATGAACTCGACCTCTCGGATCGGGTCACCGAGCGAGCGAACGAGCTCGCTGAGGCCGCGGATTTCCAGTACCCGATCAACCGCTCGCCGAGCGTCGTCGCTGCCGCGAGCGTGTACCTCGCCGGCGTGCTCTACAACGAGAAACGCTACCAGCATGAGATCAGCGAGGTCGTCGACGTCTCTGAGGCGGCCATCGGATCCTGTAATCAGGAGCTGCTCGAACACGAGGGGTACGGCGACTTCCCGAGCGAAGACACGGCCGCCGATGTGGCCGAGCGCGATGAGGGCCTCGTCCGCCGGATCAGGGAGGTCATCCGAGGATGAGCGGGAGCAACATCGAACGCCGCGTCGTCGACGCTGAGCGCCCACTTACGGGGGTAACGTACGGGCCGACGGTCGACGACGACGGCTACGTTCTCACGCTGATCACGGCGGACGGCCCGCTCGAAGTCGAGTTCGACGAGGAGTCGATGTACCTCCTCTGGACCGAGGTCAAGGGCACGCCGTGGCCGGACCCGCCGACGTCGACCGAGCGGGACCTGCTGGTGAAGCGCCTCGTCGAGCTCGCGAACGGCGCCGACGAGAAGATGTTGCGCGAGGCGATCCGCGTGCTCGGAGGTGAGCGGTGAGGGACGACGAGTACGAGGCGCCGGCAGCCGGCGACGAGCTCGTTCCGATGGCGCCGCGCGAGGCGTTCGAGATCTGGCTCGAACGGCAGGAGATGGACAAGTCCGAGAGCACAGTCCAGAGCTATCGCTACCGAGTCAGGCCGTTCGTCGAGTTCCTCGAAGAGGAGGGCGTCGACAACCTGAACGACCTGAACGGGCGCCACGTGCTCCGGTTCGACTCGATGCGCCGGTCCAGCGGTGACATCCAGAAGAACACGCTGAACAACCAACTCGGGACGATCCGGCAGTACCTCGAGTTCGGTATCAGAGCGAACGCGGTCGAGCCGGCGGTCGCAAGTCAGGTCGACATCCCGCAGCTCTCGAAGGACGAGCGGATCAACCGCGAGAAGCTTCCGACACAGCGTGCGAAGGATATCCTCGAGTACCTCGACCGCTTCGAGTACGCGAGCCGCGACCACGTCCTCGCGTTCCTGCTGTGGGAGACCGGCGCCCGCGCAGGGTCGCTCCGAGCACTCGACTTGGAGGACGTCTACCTCGAAGAGGACGATCTCGATCGGCTGCGGTACCAGGAGGACCTCGACGTCGGCGAGTCCGTCCTGGAAGAGATCCTCGGCGGCGTCGAGCTGCCGTTCGTCTACTTCCGGCACCGTCCGGACGAGGACACGCCACTAAAGAAGAAGTACGGCGGCGAGCGCCCGGTGAACATCTCGGAGGAGCTCGGTGAGGTCCTCCGGGATTACATCCGGTATCGCCGCGTGGAGGGTTCCGACGAGAACGACCGGAAGCCCCTGCTCACCTCGAAGAAGTCGCCGGGGAGGATCACCGTCTCCGGCATCCGGATCCGGGCGTACGAGCTGACCCAGCCGTGTCAGGTCGGGAAGGAGTGCCCTCACGACCGCGACCCGGCCGACTGCGAGGCCCGCGTCCACGGTCAGCAGTCGCGCTGTCCGTCGGTTCGGTCCCCGCACAAGTGGCGGACGGGCTCGGTGACGTGGCATCGCGACCGCGGATGGGCGCCCGAAGACATCGCGACCAAGATGGCGACCTCAGTGGAGCTCGTGAACAGCGTCTACGACCAGCCTGAGAAGCTCCGGCGAATGGCGATCCGCCGTGAGAATCTCGACAAACTATACGAATAATGACACTGAAAACCTCCGAAAATCGGATGGAGTACAACTCAGACCGTGTCGCTGTCCTCAGCGGTCCCATACGAACTTCCCGGATGTCGACGACGTGGCCGACGACTTAGAGAACCATCTGGAAACGGTCGAGCGCGCCGAGGAACTTGATGAGAAGATTGAGAAGACCGACGACCTGATCGACGAGATTGTCTACGAGCTGTACGGACTCACCGACGAGGAGATCGAGATCATCGAGGAGGCGGTCGGGGAGTAGAGCTCGCGCTTTTTGATCGAATTTTCCCTGAGTGGTCGCGAGCGAAGCGAACGGCCGATCCGGAAACACCTCGCAGATCCGGTTCCACCTATCGGCGAGAATTTATAATACCGTCACGAGTACCGCCGTATATGTCGAGTTCCGAGTGGCGTCCCGAGGACGACGATCGGCCCTCGGAGGACCCGCTCGAAGCGCTCAGAGACGAGTTCGAGGATGTCAAGAAGACCGCCGAGGAGTTGCGTGACGGCGCGCGAGACGCCGCGATCGACGAGGCGGGGCGCTGAACGTACGGGGAGACCGACTTCCTCCTCGCGCTGATCAAAGACGACGACCGGCTCGGAGACGCGGCCGAGTCGACGTATCGCGATCATCGGGACGACTTCTGGACCTCCCGGCTCACGCTCGACGCGCTCCACCTTGTCGTATCTAGTGACGGCGCGTACGAGGGGTTCACCCCGCGTCTCGACCTCCGCGAGCGGGCGGACGACTGACGCTCCGCAACCACTAAACGCGGCTCGCTCCTTGCTCCGGTAATGGCCGACTGGACGGAGAAGTACCGCCCGAGCACGCTCTCGGAGGTGCGCGGCAACGACAAGGCCCGCGACGCGTTCGCGGAGTGGGCCCGCTCGTGGGACGACCATCACGAGGCGGTCGTCCTCCACGGCAGCCCGGGCGTCGGGAAGACGAGCGCGGCCCACGCGCTCGCGAACGACATGGGGTGGGAGACGGTGGAACTCAACGCCTCCGACCAGCGCACCGCCGACGTCATCGAGCGCTTCGCGGGGCGGGCCGCCCGCAACGCCACGCTCGGCGGGAGCGCGGCGGGCGGCGGCGCGGCCGGCGGCGACACCGCCTCGCGCCAGCTCGTGATCTTGGACGAGGCCGACAACATCCACGGCAACTACGACCGCGGCGGGGCCTCGGCGATCACGAAGCTGGTCAAGGAGTCGGGCCAGCCCATCGTCCTCATCGCCAACGACTACTACGACATGTCCCGGGGGCTCCGGAACGCCACCCAAGAGATCGAGTTCCGCGACGTCTCCGCGCGCTCGATCGTTCCCGTCCTCCGGGACATCTGCCGCAAGGAGGGAATCGAGTTCGAGTCCGACGCGCTCCAGCAGATCGCGGAGGGGAACCGCGGCGACCTCCGCGGCGCGGTCAACGACCTCCAGGCCGCCACGCAGGGGCGCGACTCGATCACGGTCGCCGACGTGGTCACCGGCGACCGCGACAAGGCGCTCGGGCTGTTCCCCTTCCTCGACGCCGTGTTGAAGGAGGAGTCCGCGGAGGAGGCGCTCCAGTCCGCCTACGCGGTTGATGAGACGCCCGACGACCTGGCGGCGTGGATCGAGAACAACGTCTTGGACGTGTACGAGCCGACGGAGGCGGTCCGCGCGTACGACTTCCTCGCGAACGCCGACGTGTGGCTCGGCCGGGTCCGCGCCACGCAGAACTACAGCTACTGGCGGTACGCGACCGACAACGCGGCGGCGGGCGTCGCGGCCGCCCGCGACGGCGAGAAGGGCGGCTGGACGCGGTACGGCCGGCCGCAGTTCTGGTCGTCGTCCGACGCGACCGCGGACGAGGTCGTCGGCAAGATCGCGGCCGCCAGCGGCTGTAGCGTCGCGACCGCGCGCCGCGAGGTGTTGCCGTTCCTCGAAGCGATCACCCACCACTGTAAGCCCCGCGAGCTGACCGTCGCGATGGCGGCGGCGTACGACCTCGACGAGGCCGGCGTCGCCTTCGTCACCGGCTCCGGCGAGTCGACGAACAAGGTCGCGTCGATCGTCGAGGACGCGCAGGCCCGCCGCGAGGACCTCATCGAGGAACACGCCGACGGGGCCTTCGCGCTCGGCGGAACGGGGCGCGCGGGCGACGGCGACGACGGGGCCGCCGGCGACGGCTCCGCCGTGGACGACTCCGCGCCGACCGCCGCCGAGTCCGACCGCGGCGGCGCGGCGGCCGACGCCCCCGACGGCGCGCCGGCGACCGACGCGGACCCCGACGATGGGGACGACGATCAGGCCGGACTGAACGACTTCATGTGATCGGCCCGCGGCCGCGCGCCGCGGCCGCTCACGCGCTGTGCGTCGGGTTCGGCTCGCTTTCGGCCGACTCTCCGGCGTCGAGCGACTCGTCGCAGGCGAACTCGAACCGCGCGCCGCCCTCCCGGCTCTCCGTCACCGAGACGGCCCAGCCGTGCGCCCCCGCGATGCGCTCGACGATCGCCAGCCCGAAGCCGGTGCCGTCGGGGGCGGTGGTGTGTCCCGGCTCGAAGACCGCGTCCCGCTGGTCGACCTCGATTCCCGGGCCGTCGTCCGCGACGTAGAACCCGTCGTCGGTCGGGCCGACGCGGACGCGGACCGCCGCGTCCGGTAGGTCCGACGCGTCCGGCGTGTCAAACGCGTCCGGCGCGCCCGTCGCGCCGTTCTCCGCCGACGCCTCCCCGCCCGTCGAGAAGGTCCCGGACTCGATGTCGTCTTCGGGCGTTCCCTCCGCCGGACCGGAGAGGGCGTCGACGCTGTCGGGCGTCCCGTGTTCCAGCGCGTTCCGGAAGAGGTTCTCGAAGGCCTGGCGGAGCCTGTCGGGATCGCACGAGACTTCGCCGAGCGGTCCGTCGACGACGAGCGCGGCGTCCGCTGGCTCGCCGACGGTCCGCCACGCCCGCTCGACGACCGACCGCAGCTCCGTCGGCTCGGCGGCTCGGACCGTCTCCCCCTCCCGGGCCAGCGTCAGGAGGTCGCCGATAAGGTCGTCCATCCGGTCGAGCGCGTCGAGGGCGCGGTCCAGCCGCTCCGTCGTCCCGTCGCCGTCGAGGTCGGCGTCGAGGTCGGCCGCCAGCTCGATGTTCCCGACCGCGACCGAGAGCGGGTTCCGGAGGTCGTGCGAGACGACGCTCGCGAACTCCTCCAGCCGCTCCCGCTGGCGCTCCAGCCGTCGGCGGCGCTCGACGCGCTCGTCCGCCGGGAAGAGGTAGCCGACCACGTCGCCGTCGTCGACCTCCCGGCCGCGCTCGTGGATCCACCGCGACCCCGCGCCGCTCTCGACGCGATACACGACGTCGACGGGATCGACTTCCAAGGCCGCGCGGAGCCGGCCCCGATCCTCGTCGGCCACGCAGCCGAGCCACCCCCCGTCCGGCCGCTCCGGCAGGTCGAGCCGCGGGTCTCCGGCGGCCTCGACCACGAACCGCGAGGCGTCGCCCCCGGGACGACGGTACGCGATCCCGGGCCGCTGCTCCATTCGTTCCGACACGTGTCAACGAGTCTACCCGGCCGATATAAACCTTACTCGACTATCACTTGTCATGCGCTGAGATCAAGTCGAAAACGCGCGAAATAATTGTCGCGGACGAGCCGACGGTCGGCTCGAAGGGGAATCAGTTGCTCCCGATCAGGAGGGTCCGCGAGTGTCGAGAGAACTTTGTCCCGTCCGCCGGTGTGTGGTCGTATGCGCGCAGCGATCCTGCGAGAGTACGGCGAGCCGCTCGCGGTCCGCGACGTGCCGGCCCCCGAGCCGGCACCCGACGGGGCCGTCGTCCGCGTGGAGGCCTGCGGCGTCTGCCGCAGCGACTGGCACGCGTGGGCGGGCCACGGCGAGTGGGCCGACGACCGCGTCCCGCGCGGCCAGATCCTCGGCCACGAACCGGCCGGCGAGGTGGTCGCCGTCGGCGACGAGGTCGACCGGTTTCGCCCGGGCGACCGGGTCGTGGTCCCCTTCTCGCTCGGCGACGGCACCTGTCCGCACTGCCGTCGCGGGGCCGGCAACGTCTGCGAGGACGGGCGCGCGCTGGGGTTCGAGCCCGACGCACAGGGCGCGTTCGCGGAGCGGGTGTCGGTCCCGGCGGCCGACTACAACCTCGTCGAGCGCCCGCCGTGGCTCGGCGCGACCGCCGCCGCGGCGCTCGGCTGTCGATACATGACGGCGTACCACGCGCTCGCCGAGCGGGCGGGCGTCGGCGGGGGCGACGCCGTCGCGGTCCACGGCTGCGGGGGCGTCGGCCTCTCCGCGGTCCAGGTCGCCGCGGCGCTCGGCGCGCGCGTCATCGCGGTCGACGTGGACGACGACGCGCTCGCGATGGCGACCGAGTCCGGTGCTGACGCGACCGTCAACCCGACCGACGCCGACTCGCGGAGCGTCCCCGAGCGGGTCCGCGACCGCACCGACGGCGGCGCGGACGTGTCGCTCGACGCCTTAGGGATCGCCGAGACCTGCCGGAACTCGGTCCGGTCGCTGCGACCGCGCGGCACCCACGTTCAGGTCGGCCTCACGACCGAGGCCGAGCGAGGTGAGGTGTCGCTCCCGACCGACTGGATGACCCGCTGGGAGATCTCCTTTATCGGCTCGCGCGGGATGCCGCCGACGAGCTATCCGGACCTGTTCGCGCTGATCGAGGCGACCGAGGTCGACCCCGCCGCGTTAGTCACCGACGAACTGTCGCTGTCGGAGGTGTCGGGGCGGCTCGCGGCCATGGACGAGTACGACGCGCGCGGCGTCGAGGTCGTCACCGACCTCTGAACTCGACGCGGAGGGACCGACAACGGCCGCGAGGGACGGATAACAGCCGTGAAAGACCCTACAGCAGCCGCGAGAGGAACTGTCGACCGCGCTCGGTCCCCGGCTCCTCGAAGAAGGACGCCGTCTCGGTCCGCTCGACGACCCGGCCGTCGGCCATCAGGACGATGCGGTCGCCGACCTCCCGGGCGAACCCCATCTCGTGGGTGACGAGGACCATCGTCATGCCGTCGGCCGCGAGCCCCTCGATCACGTCGAGCACCTCGCCGACGAGTTCGGGGTCGAGCGCGCTCGTCACCTCGTCGAACAGCATCACCTTCGGCTCCATCGCCAGCGCCCGGGCGATGGCGACGCGCTGCTGTTGCCCGCCCGAGAGCGCGTTCGGATACGACTCGGCCTGGTCGGCGAGGCCGACCCGGTCGAGGAGCTCCGCCGCAGCCTCTCTCGCCTCCGCCTCGGGCCGGCCCTTCACCTTCTCCGGCGCGAGCGCGACGTTTTCGAGGGCGGTCTTGTGCGGGAAGAGGTTGAACGACTGGAACACCATCCCGATCTGCTGGCGGATCTCGTTCACGTCCGTCTCGATGACGGACCGCCCGTCCAGCCGGATGTCACCGGCCTGTATCTCCTCTAATCGGTTCGTACACCGGAGCAGCGTCGACTTCCCGGAGCCGGACGGCCCGATGACGACGACCACCTCCCCCTCGTCGACGGAGAGGCCGACGTCGTACAGCACCTGCGTGTCCCCGAACGACTTGTCGACGCCGTCGAACTCCACGAGCGGACGGGTCACGCCTCCTCACCCCCGTCGGCGTCGCCGCCGGACCCGAGCCCCGACAGCCGACCGAACATCCGGCTGTCCGACCCCCAGTCGGAGCGGCGCTCCAGTCCGTTGACGAGCTGGCTCATCGACATCGTGATGACGAGGTAGAGCACGCACACCCACACGAGCGGGGTCCACGGGTCGAGCTGGTTGCTGTTGATGTTTCGGAACACGCTCATGATCTCCGGGACGGCGATAACGGTCAGCAGCGAGGTGTCCTTCACGAGGATGATCTGGTCGTTGCCGATCGCCGCGAGCGCGTTCCGCCACGCCTGCGGGAGCACGACCTCGCGCAGCGCCATCACTCGGGACATCCCGAGCGACCGCGCCGCCTCCATCTGGCCGTCGGGGACGGCGTCGATCCCGCCGCGGATCGCCTCGCCGACGTACGCGCCGTGGTTCAGCGTGAGCCCGACGATCGCGGCCGGGAGCGCCCAGTCAGGGAACGGGAACTCCCCGGTCGCCCACAGCCGCGGGACGCCGAAGTAGATGACGAACAACTGGAACAGAAGGGGGGTACCGCGGAAGAACTCGACGTATCCCTTCGCGATCCGCCCGGTGATTCGCGACGTCGAGATGCGGCCGAGCCCCACGAAGACGCCGAGGGTCACGGACAGCAGGCTCGATATCACGACGATCTGGACGACGAGGAAGAACGCCTCCGCGAACCGCCGGGCGATGAGCGGCGAGGAGAGCAGCTCGTAGTCGACCTGCGTCGAGAGGATCCACGCGAGCAGTCCGCCGATGGCCAGCACGAACCCGCCGGCGGCCGCCTCGCCGACCCGCTTCACCAGCCGGTCGCGCATCAGTACGCCGCCGCTCGATTCCGATTCGGTCTGTGTTGCCATTGGGTATCAGGTGAAACGACGAAGCGGGGAGACTCAGGCCTGGAAGTACTCGTCGTAGATTTCGTCGTACGTCCCGTCGTCGCGGATCGCCTGGATGGCCTCGTTGACCGCCTCTCGGAACTCGTCGTCGTCCTGCCGGAACGCGATCCCGTACTCCTCGACCGTCAGCGTGAGGTACGGCGGTGCGTCGTCGCGGTCTGACGCGACACCGTCGCCCTCCAGGAACTCGACGTCGTCGTTCTCCGCGGCGAACTCGCCGCTCACCGTGTTGTCGTTGATGACGGCCGACACCTGGTTGTTGAGCAGCGCGTCGAACGCGCCGTTGATCTGGTCGTAGCTCTCGATCTCGAGTTCGCCGTCGAACTCCGCTTGGAGGTCCTCGGCGGCCGCCTCGCCGGTCGTTCCCTTCTGGACGCCGACGGCCTCGCCGCGGAGGTCCTCCCGGGAGGTGATGTCGCTGTCCTTCAGCAGCAGGACGGTCTGGTACGCGGTGAAGTACGGGTCGGAGAAGTCGACGCGCTCGGCCCGCGACTCGTTGATCGTCATCGCGCTCATGATGACGCGGAAGTTCGCGTTGTTCAGCGACGCGATGATCCCGTCGAAGGAGGTCTCCTGGAACTCGAACTCCCGGTCGAGCTGCTCGCCGAACACCGCCTCGGCGATCTCCACGTCGAACCCGACGAGGTCGCCCGCCTCGTTCCGGTACTCGAAGGGGGGGTACGGGATGTCCGAGCCGATCGTGATCGTCTCGCTGCCGTCGCCGCCGCCGCCGATACAGCCGGCGGTGGCCGCCAGGCCGGTCGCGCCGACCGCGGTCAGGTACTGTCTCCGATCCAGCGAACTGGGTTCGTCCATACACCGTTGCTCGGTTGATCACGGTTTCAACGTTTCGACCGCAGATCAGCAATACTTGCCGCACGCCGTGGATCTGACAGGGTCGTTCCGGACGTACGCGGCGTCGGGGGACCGGTTCGCGGCCGACCCGCGCGGTCAGTCGCCGCCGATCGGCGCGGTGCCGTCGCGCACCTCGTCGACGCCGCGGAGGGTCCACGCCGCGCCCGCGGCGAGCGCGACCGCGACGCCGAGCGCGACGAGGTTGATCTGCTGCCACGTCGCCGTGTACAACACGAGGTCGCGGCCGAGCAGCAGCGTGCCGACGAGCGCGGCCATCGACCCGGCGGCGAGCGCGCGGACCGTCCCGGCGGTGCCGGCGTCGAGCCCGTCGTACCGGTTCCGGGCCGCCTCCGTCGCGTACGCGATCGTCGCGACGAGCCCGAGGTGCCCGGCGAGCCCGGTGACGTAGAAGGCCGCCTGCGCGGGCGGGGCGTAGGTGAGGAACGGAACCGCCCGCGAGAAGACCGCGCTGGCGACGATCCCCGCGACCGCGATCCCCGCGGCGACGCGGAGCAGCCGCGCGTTCCCGCGCCCGCCGCCCCAGATCGTCGCCAGTCCGAGCAGCGTGAAGATCGTCAGCGCCACGATCAGGTGCGCCGCGTGCGTCGACACCGTGTACCCGCCGGGGACGAGCCCGCTGAGGGTGACGGTGATCGCCCCGACGGTGATCTGGAGCGGCAAAATCGCGACCGCCAGCGTGGCCGCGAGCTTCGTGCGGCGCTCGAATCCGGAGCCGAGCCACGTCCACCCGGCGACCCCGATGATGAGGAAGCCGGTGACCATCGCCCACACCCGGTGGAACCACTCGATGAAGTCGGGGTTGATCGTGAGCGCCGGGATGAGCTGGTCGGAACACAGCGGCCACTGGGCCTGACACGCCAGCCCGGACCCGGTCGCCGCCGTGTAGACGCCGAGCGAGAAGAGGACGAGCGTCATCCCCGTCGTCGCCGCCGCGTATCGCCTGAACGTTAGCCACGCGGGCCGAATACTCATTGACCGATTTCGGGCGCGCGCGCACTTAGACCGTTCGGCCGCTCTCCGCGTCCGGGAAGGTCCGGCCCCTTCCTCCCCCGGGAAACGCCGAGCCGCCGCCCCGCCGCCCGCCGGCTTCCGAACGTTTTTGACTGACCAGTCAGTATCGACACCGATCGAATGGACGACACGGACCGACCGATCCCCGACACTTCACACAGTCCCCTCCGCGGCGCGCACAGTCCCCTGGACGGGCGGGACGGCGCGGCCCTCCCGGAGGTGACCCGCTGATGGGACTCCGCGACGCGGTCGACTCGCTGTTCAAGGGGGCCGACGACCTGGACCTCACCTCGGGCGACATCGGCTGGCCGCTGTTTTTCCTCTCTTTACCGATCGTCGTCCAGAACCTCTTTCAGGTGCTGTACAACCTCGCCGATACGTTCTGGCTCGGCCGCTACAGCACCGAGGCGCTGTCCGCGATCACGTTCGCGTTCCCCATCGTCTTCCTGATGATCTCGCTGGCGCTCGGCGTCTCCGTCGCGGGGAGCGTCCTCGTCGCCCAACACACCGGGGCCGGAAACGAGGAGCGCGCCGCGTACGCCGCCTCCCAGACGATGGCCTACGCGGCCGTCATCTCCGTCGTGCTGGGCGTGCTGGGGTACGTCTTCGTCGACGACATCACGGCGCTCCTCGGCGTGAACGAGACGGTCGCGCCGCTCGTCGTCGAGTACATGCGCGTCTACGCGGTGGGGCTGTTCGCCGTCTTCGGCTTCGCGGTGTTCATGGCGCTCATGCGCGGCTACGGCGACACCGTGACGCCGATGTACGTCATGGCCGGCTCGGTGGTCCTCAACATCCTCCTCGACCCGATATTCATCTTCGGGTTCGACGCGAACCCCCTGTTCGCCGTCCTCGGACTCGGCGGACTGGAGGCCGCGGCGCTCGACGCGACCGGATTCACCGGCTGGGGGATCGCCGGCGCTGCGATCGCCACCGTCGGCTCGCGGGCCCTCGCGCTCCTCGTCGGCCTCCGGATCATGTTCCGCGGCGACCGGGGGGTTCAGATCCGGCTCTCGGAGATGCTCCCGGACCCCGAGTTCGGGAAGACCGTCATCGGTATCGGGCTGCCGGCCTCCGCGGAGGGGGCGGCGCGGTCGGTGTCTATCACCGCGCTCCTCGTCGTGGTCGCGACGTTCCCGAACGCGGTCAGCGGGGCGTACGGCATCGGGACGCGGATCTTCTCCGTGATCTTCCTGCCGGCGCTCGCCGTCTCGCAGGGGATCGAGACGATGACCGGACAGAACATCGGCGCGGGGGAGCTGGACCGCGCGGCCGACACGAACCACTTCGGGGCGCGCGCCATGCTCGTCCTGCTCACGGTCGGCGGCGGGGTCATCGTCCTCGCCGCGAGACCGATCGCGGGCGTCTTCTCCCCGGACCCGGCCGTGGTCGACCACGCGACGACGTTCCTCCGCGTGAGCGGCCTCTCCTTCGGGTTCATCGGCGTGATGCGCGCGTACACCGGCGGCTTCCGCGGCGCGGGCCACACGATGATCGCGGCCGTCATCTCCCTGATCACGCTCGGGTTCGTCCGGCTCCCGGTGGCGTGGGTCGCCGCCGACCCCCTCGGCGCGATGGGGCTGTGGATCGCCTTCCCCGTCTCGAACGTCGTCGGCGGGGTCGTCGCGTACCTCTGGTTCGAGCGCGACACCTGGCGCGACGGGAACCTCACGGAGGAGGGCCCGTCGACAGAAGAGATCGGACCGGGCGTCGCGTCGCCCGAAGACGACTGAGTCCGACGGGTCCGTCCCCGCGGCGACCGAACGCTCCGATCGCTACCCGGACAGCTCCCGCTTCCGCTTTCGGGCCCGCTCGGACATCTCGCCGTTGCCGTCGACGTCGGCGAGCGTCTCGATGGCCTCCAGCTTCCGGACGGAGTCGTCGAGGAACGAGAGCACGTCGCCGGTGTACGCGTACACCATGTAGTCGTCGGTCATCACGTCGACGATGGCCTGCGGCCCCAGTCCCTCGGCGCGCAGTTCGAGGACGTAGCGCATGAACTTCTCCTCGGGGCAGCCGCAGTAGGGGTTCGAATCGCAGTCGCAGTCGAGGAAGTCCTCGGCGAAGTCGAGGACGCGGTCCCGGGTCGTCTCGTCGAGCTTCGAGAGGCCGTCGCCGGTGAACAGCAGATCGAGCGTCGCGCCGGCGAACGCCCCCTTGGGGATGTTCGTTTCCAGCTGGGAGGCGAGCTGCCGGTGGTTCTTCACGTAGATCTTGTCGGTAAAGGCCACGAGTTGGCGTCGTTACGCCCGCGACCCTCAAAAACGACGCGGTGGTCGAGAACGGGGCCGGCGGCCGGGTCCGACGCGCCATCCACCCACGGTCGCCACTCTCTGCCACGCCGTCCGGGAGTCGTAACCGTTATTTATCGAAGCGGGGTAGTTGACGACGCGTGTCCGGGTTAGGGTAGTGGACTATCCTTCAGCCTTGTGGAGGCTGAGACGCGGGTTCAATTCTCGCACCCGGACCTTCTCGTGGCGAGCAACACCGCGAGCCGCGAGGCTCCGCGGAGAATTGAACCACGCGAGACGAGCGGAGGGTCTCGCCGCGGGCGGGCCGCGACCGCCGTCCGCGCTACGACGGCCTTTCCCGTGTGGCGCGTCTTACCTCCGTGTGGCGATATCTACTGGCGATTCCGTGACGCTGGAGTACATCGGCCGACTGGACGACGACGAGACCATCTTCGACACCTCGCGGGAGGACGTGGCCGCGGAGACCGGTCTGGCGGAGGCACAGCCCGACAGGGAGTTCGCGCCGCTGACGGTCGAAGTGGGGGCCGAGGAGGTCATCGAGGGAATGGACGAGGGACTCGTGGGGCTGGAGTCCGGGGAGACGGCGACCCTCACTATCCCTCCTGAAAAGGCGTACGGCGAGCGGACCGACGAGCGCGTTCGGGAGTTCGAGACGGAGCAGCTCCGAGAGATGCTCGGCGGACAGCTCCCCGAGGAGGGCGACCAGCTCGAAGCACAGGGCGGTCAGTTGGGCGACGTGGTCCACGTCGACGAGGAGGTCGTGCGGGTGGACTTCAACCCCGACCTCGCCGGGGAGACGCTGGAGTTCGAAATCGAAATCCTGAACGTCGACTGATCGCTCGGGGACCGCAACGGCGGTTCGCGCCGGCGTCCGTCCGCGCGGACGCGGCGATCCGGTCGAAGCGGGCTGCGCTCCGGGACCCCGCTTCGTTTGCGGTCTCTTACCGCAGCCCTTCGAGGATCTGGAGGTAGCGGAACCCGGTCTCGCTGTAGTCCTTCGTCGACGAGCCCGCCGCCTCGCGGAGGTCGGTCATCCGCGCCGTGTACGTCTCGTTGAGCACGAGCCGCACCGTGACGCCGTGGTCGGCCTCGATCCGCTCGGCGACTTCGGCCAGCCCGTCCGTTTGATGCCCTTCGCTGACGTAGGGTGCCCACAGCTGTATTTCGGCCAGTTCGAGGTCGTCGAACACCCCCCGCAGGTAGGCGACGATGCGCTCGAACTTCTCCGTGATCCGCTCTAAGCTGTACTGGTAGCTGTCGTCGCCGTAGTCGGCCCACTGGTCGGTGTCCGGCGACCCGGAGTAGAGCTGCCCGTCGAGGTGGGTGATCACCTCGCAGGCGAAGATCCGCTGGCCCTCCGGCGTCGACTTCACGCCGAGCACGTCGAGCTCCATCTGGTCGCCCCGCTCCATCGACCGCTGGTTGTACGTCACGAGGTCGCACGCCTCGATGACGCGGAGGTACGCGCCGACCAACTGCTCGCCGGGCTGCGGTTGCGTCATGAGAGGGGGTGTTCGCGCCGGCTCATAAACCCTCCCGGGCCGCCGGTCGGCGGCGGTGGTCGTCGGGTACCGCAGAGAGTCGAGTCAGACGGAGACGAAAACTCCGGGCAGGCGCGGGGTCAGAACTCGATCCGCTCGCCGTCCTCCGGGACCAGCACGTCCGCCGTCTCCGCGCGCAGTTCCTCGCGCGACAGCAGGCAGTGGTTGATCGCCTCCATGTGGACCACGGCGACCGTGGCGTCGGTGGCCTCGCGCACGGCGGCGACATCGTCGACGCCCATCGTGATCGGCTCTCCTTGGTTGAACCGCGCCGCGCCGCCGTTGAGGAGGACGGCGTCCGGGTCGAACTCGGCCAGCGTCTCCGCGACCGGCTCGTACCACACCGTGTCGCCGGCGACGTACAGCGTCTCGTCACCGTCGAGGACGAACCCCGAGACCGGTCCCATCCGCTCGGCCAGTTCGCCGTGGCCGTGTCGCCCCGGCGTCCGGCGGAGGGTGACCCCGTCGAACGACGCCGTCTCCTCGACGGGTCGCACGTCGGTGAACCCCTCGTCGACGAACGCGTCCGCCTCCTCGGGCTGGCAGAACAGCGGCACGTCGTCGTCGAGCGTCTCCCTCGCGGGCTCGTCCCAGTGGTCGGGGTGGCGGTGGGTGACGATCACCGCGTCGTGCGAGGTGTCCACGTCGGGCATCGGCACGAGCGGGTTCCGGCGGTCGTTCGGGGTGTCGTCGATCGGCGGCGTCGCGCCCTGCTCCGCGAACAGCGGATCGACGAGGAACGTCGTCCCGCCGACGGTCGCGAGGACGGTCGCGTTGCGAACGAGGGTGACGTCCAGACCGGTGTCTGTCGACATGGTCGCCCTTCGGCGAGCCGCGGGTTGTGGCTTACGACGGGGGCGATCCGGGCGAGCGGCGCGTCCCGTCTCGCCCGCCGTGCGGCCGGGAGCGACGACCCGGTCAGAACGACCGACGGACCCGGACGGGGACTCGGGCGTCTCTCACGGCTATCACAGCGCGAAGTACTCCTGCGCGGCCGATCGCACGGCGTCGACGTCACTCCGCGGGGAGTACACGCCGAGGGTCGTGTTCCGCCGCTGAACGTCGACGAGGTGCGACGGCGTCGGCGAGATGTCCGAGAAGTCACGGATCCCCTCCGGCATCGCGATGCGGACGTTCGTACTCGCCTCGCTCGGAAGCGACGGCAGGTCCACTATCACGTGATGGTGATGGACGCCGGCCTCGGTCGCGATCCGCTCCTCGATGCGCGTCGGATCGTCGTGCTCGGTCGCAATCTCGCGGACGGTTTCGCGCCCGATCGTGTTCTCGTTGACGTAGACCGCGCGTTTGTACAGGTTCCGATTCGCGATCCGGGTGTACAGCCGGTCGCTGGCCTGCCCGGGGAGATTCTCGTGTCCATCGTACTCCAGCAGGTGGGTGTGGAGCTGGTAGTCGTCCCACGTCAGAACGTCTTCCGCCGTGTACAACGTGTCGTCGAGGAACCCGTCCACCGCCCGTCTGAGCATCGCCTCGGCGATCCGCGTCGCGTGGTGCCCGGCGATCGTCTTCATCATCCTGAGCCGAGCCGCGAACATGTCCTCGATCGCCTGTACCGCCTTCTTGTCGAACACTATCTGCTCATCGCGTATCTGCGCGAACTTGACGATCGTCTGGACGTCGACGCTGCTGTTCTGGAACCCGGTCCGACGGGCGTCGCGTTGAAGATAGTCGAGTCGGTCAGCGTCGATGTCCCCGGCGACGACGTCGTACTTCGTCCGCCCGTGAATTATGTCGATGACGAACTCGGGATCCGGGTCGTAGTGGTCCTCAAGCTCGCGGATGACCCGCTCGGACTGGCGCTCGTGTTCGAACCCCAACCGCTCCTCAATCACCTCTTCGAGGGCGTGCGAGAACGGGGAGTGGCCGACGTCGTGGAGGAGTCCCGCGATCTTGTACGCCTGTACCTCGTCCTCGGGCAGTCCCAGCGACGCGGCCAGTTCGCCGGCGAGATGCATGACCCCCAGCGAGTGTTCGAACCGGGAGTGCGTGGCGCTCGGGTACACCGCGTCCGACAGTCCGAGGTGGGCGACCCGGCGGAGTCGCTGAACCGGCGGCGTGCTTATCACACTCAGTTCCGTCTCGTTGGCGGTGATGAAGCCGTAGAGCGGATCGCGGATGTTCTTCACTAGCCACCCGTCTGTTCAGGCGTATCTAAACGTTTCGGGAGGGTCCAGGGCGGTGTTCAGATAAGGTTTGAAAGGTGAGGCGGTGCGTTTTCAAAGTGATCTATGCCCGAAAACGACCGCCTCAGCGGCTGTTTAGACGAGATCAACTTAGAGTTTGTGGAGCGAGAGGCAACACCGAAACTGTTGATGAAGCTCAGTATTCAGCTCCATTTGTCTGGACTGTCGCTTTCGAATACTGTTTCATTTCTTGAGGTATTCGGTGTTGATCGAGTTCGATCCACCGTTCATAACTGGGTACACAAAGCCGATCTACAGCCGGAAGCTGGTCGGAGCCCGAATCACGTTGCGGTTGACGAGACTGTGATTCAGCTCGATGATGAACAATACTGGCTGTACGCTGCTGTCGATCCTCAGTCAAACGATTTGCTACATACAAAGCTTGAGCCAACAAGAACGAACGTGATCGCAGATCAGTTCTTCACGGAACTCCGCGACAAACACGACGTAGATGACGCGATCTTTCTCGTTGATGGTGCGGTTCCACTCCACCGAGCTTGTGACAAACACGGCCTCGATTTCAGATACGAACGACATGGAAATCGAAACAGCGTCGAACGTGTTTTTCGTGAGATAAAACGCAGAACTACCAGTTTCTCAAACTGTTTTAGCAACGCCAAAGCAGAAACAGCAAACGAGTGGCTCAGATCGTTCGCCTTCGCATGGAATCAGCTTATCTGAACACTGCCGGGTCCAGCCACCGGCGGCGGGCGACTCCGTCGCGTCTCGGTCCGTCCGGTTCGTCATCCGTCCGACTCGGCTCTGGCGAGACGGGTTACCGTCGCTGTCCGTGGATATCGAAGTGTACGCCCGCGACACTAACGACCGGTCTCATCTCCGGCGGCGTGCCGCGTCGACCGGGAAACCCTCGTGGCGGGCGGTCGCCTGCGCGGCGACGGGCGGGTCGCGTGTGCGACCGATGTGACGCGCCTGGGTTCTCCGCGCTGTCATCGCTCCCATCGGGGAGTACTCGGGCGGGGACTGATGGCGCGCACCCGTGCTTCGGCGTCGGGCGGCTTAATCGTCCTGTTCGGTCCCCGCGACGACGACGCGCTCGCCGTCGTCGGTCTGCGCCTCGCGGACCGACACAGGGTTGATCCCGCGGCGGCGCGCGTCGAACTCGGAGAGGAGGTAGACGAGCGCGACGAGCAGGAGGACGCCGGCCGGGAGCAGCACGAACGGCGTGACGCCGAAGAAGCCCCACACGAGAAGCAGCGTCACGGAGACCAGCCCGACGGTGACCGCGTAGTAGATCTGGGTGCGGACGTGGTCGACGAGGTCAGCGCCGGTGAACGTCGCCGACAGCACCGTCGTGTCGGATATCGGCGAGCTGTGGTCGCCGAATATCGCCCCGGAGAAGATGACCCCGACCATCACCGCGACGAGGGTGTGACCCGCCGCGCCGCCCCCGCTGACCTCCCAGGCGATGGGAACCGCGACGGGCGTCATGATCCCCATCGTTCCCCACGAGGTCCCGGTCGAGAAGGCGATGAAGCCGGCGACGACAAAGATGAGTGCCGGCAGGACGGGTTCGGGGACCGTTCCAACCGTCGCCTCGGCGACGTACCGGCCCGTCTCCAGCGCGGAGATGACCTCGCCGATCCCCCACGCCAACACGAGGATGGACACCGCCGTGAGCATGATTCCGAACCCGTCGACCACGTACTCGGTCGCGTCGCCGAGGCCGAAGATCCGGTAGACCTTCCCGAGCACGAACCCGGACAGCACCATGCCGAACGCGCCGATCATCAGCGCGGTCGCGAAGTCGGCCCCGACGACGGCGTTCCAGAGTCGGTCGCCCGCGCCCCCGAGGTCGGCCGCGAGGAGGTCCGACAGGAGGCCCGTCGCCGTGAGGCCGCCCGACCAGAGCGCGGTCGCGACCGTGACGGCGATCAGGACGGCGACCGGCGCGAAGAAGTTGATCAGCCGCGGCGTCGACGCCGGCGGCTCGCCCAGTTCGCCGGCCACGTCCTGCATCGGCTTCGCGCCGTCGCGGGTGACGCGTCCGCTCGTCCACGACCGGTGTTCGGCGGTCAGCATCTCGCCGTAGTCGCGGCCCCACAGCACGACGATGGCGACCATCGCGACCGCGAGGATCGCGTACATGTTGAACGGGATCGACGCGAGGAACACCTCGAAGGTGCTGGGCCGGTTCGCCTCGGCGACGCCGGCCTCAGCGTACCCGTCGTCGATCAGCGACAGCTGGAACGCGACCCACGAGGAGATGCCGAGCGTGGCGACGGGCGCGGCGGTCGAGTCGACGACGTACGAGAGCTTCTCGCGGGAGATCCGGAGACGGTCGGAGACGTCTTTCATCGCCGAGCCGACGATCGTGGTGTTGGCGTAGTCGTCGAAAAAGAGGATCACCCCGAGCGCCCACGCGGCCATCCCCGCCTTGCGCTGCGTGTCGAGGCGTTCGATCGCCCAGTCGCGGACGGCGTGGGTCCCGCCGAGGTTCCACACCATTGCCACCCCGGAGCCGAGCAGCAGCGTGAACACGAGGATGGTCGCCTGGAACCCGTCGTCGGCGACGATCGCCGCGACGATCCAGTCGAACGTCTGGACGATCCCGAGCCCGCCCGTGTAGATCACCGCCCCGGACCAGATCCCGAGGAACAGCGAGAGGATCGCCTTGCGGGTGGCTATCGCCAGCGCGATGGCGAGCAGCGGCGGGACGATCGAGAGCGCTCCGAACTCGGACATACCGCCGCAGTACCACGCACGGGTATTTAACTTGGGCTGTCGACCGGGAGGTCGCACCGCGGGACCGGACCGACGTCCCGAGACCGCGTCCGTCGCGCCCGGCGGAATCGACGCGTATCCGAACGCACTTACGTCCCTGTCACGGACCCACGCGCAATGTCAGTCCGAGTCGGCATCCTCGGCGCGACGGGCGCTGTGGGCCAGCGGTTCATCCAGTTGCTCGACGATCACCCGACCTTCGACCTCGCCGCCGTCACCGCGAGCTCGGAGAGCGCGGGCGACACCTACCGCGAGGCGGCGAAGTGGCGCGTCGACACCCCCATCCCGGAGGACGTGGCCGAGATGGAGGTCGCCGAGACGACGCCCGAGGGGATCGCGGGCGACGACGTGGATCTGCTCTTCTCGTCGCTGCCCTCGGGGGTCGCCGCAGAGGTCGAGCCGGCGTTCCTCGAAGAGGGATACGTCGTCTCCTCGAACTCCTCGAACGACCGGATGGCCGAGGACGTACCGCTCACGATCCCCGAGATCAACCCGGACCACCTCGACCTCATCGAGGTCCAGCGCGACGAGCGCGGCTGGGACGGGGCCCTGGTGAAGAACCCCAACTGCTCGACGATCACGATGGTGCCGACGCTCGCGGCGGTCGACGAGTTCGGGCTAGAGAGCGTCCGCGTCTCGACGCTTCAGGCCGTCTCCGGGGCGGGCTACTCCGGCGTTACCTCGATGGAGATCATCGACAACGCCATCCCGCACATCGGCGGCGAGGAGAACAAGATGGAGACGGAGTCGCGCAAGCTGCTCGGCGAGTTCGACGGCGCGGCGGTCAGCCTCCACGACGCCGACGTGGCCGCCTCCTGTAACCGGATCCCGACGCTCGACGGCCACCTAGAGAACGTCTTCGCCGAGTTCGCCGACGACCCCTCGGCCGAGGACCTCCGCGAGGCGATGCGCTCGTTCGAGGGCGCGGGCGACCTGCCCAGCTCCCCCGACCAGCTCATCAAGGTGTACGGCGGCGACGAGCCGGAGCGCCCGCAGCCCCGCCTCGACCGCACGTACGCGGGCGGGATGGGCATCGTCGCCGGCGGCGTCCAGTCGACCGACGCCGGCGCGAAGTACAACTGCCTCGCGCACAACACGATCCGCGGCGCGGCCGGTGCCTCGCTCCTCAACGGCGAACTGCTCGTCGAGGAAGGGTACGTCTGAGCGGCGAATCTCCCGGCGGCGACACTCAGATTGCGATTTTTCGAACGAGAGGAACCCGAAAAGCGACGGCTCCGCTGTGCGGCGGCGCGTGCCTGCGAGCGTGCCGCCGAAGGCGGCCGCGAGGAGCACGCGCGAGGGAGTCAGTCGCCGGAGCGTAGCGAAGGCGACTGACGAGGCTGGGGAGGTGTGAGGTGCGGTTGCGGTGCGGGGACGGGACTCGAAGGGGCAGCCGGGAGGCGGGCGTAGACGGCGCAAGGACCGCAAGAACGAGCGAAGCGAGTGACGAGGACCGCAGCGAGTGTACGCCCGCCTCCCGGCCGGGGCTTCGGTGGTCGTGTTCCCAGCAGCAACTGCGTCGTAGCAAGCGGCTGGGACTTCTCTGACGGCTACCCCTCCCAGAACTCCGCAGTTCGCGTCTCACCGGTCACCCGGTGAAACAGAGCCGTTACCGTCGGCCTCAGCGGAGTTCTACTTCCCTTCGAACTCCGGCTCACCGTCGCCCATGAACGCCGTGACGCCCTCGATGAGGTCGTCGGTGTTCATCACGTGGCCGAAGCCCATCGCCTCGACCTCCAGCCCGGCCTCGGCGTCGGTCCGGCCGGCGTGGATCGCGCGCTTCGTGTACTTCTGGGCGATCGGCGGGCCGCCGGCGAGCTGTTCGGCCAGCTCGCGCGCCCGCTCGTCCAACTCGTCGTCCGGCACGACCTCGTTGACGAAGTCGTAGTCGGCCATCGTCTCCGCGTCGTACCGGTCGGCGGTGAGGATGATCTCCTTCGCGCGGCCCTCGCCGACGATCCGGGCGAGCCGCTGCGTGCCGCCCCACCCCGGAAGCAGGCCGAGGTCGAGTTCGGGCTGGCCCAGCTCGGAGCGCTCGGAGGCGATCCGCATGTCCGCGGCGGTCGCGAGCTCCATCCCGCCGCCCAGACAGTAGCCGTCGATGGCCGCGATCACGGGCTTGTCGGACTCCTCCAACTTGCCGAACGTCTGCTGGCCCTGTCGGGAGAGCTCGACCGCGTGGATCGGGTCCGCGCCGCCGGCGGCCATGCTCTGGACGTCCGCGCCCGCGGAGAAGGCGCGGTCGCCTGCGCCGGACAGCAGGATCGCGCGCACCTCGTCGTCCTCGTCGAGCCGGTCGATCGCGGTCGAGAGCTCGTCGAGCACCTCGCCGTTGACGGTGTTCATCCGGTGGGGGCGGTCGATCTCGACGTGAGCGACCCGCTCGTCGACGGAGACGTTCAGCACCTCGTAGTCGGGGCCGTCGCCGTCCTCGCCGTCGCTTCCGTCGGCGCGGAAGCCGCCCGCCTCGGCGGCCTCGCGCAGGTAGTCGGTCGCCTCGTAGCGCGCCTCGCCCGTCTCCTCGGCGAGGTCGTCAAGCGTCTCGACCAAGGCGTCGAGCCCCTCGGCGTCGGCCAGCTTGGCCGGGCCGTCGGGGAAGCCCGCGCCGAGCTTGACGGCCTCGTCGACGTCGTCTGCGTCGGCCACGTCGTTGCCGATCAGGCCGGCCGTCTCGTTGGCCATCACCGCGAGCAGGCGACGGCTGACCGCCTCGTCGACCGCGTCGCTCGGGATCTGCGCGCCGTCGCCGTCCTCGTAGTCGTAGAAGCCCTTCCCGGTCTTCTTGCCGAGGTCCTCCGCCTCGACCTTCTCCGCGAGCATCGGGCAGGGGCGGTAGGCGTCGCCGAGGACCTCGTGCATGTACTCCAGCACGTGATACCCCACGTCGATGCCGACCTGGTCGGCGAGCTCGAACGACCCCATCGGGAGGCCCATGCCGAACTTCGTCGTGGAGTCGACCGTCTCGATGTCGGCGTCGCCGGACTCGACGACCCACGCCGCCTCGTTCATCAGCGGGACGAGGATGCGGTTGACGATGAAGCCGGGGCTGTCCTTGCGGACGCGGACGGGCGTCTTCCCCATCGACTCCGCGAGCCCCTCGATCAGCTCCAGCGTCTCCTCGCTCGTGTGCTTCCCGGAGATGACCTCGACGAGGTCCATCCGCACCGGCGGGTTGAAGAAGTGCATCCCGCAGAACCGCTCGGGCCGGTCGGTGACCTCGGAGAGCTCGGTGATAGAGAGGCTGGAGGTGTTGGTGACGAAGACGGCCTCGTCGGGCGCGTGCTCGACGACCTCGTCGTACACGTCCTTCTTGATGGCCATCTTCTCGGGGACGACCTCGACCACCACGTCAGCGCCGTCGAGCGCGTCTTCGAGCTCGACGAACGCGTCGACACGGTCGAGCGCGGCGTCGGCCTCGTCGTCGCCGATCCGGTCCTTCTCGGCGAGCTTGCCGAGCGACCACTCGATCTGGTCGTACCCCTTCTGGACGAGTTCGTCGTTGATGTCGCGCAGCGACACGTCGTAGCCGGCGAGCGCGGCCACCTCCGCGATGCCGTGCCCCATGTTTCCGGCCCCGAGCACCGTCACGCGCTGGACGTCTTCGAGCTGCATACCTGAGGGTCGGAACCGTCATGGTTGAACGTTTCCATCTTCCAAACGTAAAACGCGCGGTGAGTTTATCTGACGAGTCCGCGGCTTCGGCCGGACGGGGCCGCCGTCCCAATCGGGCGGTGCCGGAACCGAACGTACTCCAGCCTGCGGTCCCGTCGATCGGACATGGACGACGCCGACGATCCGGTGCTGTCGACCCTGCGAGAGGACCCGACGATGGCGGCGCTGGTCGACCGCCACGGACCCCTCGACGTGACGCCCGCGGACGACGAGTTTGCCCGGCTCTGTACCTCGATCGTCAACCAGCAGCTCTCGACCGCCTCCGCGGCGGCCATCCGCGAGCGGTTCGTCGACGTCCTCGGCGGCGAGCCCACGCCCGAGGGCGTCCTCGCGGCCGACGAGACCGCCCTGCGCGAGGCGGGACTCAGCGGGACGAAAGTCGAGTACCTCCGGAACGTCGCCGCCGCCTTCCGCGACGACGAGCGCGCGTTCACCCGGGAGGAACTCGCGGGCGAGAGCGACGCGACGGTCGTCGACCGGCTGACGGAGATCCGCGGCGTCGGCGAGTGGACCGCGCGGATGTACCTCATCTTTGCGCTCGGCCGCGAGGACGTGCTCCCCCTCGGCGACCTCGCGGTCCGGAAGGGGATCGAGCGGGTGTACAACGACGGCGAGGAGCTGAGCCGGGCGGAGATGCGCGACATCGCGGAGTCGTGGCGGCCCTACCGGAGCTACGGGACGCGGTACGTCTGGGCCGAGTACGAGTCCTGATCCGGTGACCGCGTCAGCGGTTCCTGGTCGTCGTCTCCGGGTCGGGCTCGGGGGTCGGCGACTGCTCCTTGGCCGCCGCGTCCGCGCGGTACAGCCGGAGGACCTCTTCGAGGAGGACGGCGTGGCGGTCGCCGGGGACGTACTGGTGGTCGATGAAGTCCTCGGCGTCGCTGAACCGCCCTCGGAGCGCGAGCTTCCGCACGAACGCGACGGAGTCGAAGAACGGCGGGCCGTCGTCGTCGCCGTCGCCGCCCAGTTCCCGCTCCGTCTGCGGGATCACCTCCGCCTCGATGGCCTCGTAGTCGATCGTCTCCGGCTCGTACTCGTCGAGGGTCCGCGAGAGCACGTAGTCGGCCGAGAAGCGGTAGAACTCCGACTTGCTCTCGAACTGCCCCTCCTCGACCAGCGATTCGATCTCCTCGACCACCGGCTCCGGAAACCGAACCGTGCTCTTCACCATGTGCCGTGGCATTGACTCCCTCGGTCTTATAACTTCGTCAAACGGGGGCGTTCGGTTCGGTCGGAGTCGCTTCGACGGCGGCCGTCACTCCTCCTCTAGGATCTCCCCCGCCTCGCCGCGTTCCGCCTCGTCGGTGTCGGCGCGCCGCCGGACGTCGACCCGGTAGTCGGTGAGGATGTCGCGGCCGAGCAGCAGCGGGTACTCCATGTGGCCGCGGTCCTCGACGCTGGCGGTGACGGTGTGCTGGTTGCCGCCGATGCCGATGACCAGGTCGACGACGGGACGCGCCTTCCCGCCCTTCACGCTGCCGGACTTGACGCGGGTCATGCTCTTGATCGGACCGGCACCGATCTCGGCGGCGAGCTGGGTGTCGATGCTCGTCCGGGTCGCGCCCGTGTCCGACTTCGCGAGCGCCTGCGTGGAGCCGGAGGTCCCGGTGACGACGACCTCCTCGATGTAGCCGATGTCGGGCTGCTCGGAGGGGGTCGGCTTCGGGGCGGGCGCACAGGAGGGCCGCGAGTCGTCGAGGCTGGCGGCGACGCGCTCGACCGCGTCGTCGTCGACCTCGCCGCCGACGGTCTCGATCGCGAGCTTCGCGATGTACGGGGCGGGGCTGGTCCCGGTCGCCTCGAAGAGCCCCTTGAAGCCGGCGGTGGGGTTCACCTCGAGGACGTACCAGCCGTCGTACCCCTCGACGAGGTCGACGCCGGCGTAGTCGAGGTCCATCACCTCGGCCGCGTAGAGCGCGGTGTCCGCGGCCTCGTCGGGCATGTCGTCCGTGGCGTCCTCGACCGCGCCCCCGAGCGCGACGTTGGTCCGCCAGTCGCCCTCCGGCGCGTAGCGGTACATCGAGCCGACGATCTCGTCGCCGACGACGTACACGCGGAGGTCGCGGTGCTTCTCCGAGTCGCGCTCGATGAGCTTCTGGAGGAACGCCTGCCGGTTCCCCACCTTGGGGTTCACGCGCTCCGTGAGATCGACCTTCCACGTCCCGCCGCCGTGAGTCCCGATCGCGGTCTTGTACACGCCCACGTCGCCGAAGCGCTCGCGGCCCTCGTTGAGGCGGTCGTTCGAGAGCGCCAACAGCGCGTCGGGCACGCGGATGTTCCAGTCGGCGAGCGTCGCGGCCGTGGCGAACTTGTGGATCGACGCCAGCACCGCGTCCGGCTCGTTCAGCATCGGCCGGATGCGCTCGAAGGTCGTCGCCAGCCCCAGCAGCTCCGCGGGCTGGTCGGTGTTGGACAAGAGCAGGCGGTTCGCGATCACGTCGACCGCGGGCTCGACGGACACCTCGCCGTCCTCGACGCTGACGGCGGCGTTCTCCTCGCGGAGCCACACCGGCTCGTGGCCGAGGTCCTCGACCGCGTTACAGATCGCCTTCGTCTCCTTGCTGTTGTGTAGCGACAGCACTCCCACCCGTACCGAGTCCGAACTCATACGAGTCCCTGCGTGGGGACCGCTAAAAATACGACCGATCGGTGCGTTCGAGCGACGGAGTGGTCCGGTCACGGAGTCCGCCGGGGCTCTCGCCGCCGGGTCGCCATATATATACCCGCCGCCGTGTTCCGCTCCGGCATGGGCGACGACCGGGCGTTCACGTACAACGGCGGGGCGGTGCCGCCCGGCGAGACGCAGAACATCCGCTACGGCATCAGCGAGACGTACCTCGGCGACCCGGTGCGGATCCCGGTCACCATCGTCAACGGTGAGCGCGACGGGCCGACCGTCTTCCTCACCGCGGCCGCCCACGGCGACGAACTCAACGGCATCGAGGTCGTCCGCGAGGTCGCCCACGAGTGGGACCTCTCGGAGCTGGCCGGAACCCTCGTCTGTCTCCCCGTCCTCAACGTCCCCGGCTTCCTCGCGCAGCAGCGCTACCTCCCCGTGTACGACCGCGACCTGAACCGGTCGTTCCCCGGGAAACCGGGGTCGACGAGCTCGAAGCGCATGGCCCACCGGATCTACGAGAACTTCATCGCGCCCTGCGATTTCGGTCTCGATTTCCACACCTCCACCCGCGGGCGGACGAACATGCTCCACGTCCGCGCGGACATGACCGACGAGGCGGTCCACCGGCTCGCGCTGGCGTTCGGCTCCAAGGTGGTGATAGACAGCGACGGGCCGGGCGGCACCCTCCGCGGCGAGGCGACCGACGACGGCATCCCCACGATCACGATCGAGATGGGCGAGGCCCACCGGTTCCAGCGCCCGCTGATCGACGACGCGCTCGCCGGGGTCCGCTCCGTCTTCGCCGAGTACGGCCTGCTGGAGACCGACACCGTCCGCTGGCCCGGCTGGCGGACGATCGTCGCCGGCGCGGGCGAGAAGACGTGGCTGCGCGCGGACTCCGGCGGCATCGTCGACACCCACTTCGAGAGCGGGTCGCTCGTCCGCGAGGGCGAGCGGATCGCGACGATCACCAACCCGTTCAAGCAGGACGCCGTCGCGGTCGAGGCCCCGTTCACCGGCCTGTTGATCGGCCTGCTGGAGAACCCGGTCGTCTACCCCGGCAACCCCCTGTGTCACCTCGTCGAGATCGGCGAGTCGACCCGGCGGGCGATCGAGGCCGGCGACGCGCCGACGCCCGTCGGCCAGCCGGAGCCCGTCGGCCAGCCGGAGCCCGTCGGCCAGCCGGAGCCGACCGCCTCTCGGTAAGGGTCGGCGGGGTGGAGCGGTCGCCGGCCCAGTAGTCTCCAGTTTCGTCAGTTCTCGCCGAGCCCGAGCGCGACGCCGGCGAGGACCACGAGGAAGCCGCCGAGGAACGCCACCGGCTGGAGCAGGGCCCGCTGGGCGACCACGGCCCCGGGTTCGCGCTCGACGGTCCGGGTCCAGAACTCGTACCGCTCGCCATCGTATTCGACGATCAACAACCCGTTGCCCGGCGTCGGTTCGGCCGGGTACGACAGCGAGTCGACGCGTTCGTCGGGGTCCTCGACGCCGAACCCGCCTTCGGGCGAGTCGTGGGCGCGGTCGAAGGCCGCCCGCGCGTCGGGCGCGAGATCGGCGTAGGCGACGACAGCGTCGGAGTCGTTCCCGGCCTCCGGATCGACCGGCGACTCGGGACCGACCGGGGAGCCCTCGCCCGCCGGCTGGACGGTGTGGGTGTACGCGGGGTCCGGCTCGCCGATCGCGACGGGGAGGTACAGCGGGTTCGCCATCAGGCAGACGCCGAGCCCGAGGAGGCCGACGACGGCGAGCGGGGTGCGCATATCGCTTTCGGGTTCGGCGGGCCGGGTGTTGAGGCTTTCCGACTCGGCGGGCCGGTCGAAGGGCGATCGGTCGGTAGCGAGATCATATCGGCTTATACTATGGTGACGTTTGTTATATAAGGCGTGAAAATACATCTCACAGGAGTTCTATCTCAGCATACCTCGACTACTCATTGAAAAAGAAATATGAACAGCATCACATATGGTATACTTCGGTATGCCGCATTGCTTGTAGCAATTTGGACGATCTTCTTCGTTGTTTTATATATGACCGGCCGACGATCGCTGCTGTACGTGACGGTGAACGCAGTAATATCACACAATGTGTTGTACTATATCTATGACATCCGGAATCGGGAGTGAAACTGACAGCAAGTTACTATTTGGTTGTAGGGAGTTCTCATCCGGACTGTATGCTAAAAGCTGGTCGGTACTCAGGGCTGTGTGAACCCTTCTGAGTTACTCAGGCGATACACCGGCGATATCGCCCACTTCAGATAGCGTGGTCGAAATGACGAACCCGACTGACAAGCCCTGTCTAGATCCAATTTGGCTCCAGTAGGATCGCCAGCCGCTGAGAGATTGTCGAAGTCGCGTCGTGCCTACAGCCCGTCGCTGTTGCCGACGAGTCCGCCGACGGTCGCGCCGAGGGCTCCGCCGATCGCCGCGCCGAGCACACCGAAGAACACCCCGCCGGCCAGCAAGAAGAACACTAGTGGAAAGAGGATATCGACGGGGCTCGGTCTTGAATTCCCTTCCGGCTTCGGTTCGTCCACGGGGATCCGTGCCGACGCTTCCGAGTAAGCTGTTTCGGCCGATTGAGCCCGTACCCGTCGGGGAGCGCGAAGATACGATGATGCTTCCGGTTATTCCCGAGTGATCGACACGACCACCGAAGCCCCAGCCGGGAGGATGGCGCACGCTCGCTGTCGTTCGAGACGCCTTCGGCGTCTCGTGATGACGAGAGAGCTTCGCTCTCTCGAACCACGCTCCTCAGTCGCTCGTTTCACTCGCTCCTTGCGGTACTTACGTCCCCTGGGCCATCCTCCCGGCAGCGAGAATCGAAGATTCTCCGGCAGCCGGCGCGTAGCGCCGGCGACTGCCCCTTCGATTCCCACCGCGCACAGCACCTCACGCCTCCCCAGCCTCGTCGCTGGCGGTCATCGCTTCGCTCGACCGCCAGCGACTCCCTCGCGCGTGCGGTTCGCGGCCTACCGGCCGCTCACCGGCACGCGCCACCGCACCGCTTATCGACGGTCGAACGGACTACCGCCCGATAGTTCCCTGCCGGGTCACGGGCGCGTCAGGGTCGATCAAGAACGCCACGACGGTCGCCCCCTCCTCGCCCGCGGTCACGGTCGGCGGCGCGCCGCCGCCGGTCCAGACGACGCTCTCCGTCTTATCGAGCGCGACGCCCTCGGTCGACTCGTCCGCGTCGGCCGCGGGGTCGCCGCCGACGCCGGCAGATCCCTCGAAGACGTACACGTAGGCGTCTCTGCCCTCGATCTCGGGCAGCATCGCGCTCGCGTCCGCGTCGAGGCGGGCGTCGAAGCAGTCGACCGCGTTGCGCACGGTGAACGGGTGGTCGGAGCCGGCGGGCGCGAACACCCGCCGCCACTCGTTCGGCTCGGGGTCGGGCAGCGGGCCGTGCTGGATGCCGGGCTCTAAGCCGAACTCCCGCGGCCGGACGAATATCTGGAGCATGCGGAGCGGCGGGTCGTCCGCGAGCGTCTCCTCCGCGTGCCAGAAGCCCGCCCCAGCGTTCATCACGAGGAGGTGTTCCGGGTCGGTGACGAGTTCGTTCCCCTCGCGGTCGTCGTGGCGCATCACGCCCGCCGGGACCCACGAGACGATCTCCTCGTCGCGGTGCTGGTGCATCCGGATCAGCGTGCCCGGGTCCATGAACGACTCGACGACCGTCGAGAGCGGCCCGTAGCCGTGGTCGTCGTGGTCGGGGAGGTTTCGCCCGGGGAAGTTGAACCGAGTGCGGAACTTCCCCTGGTCCTGAAAGACCTTCGAGCGGGGGGCCGGGAAGAGGTCGCGGTCAGCGGTAGTGGGTTCCATTACCAACTGGTAAAACGCCGCCGGCAAAAAACCGTCCGGTGGCGGTGAGCGCCCGCGAGCCGCGCTCTCGCCGCTGACGGCGACGGTCTCTTGACTCCGGAGCCCCACCTTCCGATATCGTGACGACCGTTCTCTCGGACCGCGACCGCCGGAAGCGCGACGACCGCCCGGACGGGACGTTCTACGACGAGCCGCGGTACGTCACCCACGCGGACGACGCCTTCCTAGAGCGGCTGACGGCCCTGTACGCGTCCGTGACCGAGCCCGGGGACCGCGTCCTCGACGCGATGAGCAGTTGGGTGTCGCACCTGCCGGCGGTCGAGTACGACCGGGTCGTCGGCCACGGCCTCAACGAGGCGGAACTGGCCGCCAACGACCGGCTCGACGAGTTCGTCGTTCGCGACCTCAACGCCGAGCGGTCGCTCCCGTTCGCCGACGACGCCTTCGACGTCGTCTGCTGCGCGCTGTCGGTCCAGTACCTCCAGTACCCCGGCCCGACGTTCGCGGAGTTCGCGCGCGTCCTCGCGCCCGGGGGGACGGTCGTCGTGAGCTTCTCGAACCGGATGTTCCCGACGAAGGCCGTCCGCGCGTGGCGGGCCGCCTCGATGGCCGAGCGGGCCGACCTCGTCGAGCGCTACCTCGACGCCGGCGGGTTCACGCTCTCGGACCGGATCGCCGAGCGCCCGGGCGAGGACCCCTTTTACGCCGTGGTGGGGTCGCTCCGGTGACGACCGGAGCCGCCCCGTGACGCCGCGCCGGATCGGAGCCGCCGTCGTCGACCTCGCGCTCGTCGCGCTCCTCGGGGCGGCGGCGCGGCTCACGCACGTCCTCTGGTACCGCGCGTTCGACGCGAGCGTCGCCGGCGACCTCGCCGGCTCGGTCGCGCTCGGGGCCGTGTTCGGTGCCGGACACGTCCTCGTCGCCTCCGGCGACCGCGTCCTCACGCCGGCGGGCCGAGACGCGGACACCGACTCGCGGGTCCCGCGCCCCCGGTCGGTCGCCGTCGCGGTCGCGGCCGGACTCCTCCTCCACGCCTCGCAGGCCCCCGCGTTCACGCCGTTCGGACTCACCTCGACGGGGGTCAACCGCGTCCTCACCGTCGGCGGCGTCGCGCTCGGACTCTGGTCGCTCGCCGCCCGTCGAGCGGCGCGCTCGGGGTCGTGACGGAGAGGAAGGGTGGGAAGGGGAGAGGCGAGAAAGCGCGGGGCGCGACCCGCTCGGCGTCCCGCTCAGTCCGCGGCCGCCGGCTCGGCCGACTCCAGCCCGGAGCCGCTCGGCGGTCGGAGGACGAACACCGCCAGCCCCGCGGCGATCGCGAGACCGCCGCCGAGGACGAACGTGGGGGTCCAGCCGAACGTCGCGACGAGGTAGCCGGCGACGGTGCCGGCGAAGACGCCGCCGCCGACCTTCGCGGTGTACAGCACGGCGTAGTTGCCCGAGGAGTTGGCCGCGCCGTAGTAGTCGGTGAGCAGCGACGGGAAGTAGACGAAAAGCGGCGACGAGAAGAACATCGCGCCGAGGACGAACGCGACGAAGACGGCCCCGCTGCCCGTCCGACCGGCTCCCACCAGCCCGACCCGGAAGAGGCCGGCGAGGATGAACGACCCGGCCATCACGCGCTTGCGGTCGAACCGGTCGATCGCCTCGCCGAGGATCAGCCGCGAGACGCCCGCGGCGACCGGCAACAGCGTCGCGGAGAGCGTCGCGACGAGCGCCGCCAGCCCGAAGTTCTCCGCGAACCGGACCACGTTCGCGATGACGAGGAGGTCCGCGCTCGCCATCGCGATGAACATCGCGTACAGCAGCCAGAACTGCCACGTCGAGAGCATCTCGCGCGAGGTGTAGTTGCGGCCGCGGAGCGAGGCGGCGAGCCCCTCGTCGCCCCCGCCGTCCTCACCGTTCTCGCCGTCCTCCGCGTTCCCGTGGCGGTCCAGCCAGTCCTTCGGCGGGTCCCGGAGGAGGAACGAACCGACGAGCGTCACGACCAGGATTCCGATCCCGATGTTGCGGAGCACGTCGCCGTACGCCGCCACGGTCGCGTTCGCGCGGACGTACGGGACGACCAGCGCGCTCCCGGCGGCGAACGCCATCGTCCCGACGCCGGTCGTCAGTCCCGTCCGGTCGGGGAACCACTTGACCGCGGTGTTGACCGCGACGGTGTAGACGATGCCGACGCCGACCGCGCCCAGCGAGTACAGCAGGTACAGCTGCCAGAGGCTCGTCGCGTACGCCAGCCCGATGTACCCGCCGCCGGCCAGCAGCGCGGCGAGGAACGTGATCGCCCCCGGCCCCCGGCTGTCGCGCCACTTCCCGGCCGGGAACTGCGAGAGCGACTGGAACACGACGTAGAAGGAGAACACCGCGCCCAGCGCCGGCAGCGCGATGTCGAGGCTGTTCGCGAGCGGCTGCTCGATCGACGACCAGACGTACTGGTAGGGGCTCACCGCGGCCATCATCCCGGCCGCGGCGGCGATCTGCCACCACCGCGAGAAGCCGAGGACGTCGGCGGCGCGCCCGGCGTAGTCGACGCTGCCCTGCGACGGCGAGCCCCCGGGATCGGACTCCGGATCTCCGGCCGATCCGCCGGCGTCCGACTCCGAATCCGCGCTCGATTCCCCGGAATCACTCATCGTCGTCGGTCCCCGTCCGTCGCGTCCGTGGTGTTAGTCCGTGTCATGGCGTCTGGTCCGTCGTCGGTCGTCGCGGCGGCTCGTCCGATACTCATCGCACTCACCGATTAAAACGCGTCGTTGCGGTCGTTCTTGCTCCCGGTCGGTGCGACCGACTCCGGACCGTCCGTCGTCGTTCGCCGGAGGGAGTCCCGCGAGGGGTCGCACGTGATCCCGCGGAGGGGAGCCCCGACTCAGATCGCGTCCGGGTCGGCGGCCGCGAACCGCACCGCCGGCGGGACGAGCCCCCCGACGAACAGCATCGCGAGGCCGACGCCCCACGCGACCGCGACCCCCGCCGAAGCGCCGTAACTGATGGCCGGCAGCGACAGCGCCATGAGCGCGAACGCGAGCGTGTACCGACTCAGCACGTCCATCTCAGGCCACCCCCAGCAGTCCGGCGGCGTTCAGCGCGACGATGGCGATCCCGACGAGCGCCCCGACGAGCGCGACCCACGGGATGGTCACCCGGAGCACGTCGCCCTCCCGGCCGACGATGCCGGCCGCCGTCGTCCCGAGGATGACGTTCCCGGGCGAGATCGCGTTGCCGATCGCCCCGCCCGCGCTCTGGCCGGCGAGGATCAGCGGCTCGGAGAGCCCGCCGAGGTGCGCGGCGGTCTGCTGCTGGAGCCCGCCGAACAGGATGTTCGACGCCGTGTTGCTGGAGGTCATGAACGCGCCCAGCGACCCGATGAGCGGCGAGAAGAAGCCGTACGTCGACGGCGTCGCGACGCTCGCGGCGCTCTCCGCGAGCACGAGCACCTGCCCGCTGTGGTCCATCACCTTCGCCATGACGAGGAAGGAGACGACCGCGATCGACGCCGGGATCGCGGTCGCGAGGACGGTGCGCGAGAACGCGTCCCGCGGCTCGTCGGCCCGGGCGGTGGCCGCCTCGTAGTGCCCCTCACGGCGGTAGGCGACGAAGGCGACGACCGCGCTGAGGAGCAGGAACGTCCCCGGGTGCGTCAGCGGCGAGAACGGGGAGTACGGGGCGGTCGCCTCGGTGACGACGCCGAACGACGTCGCGATCTCGGGGAACGAGAGGCCCACCCGGAGCGACCCGAGCGCGTCCGAGAGCGGCGTCACGACCGCGGTGACGAACGCCGCGCCCGCGAGCGCGACGAACGGCAGCGCGGCCATCGGGAGGCTCATCAGCCCGTCGTCGGCCGGGTCCACCGTGTCCGCGGCCGTCGCGGTCCCGCCGTCCGCGACGGCGGTCGGGGAGCTCCCCTCGCCGTCCGACGCGGCGATCGACTCCGCCATCACCGGCCGGCGCTCGATGGCGTCCGTCGGCGTCGCGTAGCGGCTCCACGCCGCCAGCGGCGCGAGCGCGAGCAGCCCGACCGACGCCGCGAAGAAGTTCGCGAACTCCGGCGGGATCACCGTCACCGCGGCCAGTTGCCCCCCGCCGTGGATCAGCGAGACGACGGCGACCATGGGGAACGCGTAGCGGACGGCCTCCCAGCGGCCGTAGAGCCACGCGATCGAGAGCCCGCCGACGAGGTTCGGGATCCACAGCAGGACGCCGAGCGCCAGCGCGGTCGCCGCGACGCTTTACATCTCCACCACTTGGACCAGCGCGAGCCACGCGACGCCGAGCGTGCCGAACGTGTTGGCCCACGCGTGTCCGACGAGCGGGATCGCGACCGAGTACACGGGCTTCACGCCGAGCGCGAGCAGCAGCGGCGCGACCACGACGATCGGGGTTCCGAACCCGGAGATCGACTGTATGAACGAGACGAACACCCAGCCGAACGCCAGAACCAGGAACAGCTCGTTCTCGGTGAACGCCGTGATCCGCGTCCGCAGCGCCTCGAAGCCGTCGGCCCGCTCGATCACGTGGTAGAAGACGAGCGCGGGGACGATGACGTACAGCACGAACACCGCGTCCCAGACGCCCTTCCCGCTCGCGACCGACAGCGCCTCCGGGGACAGCCCGTACGCGGCCAGCGCGACCGCGGCCGCGGCGAACATCCCGACCGACGCCGCCTCGTGGGCGCGCCACCGCAACACCACGAGCGTGAACAGGAGCAGCGCGAGCGGAACCAGCGCGAGCCCCGCGTACAGCGGGCTAACTGGCAGCAACGCGTACACCCCCCGTTCCGGTCGGGGCGACCCCCTGAGACTGCGAGTTCGTCCAGTCCGTGCGTGTGTCTGAACCTGTTCGATCAGTTCCGCTCCCGCAGATTATCACTTCTAACATCGACGGCGAACCGATTCGGGACAAATAACAAAAAGTCACCCATAATACACAATGGTCGTGTGACGATGTGGTGTTCTTCTGGAAGGGCGTATTAGGAAACGGAGCGTGCCGGTCGATTCCGGACGTCATTCCGGTTTCGAGTGGGAGAACGTTCGGGACCCGGAGCGGCCGCTCCGGGTCCGCGCGTCTCGGCGGGGGCCGGTAGTCCCGCGTCCCGCTCGCCTCGTTCTCCCGCGTTTCGTTTGCCGGATGTTCACACGCATGATCGTGTGGCTTTCTTCCCGAGAGATCCTCGTTTGTGTGGGTGGATTGCGGTAAATGATGATAATCGTCTATCCTGTCGAAAATCGTTAAATGGTCACCGACCGTACACGGAACCGAACGAGGCGCGCTCGATCCGTCGAGACGCGCCGTCCACACGCCATGTCCGCCGACGCCGACCCGACCGACCCGACGAATGAGGCCCCGAACGCGTCAAGTGTCGCCGCCGCGAGGCGGGCCGACGCCCGGAGCCCGGCGGCGGCCGGCTCGAACCCGACGGGCGTCGACGGCTCCGTCTTCGACCGCGTGCTGGTCGTCACCGACGACGGTCCCGCGGGCCGCGCCGCCGCGGCGACCGGCGTCGAGCTCGCGGCGACCCACGGCGCGGCGGTCGACGCGCTGTACGTCGTCGACACGGCGACCGACTGGGACGTGATCGTCGAGCGGCGCGAGCGGACCGGGGAGGACCTCGTCGAGTCCGTCGAGGCGCGGGGCGCGGCCGCCGGCGTCGACGTGGAGAAGTGGTTCCGCTACGGGGCGACCCACGAGGAGGCGGTCGACTTCGCGGCGGCGCACGACGCCGACCTGATCGTGGTCGGTTCGGCCCGCCGGACGGGTCTCGACCGCCTCATCCACCCGGATCCGCTTCCGGGGCGGCTCCAGCGCGGTGCCGACGCACCGGTGCTCGTCCTCGGCCCCGACGACGACTGACCGAGGCGATCACTCCCCGACTCCTCTCCTCCTTTCGTTCCGTCCCGAGCGGGCGTCCGCGCCGCACGCGACCGGTTAAGTGATCACGGCCCCAACGATCGGTGTGACTGACGTAGGCATCGTCGGCGCGGGTGCCGGGGCGGCCGCGGCGGCGTTCGTCATCGACCGGACCGTGCCCGACGCGGACGTGACCGTCGTAGAGAAGTCCGGGGGGCTGTGCGGGCGCGCGGCGACCCGCCGCCACGAGGACCTCACGTACGACTACGGGGCGAACTACCTGAAGAGCGACGACGACCGCGTCGTCGAACTGATCACGGAGACGCTCGACGACGAGGGGCTCGTGGACGCGAGCGAGCCGGTGTACACCTTCGACGCCGACGGGGCAGTATCGCCGGGACGCGACGCCGACGAGCACAAGTGGAGCTACCGGCGGGGGCTCACGCAGATCGCGAAGCGGCTGTTCGGCCGCACCGACGCGACGGTCCACCGCCGGACCCGCGTCGAGACGGTCCGCCGGGTGGACGGGACGGGAGCGACCGACGGCGACGACGCGGCCGAGGACGGCCGCTGGGAACTCGACGACGCCGACGGGGCGACGCACGGCCCGTTCGACGCCCTCCTCATGAACCCGCCGGCCCCGCAGACCGCCGACCTGCTCCGGACGGCAGAGTGGGACGACCCGCTCCGGGAGACGCTCGTCGAGGCGGTCGGCGCGGTCGAGTACGGGAGCGTCTGGACCGCGGTGTTACACTACCCGTTCGCGCTCGACGTCCCCTACTACGCGCTCGTCAACACGGACAAGGAGCACGCGGTCGGCTGGATCTCCCGCGAGGAGTGTAAGGCCGGCCACGTCCCCGACGGGGAGACGCTCCTGATCGTCCAAGCGAGCGACGCGTGGTCGGCGGCGCACTACGACGACGACCCCGCCGAGAACGTCGCCGCGCTAGCGGAACACACCGCGGACATCCTCGACGACGAGCGGCTCGCCGACCCCGCGTGGACCGACCACCAGGGGTGGCGATACGCGCTCCCCGAGGGCGGCGTCGACGCCGGGCCGATCGACTCGGCGCGGGACGCGGGGCTGTACCTCCTCGGCGACTGGGTCGCGGGCGAGGGTCGCCTCCACGCCGCGCTCGCGAACGGACTCGACGTCGGCGAACGCGTCGCGTACGGGATCTGAAAACGACCGACCGCGACACGGTCACCCGCGTCGCGGTCGGAGAAGGGGTGCTTTTGAAAGCGGTGCGGCGACGGCTCGGTCGGAGACCGGACGGTCGCGCGGTCAGTTCGTCGTGATGCGGTACTCGACGGTGCCCAGCCCGGGCAGCGTGAGCGTCTGGACGCGGCCGCTGCGTCGTCGCAGGGTCCGCAGGACGGACCGCGAGAGGACGGCGAGCGCGACGGTGCCGGTCAGCAGCGCGACGGTGGCGACCGGGTACGCGAGCGCGACGAACGGGACGACGACGAGCGCTAAGTACGCGAGCGTCCCCAGCGGGGAGCGTCCGGCGGGCGGCGATTCGGATCCGGCGGTCCGGTGCTGCTCCGCCGAGGTGATAGAGCCTTGGTACATATCTCACTGTAGGTCCTCCGGCGACTAAAACCTTTCACTTCCCAAATAGGTTTTGAGAAGTGGTACCACACCACTTCCCATCAGAGGTTCTAAAACGGTTGTTCATGCGGTGTAAGGTGTACCATGGTACGCATTGGTATACTTCTCGCAAATTTGTGACTTCCGGCAAGCTGCGGTCTCGATCGGTGCCGTGATCGGGGGATTTCGACGGACGGACTGGGCGCTCGCGGTCCCGTCGTCGACCCCGCGGTCGGTCTCCGACGGCCGCGGTCCCGTTCCGCGTTCGGCGGTGCTTTTATTTCGATCCGATGCCTCTCGTAGATACGGACAGCCACACGATGACACTCGACACTCCCACCACCGATCCAGCGGTCGTCCTCACGGCGTCGGAGCGCAGGCGCGCGGTCGCCGGCCTCGCGGACGGCACCGTCGAGACGATCGCGGATTTGCGCGTTCGCGGGCGGGCCGACGAGATCGCGGCTGAACTCCGCGAGACGCACCTCCCGGCCTTAGAGGAGGCGGGCTACATCGAGTGGGACCGCGAGGCCGGGACCATCGAGCCCGGACCGAACTTCGAGGAGGCCGCCGAGCACGTCGGCGACCTCCCGCTGCCGGAGTCGACGTCCTCCGACGACTGACCGCTCCGGTAGGACGCGGACGCGGCCCGAGACGTTTATCCCCGGGCGCGGGCGACACCCGACAGCGATGGCCGAGCCGATCCTGAAGTGGGCCGGCGGGAAGCGCCAGCTGCTCGACGAGCTGTACGCCCGCTTCCCGTCCTCCTTCGGCCGGTACCACGAGCCGTTCGTCGGCGGCGGTGCCGTCTTCTTCGACCTGGAGCCCGCCCGCGCGACGATTAACGACGCGAACCCGCGGCTCGTGAACTTCTACGAGCAGGTCCGCGACCGCCCCGAGGAGCTGATCGCGCGGCTCGCGGCGTTCGACGACCCCGAGAGCGACCCGGACCCGGACCTCCCGTACGCCGACGAGACCGCCCGCGGCCGGGAGGTGGACGCCTACTACTACCAGCAGCGCGCGCGGTTCAACCGCCGCCCGTACGAGGGAGAGTTCGACCCGCTGACGGAGGCGGCGCTCCTCCTGTACCTCAACCGCACCTGCTACAACGGCCTGTACCGCGAGAACGCCGACGGGGGGTTCAACGTCCCGATCGGCCGCTACGCCGACCCGGACTGGGTCCAGCGCGACCGGGTCCGTCGCGCGAGCGACCTGCTCGCCGACGCCGAGATCCGCAACGACGACTTCGCGTACGTCCTCGACGCCGCCGAACCGAGGGATCTGGTCTACTTCGATCCCCCGTACGAGCCGATGAGCGCGACCGCGGACTTCAACGAGTACAGCGCCTCGGGGTTCGACCGCGAGGACCAGCGCCGGCTGCTAGAGGTCGCGGGCGACCTCGACGACGCCGGCGTCTGGGTCGTGCTCTCGAACAGCGGCGTGATGTACGACGCGTACGCCGACGCCGGCTTCCGCGTCGACCGCGAGGACGCGACCCGCTCGATCAACAGCGACGCCGACGGCCGCGACGCGGTCGACGAGATCGTCGCGACCAACGTCCCGCCCGCGGAGCGGAGCGAGGCGGGACAGCGCGAACTCACCGGATACTGACGCGCGGTCGGCGCACCGACCGGTCCGCGACGGGCGGAGCCGACCGCATGGGGCGGGCTTTTTGCCCTCCCCCGCCGACGGGTCGGGTATGACCGATCTCGACATCGACCTCGTCCTCGTGCCCGTCGACGGCAGCGAGGAGTCACACGAGGCGGTCGATTACGCCATCGCGCTCGCGAGCGAGTACGGGGCGAGCGTCCACGCGCTGTACGTGCTCGACGAGGACGTGGTCCGCGCCATCGACCACGGCGTGGTCGACGAGAGCGAGGTGGCCGACGACTCCGAGGCGTTCACCGACTCGGTCGCGCGCCGCGCGGACGCCGCCGGCGTCCCTCACAGCAACTCCATCGCGAACGGCTTCTCCACCTCGGTGAAGACCGTCCACCCCGGCAGCGTCGTCCTCGACACCGCCGAGGAACTGGAGTCCGACTTCATCGTCGTCCCGCGCGAGCCGGTCTCCGGCGACCCCGGTGAGGTACTCGGGAAGGCCGCGGAGTACGTCCTGCTGTACGCGAGCCAGCCCGTGCTGTCCGTCTGATGGTCGGCGGCCTCCTCCCCGCGGGGACGACGCTCCCGCCCCTGCCGCACCTCCTCGTCGTCCTGCTCGCGGCCGGCGGCGTCGCCGCCGCGCTCCGCCGCCGCCGACCCGAGGTCACCGGCCGCCGCGTCCTCGCGCTCGCCCCGTGGATGGCGCTCGGCTCGGCGGCACACGTCCTCTACGTCGTCGACGCGCTCCCGCCGCTCGTCGCCCCCTTCGCCGGCTCGCCGACGGTCTACCTGACCGTGGGCGCGGCCGCCGGCGCGGCGTGGCTCGCGGTCGACGCCGCCCGCCCGGACCGCGTCGCGGCGACGCTCGCGGCCGCCGGCGCGCTCCTCGTCGTCCCCGTCGTCGCGGTCGCGGCCGGCACCGGGCTCTCCCCCGAGGGGGCGCGCTGGTCGGCGGTCGCGCTCGCCATCACCGTCCCGGTCGCCGGCGCGGCGTGGGTCGGCCTGACGCGGTTCCGGCCCGAGGCCGCGGTCACCGGCGGCGTCGGCGCGCTCGCGGTGTTCGGCCACGCGCTCGACGGGGTCTCCACCGCGGTGGGGACCGTCCAACTCGGCTTCGGCGAGCGCACCCCCCTCTCGCGGCTCCTCCTGGAAGTCGGCGGGCTCCCGCCGGTCCCGGTGCTGGGCGAGGGGTGGCTGTTCCTCCTCGTGAAGCTCGCGGTCGCGACCGCCGTCGTCTGGCTCTTCGCGGCGTACGTCCGCGAGACCCCCGGAGAGGGGTTCCTCCTCCTCGGCTTCGTCGCGGCGATGGGGCTCGGGCCGGCGGTCCACAACCTCGTCCTCTTCTCCGTCGCGGCGTGAGGTCCGGGCCTTCTGGTTCGGAGTTCCCGGTTCGGGCCTTCGGTCAGAGGACCGAGAGCGCGAACGCGACCGCGACGCCGCCGAGCAGGATCGCCTGAACGAACGCGCTCGCGAGGACGCCGACGGCCGCGTACGCCGCCTGTCGGGCGGCGGCGCGGGGTTCGTCGCCGTTCTCGTACAGGGCGGCGAGGAAGACGGTGCCGCACAGCCCGACGACGAGCCCGATCGGGCCGAGCGGAACCAGCAACACGACGCCGACCAGCGTGCCGACGACGACGGTCCGGGTCGACGCGCCGCCGAGCCGCCCGGAGACCATCCCCGACAGCAGGTCCACGGCGGAGGCCAGAAGCGAGACGAGCACGAGCGCGATCAGCACGGGGAGGCCCGGCTCGGCGAAGCCGGTGGTGTACGCGTAGCCGACGACGGTCAGCGCCGCGAGGACGCCGCTCGGCACGAACGGAACGAACGCGGTCGCCGTCCAGACGACGAGCAGCCCGATCGCCAGTTCGGCGGTGGGGAGGGCCATGCGGAGTCGTGAACGCGAGCGTTCAAAACCGTTCGCTCGAACGGGTCGGCCGCGACGAACGCCGCTCGACCGCCGGCGTCAGTCCTCTTCCTCGACGACTTCGGGGTCCTCGATCGCCGACTGGAGCGAGTCGAGCCCGTTGACCCACTCGGAGACCAGCCCGTATTCGAGGTCCTCGACGAGCTCGATGTCGAGCGCCTCACCGTCGATGACGCGCGTCCCGGCCTGGACGACGTAGCCCAAGGCGGCGTCCAAGTCGTCGCCCTCCTCGGCCTCGGCGGCCGCGCGCACGAACTCGCTCACGTCGCCCTCGACGACGCCGCCGACGAGGTACTCCTCGGCCGCGTAGAAGACGGGGACGAGCGAGGTCTGGACGCCGTCGATCAGCATCACCTTGTCCTCGTCGTCGAACTCGACGTCGGCGAGGACGATGTCGCGGATGTCGCGGACCTCCTCGACCGCGCGCTCCTCGTCGATCCGGTCGTCGTCGAAGGCGGCGAGCACCTTCGCCACCGCGATCGCCGCGTCGTCCTGGAGGTTCAAGAGGAGCCGCGCGGAGTCCTCGTTTTCGGGATCCAGCTCCTCCTCCGCCAGCCTGTCGAGCCAGTTCTGCCAGCGTTCGTCGGTATAGAACGTTTCAACGGCGTCGTCGTCGGTCATGTCCCGTACGTCGCCCGGCCAACTCAAATGCCTTTCCTATCGATCGCCGCCCGAGACCGCGTCTCACCCGCGTGAATCCCGGATTCAGGCCTCTCTTTCGAGGGTCGCCTCGGTGTCGATCCCGTACACCGCGGCGGGGGTCTCGACGTGCGCGCGCCGGACCGCCTCGTCGTACCCCTCCTCCAGCAGCCACCGCACCCGGCGCGGGACGGTCTTCGGTCCGAGCACCATTCCGGGCCGGTCGGGGTCGTCGATGAAGTCGGTCTCCATCAGGAACGGCTCGTCCGCCTCGGCGGCGCGTTCTAACCGCTCTTTGTCGCTCATCACGCTCGGCGTGACCCCCGCCAACTCCCCGGCCGCGTAGTGTTTGACGACCTTCGAGGGGTCGAGCCCGACCGCCTCGGCGACCCCGGCGAGGTCGGTCAGGTCCTCCGTGGCCTCGGTGTGGAGCTGGACCGCGCAGTCGACCTCGGCCCCCAGTTCGAACGCGCGCCGGGTCACCGCGTTCGACGCCTCCCACACCGCGTCGGACACGTCGTAGTGGGGGCGGCCGGACTTCAGCGCGAGCGCGTCGCCGTCGGCGACGTACTCGCTCGCGACCGCCAGCCCGCCGCGCATGAGGTCGCGGGCCTCGGCCGGCGAGAAGCCCCGCTCGTCGACGAGCCGGCTGATCAGTCCGGGGTGGACGCCGAGGACGGGCCACGCGCGCCCCGGAAGGACGTCCGTCGCGGCCGCGACCGTTTCAAGCGTCTCCTCGAAGACGGCGCGGAAGTCCGCCGGGTCGTCCGGCTCGACGCCGAGCAGCCACGAGGGCTTGTTCACCACGAGCAGGTGGGTGCCGCCGAGCCGGGCGAACTCCTCGACGGCCTCGACCCCGCGGCCGTGGCGGGGGTCGAGGTGGAGGTGGTTATCCAGTACGGGCGTGCCGAGGTCCTCTGTCATGGAGGGAGATCCGGTCGCGGCCGATTAGAAGGATCGGTCCTCAGTCGTCGCCCTCGGCGGACGCGTCGGACGCCCCGGACTCCTCGGACGACCCCGACCCCTCGGACGCCTCCGGACGCGGCACCGTCACGTCGGGGAGGCCGGCCTCGATCTCGTCGCGGCGGTCGCCGAACTGCCCCGGCAACACCAGCCGCTCGCCGAGCGCGTCCGCCGGCTCGTCGCTCGCGTAGCCGGGGTCGCTCGTGGCCAGTTCAAAGAGCACGCCCGCGAACTCCCGGAAGTACACCGACCGGAACCAGTGGCGGTCGATCTGTTGGGTCGGGCGCAGCCCCATGGACGCGACCGCCTCGCGCATCCCGGACTGGTCGGCGTCGGTCGGCGTCTGGAACGCGACGTGGTGGACCGTTCCCCGGCCGGAACGCCCCTGCCGGTCCGTCTCGACGACGTCGACGTACTTACCCACGGACCCGTCCGCGACGAAGCGGGTCCGGTCGTTTCCGGTTGCGGCGTCGGCCGCCGACTCGCCCTCCGTCAGCCCCATCGTCCGGAGCAGGCGCTCGGTTCGCTCGGCGTCGTCGAGCCACAGCGTCACGGAGTGGAACCCGCGGATCGCGGCCGACTCGGGGACGTACGCGGTCCACGCGGTCGTCGGATCGTCGTCCGGGACCTCGACTTCGACCAGTTCGAGGGGGAGCCCGTCGGGGTCGCGGAAGGGGAGGACCGTCTCGCCGAAGCGCTCCTCGCGGGCGTCGTAGTCGACGCCGCGCTCGTCGAACCGGTCCACCCAGTAGTCGAGGCTCCCCTCGGGGACGCGGAAGGCGGTCCGGGAGACCTGTCCCGCGCCCACCTCGCCGTCCGGCAGGTTCGTCCACGGGAAGAACGTCATGCTGGTGCCCGGCGTCCCGTCGGCGTCGCCGTAGAAGAAGTGGTACGTCCCGGGGTCGTCCTGGTTGATCGACCGCTTCACCAGTCGGAGCCCGAGCGTCTCCACCCAGAAGTCGAGGTTCCGCTGCGGGTCGCCGGCCACGCAGGTCACGTGGTGGATTCCCGGGGTGGGGGTTGGTCCGTCGTGCTGCTCGGTTCCGGTCGCGTCGGATGCGTCGGTCATACTACCAGTTACGCGCCGGAGGGACTTGAATCGGCGCGGACACGGGTGTTACCGGGGGCGGGGGCCGACCGTCTCTGTGATACCGTTCGACTGACTGTGATCGAAATCGACGATATTCGGCCGTTGTATCTCCATTCTTTGGCCACGCTTTCGCCTGAAACGGCCGTTCGATGGGAGTTGCGAGTAAGTCACATATCGTCTCGATTCAACAGGTCCGATTCACCCATCAATTGCGATCGTCTGTGTTCTCACAGGCGTTGGGATCCGTCGTATGCCAGATGGACACATCACCGGTGCGAGAATTTTGAGTGTCTCCAATATGGATGTCGAGTCCGACAGATGACGTGTCTACCTCACTGAAGTCGAACATCTCCCACTCCGAGGTCGGTTGGTTGTCGCGCCACGCGTATAGCAGATACTCCCCAACCTCGGCTGGGAAGCCCTCAAATGAACCGCCGCCAGCCGTTGCCACACTTGAGGAATCGTCTTCTTCCGGCTCAGCTGCCGAGGCATTCATTTCCGCCCAGAACACCGGCTCTTTGTCATCAAGTACTGCTACTGACACCGTGTGGGGTTGAAAGTCAAGGTTCGACACTTCTATTTCGCCGAGCGTGAGGGTGGAGGAAGCGTCACGGTTGAGGGCACTACACCCGGGGAGGCCGGCTAGAATCGCGCTTCCGCCTGTTTGGAGGGCCTTCCGGCGGGTCAGACGGGCCATAATCCCATGGATGTAGAGATGAACAAAAAGACATGGGAATTTGAATGGTAATCGCGGTCGGCCATCCAGACGAATACGCGCGCTGTATCTGTCCTTAGAGCAGTTACAAATATTCTCCCCTTATACGGAACTCTCTGTAGTTCTCCGGCTTTGTTGAAATCCTCAGAGCCCAGCGTTTCTGTTCGGTGTTGGACTTCTGCCCAACGCTTATGCCGTTGGGGCCTATCCCAACACGTAAGGGATGCCCTCAGAGCCGTTCTTCCAGTACACGCACGTCGAAGCCGGCCTCGTCGAGAACGTCGTGCTTCGACCGACTGACGACACCGAGACGTACCCCTCGGGCTGGAAGTACACGCTCCATCTGGGCACCCTCGACGATCTCACGCTCGTTCGGTACGACAACTCCCACGAGGACACGAAGGGGCACGAGCATCACACCGCAGCTGGTGATCTCGACGGCGTCGAGTTCCCTGGGATGGAGGAGCTGCTCGTCGAGTTCTGGGCGAGTGCGGACGAGTACTGGGACGCTGTCGGCGGCGACCCGCCCCGGCCACACTGATCGAACACCACCCGACCTACCGCCACCCCGACCATGACCACACTCCACATCACCGTCGGCGACCGAGAACAGCTCCGTCAGGATACACTCCAGTTCGTCCAGGACATCGAGGACGACAACCTCGACGACCAAGACGGAAAGGCGACGCTCCAGTTCGGAACCTACGACGACTTCGTCGACAGCCTCACCCCGCTCCGCCTCGAACTCATCCGAGCGATCGCCGAGGAAGCTCCCGAAAGCATGCGCGAAGCGGCGCGGCTCGTCGAGCGAGACGTATCCGACGTCCACTCTGACCTGAAGCAACTGGAGGTGCTGGGTATCCTTACGCTCGAAGAGGGCGGCCCGAGCGGCGCGATACAACCGGTCGTCCCATTCGACCGCATCGAAGTCCACATCGACTACCCGCTCATCGATAACGGCGATGCCGACAGCGCTCCGGCGAGTGCGTAGGCGATTCGTCTCAAACTGGGAGGGTTCTCAGCGATCAATTCGCAACTCATCGACCGGCTGTTTCAGACGAGAATATATCTGAAGAAGAGGATTTCAACAGAGCCAGTTCTCCTGTATTGAGCGATCCGTGAGTCACCTGTATTGTCCGCAACTGAGTCAGAGTATCTCCCCTCCTGTAGATTGTAACAGAGCCTGCTACCCGAGAAAAGCGTCGGGAACGGATATTATGAGGACGAGTAGGCCGGCCAGCAAGGCGATTGCGGTGACACGCAATCCGCCAGCCAGTCGCCGTCGCTCCGACGGGAGGGACTCGGCGAGCCCAGACAGGGCGAATCCGACCGCCATCACGAGCGAATGGACGCTGGGCACACCGCGCAGAATACCGAAGTACACGAAGATACTCGCCATCGTGACCGAGCCGGCGAACATGACAAACGCTTGGACCCGCCCGGAGGGCTCACTAAACACGGCGTCTTTGATTTTCGAGGGCATGGACCGGATTGTTCCCCAGACACCGTAAATACGTGAGGGACGTTCAAAGATCGTCCACCTCATCGCGGTGGCGCGTGCCTGCGAGCGGCCGACAGGCCGCGAGCCAGCACGCGCGAGGGAGTCGGCAGCGACCACCGGGAGCCGCCGACGAGGCTGGGGAGGCGTGAGGCGCGGTCCCGTGAGCGACCGGAGGGAGCGAGCGGGAGTACGGAAGACGCAGCGCCGAGCGGAGCGAGGCGACCGTCTTCCGGTGTTGCTGTGGCGGGGCGGGACTCGAAGGGGCAGTCGCGAGGCAGGCGCAGGCGGTGTTCGTGTCGGCTGAGAGCTGATAATCTGAAACGTATCAGCGCGCCCGTCCCATCTCACGCTCGATCCGACGGCGAAGCGTATCCAGTCGGTCGCCGACCGCGCCGACGGCCGCGAGGACCGGGTACGTCACGTCGAGGTCCTGATAGCAGTACGCCGGGAGGTCGAGGTCCTCGCTCAGCGCGAGGCGACGCTCGTGGTCCGCGAGCACGCGCTGCCGGCGGGCCGCGATCCGGTCGCAGTCTTCGCGGAGCGTCTCGGTCCGGGTCCGACAGGCGTCGAGCGCGCCGAAGTCGGCGGTCGCTCCGTCCCCGTCGTCGCGGCCGGCCTCCCGCTCCCCGTCGCCGCCGAGCTCCTCGTCGATGGCCGCGATCTCCTCCCGGACCGGATCGAGTCTGGACCGCGCGCGCTCGACCGACTCGACCTCCGACTTCAGCGCGTCGAGGAACGCCTCGCGCTTCTGGACCGCGGTCTCGACCGCGCTCAGGAGCGAGCGCTTGTACTCCTCGCGGAAGCAGTTCGTCCGGGTGAGCGCGTACGCGAGTTCCGGACCGAACTCCTCGGCGAGGCTCCGCTCGTAGGTGTCGTCGTACTCCGCCTCGTAGTGCGGGACCGACATCACCGTCGACCGGTACGCGTCCCGCACGGCGACGAGCCGCGAGCCGGAGGGGGTCGCCGGGCCGCCGAGTCCGACTCCGCCGTCCGTCGCGCCGCCGAACCCGCCGCGCGCGCCGCCGGGGGCGCGGGTCCCGCCCGGACCGCCGATCCCCGCGCTGTCCGCCGGGTCGGCGCACGCGCTCTCGTCCGGGATCGACGACACGCGGCCGCGGAACGCCCGGAACGCCTCCCGCTCGTCGACGACCCGCCGCCGCTCGACCCGGAGCGCCGACCGCGCCGCCCGGATCGGCTCGCTCCCCTCGTCCGCGTGAGTCGCTGCCATACGTCGCGGCACGGCGAGACCTGTCGTAAACGCTTATATGAGGTGTATCGCGACCGGCGGAGCGGTCCGGACCGCTCCGGAGCGATATATATCCGGAGCGTCCCGGTCGGGGAGCCGTCCTCGACCGCCGGTGGACAGCGGTTTTACCGCTCCGCCGCCGACCGCCGGTATGGAGAAGGTGGCGCTCGCCGAGGCGTTCGACTCGTTCGACGAGACGTGGTCCCCGCGGCTCGCGGGCGAACTCAACGGGCAGGCGGTGAAGCTCGCGAAGGCCGACGGGGAGTTCGTCTGGCACGAACACGAGGACGCCGACGAGCTGTTCCTCGTCCACGCCGGCCGGCTCCGGATCGAGTTCCGCGAGGGGTCCGACACCGTGCTGGAGCCGGGCGAGTTCGCGGTCGTCCCGCGCGGGACCGAACACCGCCCGGTCGCGGAGCCCGAGGCCGAGATCCTGCTGTTCGAGCCGAGCGAGACGCGCAACACGGGCGACGTCGAGACCGACGAGACCGTGACCGACTTTGAGCGGCTGGACTGAGCCGCCCTCGGTCGGACTGATACCTCCCGGAACCGACCGACTCCGACGCGTCAGGAGACGACGACGCGGGCGAGCGACCCGAGGAGCGGCAGCCCCAGCCCGGCCCCGACGGTGACGTAGACGACCGGGCGCATCCCCGGCACGGCGGCGGCCGCGGGTCCGATCGACGCGGCGAACGCGGCGAGCGCGACGACGCCGGCCGCCAGCGCGTACGCGACGCCCCGGGGGACCGTCGGGGCAGCGAGCGACGCGAGCGCGCCGGCCGCGACCAGCCCGACCCAGTGGACCGTCGCGAGCGCGACGCCGACGCCGAGGGCGACGAGCAGCGCGACGGCGTGCGGGCGCGGCTCGGTCCTGACGCGCTCGCGGAGCGACGGCGAACCGCTCATCGGGACCCCTCCTCGGACGAGCGGAACCGCGCCGCGGGCTCGCCGCCGTCCCCGAGCGGCATCGGGCGCTGGTCGTTGTCGAGCCACCGCCGGAGCTGGTCGTCGTAGTGGTCGGAGAAGTAGTCGCCGGAGTTGCCGCCCGGGAGGACCGCCGCGGCGTCGGTCCCCGGCCGCACCACCATCCGCCAGCTCGACCCGACGGCGGACTCGACGCGGTAGTTCTTCACCGTCGCGGGCGAGCCGTCGGCGGGCAGGTCGCCGTAGTTCAGGAACGGGGCCTCGCCCCCGAGGGGGTGGTCCATCGCGCGGGTGGTGTTGTAGTCGCCGTACGTCTCCCACCCCTCGTCGTCGATCTCCTCCAGCGCGTCGCCGAGCGCCCGGACGGCGAGCGTCGCCCGCGATCGCCCGTCGAACAGCGGGTCGTCGTCCGGGAGCCGCGCGAGCGTCCAGTCGCTCGGGTAGTACGCCTCGCCGAGGTCGGCGTCGGTGAAGGCGGGCCCGAAGACGCGCTCGCGGAACTGCGGGAGGTAGCGGGCGAACAGCAGCGCGGCGCGAGAGCCGCGAGCCATTCGGTAGTCCCACTCGTCGAGGGTGTCTGCGGCGTCGACGAGCGACTGGTCGGAGTCCGACGCGTCGCCCCCGGCCTCGTCGCGGACGGCGGCGACCACCTCGGGGACGAGTTCGGGCGCGCGGCCGTCGCGCACGTCGCTCTGGAGGCCGCGGTGGAACGCCGGATCGGTGACGCCCTCCCCGTCGACCGCGGCGTCCAGCCGCGCCGCGATCCGAGACCCGCGGTACGGGGTCGCGTAGGCGGTCCCGACGTAGCGGGTCGGGTCGTCGATCGGGCGCTGGTTGGCCGTCGAGAGGACGTCCGGGTCGATCGCGTGCGGCTTCTCGGCGAAGGGGACGAACCCGTCCCACGAGGACTCGCCGAACGGCTCGAACCCGTCCCACTCGCCCTCCCCGGCGGAGCCGTCGAAGATCCGGTCGCCGTCGACGACCTCGCCGTCGATCCGGCGGATCGGCAGCCGCCCGGTCGCGAAGTACAGGGTCCGTCCGTCGGCGTCCGCGTACACGAGGTTCTGCGTCGGGAGGTCGAAGTCCCGCGTCGCCGCGAGTACGTCGTCGATCCCCTCGCTGCGCCCGTACGCCTCGATGGCGACCGTGGTCCGCGTCGCGGTGTGGCCGGTCCACGCCACGCCGACCGTCCGCCCCTCGCGCTCGATCAGGGGGCCGTGGACGGTGCGGCGCACCCGGAGGTCGCGGTCCTCGCCGCCGGCGACGGGGATCGTCCGCGTCTCGTCGACCTCGAACGAGCGCCACTCCCCGTCGTACCGGTACTCGTCGCCCGCGTCGCCGACCTCGTAGCGGTAGCAGTCGAGGACGTCCGCGCCGAGGTTGGTGAACGACCACGCGCCGCGGTCGTTCGCGCCCGCGATGACGAACGGGACGCCGGAGAACGTCGCGCCCCGGACCGACCGCTCGGGCGTCTCGACCGCCTGCTCGTACCACAGCGGCGGCGCTTGTAACGAGAGGTGCGGGTCGTACGCGAGTACCGGCGTCCCGCTCTCGGTGTGCTCGCCGGAGACGACCCAACTGTTCGAGCCGACGCCGGTCGGCGACTCGAAGCCGGAGAGCCAGTCGGTCAGTTCGGGGTCGACCGGGGCGGCCGATCCGACCGCCGACCTCGCGGCCGACCGGTCCGACGCCGACCGCTCCGCGGTCGCGCGCTCGGTCGCCTCGCTCAGCCGCGTCTCCGTCCCGTCGAGGATCGGGTCGTCGTGGTCGTACCGCGTCGGGAACAGCGTCGCCGCCCGCTCCTCGCCGAGGCGGTCGGCGACGAGCGCGCGCCGCAGTTCGCCGAAGTCGCCGGTGAGCGTCCACGAGATCTGCTTCTCCATCAGCATCGAGTCGACCGGCGTCCACGGCTCCGGCTCGTAGCCGATCAGTTCGAACTCCAGCGGGAGCGGCAGGTCCTCCATCGCGGCGTTGACGCCGTCGGCGAACGCCTCGACGAGGGGCCCGGCGCGGCTCTCGGCGACGACCTCCCACGTGGCCTCGGCGGCCTCGGAAAAGCCCATCGCGACGTTGAACTCGTCGCTCGACAGCGTCGCCTCGCCGATCACCGCCGAGAGCCGGCCGCGCATCACCCTGCGCTGGAGGTCCATCGCGAACAGGCGGTCGAACGCCTGACAGTAGCCGACCGCGAAGTACGCGGCGGACTCGTCGTCGGCCGAGACCCGCGGCACGCCGAACTCGTCGCGGGCGACCGCGGCCGGGCCGTGCGGGCTCTCGACGGTCTCCGGGAACGAGCGGTCGGCGGCGTCCCACGCGTCGCCGGACAGGGGCGCGAACGAGTCGAGGAGGTCGGCCGCGTCGCTCGCGGCCAGCCCGGCGGTGCCGGCCGCGAGGGCGCTCGCGAGGACCGCGCGGCGCGTGGTGTCGCGTGTCACCTGCCCACCGAGGTCCCGATCTCTAATCATCGTTTGGGTGAGTCCGTCGGGAAACGTACATCCCTCGCCCGGCCGAACGGTCGATCGATGGAGGTCGCGCTGATCACGGTCGGGGACGAACTGCTCTCGGGGGACACGGTGAACACGAACGCGAACTGGCTCGCCGGCGAGCTGAGCGAGCGCGGCGTCGCCGTGGGCCGCATCCTGTCGATCCCGGACGACAGGGCCGAGATCGCGGCGCGGGTGCGCGAGTACGCCGCCGCGTTCGACGCCGTGATCGTCACCGGCGGGCTCGGCAGCACGCCGGACGACGTGACGATGGAGGCGGTCGCGGACGCGTTCGACCGCGAGATGGTCGTCACCGACATCACGCGCGAGTCGGTCGAGCGGCGGCTCGCGGCGATCCGCGAGCAGGTTCCCGACCGCGAGTTCGACGTGGACGTCGCGGCCGAGGCGGCGATCCCCGAGGGGAGCCGGCCGCTCGTGACCGAGGCGGGGCTCGCGCCGGGCTGCGTCCTCGACGGCGTGTACGTCATGCCGGGGATTCCGGACGAACTGAAGGCGACCTTCGAGACGGTCGCCGACGAGTTCGCTGGCGACCGCCGCTCCCGGTTCCTCTACACCGTCGAGCCGGAGTCGAACATCATCGACGCCTTGGAGGAGGCGATGGACCGGTTCGACGTGGTCGTGGGCTGTTACCCCGACCGCGAGGCCGAGCACAACCGCCTGAAGGTGACCGCGACCGACGACGCGGCGCTCGACGACGCCGCGGCGTGGCTGCTCGCGAACGTCGACGCCAGCGAGACGCCGGTGTCGCGGGACTGGTGACCTCGCCCGGACCGGAGTCGGCGCGTCCGACCGCGGCCGCGCCGCCCCCGAACGCACCGCTCGCCGACCGCGCTCAGTACCGCGAGAAGTTCTCGTCCGGGTAGACGTACCCGTCGTCGAGATCGACGACCTCCAGCGTCGCCAGCCGGTCCAGCCGCGCGGCGGCGTCGCCCTCGTCGACGCCCAGCTCGACCGCCCGCGCGAGCACCCGGTCGCGCGTCGGCACCGACTCGACCAGCCCGTCGTCGTCTACGACCATCTCCTCGGCGACGATGGCCTTCAGAACTGCGCCGTGTTGGCGCTTCGACGGCGTCCGCTCGTCGCCGGTCCACTCCACCGAGAGGGTGCCGTCGTCGTTGACGTGCGAGACGACGAACCCGTCGGGGAGCGTCTCCGTCAGCGCGGCGACGAGCGCCGCCCGGTCGAGCCGCGCCGCGAACCGATACCGGCCCCCGTCCGCGGACCGACCGAGCACCTCGACGTTCGCCCCCTCCCGCTCGACGGCGTCGGTGACCGACGCCGCCAGTCGCTTCCCGATCGCTTTCCCCACCTCGTCGCGCCGCTCGGCCGTCTTCCTCGCCTCACTCGCTAGCGCCTCGTACCGTCGCATCCGCTCGTGTAGCGGGGTGTCGTCCATGCGTCTCCACGCGGAGCCAGCGAATTACCTCTTGCGCTGGCGTGTCGTGTCCCGAGTCGACCCCGCCGACCGGGCGGCGTGGTCGGGATCAGCCGTGGAACCGGTACAGCGACGTGACGTACGGAAGCCGGTTGAGCATCCAGACCGCGACCGGCAGCCCCACGACCGTGACCGCGAGGACCGACGCGACGTTCGCCCACAGCAGGCTCAGCCACCAGCCGACGAGGACGAAGTAGACCCCGCGGACGACGAGCGAGCGCTGCCCGCGCGCCGACTCCGGCTCCGAGAGCGACCGCGGCTCCGCGAGGGTGAGCACCGTCGGCACGAGGTTGATGAGCTTGATGCCGACCGGCAGCAGGACGACCGTCACGTTGAGCGCCCACGCGACGTTGACGACGATCGGCGTCGCCCACCAGCCGACGAACACGAACCACAGCGCGCGGACCGGAAGCGAACGTTGTGCCATCGGTCGGGGTTGCCCCCCCGACGGGAAACCCGTGTCGCCTCCCTCCGCGGTCTCACTCGTTCGGGCAGCGACAAACTCGACCGGGGGTGTCGAGCGCGTCGCTCCGGGCTACGCTTCGGCGTCGGCCTCGGCGTCGTCTTGGAGCTCCGTGCGCCGGATCTTTCCGGTGACCGTCTTCGGCAGTTCCGTGCGGAACTCCAGTTCCCGCGGGTACTCGTGGGCGGAGAGCTCCGTTTTCACGTGGTCTTTGATCTCGGCTTTGAGGTCGTCGGAGGGCGTCGCCCCCTCGCTCGGCACGACGTACGCCTTCACGATGTTGCCCCGCTCCGGGTGCGGCTTCGGGACGACCGCGGCCTCGGCCACCGCCTCGTGTTCGCCCAGCGAACTCTCGACCTCGAAGGGGCCGATGCGATACCCCGCCGAGAGGATGATGTCGTCGGCCCGCCCCTCGAACCAGAAGTAGCCGTCCTCGTCCTTGTGCGCGAGGTCGCCGGAGAGGTACCACTCGCCGTCGGGGCCGTCGACGAAACACGAGGCCGTCTTCTCTGGCTGCTCCCAGTACTCCGCGAAGAAGCAGGGGTAGTCGCCCCGCTGGGCGATCTCGCCGGTCTCCCCGGGGTCGAGCACCTCGCCGGTGTCCGGGTCGACAACCTCGGCCTCGATGCCGGGGAGGGGTTTCCCCATCGACCCGGGGCGGACCTCCATCGTGGGGTAGTTGTTGATGATCATGTTCCCCGTCTCCGTCTGCCCGTAGGTGTCGAGGATCGTCACGTCCAGCGTCGCCTCGCCCCACTCGACGACGCCGGCGCTGAGCGGCTCGCCGATCGAGAGGGCGTGCCGGAGGTCGAGGTCGACCCCGTCGAGGACCGCCTCGTTTTCGCGCAGCATCCGGTAGGCCGTCGGCACCGAGAAGAGCACCGTGATCGGGTACTCGTCGAGCAGGTCAGCCCACGTCTCGGGGTCGAACTCCCCCTCGTACGTGAACAGCGCCGTCCCCCAGAACCACGCGCCGAGCGTGTTGATCGCGCCCGTCAGCCACCCGAGATCGCCCGTGCTCCAGTAGAGGTCGCCGGGCTGGAGGTCGACCGCGTCGCGCTGGGTGGCCGCGACCCCGGCGATCCAGCGCTGCCTGTGGAGGACGCCCTTCGCCGGCCCGGTCGTCCCGGAGGTGTAGTAGAGGAGGGCGTCGTCCTCCCCGCCGGTCGCGGCCGTCTCGTAGGACGTCGCCGCGTCGTCGAGCGCGGGGCCGAACACGGTGTCCGCGGGCGGGGCACCGCCGCCGCGGTCGACGGTGATGACGTGGTCGACGCTCGGCGCGTCGGCGAGCGCGTCGGCGATCGTCTCGCGGTTGTCGGTCGTCGTCACCACCGCGCTCGCGTCACAGTCGCGGAGCCGATACGCGATCCCCTCGGGCCCGAACCGCTCGTTGACGCTCCCCCAGACGGCCCCGCGCTTGAGCGTCCCGATCATCGCCACGTAGTGTTCGGGGATGCGCGGCATGTACGAGACGACGCGGTCGCCGGCGGCGACGCCGAGCGTCTCCAAGACGTTCGCGAACTGGGCGGACCGGTCGGCGAGCTCCCAGAACGTCAGCGTCGTGGGCTCGCCGTCGGTCCCGACCTGATACAGCGCGACCGCGTCGCGGTCCGTCGCGTGACGGTCGACCGTCTCGTGGGCGATGTTCAGCTCGGCCGGTGCGTCCCAGTCGGCCTCGTCGTAGACGTCCGTCCAGTCGAACGCGGCCCGACGCTCCTCGTACTCGGTGAGGTTGTGACGTGTCCCCATACCTCACGTACCGACCGGCCCCGACATAATATCAACGGTAAATCATGATGGATGCGGGTCGGTCTCCCTCGGGGTCACGCGCCCGGGGGCTCGCGCGTGCGAACGAAACACCACAGCGGCTCGCCCTGAGTCGATGCGCGGTCTCAGCTGTGGCCATCCACCGGCACCGGCTCGTACGGCTCTGCCAACCAGTCGAGATCGGACGCGGACAGGTCGATGTCGAGCGCCTCGACGGCGTCGACGACGTACTCGGGCTTCCGTGCCCCGATGATCGGGGCGTCGACGGCGTCCTGATGGAGCAGCCATGACAGCGCGATCTGCGCCATCTTCACGCCCTTCTCGTCGGCGAGCTCCGCGACGCGCTCGTTGATCTCGCGGCCGCCGTTCGCCGCGTACGTCCGGAGCCGCTCGTGGAGGTACTGGTCCGTCTCGCCGCGGACGGTCGCCTCGAGTTCGTCGTGCGGGCGAGTGAGGAACCCGCGCGCGAGCGGGCTCCACGGGATCAGTCCGACGTCGTTCTGCTCGCAGAACGGCACCATCTCGCGCTCCTCCTCTCGGTAGGCGAGGTTGTAGTGGTTCTGCATCGTGACGAACGGCTCGTGACCCCCTCGGTCCGCCGCGTGGACCGCGTCGGCGAACTGGTGAGCCCACATCGACGACGCGCCGAGATGCCGCACCTGCCCCCGCTCGACGGCGTCCGTGAGCGCGCGCAGCGTCTCCTCGATGGGCGTCTCGTCGTCCCAGCGGTGGATCTGATAGAGGTCGATCGTCTCCATGCCGAGCCGGTCGAGGCTGTTCGCGAGCTCCTGCTCGATCGCCTTCCGCGAGAGCCCGCCGGAGTTCGGGTCGTCGTCGTCCATCTGGAAGTACACCTTCGTGGCGACGACCTGTCGGTCGGCGTCGTACCCGTCGAGCGCCTCCCCGAGGACGCGCTCGCTCTCGCCGGCGTTGTACGCGTTGGCGGTGTCGAAGAAGTTGATCCCGTGTTCGACGGCGGTGTCGACGACCTCCTGCGCCTCCGCCGCGGACAGGTGCCACTCGGCGTCGCCGCCGAACGTGTTGGTCCCGATTCCGATGCGACTGACCTTCGTCCCCGAACCGCCCAGCGTCGTGTACTCCATACGCCGGCCACGGCTGGCGAACGGGAAGTCGTTTGGTTACGGGGGCTGTGTTGAATCGCCATACGGCGGCAGGGTAGGTCGCTAAATCAAAGGCGTTGAAGCGGGAAGATTCGGTTGCCTATGACACAAATCTCCCGCTTCATCGGGGAGGTTGTGCCGGTTGCTCAAAGAGTTACTGGCGATGGAGGCGAATCCGCCGCCCCGGAAGGCGGCGGCGGATTCGCCGACTACGCACTCGTTTCCCTCCACTGTCTGCGAATTTACCTCGATACATCGTACCGCATGACGATCGGCCTGCTCAAAGAGATGCCACAAATAACCGGGGAGATCGGCCTCAGCGCGGCCGATCTCCCTGCGCCGTCCACGTTGTGTAAGGCGTTCGACCGGATCAGTATGAGTGTTTGTCGAGTGCTGCTGCGCCAGTCGGCGCAGCTGCACGATCTCTCCGAACACGCCGCGATCGACGCCACATTCTACGACCGCTCACCAGCCAGCCGCCACTACTGCCAGCGAATCAGCTACCGCGTTCAAAAGCTGAAAGTCACGAAACTCGTCGATACAGCGTCGCAAGCTGTCCTTGACGTTCACTGCTCGACGAACCGAGAAGGAAGTGACGCAGATCTCGCTGAGCAGATCGCCCGCCGGAACGCGGGCGATCTGCGGTCTCTTGCGGCCGATAAGGGCTACGACAAGAAATCGCTCCGCGAAGGATTACGCGATCTTGGGATCAGACCGCTGATCAAGCACCGCATCTTCGCGCCGTACGACCACGCACACAACGCCAGAATCGACGATAATCGCTACAATCAGCGCTCTATGACCGAAACCGTGAACTCGGCTGTGAAGCGCTCGCTCGGCTTCGCCGTGCGAGCGCGGTCCTGGTTCCGTGAGTTCCGCGAGATCGCTCTGATGTGTATGGTCTACAACATCAAGCGCTTCGTCAAACAGTGAATCTCTACGCCTTACAGCGATTCAACACAGCCTGTTGAACCTAGTCGTGATGGGAGCCGGGGCGTGGTTCGCGTATCAGGAGGCACCGCCGATCCCGGACGAGGTCGTCGGTCCCGACGGCGAGACGATCGTGACGGGGGCCGAGGTCCAGGACGGGAAGGAGGCGTTCCAGCAGTACGGGCTGATGAACCACGGGTCGATCCTCGGCAACGGGGCGTACTACGGCGAGGACTACACCGCCGAGACGCTGGAGCTGAAGACCCAACACATGCGCGAGTACTACGCCGACGCCGAGTACGGCGCGGCGTACGACGCGCTCGACTCCGGCGAGCGGTCGCGGATCGACGCCTTAGTCCGCGACGAACTCGACACCGCCCACGACGGGAGCGGCGTCGTCGAGTACTCCGCCGCGGAGGCGTACGCCCACGAGCAGGTCCGCGAGACGTACGTCGAGCGCTACCACGAGGGGGACCACGACCGGGGCGTCCCGGTCGAGATGATCGACTCAACCGAGGAGGCCGAGTCGTTCGCCGACTTCGCGCTGTGGACGGCGTGGTTCTCGCACACCGACCGGCCGAACGCGGACCACTCGTACACGAACGAATGGCCCTACCAGCCGGGGGCCGGCAACGACGCCACCGGCTCCGCAATGATCTGGAGCGTGATCGCGATGGTGCTGCTCGTCGGGGCCGCGGGCGCGGCGATCCTGCTGTACAAGTCGGTGAAGCTCCCCGAGCCGTCCGCCGAGGGGATCTCGGTGCCGAAACCGGGCGACGTGAGCGTCTTCCCGAGCCAGCGCGCCGCGCTCCGGTTCGTCCCCATCGCCGCGGGGCTGTTCTTGGCGCAGGTGCTGTTGGGCGGCCTGCTGGCGCACTTCTACATCGAGCGGGCCGGGTTCTTCGGGGTCGAGACGATCTTCGGGGTCCACATCCTCCAACTGCTCCCCTTCTCCATCGCGAAGACGTGGCACATCGACCTCGGCATCCTCTGGATCGCGTCGACGTGGCTCGGAGCCGGCCTGTTCCTCCCGCCGCTCTTGACCGGCCACGAGCCGAAGCGGCAGGGGACGTACGTGAACGTCCTGCTGGGCGCGCTCGTCGTCGTCGTGGTCGGCGGCATGGGCGGCATCTGGCTCGGCGCGAACGGCTACCTCCCGGGCGAGCTGTGGTGGCTGCTCGGCAACGAGGGGCTGGAGTACCTCGAAGTCGGGAAGGTGTGGCAGTTCGGCCTGCTCGCCGGCTTCGTCCTCTGGGCGGTGCTCGCGATCCGCGGGCTCAAGCCGCTGCTCGACCGCGAGCCGGTGTACGGGCTGGCGCACATGATCCTCTACGCGGGCGGCTCGATCACCCTGCTGTTCGTCGCTGGCTTCCTGTTCACGCCGTCGACGAACATCGCCGTCACCGAGTTCTGGCGGTGGTGGGTCGTCCACATGTGGGTCGAGGGCGCGTTCGAGTTCTTCATCGTCGCCATCATCGGGCTAACGCTCGTCTCGATGAACCTGCTCTCGCGGCGCAGCGCGGAGAAGGCGGTGATGCTTCAGGCGCTCTTGGTGATGGGCACCGGCGTCATCGGCGTCTCGCACCACTACTGGTGGATCGGGATGCCGGACTACTGGGTCCCGATCGGGAGCGTCTTCTCGACGCTGGAACTGCTCCCGCTGATCTTCATCCTCTACGAGGCGGTCGGCCAGTACCGCGCGATGGGCGAGAGCGGGTTCCCCTACACGCTCCCGTTCATGTTCATCGTCGCCAGCGGGATCTGGAACTTCGTCGGGGCGGGTGTCCTCGGCTTCTTCATCAACCTCCCGCTGATCAACTACTACGAGCACGGTACGTACCTCACCGTCGGCCACGCCCACGCCGCGATGTTCGGCGCGTTCGGCTTCCTCGCGCTGGGCATGGTCGCGTACATGCTCCAGCTGTCGATCGACCCCGACCGCTGGGACGGCTCGTGGCTCCGGGCGTCGTTCTGGCTCTGGAACGTCGGGCTCGCGCTGATGGTCGGCGTCTCGCTGCTCCCGGTCGGCTTCCTCCAGCTCGACGTGGCGTTCACGGAGGGATACGCCGCCGCGCGCAGCCTCGAGTTCTACGACGGCGGCCTCGTCCAGACGCTGTTCTGGGCGCGGCTCCCCGGCGACACGCTGGTCATCATCGGGACGGCCATCTACGTGGCCGACCTGATCCGCAAGCGGTTCGTCCTCCGCGCGTCCGAGGACGACCCCTCGGTCGACGACATGGCGGTCGCGGAGGGGATCGTCGGCGACGACTGAGGGGTCGACGCGCCGGCCGCCCGGATTCCTCAGTCGCCGAAGCCGTCGGAGCGCTCCGACCACCCCGTCGCGTCCGTCGCGAGGTCGTGAACCTCGCGTCGGATCCCGGCGTAGTTGTCGATGACATCCTGGGTGGTGACGATCCCGGCCGGCGTCACACCGTCGACGACGACGAGCTTCTTGACGCCCTCCGATCGCATGCGGTCCGTCGCGGTCCTGAGTGTGGCGTCGGGCCTGACGGTGACGAGCGGGGCGCTCGCCGCCTTCTGTACCGGAATCGTCGACAGCGGATCGTCGGTCGCGTAGGCGGCGTGGAGGACGTCGCTCTCGGTGAGGATCCCGGCGGGCGTCCCGCCGTTCGTGACGACGACGCTCCCGACCCGGTTGCGGAGCATCCGCTCCGCGGCGTCCCGGACCGTGGCGTCGGCGTCGCAGGTCACGAGCTCCGTCGTCATCACGTCCTCGACGAGCATGTGGAGAGATATCACGGCGGAGTACTTGTAGGTGACCTCGGCGACGGCGGCGAGGGACGCCGAATCCGCCTCACCCGCGGCGGTCTCCGGCGCTCAGTAGTGCCAGGGATACTCCCGGAAGTTCGGCTCGCGACCCTCAAGGAACGCGTCGCGGCCCTCGGCCGCCTCGTCGGTCATGTACGCCAGCCGGGTCGCCTCGCCGGCGAACACCTGCTGACCGACCATGCCGTCGTCGGCCATGTTGAACGCGTACTTCAGCATCCGCATCGCGGTCGGGGACTTCCGCGTCATCTCGTCGGCCCACTCCAGAGCCACCTCCTCTAACTCCTCGTGGGCGATTACATCGTTGACCATCCCCATGTCTTCGGCCTCCGCGGCGGAGTAGGTCTTCCCGCGGAAGAACACCTCGCGGGCCTTCTTCTGCCCGATCTGTTTCGCGAGGTACGCGGATCCGAACCCGCCGTCGAAGGAGGCCACGTCGGGGTCGGTCTGGAGGAACTTCCCGTGCTCCTCGCTGGCGAGGGTCATGTCGCAGATCACGTGCAGCGAGTGGCCGCCGCCGACCGCCCAGCCCGGGACGACCGCGACGACGGGCTTGGGCATGAACCGGATCAGCCGCTGGACTTCGAGGATGTGGAGCCGGCCGGCGCGGGCCTCCTTGACGAGCGGATCGTCCTCGTCGCCCGCCTCGTCGTCGTCGCGGTACTCGTAGCCGGAGCCGCCGCGGACCGACTGGTCGCCGCCCGAACAGAACGCCCAGCCGCCGTCCTTCTCGGAGGGGCCGTTGCCGGTGAGGAGGACGCAGCCCACGTCGGCCTGCTTGCGGGCGTGGTCGAGCGCGGCGTACAGCTCGTCGACCGTGCCCGGCCGGAAGGCGTTCCGGACCGCGGGCCGATCGAAGGCGATCCGGACCGCGGGGACGTCGACCGCGCGGTGGTAGGTGATGTCGTCGAACTCGTCGGTGACGGGCTCCCACGCGTCGGGGTCGAAGATCTCCGAGACCATGCGCGGACGTACGCCCGGGTCGCTCATAAACGCCGCCGGATCGGGCGAACGGGGAGGGCTACCGGTTCGAGCGCGGTCCCCCGCGCCGGCGCGCGGCGAGGACCGGGAGCCGAGACCAGCGGCGGGGGCGGACGCCGGGGGCGCGGTCCGTCCGCCGAGACGTGTCAGTCGTTCTGCGCGTACGCACCCTTCGGATGCCCCTTGTGCTGGAGGTTCCGATTGTCGCGTTCCCGCGTCGCGGTCGCGGGGATGACCTCGCGGCTCGGGTCGATCTCCGACCGCGGCATCCCGGTGTAGCCGTGGTCGGGGTGTTCGGAGCAGTGCGCCATCGCGTCGTGCGAGCCCTCCCACGGGCCCTCGTCACAGCCGTCCGCCGTACAGACGAACACTATATCCTCTGACATGCTGATCGGGGGTTCCTGACGGGTGTATAAAAATCTCGCACCGAAATTATCAGAGTTGATTTCGGTTGGTGCTCCTCGGCCCCGATCCGCAGCGCGTCCCGTGGTCAGTCGCTGACGGCGGGCGCGCCGAACAGTTCGACGCTCGTCCCGGCGTGGCGGCAGTCTTCGAGGGCGTGTTTGGCCGCGAAGCCGGCCTCGTGCGCGGAGGCCCCCTGCCCGACCCCGACCTGTAGCTCGATGTCAACGTCGTCCCGGACGTGGTCGACCGCCGCCGAGAACGCCGTCTCGGGCAGGTCCGGGCAGACCGCCACGACGTTGTCGCCGCCGACGAAGAAGGAGAGGGCCCCGTGCGCCTCGCGGAGGTGGCGCATCAGCGAGCCGTACGCCCGTTCGATGTTGATGAACGTGTCGAACTCGTTGAGTCGGTCGGTGTACTTCCCGGTCGCGTTGACCACGTCGAAGTGCGCGACCTGGAGGTCCGACCGGTTCGTCTCCGAGAGGTACTCCCCGGCGAGCACCTCCGTGCGACTCTCGTCTTGGGCGCTGCCCGCGGTCTGGAGCCGTCGGTTCGCGGCCTCCAGCGCGTCGACGGGACGCTCGGCGACGGCGGTCCCGAGGCTGACGCTGACCGGGTAGCGGTTGCCGATCGACTCCTGAAGGGTCGCGTGGGCCGCGCCGTCGACGCCGTTCGTCACCGCGATCATGTTGTCGAATCTGGTGAAGAAGACGTAGGCGTCGCGGTGGCCGAGGAACTGCGCCACGTCGGCGAAGAGGCGCGACTGGAGCGTCTGGAGGTCCATCTCGCGACGTGGCTCCGGCGTCGTCGTCCACGGACCGTAGTTGTCGATCTGGACGAGGGTCACCTGGGTCGTCGTCACAGTGGACATCGGTACGGAACGCTGCCGCTTTACCCTTCCGTTATCCCGAAGATGGAACTGGTACCGAGTTCGTGATCGCGTTCGGGTCCGCGACCGTCGCCCGCGGCGATCGTCCGGCGAGGATCCAAGTCGTCCGACACGGATCCGGGCGCAACCCCTACGGCCGTGGCGCGCGCATTCCCGGCATGGAATTCAGCGGTGCCGTCCTCGACGTCGACGGTACGGTCGTGCGCGGCGACGAGCCGATCCCGGGCGCTCCCGCGGGGTACCGCCGGCTCCGCGAGGCCGGGATCGAGACGCTGTTCGTCTCGAACAACCCGACGAAGGCACCGCCCGCGTACGTCGACCGCCTCGGGGCGGCCGGGTACGACGTCGACGCCGACCGCGTCTTCACCGCGGGCAGCGTGACGACGCGGTACCTCCGGCGACACCACGCCGACGACGATCTGCTCTGCGTCGCCGACCCCGGACTGCTCGACCAGTTCGAGGCGGCGGGGTTGTCGACGACCGACGACGTCGACGCCGCCGACGCGCTGGTCGCCTCCATCGACCGCGAGTTCGACTACGAGGACCTCTGTACGGCGCTGTGGGCCTTGGAGCGCGACATCCCCTTCATCGGCACCGACCCCGACGTGGTGATCCCGGCCCCCGAGCGCGACGTGCCCGGGTCCGGGGCCGTGATCAACGCGATCGCCGGCGTCGCCGAGCGCGATCCCGACGCCGTCCTCGGGAAGCCGTCGGACACCGCGATCGAGATGGTCCGCGAGCGACTCCCGTACCCGCCGGAGGAGTGTCTCGTCGTGGGCGACCGGCTCGACACGGACGTCGCGCTCGGCGAGCGCGCCGGGATGACGAGCGTCCTCGTCCGCTCCGGGGTCACCGACGCGGACGACCTCGCGGCGTCCGAGAAATCGCCCGACCACGTCCTCGACCACCTCGGCGAGATCGACCGCGTCATCGGGTAAAAGCCGGATTCGCTGAGGGTGTCACCTCCGCCGCGTGGACAACAGTTATATGCTGGCGGCCGCTTCGGTCGCACATGAGTGTGGTTGACTCACACGAAGACGGGACCGGGGACGACGAGGAGGATCCGGAAGAGTCCGTCCGCGTGCTGGAGGGTCACGCGGTCCAATTCAACGAGTACCGGTACTGACGGCCTGCTAACGGCGTCTGTCCGGCGTCCCCCGCGCGGAGTCCGTCCGACTCGACCGCCCGACGGCTGTCGGGACCGTTAAGTGGTCGTCGCGGGTAGCCGGAGGTGTGATACGGAGGGTCCGACGCGAGAGTGTCTTCGCCGTGGTGGCTGCCCTCGCGGCCCTCGCACCGACGCTCGGCGACGCCGCCGCGGTGCCCTTCTTCGCCGTCGCCGGGGCCGCCTTCTTCGGCGTCCGCGACGGCGAACTGTTCGAGACGCTCGCCCTCCCGGGCGACCGCGAGGAAGAACGCCTCTACGGGCTCGTCTCCTTCGCGCTCGCCGGCGCGGGGCTCGCCCTCTTCGCGTCGCTGCCGCGCGCGTTCGGGCGCGTCCCGCTTCCGTACGAGGCGTTCGCGGCCGCGACGCTCGCGGTCGCCGCCGGCCGCCTCGGCCGGACGCTCCTCTCCCGCGAGACGAGCGACGAGTTCACGCTCGTCGCCGGCTACGTCGCCGCCGGGACGGCCGCCGCCCTCGCCGGGCAGGTCGCGGTCCGCCTCCAGACCGGCGCGCCGGTCGACGGCGCGACGGTCCCGCTCTTGACGTTCCTCGCGGCGGCGGCCGCGCTGACGGCCGCGCTCGTCCGCTCGCTGGTGTTCTCGCGGGACGCCCACATCACCAGCGTCCTCGTCGCGTTCGCGACGTGGGGGTTCCTCGCCTTGGAGCCGACCGTCGGCGCGCCGCTCATCGCCGTCGGCCTCGCGGTGACGGGCGCGCTCGGCTACGTCTCGTTCGCCATCGGCACCGCCTCGGTGGCGGGGATGCTCACGGGCGTCGTCTCGGCGCTGCTCGCGGTCGTCCTCGGCGGCGTCGGCTGGTTCCTCACGCTCATGTCCTTCTACGCGATCGGCGGGCTGGCCTCGAAGTACCGGTTCGACGAGAAGGCGGAACGCGGGGTCGCACAGGAGAACGAGGGCGCGCGCGGCACCGGCAACGTGCTGGCGAACTCCGCGGTCGCGCTCGCGGCGGTCGTCGGCTACGCGGCCGCGCCCCACCTCGCGCTCCCGGCCGCCCCGCTCGGCTTCCTGTTCGCCGGCGCGACGGCGACCGCGATGGCCGACACCCTCTCGTCGGAGATCGGCGGCCTCTTCGACGGGCCGCGGCTGGTGACGACGCTCCGGCGCGTCGAGCCGGGCACCGACGGCGCGATCACCTGGCAGGGCGAACTGGCCGGGCTCGTCGGCGCGCTGCTCGTCGGCGCGCTCGCCGCCGTCGGAGCCCCCCTCTTCGACCCGGTCGTCTCCGGAGGCGTCGCCGCCGGCGGGGCCGTCGTCGCCGCGGGCGTCGCCGGGATGACCGTCGACAGCCTTCTCGGGGCCCTGATCGAGGGCGATCGGGTCGGCAATCAGGCCGTGAACTTCCTCGCGACGCTCGCCGGCGGGGCCGTCGCCGTCGCGCTCTGGGCGGTGGTGTGAGATGGCGGGCGACGACGCGGACCGCGACTCCGGATCCGGACCCGACGACTCCGGATCCAGACCCGACGACTCCGACCCCCGAGTCCGCCCCGGTCGGCCCGGCGACGCCGACCGGATCCGCGAGCTCCAGTCGCACCTCCGGCAGCCGAGCCCGGACCTCTTGGAGTACGGGCTCGCGGTGGGGGCCGCCCGCGTGAGCGTCGCGGACGGCCGCGTCGTCGGCTATCTGCTCCCGGTCGACGGCCCGAACCGCCGCGGGGTCCACCTCGCGGAGCTGGTCGTCGCGCCCGCGTTCAGGCGCGAGGGACGGGGGCGCGCGCTGCTGCGCGCGGCGATCGCCGACGCCGACGGCCCGGTGACGCTTCAGGCCCACCCCGACAACGACGCCGCGCTCGCGCTGTACGAGTCGCTCGGCTTCGAGGTCGTCGAGCGGCGACCGGACGCGTACGCCGACGGCGACGCGCTCGTCCTGCGGCGCGACCCGGACGCGTAGCAGTCGCGGGGCGGCCCGCCGTCGATCCGTTCCCGGGCGGTGACCGCAGACACAAGGACTATTCGAGCGCCACGCCTCCGGACAGCCATGAGTGACGCCGACGCGGAGGCCGAGCCGATCGACGTCGACTTCGGCGAGGACGGGCTGGTGCCGGCGGTCGCGCAGGACGCCGACTCCGGCGAAGTGCTAATGTTGGCGTACGTCTCGCCCGAGGCCTTAGCGCGCACCCGCGAGACCGGCGAGGCCCACTACTACTCCCGGTCCCGCGAGGAGCTGTGGCACAAGGGCGGCTCCTCGGGCCACACCCAGTCGGTCCGGGAGGTCCGGGTTGACTGCGACGCCGACACCCTGCTGTACCTCGTCGAGCAGACGGGCGGGGCCTGCCACACCGGCCACCGGTCGTGTTTCCACCGGACGATAGACGGCGAGAACGTCGGCGAGCGCGTCTTCGACCCCGACGAGGTGTACTGACCGATGGCGGACGGGGACGGCGGGGCGGGGAGCGCCCGGACCGCCCGCGACGACGCCGAGAGCGACGCCGACGACCCCGTCGCCGAGGCGGGGGAGGCGGCCGCGCGGCTCCGCGAGCGCTACGACGAGCTCCGGCGGATCGAATCGCGGATCGACGGGTACGGCCGCGACCGGGTCGAGGCCGCCGCGGACGCCTACCGGCTGGCGCACCGCGTCCTCGACCGCTACGAGGAGGACGCGGTGGGCTCCGGCGACTTCGAGTCGTACGTCCGGTTCCGCGGCGAGTTCGGCGAGGCGGTCGACGTCGGCGACGAGGTCCCCGCCGGCGACGCCTTCGAGGCGGCCGACGAGGCGGTGGACAAGCGCCGGCTCTCCGAGGGGGACATCGCCGCCGCCCGGGAAGCGCTGGAGCCGGCCGGGGAGTTCGTCGACCTCCTTGAGGCGTACGACGACGCGGTCGACGACTACCGGGCGGCCCGGAAGGCGGCCCGCGAGGCCCGGAAGCGCCTCGAGTCGCGGCTCGACGAGCTCCGCGAGGTCGCCGAGATGGCCGACGCCGACCTCGACGCCGACCTCGCTCTCCTCCGCGATCCGATCGAGGCGTACGACGAGGCGGTCCGCGAGGCGTTCCGCGAGTTCTTCAAGTCGACGTCCGCCCGGGAGGTGTTCGAGTTCCTCGACCGCGCCGACGGGACGCCGTTCGTCGACGTCGACGTGCCGCCGACGGACCTCGCGGAGTACGTCGAGACGCACGCCGCCGGCGAGGAGCCGCCGGCGACGCTGCTGGAGTACGCCGACTACACGAACTCCAAGCTGGAGCACTACGTCGACGACCCGGGGGCGCTCCGCACCGCGGTCGCGGTCCACCGGACCTACCTCGAACGGCTCGGCGGCGAGCCGCTGACGCTCGACTGGCCGCCGAAGCCGGGCGACGAGCTCGCCTACGAAATCGACGAGCTGGTCCCGCTCGTCGGGCGGATCGCCGACGACGAGGTCGTCGCGACGCTGCGCGAGGTGCGCGAACTCGCGCGGAGCGACGAGTACGAGCGGCTCCGCCGCGCGGCCGAGGTGCGCCACACGCTCGGTGACGACGATCTGTCGCTGATCGAGCGCGACGAGGCCGCAGAGCGGGTCGAAACGGCCGAGGAGACGCTTTCCGTCGTCGGCGACGTGCTGGCGGAGACGGAGCGGGAGTGAGCCGGGCCGGACCGGCGCGGCCCCGCCGGGACGGAGTGCGGATTTTTAAGCCCCGTCGCGGCCGAGCGGAGGTATGACCCGATTCGACGCCGCGACCGAGGACGAGCGGCTGAAACTGTTCGCCGACGCGGCGGCCGCGCACCGCGCACGCTCCGGCGACGTGATGACCGTCGACGTCGACCCCGACAGCGACGACACCGAGGGCGGCGAGGTGCCGCCGTGGATCCAGCTCGCGGGCACGGAGCTGATACTGGACTGTACCGACGAGGAGTTAGAGCGGCTGAAGTCGCTCCTCTCCGAGTTCCCCGAGTTCCGGATCGGCGAGCTGGTCAGCCCGGAGGAGGCCGAGGGGACCAACGCCGTCGTCACCGCGCGGTCGGACGCGAACCGCGTCGCGGGGTTCATGGAGCGCGCCTTCCGCGAGGTGTACGAGCTCGACGAGGCGTACAAGGCGTGGGTGACTGCGATCTGAGGGGGCGCTCCCGACGCCCGTCAGCGCCCGGCGGTCACTTCGCGAAGTAGCTCGTGAAAAAGCCCGACAGGAAGGAGCTAATGGCGACCGCGACGAGGAGGTCGGTCGTGTCGTGGTCCCCGTCGCCGGCTGCGAGCCAGGTGACTGCGACGCCGATGCCGAGCGATATCACGCCGTTCGCGGTGTCTGCTTTGAGACCCATGCGTTCCGTTGGCGGCGGACGGATAAAACCGATGTGGCGCTCTCGACCCCGGTCCGCTCGACGGTCGGCCGCGACGGCCGCGCTCGCCGGTGTCAGTGGAAGCCGCGGTCGACGTCGTCCTCCTCGATCAGGTCGTCGAGCTCCGAGGTGAGCAGCTCCTCGGCCCCTTCGAAGGTGTCCGACAGCTCGTCGAGCTCGTCGGGCCGCCCGTCGAACTCGTACTCCATCGGGCCGAACGCGGGCGACTCGACCGCCTCCATCACGTCCTCGAAGAGGTGGTCGGGGTCGGTCGGCGCTTCGGCGTGGACCCGCAGCGTCTCCGTGAGCCGCGTCGCCATCTCCTCCGCGTGCTCCTCGTCCTCGGGGGCCGACCGGACGGCGAACCGGCCGTCGCTGTCGGCGTCCGGCAGGAGCGGGTCGAGCTCGTCGTCGACCTTGCGGGCGACGCGCGTCCCGACGCCGCGGAGGTCGCGGGGGTTCTTCGCGTACGTCTTCAGGTGGTAGAGTCCGACGCTCGGGTGGCCGAAGTAGAGGTCTTCGCCGAGGCCGCCGCGGCGGGAGCCGGCGACGGCCCGCCAGCCGTCGGGGTCGGTCGCGTCGCTCGCGACGTCCGCGAGAATGTCGTCCCAGTCTCGCACGCGCATGTCGGCGTGAGATCGGGCGCGCGAGCGCAAGAGCGTGTCGGTGGCGGCCGCTTACTGGTACGCCTGCATCCCGGTGATGTCCTCGCCGAGGATCAGCGTGTGGATGTCGTGGGTGCCCTCGTAGGTGTACACCGTCTCCATGTTCGCCATGTGGCGCATCGGCGAGTAGTCGGCGGTGATCCCGTTGCCGCCGAGCATCTCGCGGGCGATCCGCGACTGGTCGCGGGCGGTCCGGACGTTGTTCCGCTTGGCCATCGAGACGTGTTGCGGCCGCATCTCGCCCGCCTCCTTCAGGTCGGCGAGCCGGTGGGCGAGCAGCTGCGCGAGCGTGATCTGCGTCGCCATCTCCGCGAGCTTCTCCTGTTGCATCTGGAAGCCGCCGATCGGCTTGCCGAACTGCTCGCGGTCGGTGGCGTACTCGCGGGCGACCTCGAAGCAGTCCGCGGCCGCGCCGACCGCGCCCCACGCGATGCCGTAGCGGGCCTGCGTGAGACACGACAGCGGGCCCTTCATCCCGGAGACGCCGGGGAGCCGGTTCTCGGCCGGGACGCGGACGTTCTGGAGGCTGATCTCGCCCGTGATCGACGCCCGGAGGCTGAGCTTCTCGTCGATCTTGTTCGTCGTGACGCCGTCGCGGTCCGTCTCGACGAGGAACCCGCGGACGGGCGTCCCCTCCTCGCCGTGGTCCTTCGCCCACACGACCGCGACGTCGGCGATCGGGGAGTTCGTGATCCACGTCTTCGAGCCGTTCAGGACGTACTCGTCGCCGTCCGGCTCGGCCATCGTCTCCATCGCCGAGGGGTTCGACCCGTGTTCCGGCTCGGTGAGCCCGAAGCAGCCGACCGCCTCGCCCCCGCCGAGTCGCGGTAGCCACTCCTCCTTCTGCTCGTCGCTACCGAACGCGTGGATCGGGTACATCACCAGCGCGCCCTGGACGCTCGCCATCGAGCGGAGTCCGGAGTCGCACGCCTCCAGCTCCCGCATCAACAGGCCGTACGCCCGTTCGCTCACGTCCGGCAGGCCGTAGCCGTCGAGGTTCGGCGCGTAGAACCCCATCTCGCCCATCTTCGGGATGAGCTCCGTCGGGAACGTGCCGTCGATCCAGTGGTCTCCCATGTCCGGCACCTCGCCGTCGATGAACGAGCGGGCGGAATCGACGAGGAGGCGCTCCTCCTCGGACAGCGTCGACTCCATGTCGAAGTAATCCAGCATACCAACGCTTGCGTTGCCAAGGATAAATAAGTATATTCCCGGGGTGAGCGCTCAGAATCCGGCGGTCCCGTCGAGGCGGTGCTCCTCGACGACCTCCGTGTCGAGTTCGATCCCGAGGCCGGGCGTCTCCGGCACGGCGATGCGACCGTCCTCGATCAGGGGCTCGTCGCGCGCCAGCAGGTCCTCCCACCAGTCGACCTCCAGCGCGTGGTACTCCAGCAGGTCGAAGTTCGGCGTGGCCGCACCGAGGTGGACGCAGGCCATCGTCCCGACGGGGCTACAGACGTTGTGCGGTGACATCGGGACGTAGTTCTCCTCGGCGCGGTCGGCGATCCGCATCGTCTCCGTGAGCCCGCCGACGGTCGCCGGGTCGGGGGTGACGACGTCGACGCCGTGGTCGTAGATCAGGTCGGACAGCTCGAACACGCGGAAGCGGTTCTCGCCGGTCGCCACCGGCGTCCGCGTCGCCCTCGTCACCTCCTTCTGGGCGTCCATGTTTTCGGGCGGGATCAGGTCCTCCAACCACATCAGGTCGAACTCCTCGAGCTCGTGAGCCAGCCGCTTCGCGCTCTCGACGGAGTAGTCCCAGTGGCAGTCGAACGCGAGGTCGACGTCGCGGCCGACCTCGTCGCGCACGGCCGCGACGATCTCGCGTTTCTCCCGGATCGCGGCGTTCGTCAGCCGCCCGTTGTACGGGTCGTTCTCGTTGTCCGCCGGGAGGTCGAGGTCGAACTTCAGCGCCGAAAAGCCCATGTCGGTGACCCGGGCCGCCTCCGCGGCGTACGCCTCGGGCGTGTACGCCTCGGCCTCGGCGTAGTCGGTCGCGCCGTCCTCGACCGCGTACGCCTCGCCGGCGTGGCAGTCGCAGTAGAGCCGGACCTCGTCGCGGTACTTCGAGCCGAGCAGCTGGTAGACGGGGAGTCCGAGTATCTTCCCGGCCGCGTCCAGCAGCGCGATCTCGATGCCGGAGGCCGCGGTGACGACCTTGCCGGTCGTGCCGCCGTGGCCCGACATCTCCTGGAAGATGTAGCGGACGAGCCGCTCGACGTCGAGCGGGTTCTCGCCGACGAGGAACCGGTTCGTGTACTCGACGAGTTCCGGGACCCCGCCGCCGCGGTACGCCTCGCCGATGCCGGTAACGCCGGCGTCGGTCTCCACCTTGATCAGGTTCCACTCGAAGTTCCCCTCGACGACGCAGGCGTCGAGGCCGGTGATCCGTACGTCTCGGTCCGGGTCGCGGGTGTCAGTCTGGCCCGAGTAGTCTCTCATGGGTGCCTCTGTGTCGCGTCGGCGATCGGTCGTCGGCGAACGTCGCGGGCGCGTCTCCGGTCGGTGAGCGTCCGGTCGGCGAGCGTCCGGTCGGAGCGGCAGGCGGGCGACCCCGGCGGTGGCTCGGCCGGGACCGACTCGATTTCGGTGATCCGCATGCGTGGTTCGGTGTCACACGGGTACAAGTAAACCGCTGTATCGGCAATGCTCCCGCGGGATTCCGTCGGGTCGGGTGAGGCGACCCGCAGTTTTTGTACCGTCGCCGCGAGGGGCCGGCATGGAGTTCCCCGATCGCTCCGCGGTCGACGACCTCATCGATCCGCAGCCGCTCCCCGAGTTCGCGCGGGTCCGGTACGAACCGGAGACGGAGCGGCTCGACGACCCGGTCGGAGCGGCGCGCGAGGCGGTGGACGCGCTGGACCTCGACGGGCTCGACCCGGGCGCGACCGTCGCCGTCGGCGTCGGCAGCCGGGGGATCGACCGCGTCGACGAGGTCGCGGCGGCGGTCGTCGAGCGGGTCGCCGAGCGCGGCCTCGACCCGGTGGTGGTGCCCGCGATGGGCAGTCACGGCGGCGCGACCGCCGAGGGGCAGCGCGAGGTGCTGGCGTCGCTCGGGATCACCGAGGCGTCCGTCGGCGCGCCCATCGACGCGCGCATGGCGGCCGCGGAGTTGGCGACGGTCCCGGTTGGCGACGCCGACCTCGCGGTGTACTTCTCGGAGGCGGCGCTCGCGGCCGACGCGGTCCTCGTCGTCAACCGCGTGAAGGCCCACACCAACTTCACCGGAGAGGTAGAGAGCGGGCTCGCGAAGATGACCGTCGTCGGGCTCGGTAAGCAGCGCGGCGCGAAGGCGTTCCACTCGACGGCGATCGCCGAGGGGTACGTCGAGACGTTGACGGCCGCGCTCGACGTCATCGAGCGCGAGACCCCGATCGTCGGCGGGATCGCGCTCGTCGAAAACTTCGAGGAGGAGATCGGACACCTGGAGGCGGTCCCCGTCGGCTCCTTCCTCGACCGCGAGCCGGAGCTGCTGGAACGGGCGTACGACGAGATGCCGACGCTGCCCGTCGACGACGTCGACCTGCTCGTCGTCGACGAGATCGGCAAGGAGATCTCGGGCGCGGGCATGGACACGAACGTCATCGGCCGCTACCGCGTGCTCAACGCGCCCGACCCGGAGACGCCCGATATCGACATCATCTACGTGCGGGGGCTCACGGACGCGACCAAGGGGAACGGGAACGGGATCGGGCTCGCCGACCTCACCCGGCGGGCGGCCGTCGACGACCTCGATCTGAAGAAGACGTACGCGAACGCGCTCACCAGCGGGTCGCTCGCGAAGTCGAAGCTCCCCGTCGTGGCACCCGACGACGAGTTCGCGGTCCGGACCGCGCTGGCCGCGCTCGGCGGGTACAACCCCGAGACGGCGCGGGTCGTCTGGATCCGCAACACGCAGGACCTCGGGGAGTACCTGGTCTCGGAGGCCGTGGTCGATGACCTCCCGGAGGCGGCGAGGGTGCTCGGCCGCGAGGCGGTGTCGTTCGAGGGCGGGACCGCGGTGATCGACGAGCCGATCGGCGGCGGATCGGAGCCCTGAGACGCCCGGCGACCGGTTTCAGAGCCCGATCCGGGCTCCCGTCGTTTGCCTACAGGAAAACGTTTTCACGCCGGCCTCGGGACGGGAGAGACATGGACCTAGGGATCGACGGGAACGCGGCCCTCGTCACGGCGTCGTCCAGCGGACTCGGCAAGGCATCGGCGAAGGCGCTCGCGCGGGAGGGCGCGAACGTCGTCATCAACGGCCGCGACGAGGGGCGATTGGCGGACGCGAAGTCGGAGGTCGAGGCGGTCGCGACGGGCGAGGTCGTCGCCCACTCGGCCGACCTGACCGACGCCGACGAGATCGCGGCGCTCGTCGAGGCGACGGTCGACGAGTTCGGCACGATCGACCACCTCGTGACGAGCGCCGGCGGCCCGCCGTCGGGCGCGTTCCTCGACACCGACGACGAGGACTGGCAGCACGCCTACGACCTGCTCGTGATGAGCGTCGTCCGGCTGGCGCGGGAGTCGTACCCGCACCTCAAGGAGGGCGACGGCGGCACCATCGTCAACATCACGTCCCGCAGCGTGAAGGAGGCGCTCGACAGCCTCGTGCTATCGAACGCGGTCCGGATGGGCGTCATCGGGTTGGAGAAGACGCTCTCGAAGGAGTTCGCCCCGGAGGTCCGCGCCAACGCCGTCCTGCCGGGCCCCCACGAGACGAGCCGGATCCGAGACCTCGTCGAGGCGGCCGTCGAGCGCGGCGAGTACGACTCCTACGAGGAGGGGCTCGGCGACTGGGCGGGCAACCCGCTCGACCGGATCGGCGACCCGATGGAGCTCGGCAACACCGTCGCGTTCCTCTCGTCGCCGAAGTCGGGCTTCGTCAACGGCACCGCGCTGCCGATCGACGGGGGGGCGACCGGAGCGAACCTATGAGGCCGGTCGCGTTCGACGACGCGGAGAGCTACGAGCCGGACGAGGGCTGGCGGCGCGTCTCGATGGCCGGCAGCGACCGATTCTCCTTCGAGTGGTTCGAGAAGCCGCCGGGACACAGCTCGCCGATGCACGACCACGAGAACGAGCAGGTGTGCCTCTGTCTGGAGGGCGAACTCACGGTCGCGACCGAGGACGACTCGGTCACGCTTCAGAAGAACGACTCCGTCCTCTTAGAGTCCAACGAGGCCCACCGCGTCGAGAACACCGGCGACGAGCGCGCGGTCGGCCTCGACGTGTTCGCGCCCGGGCGCTCGTTCGACTTCTGGACGGACCGGGAGCAGTAACCGATGGACGGAGCGAACGCGCCATGACGGGGGCGAACGCGCGGTGAAGTACCTCGCACGCACGGCGACCGGCGACCCACTGCTCGGCGACGACGAGGGGTACGTCCCCCTCGGCGCGGTCGAACCGGACGCGGAGAGCGTCCGCGACGCGCTCCCCCGGGCGGCCGCGGGAACGCTCGGCGACGTGGGCGACGCGACCGCCGACCCTGTCCCCGCGGCAGACCTGTCGTTCGGCGCGCCGCTCGCGTCGTTCGGGAAGCTGTGGGGCATCGGCCTGAACTACGAGGAGCACGCCGGCGACCTCGACGAGCAGCGCCCCGAGGAGCCGGCGAGCTTCATGAAGCCGTCGTCGGTCCTGACGGGACCGGGCGGGCCGATCCGGCTCCCGCCGGAGTCGCAGAGCGAGCGGGTGACCGCCGAGGCGGAGCTGGCGGTCGTGATGGGACGGACGTGTCGGAACGTCGCCGAAGGCGAGGTCGAGGGCGTGATCGCGGGCTTCCTCCCCGTTATCGACATGACCGCGGAGGACGTGCTCCAGCGGAATCCGCGCTTCCTCACGCGGGCGAAGAGCTACGACACGTTCCTCGTGCCCGGTCACGCGCTCGCGGTGCCGGAGGAGCCGCTCGATTTAGAGGGGCTCTCGGTGCGGACCGAGGTCGACGGGGAGGTCCGGGCCGAAAACGAGGTCCGGAACATGCTGTTCCCGCCGGCGGAGATCGTCTCGTTCCACTCCGACGTGATGACGCTGGAGCCGGGCGACCTGTTCAGCACGGGGACGCCCGGCGCAGCGCCGATCGAGCCCGGCGACGAGGTGCGGGCGGTCGTCGAGGAGGTCGGGGTCGTGAGCGCGCCGGTGACGCGGTAGCGGCGTCCGGAGCCCGCGGCCATCTTTATTAGCCGTTGTTCGGTTAGGTGCGGACATGTACCGCGTCCTGTTACCTGTCAGCACGGATCTTGGCCAAGCGCTGGCCGCCGCGGACGCCGTCGCGTCGCTTCCGAACGCCGCCGAGGCGGTCGAGGCGGTGATCCTCAACGTCTACGAGGGGTTCGAGGCCAGCGGCGAGGGGGGCCGCGTCGACTCCGAGGACGTGTGGAACGAGGAGAACTATCCCGAGACCGTCGACGTCGTCGCGGACCGGCTCGCGAAGGCCGGCGTCTCGACCACCAGACGGCGGGAGCACGGCGACCCGGCCGAGGTGATAGTCGAGGTCGCCGCGGAGATCGACGCGGACAACGTCACCGTGAGCGGACGACGCCGAAGCCCCACCGGGAAGGTGCTGTTCGGGAGCACCGCTCAGTCGGTGGTGCTCGCGGCCGACTGCCCCGTGACGGTGACGCTTGCCGACTGACGCGGCGTCCGTGTGAGACGGGCGTCGAGTCCGCGGGAATCCCGGCCGTTTGAACTGAAATAAACAGGTACATTGTTAATGATCGACCGAAAGTACTCGGTTGAGCATGACAGATAATTCGATCGATCGGCGTAAGTTCCTGTACGGCACGGGGGTAGTGGGGATAACCGGACTCGCGGGCTGTAGCGGCGGCGGCGACGGCGGTGACGGCGGCGATGGAATGGACGGCGGAGACGGAGACGACGGCGGCGGCGATCTCTCGCTGCGCGTCGGGACGTCCGCGGGCGGGACTCAGGATGTCGGACTGGCCGTAGAGCGCGCGGTGAGTCAGGAGAGCGACACCCTGAGCTACTCGACCATCGAGAGCCCGGGGTACATCGGGACGATCCGCCGGATGGCGAACAACCAGTTCAACGCCGGGATCACCGACAACAACTCGCTGTCGAAGGCGCTCAGCGAGACCGGGGCGTTCTCCGACCAGCCGGTCGAGCGGATCCCGCAGTACGGGTTCTACGCGTTCCCGTACAGCATCTACGTCATCGCCCGCGACGGGACGGGAATCGAGACGTTCGACGACCTCGCCGGCGCGAACGTCTACCCCGCCGAGCCGGGGTACTCGACGCGGGCGACGACGCTCGACGTGTGGTCGCAGGAGCCGACCGCAGACGTGTTCGACCAGATGAACATCCAGAATCAGGGCGTCGACTCCGCGCCCGGCGCGATGGAGGAAGGCACCATCGACGCGACCATCGCGTACGGGACGCCGGGCGTGCGGTACACCGGGTTCGTTCAGGAGATCGCCTCCCGCGTCGACGTCCACTACGTCGAGCCGACAGACGCGCTCATCGAGTCCGCCGAGTCGTACGACGGCGCGGGGACCGGCACCACGAGCTACGAGGACTGGCCCATCGCCGACGCCGACATCGGCACCGACGAGGTGTTCCACTGGAACCTGGAGGTGAACTACACGTTCAACCCCGAGGCGAACCCGGACGCCGTCTACGAGCTGTGTCGGGTCGTCGACGAGCACAACGACACGGTCAACGAGGGCGAAGAGCAGTTCAACGACTTCGGGTCCACCGAGGATATGCTCGGGTCGGCGCGCGAGAACATCCCGGTCCACCGCGGCGCGGTACAGTACTACCGGGACAATGACGCGTGGGACGACAGCCTGACCGAGGGCGACAGCGCCTGATCGGTCGTCGAACCGGCTCTCCCCCCGTTTCGTGGGACGTACTGATCAATAATTTAAAACCACCGAACACGCAACCGACGACCCAGACACAATCATGACACTATTCACCACGCCCGGGCGGACGAACGTCTCGCACAGCGCAGGCCGGCACCGATGAGCGCGGAGACGGCCTCGGCGGAACCCGAGTCCGGGCTGCTCCGCGGGCTCGACGTCACCGTCACGGTGGCGGCGCTGCTGTTCTGGGCCGGGGTGCTCTACTGGGCCCAGACGCAGGCGATCTCGCAGGTGCGGTACGCCACCGCGTTCGTCGGCGGCATCCTCACCGTGTACGCGCTCAACGAGACGCGGCTCGCCATCAGCGACGGGGACTGGATCGACGGTGCGGTGCTGATCCCGGCGTCGCTGGCGCTGATGACCGCCTCGGCGTTCTTCGCCCTGAACTTCGAGGACGTGTACCTCCAGCGGCAGGGGTACGCGCTCGAACACGAGTACATGCTGGCGCGGCTCGTCGTCCTCTCGCTGATGTACCTCACGTGGCGCGAGTTCGGCAACGTGTTCCTCGGGCTCATCTTCGCCGTGTTCGGCTACGCGATGTTCGGGAACCTCGTGCCCGGCGTGTTGGGACACGCGGGGATGAACCAGGCGACGCTGCTTCAGGCGACGGTGACCGACCTGTACGGGTTCTACGGGAGCCTGACGCAGATCACGGCCTCGTGGATCGCCCCGTTCCTGCTGTACGCCGGGCTGCTGTTCGCGTACGGCGCGTTCGAACTCATCCTGCGGGTCGCCATCGTGGCCGCGAAGTACATCGAGTCCGGCATCGCGCAGACGGCCGTGCTCTCCTCGGCGGTCATCGGATCGATCAACGGTTCCTACACCGCCAACGCGGCGATGACGGGGTCGTTCACCATCCCGACGATGCAGGAGGCCGGCATGGAGGGCCACCGCGCGGCGGGCATCGAGGCGGTCGCCTCCACCTCCGGGCAGGTGCTCCCACCCGTGATGGGGGCGTCCGCGTTCGTGATGGCGTCGTACCTCGGCGTTCCGTACCTCGACATCGTCGTCGCGGGGCTCGTCCCGGCCGCGATCCTGGTGGCGTCCATCTCCATCGCGGTCCACTACCTCGCCATCTCCGACGCCAGCAGTCAGGACATGGAGTTCTCCGAGTTCTTCGAGGAGACGCTCACGAACCGACAGAAGGTGTTCGAGGCGCTCCGGTTCGGCGTCCCGTTCGCGATACTCATCTACCTGCTCGGCGTCGTCCAGTACACCGTGATGACCTCCGCGCTGTACACGGTCGTCGCGATGACGATCACGGGCGTCGCGATGCCGACCGCCCAGCGCGGCTACGAGTGCGTGGTCGGCCTGAAGTCGTGGCTGCGGGACCCGGACGACGTCGAGGTCGGCGGGCCGACCGCGGGCGTCGCGGGGGCCGTCGCCGCGCCGTTCCGGCGCGTCGCCGCGTCGCTGCTCCGGTTCCGGCCGCTCGCGAAGTTCGCCGAGGAGATCGGGAACACCGTCCACGGGTTCCGCCGCGGCGCGGTCATCCTGGCACCGATCGCGATCATCCTGGTCGTCATCAGCGGCGTCGTGAACCTGTTCAGCACCACGGGGATCCCGGCGAAGATCGCGCTGCTCCTCATCAACATCTCGGGCGGCGTGCTGCTGTTCGCGGTGCTGCTCGGGATGGGCGTCGCCATCCTGATGGGCGTCGGCATGCCGACGGTCGCCGCGTACGTCATCGTGGCCATCCTCATCGTGCCGACCTTCGTCTCCGACTTCAACGTCGCGCCCATCACCGCCCACTACACGATGTTCTACGCGGCCATCCTCGCGGGGATCACGCCGCCGGTAGCGACGGCCGCGGTGATAGCCGCGGGCATCGCGGAGGCGAACTTCTGGCGGACCTGCGGGGCGGCGATCCGGATCGCCGCGCCGCTTTTCGTCCTCCCGGTCGCGTTCGTCTACAACCCCGGGCTGATCTCGATGGACGTCGGGGCGTACACGCTGTACGTCGGGCTGCTCGTGCTGTTCGGCGCGGTGGCGATCATCTACGGGCTGAACTACCCGTTCAAAATGCGTCCCGGGCGCAAGATCGGGACGCGGGCGCTGGTCGCGGCGCTCGGACTCCTCATCATGGTGTTCCCGAACAACGGCGTGAAGATCGCCGGTATCGCGGTCTTCGCGGCCGTCTTCGTGGCCGAGAAGGTGATGATCCGCGGGCTCACGCTTCCGTTCGGGAGGGGGGCGAGCCAATGAGCGACGACTCCTCTCCCGAGGCGGTCGCCGAGGAGTCCATGGAGCAGGCCGGCGGTCTCGGGGAGATAGTCCCGGAGCCGCTGATGCCGATCTGGAGCCGGGTGGAACTCGTACAGGCGTTCCGCCGGACCCACGGTGAGACGTACGTCGGCGTCCTCGAACTGCTCACCGCGCTCGTGCTCACCGGCGGCTACGTCTGGTGGCTGCTCGTCTTCCTCGAAGTGCTGTGAGGCCGTATCCGGCCCGGACCGTCCGTTTTCGTTCGTGTCGCACCGCCCTGACCGGATGCCGTCGGCGACCGAACCGGTACCGGCGTGACGGGGTGGTCGTCGGACGGGGCCGAGGTCGGCGCGCGTCGACCGACGCACCCACCGACAGCGTTTTTCGCCGCGGCCGCCGAGCGGGAGCGTGAACGTTCGGGGGCCGATCGTCTCCGTGGGAGAGGCGCGGACGGTGTCGACGTCGTACGGCGAGCGCGACCTCCGCGAGGTGCGGGTCCGGCCCGACCGCGGCGCGGGCGACCCGGTCGACGTGACGGTGTGGGGGAAGTGGACTGAGACGGCCGAACACGCCGAGACCGGGATGGAACTGCTCGTCACGGACGCCGAGGAGGACGAGTACCGCGGCGAGACGGGGTACGCGACGACCGACGAGTCGTGGGTCGTCCTCGAGCCCGACTTCCTCGTCGACGTGACCGGGATCCGGTCGTGGGTGCAGTGCCCGCGGATGTACTACCTGAACAAACTCTCCGGGATCCCGCTCAACTACCCGGTCGTCAAGGGGACCATCGTCCACGAGGTGTTCGGCGACCTGCTGCGCGGGGTTGACCTGGAGGCGTCCATCGCCGACCGCGTCGACGAGGCCGGGCTGGAACTCGGCCTGCTCGGGTACGAGCGCGAGGAGGTCGAAGACGAGGTCCGCCGCAACGCCGCCGCCGTCGAGGGGTGGCTCGCGCAGGGGACGCTCTCCGACGAGGACACGTGGCGCTCGGAGTACACCCTCATCTCGCCCACGTTCGGCCTGAAGGGCCGGGCGGACGCCTTACGGCGCGGCACCCCCGTCGAACTGAAGACGGGGAAGAACACGAAGCGCGAGCCGCGGTTCCACGACAAGGTACAGGCCGCCTGCTACGCCCTAATGTTAGACGAGCGCGGCGTCGACCCGGACATCGGGACGCTGCTGTACACGAAGAACACCGCCTTAGACCGCAACGAGGAGTCGGGCGACCTCGCGCCCGCCAAGGAGTTCACCGTCGGCCGCGGGTTCCTGGAGTTCGTCGTCCGCGAGCGCAACGCCCTCGCGGCGATGGAGTGGCGCGCGCTCAACGACCCGGGCGAGCGCCCCACGGTGCCGACGGGATACGAGGCGGACGCGACCTGTAGCTACTGCTTCGAGCAGGACGCCTGTATGGTCGTCTCGGGCCGGCTCGATCAGGAGTCGAAGGCGGGGCAGATCGGGACGCCGGTCCCGGACGCGGAGCGCGACTACTTCGACCGCTTCTACGTCGCCTTGGAGGAGGAGCGCCGCGAGACCCACGCGGAGTACCGGAAGCTGTGGGAGCAGACGCCCGAGGAGCGCGCCGCGGACGACCGCGCGCTGATCGGCTTGGAGCCGGCCGGACAGGCGGAGATCGACGACGCCCGGTGGGAGCTGCGCGCCCGCAAGCCGGGCGAGGCCGTCTCGAAGCTCCGCGAGGGCGACGTGGCGCTCGCGAACGACGGCGACCCCGTCTCGGGGCACGCCGAACTCGGCCGGATCGTCGAACTCGGGGGCGACGAGGTCGTCGTCGAGGCCGACGAGCCGGTCGAACTGCGCCGCCTCGACGTGTACCCCTCCGAGATCTCCGTCGACCGCTCGCTCACCGCGCTCCACGACGCGGTGCTGAAGGGGAGCGAGTCGCGGAAGGACGTGCTGTTCGGCCGGCGGGAGCCCGCCTTTCGAGACCCCGCGGACCGCCCGGCCGGGAGTCCCGGAGGCGGCGACCCGGACGCCCCCGACGCCTACATCGGCAACAACGACGCCCAGAACGAGGCGGTCGAACTCGCGGTCGACGCCGAGGACTGCGCGCTGATCCACGGGCCGCCCGGCACCGGGAAGACGTACACCATCGCGCGGACGATCCGCGCGCTGGTCGCGGAGGGGAACCGGGTGCTGCTGTCGGCGTTCACGAACCGCGCGGTCGACAACGCCCTCGAAGCCCTGCGCGATCAGGGGTTCGACGAGGTGCTTCGCGTGGGAACCGAGACCGGCGTCCGCGACGACATGCGCGACGTGCGGCTCGTCCAGCGCGGCGACCCGAACGCGAAGGCGGCGGAGCTGCGCGACGCGCCGGTCGTCGCCGCCACCACCGCGGCCTGCGGCTCCCGCGTCATGCGCGAGTGCGAGTTCGACGTGGCCCTCGTCGACGAGGCCTCGCAGCTCACGGAGCCGGGCACGCACGCCGCGATCAACCTCGCGGACCGGTTCGTCCTCGTCGGCGACCACGAGCAGCTCCCGCCCGTCGTCCGCGCCGAGAACGACCTGAGCACCTCGCTGTTCGAGCGGCTCATCGACGCGTACCCGGAAGCGAGCGTCATGCTCGACCGCCAGTACCGGATGAGCCAGCGCATTCAGGCGTTCGCCTCCGCGGAGTTCTACGACGGCGCTCTCCGGCCCGCGACGCCGGAGGTGGCCGGGCAGACGCTCGCGGACCTCGGCGTCGACGCCGAGGCGCTCGCGCCCGAACTGACCGGCGGGGTGGGGTTCGTCGACCCCGACGGCGAGCGCGACGGGAACCGGAACGTCCGGGAGGCCGAGCGCGTCGCCGCGGTCGTCGACGCCTACGTCGCGGCCGGCGTCGACCCGGACGACATCGGCGTGATCGCGCCGTTCCGCGCGCAGGTCGCGGAGATCGGCCGCCGGACCGACGTGACCGTCGACACCGTCGACCGCTTCCAGGGCTCCTCGAAGGAGGTGATCGTCGTCTCCCTCGTCGCGACCGGCGACCTCGACGGTCCGATCTTCGAGGACCACCGCCGGGTGAACGTGGCGCTCACCCGGGCGAAAAAGCAGCTGACGATCGTCGGCGACGCCGACGCGCTCGGCTCCGACCCGTTCTACGCGCGCATGCTGGAGTGGGCGCGGCGGTGACGGAGCGGTGAGGCAGCGCCGAGGCGTTTAGTTCTCGTCCGCGTCGGACGCCGACTCGGCCACGATGCCCGGTTCCTTGCTCGCGATCACGACGATCCGGTCGGTGAGGTCCTCGGCCGCGTTGGCGAGCTCGTCCAGCAGGATCGCCAGCTCCCGGTAGACGAGGGGCTGGTCGACCGCCTCGTCGGCGAACGCGGTCGCTATCGCGTCGTTGCGGAGGTCGTCGCACTCGCTCTCCAACTCGCGGATCGCCTCGATCCCCTCGGTCAGCGTCTCCGTGGCGTCGGCGCGCGCCAACCCCCTGACGAACCCCTCGACCACGTCGTCGAGGACCGCGACCATCTCGGCGATCCGGGCGGCCATCTCGCGCATGTCGTCGAAGGCGTCGACGCCCGGGTCGGGGCGCATCATCGCCACCTCCTGAGCGATCCGTTCGGTGTGGTTCGCGACCACGTCCAACTCGTTGTAGAAGTCGAGCAGGGCGGACTCGTTGAAGTTGATCCGGGTGTTCAACAGTCCGATGTCGTCCGGCCCCGCGTCCGTGATGAGCGTCCTGAGGTCGCGGACGAGGTCGTCGCACTCGCTCTCGACGGCGGCTATCTCGTCGACCGTGTCGCGGTACGGCCCGTCCGCCGCGTACTCGTCGAGGACCCGCGGTAAGAGGGCGACGCAGTCGTCGATCCGGTCGAGGTACGCCGCGGTCTGCGCCTCTAGCCGCTCCCCGAAGTCGGCCTCGGTTGACATGCCTCGATCCACGCGCGTCACCGATAAAGAGGTTCCCTCGCGTCCGATCGATGGTGAGGTTCGGGGCGGTCCGGAGGCCGCCGGCGACCGCGCCGGCACCCGTGATCCCCGGCGGCGCTACAGGTCGTCGACCGCGTCGAGCGCCGCCTCGATATCGGGGGCGTCGAACCAGTCGCGCTCGGTGTAGGCGTTCGTCCCGGCCGCGTACAGGTCCGAGACCGCGTCGACGACTTCGGGCGGGAGGGAGACGGGGTCCGGCTCGCAGAGCTCGCGCCAGTCGTCGATGTCGCGGTCCGCGACCGCCGCCTTCGCCTCCTTCACGGCCGCGACCCAGTCGGGGTCGTTCGCCTTGTACCACTGGCGGACGACCTCCTTCGAGACGCCGCGGCCGCCGTAGGAGAACCGGTTCTCGTCGAAGGTGCCGACCACGTCGGCGACGCGGAGCTCGCCGTCGGCGTAGAGGCACTCGATCTTCCCGTCCTCGTGGACGAACCCCGCCGCGTCGGCGCGCTCGGTGACGACGCGGTTCACGTCGCGAGCGAGCGACTCCAGCGCGTCGACGTCGGCCGCGCCCGCTATCTCGTCGGCCTCCGCCCGCGTGAGGTACCGGTCCTGCTGTTCGTACTTCGTCGAGAACTCCACGACCGGCTCGGGGAGGTCGACCGGCCCGTCGGGCCACTCGTCGGGGTCGAGGCCGGCGCGGTCGCCGAGCCCGAACTCCGCCGGAGTCGCGCGACGCCGCAGACTGGAGCCGACCGGGACCCGGTTGCGGAAGACGACCTCCAGCGGGACGAGGTAGTGCTCGCCGCCCGCGGCGTGGAAGGCGTCGTAGTCGTAGCCCGCGTGGGGCCCGTCGTACGGCAGGTCCGGCACCTGCGTCAGGTCGATGGCCATCTCGGTCGGCGGGGCGCTCGCCTCGTCGAGCGGGACGGCCGCCGGCGCGTCGCTCCCGTCGTCGCCGCCGGCGCTCTCCCCCGCGCCGGGATCGGTGACCCCCCGGTAGTGGGTCGGGATCCCCTCGCGTTCCAGCAGTTCGAAGTTGAACGCGCCCATCGCGCAGAGGCTCGCGCCCTTGTTCGGGACCGCGTCGGGCATCTGCCCCCAGTCGAACACGGAGTAGGCGTCCGTGAAGACGAACCGCCCCCGGCCGAGTCCGTCGGCGGTCGCCGGCTCGTCGACGCGGAACTCCTTGACGCTCGTCATGGGTCACACCGCGACCGCCTCCCACATGAAACTTCCAGTTACGTGGTCACCTCAACGATCGTGTCTCGGAATTGATCCACAGATGCGGATCAGACCGGACGCCGCGGTGAGGCTCGACCGCGCGGTCGCATCGAAAGCGACACCCGGGTCGGTCTCTCATCGCGTGGCATGAACGACGCGCGCGAGGTCGTCGTCCTCCGGTACGGCCACCGGCCGGGGCGCGACGACCGCATGACGACGCACGTGGGGCTCACGGCGCGGGCGCTCGGCGCGGACCGGGTGATCTTCCCCGACAACGCCGGTCAGTCGGCGGAGACCGTCCGCGACATCACCGACCGGTTCGGCGGCCCCTTCGCCGTCGAACTGCGCGACGACCAGAAGGCGATCGTCCGCGATTTCGACGGGGTCGTCGTTCACCTCACGATGTACGGCGAGCGCGTCCAGGACGTGGAGGGAGAGGTCCGCGAGGCGGCCGGCCTCGACGACGCGACCGCGGGCGGGTCGCCGCCCGCGCCCCGCGACGTCCTCGTCGTCGTCGGCGGCGAGAAGGTGCCGTGGGCGCTGTACGAGCGCGCCGACTTCAACGTGGGCGTGACGAACCAGCCGCACTCCGAGGTCGCCGGGCTCGCGGTGTTCCTCGACCGGTTGTTCGACGGGACCGAACTGGACCGCGAGTGGGCGGACGCCGACCGCCGAGTCGTCCCCGAGGCGACCGGGAAAACCGTCATCGACGCGGACGGTGAGGGCGCGGACGGCGGGGGCGCGGACGATGAGGGCGCTGGCGGCAGGGGCGACGAGACGACGGACGCGGGGAACTGATCCGAGGCGACGGGAGGGTCGCTCAGCGCTCGTCGTCGTCGCGTCGCGGCGACCCTCGACTGCCGTCGACCGCCTCCGGCGTCCCGCTCAGGATGCCCCGTAGCTCGGACATCGGCTCGCCGACCTCGATCCCCCGGTCGGTGATCCGAAACTCGCGGATCGTCCGCTCGAAGTCGCTCGTCCGCTTTTTCAACACGCCGATCGCCTTCCGGAGTTCGCCGTCCAGTTCGAGGTGGCGCAGGAAGATGATGTTGTCCGCGAGGTAGCTGATGTTCTCCATCGTCGCCCGGAACTCCCCCGTGATGTTGCGCGTCTCGTCGACGAGGATCGTCGTCACCCCCATGTTCTTGAGGTACCGGCCCAGCGCGTGCATCTGCTGGAGCATCGTTCCGTCGGTGCCGCGGAGCGTCAGCCGGTACCCGGCGATGCCGTCGACCATCACGATCTTCGCGTCCCGCGATTCGACCTCCTCCCGGACCATCCGCGCGAACTCCTGTGGCGACCGCTCCAACGCCTCCACCTCCGTCACCTGCAGGGTCCCCTGTTCGATCATCTCGTCGACCGGGACGCCGATCGCCCGCGACCGGCTGAGGAACGTCTCCTCGCTCTCTTCGAACAGGTAGATGACGGAGCGCTCGCCGTGTTCGGCGGCCTCCCGCATGAACTGCGTGGAGAGAGTGGTCTTGCCGACGCCCGTCGGCCCGCTCACGATGCTGACGGTGCCGCGTTCGATCCCGCCGTTGAGCAGCGCGTCGACCTCGGGGACGCCCGAGGAGATCTGCTCGAAGTCGAACTCGGCCTCGTGTTCGCCGGGCTGTAAGGCGGGGTAGACCTCGACGCCCGCGTCGGTGACCCGATAGGCGTGTTCCCCGCTCCGGGTCGACGATCCGCGGAACTTCGGAACGGCGATCGTCTTGCCGTACCCCGCCCTGTCCAGTCGGATCGTACCGTCAGTGACGAACTCGAGGTCGTCCGTCGGCAGCGCCTCGGTGTCCTGGACCGTGAACAGCACCGTCGCGTCCCGGTCTTTCAGGAAGCGCATGAAGCCGACGACCTGCTTGCGGAACTGGTAGTCGTCGGACATGAGAAACCGGAGCTGCGTCAGCGGGTCGACGACGACGCGGTCGGGGTCGACCGCGGTCACGCCCTCGACGATCCGCTCCGTGATCGGCTCCCGTTCGACCTCCTCGGGCGCGAACACCTCGTAGGACCGGTCGTCGGTGAACACGTCCGCGCCGGGACTCAGATCGAGGAACTCGATCGCGTCGGTGTCGAACCCGAGCGCCTCGGCGTTCGCCTTCAGGTCGCCCACGTCCTCTTCGAGGTTGATGAACAGGGCGGTCTCGCCGCGCTCGGCCCCGGCGGCGAGGAAGTGGAGGCTGAGGATCGTCTTCCCGCTCCCCGCCTGTCCGCGGATCATGTAACTTCGCTCTCGGATGAGTCCCCCGGACAGGACCTCGTCGAGGCCGGAGATACCGGTCGAGAGCCGAGTGGGTGACGACTGAGTCATGTTCGCTGCGTACTCGGCGACCGGGCATAAGCGTGTGTGGCGGCCGGGGGAGGATCGTCGGCGGCGAGCCTCGCCGTCGATGGTCGCGGCCGTCGACTCGAATTTTCCGTACCTCTTAGTGGATGTGGGTCGTAATTCTAACAGAGATGGGCTCGAATTCGGATGACATCTTCGGAGGGGCGCAGTCCACAGCGCCGCCCGAGCCCAACGACGGCGTTCGCGTGCTGCTGTTGGTACACCGACGGCGCGACCGCGAGCTGCTCGTCGACGCCCTGAGCGACCGGTACGCGGTCGACACGGCCACCGAGGCGGCGGCGATCGACGAGGCGTTCGACTGCTGCGTCCTCGACGAGGCGGGGTTCGAGCGCGTCCGCGAGCGCATCGAGCCGCGGCGGGAGCGCGCGGACCCGGCCTTCCTCCCGTTCGCGCTGCTGGCGAGCGGGGACACGCGATCGGCGGCGAAGGAGCGCGCGTGGGACCGCGTCGACGACGTGATCGAACTGCCGACGAGCCGCCGGGGGCTCGTCTCGCGGGTCGAGAACTTAGTCGAACGCCGGTCGACATCGGTCCGGCTCTCCGAGACCGTCGACGAACTCCGGCTCAAGGAGCGGGCGATGGACGAGTCGCCGGTCGGTATCACCCTCGCGGAGGCGACCGACGGCGACGACAACCCGCTCGTCTACCTCAACGGCGGGTTCGAGGAGACAACCGGCCACGGCGAGGAGAAGCTCGGCGAGGACTGCCGGTTCCTTCAACGGGAAGACACGAGTGCGGAGCCGCGGGCGGCGATCCGCGAGGCGATAGCCGAGGAGCGCCCGGTGTCCGTCGACATTCTCAACTACCGGGCGAACGGCCAGAAGTTCTGGAATCAGGTGACGATATCGCCGATCCGCGACGACGGGGGAGAGGTCGCCCACTACGTCGGCTTCCAGACCGACATCACCGACCGGAAGATCCGGGAGCGCCGCCTGGAGGTGATGACGCGGGTGCTCAAACACAACCTGCGGAACAAGATGAACCTGATCGAGGGGTACGCGGACCTCCTGCGCGGCGAGATCGGCGACGAGTCCCAGCGGGAGTCGCTGGAAGTGATCTCGGAGACGGCCGAGGACCTGATGGGGATCGCGGCCGCGGTCCGCAAGATCAACGAGACGCTCGACGGGACCGAACTGGACGCTCCGATCGACCTCGCCGAGCGGCTGGTTGACCTGCGGGACCGGACGAAGCGCCGCTACTCGGACGCGACGGTGACGCTGTCGCTGCCGGACGGCGACCCGATCCACGTGACGGTCGTCGGCCTGACGGTGGCGATCGAGGAGGCGGTCGAGAACGCGGTGAAACACAACGACGCGGCGAACCCCTCCGTTCACGTGCGCGTCGAACGGCGCTCCGACGGCTGGATCGCCGTCGAGGTCGCGGACGACGGCCCGGGGATCCCGGACCACGAGATGCGGGTGCTGGAGGTTGGCGAGACGTCGCTGACCCACGCCGACCGGCTCGGCATCTGGCTCATGTACTGGGTCGTCGGACGGGCGGGCGGCGAGTTCGACGTCGACACGGGCGACGACGGGACGACCGTTCGGCTGGAGGTCCCGGCATACCCCTGATCCGGGCACCGGCGAGCGGAGCGCGGGGCGACGGCGGCCTACAGCGCGCGCTTCGACCGGAGCCGAGCGAGCCGCGTCCGCGCCTCCTGCCGGCTCGTCCCGCGGACGCGACCCGTCTCCGCGTCGGCCATCGAGACGAGCGAGAGGCGGTCCAAAAGCGGCGGCCAGTCGCTCGCGCCAGCGGCGTCGCTGGCGAACGCGACCGCGTTCCCGAGCCCCTCGCGCTCCTCGGTCCCGCTCCGGGCGACGAGCGCGTCCGCGGCGCTGCGCCCGCCGGCGACGGAGAGCCGGTCGCCGACGGTCGCGGGGATCCACGCCGGGAGTAGCGCCAGCCAGAGCAGGACACCGGCGATCACGTAGGCCCACGACGGGACGCGCTCGCGGTCCGGCTCGTACCCGTGGATCCGGTTGACGCGCCGGTCGGCGGCGGTGCGGTCCCCGCGGCGGCCGACGAGGAGCGTCGCGAGCAGCGCCGCGGTCTCGACCGCCGCCAGCGCCGGCAGCGTCGCGGTCGTGAGCATGGCTTGTTTGGTCCGGAGCCTGACGAGGGCGTGACGCAGCGCGGCGTCGCGGTCGGCCTCTGGGAGCCCGAGCAGCCGCGTCGAGACGACCAGCCGGGAGCCGCGGTGGCCGTCCGCGACGGCGACGTTCGCGGCGTCGGCGCGGACCGCGGTCACCTCGGGGGCGTCGACGCCGACGTCGGCCGCGAGCCGCTCGACGCGGTCGGCGACGAAGCCGGCGCGGCGGTCGTCGAGATCGGCCTCGGGGAGCCGCGCGATCCGGCGGTCGACGAGGACCGGCCCGAGGAGCGCGGAGCCGGGGGGCCCGACGACGACGGCCGCGAGCAGCCCGCCGAGCCCGCCGACCGGGAGGACTCCGATCCCGCCCGGACCGAGCAGCGCGGCGAGCGGGACGAGCGCGACCGCCGCCAAGACGGCGGGGACCGCGAGGAGCGCGACAGCACCGAGCGCGCGACGCCCGCCGCCGTCGACCGAGTCGGTCATACCAGCGAGTGTGAGCCACGGACGGTAAAGCTCTGCCGAACCCGCGGGTCGGTCGCCGGCGGCTTGGGAGCGCGGAGCGAGCGGCGGCGGTCCGCGAGCGCGGAGCGATCGCCGGCGGCCGGGAACGCGATTCCGGGCACCGGATCGCCCGGCGCGTCGTGGCGGCCGCGACCGCGCCTTTCGGAGCTTTTAACCGGTTTCCGCCACCAGATTTCCGTAATGGCTTTTGAGGATCTACTGAACGACCCCGTCATCCAGAAGTACCTCCACGAGCTGGTGGGGCCGACGGGGATGCCGGTCGCGGCCGCGCCGCCGGACGGCGAGGTCACCGACGAGGAGTTGGCCGAGGAGCTGGGCTTGGAGCTCAACGACGTGCGGCGCGCGCTGTTCATCCTGTACGAGAACGACCTGGCGACGTACCGCCGCGTCCGCGACGAGGACTCCGGGTGGCTCACGTACCTGTGGACGTTCCACTACGACAACATCCCGGAGAACCTCCAAGAGGAGATGTACCGGCTGCTCGACGCCCTCGAAGAGCGCGAGGAGTACGAGCGCACCCACGAGTTCTACCTCTGTGAGGTGTGTTCCATCCGCTTCGAGTTCGGCGAGGCGATGGACTTCGGCTTCGAGTGCCCCGAGTGCGGCTCGCCGCTCGACGCGATGGACAACGACCGGCTCCGCGACGCGATGGACGAGCGGATCGGGAAGCTCCGCGACGAACTCAACGTGGACGTGACCGGCTGATGGTCGTCCTCGCAACCAAGTGCTACGTCGAGGGCGACGCCCGCGACCGCGCGCTCGACGGCATGAACTCGCTGGTGGCCAACGACGTCGGCGACCTCGACGTCGACTGGCAGGTGGGCGTCCGCGACGACGACTTCGTTCAGGTGGACGTGACGGGCGAGGACGCCACGGTCGCGCGCAACGTCCTCGCGGAGACGTGGGGCGAGGTCGTCGCCCACGACGGCGGTCTCGAAGCGGGCGAGGAGTACGTCGGTACCCTCGAATCGTGGGACGACGTGGGCTTCACCCTCGACGCGGGCGTCGACGTGTTCGTCCCCGCCGACGAGCTCGGCCTCGGCGTCGGCTCGCCGGAGCAGGTCGTCGAGCGGTTCGGTCTCGTCCAGCACCTCCCCTTGCGGTTCGTCTACGGCGGCGACGCCGGCGACGAGGACGCGGAGCCCTCCCGGCTCGCGGACGCCGAGCGCGACCGCCTGTACGACTGGCAGCGCGGCGACGGCCGGGTGAACGTCAACTCCGCGACGCGCGGCGAGACGCGCGCGACGGTGAACCGCGCGGGCCACGCGCAGGACATCGTCACCGTCGAGCGGCTCGGTCTGTTGGAACAGAGCATCGTCTGCGCGGAGGGGACCGACCCGCCGGGGCTGCTCGCGGCGATCGGCTCGTACCTCCCGGCCGAGATGCGCTGTGTCGTCTGAGGTGAGTTGAACACGTGAACCGACGCTTCGCGCTCGCGGTGGCGGCGATCGCCCTCCTCGCGGTCAGCGCCGGCTGTCTCGGCTACGCGACCGGCGGCGGCGAGGTGACGAACGAGACCCTCGACGCCGAGCCGCCGCGCGAGTACGACTTCGACACGGACCGGGACGCCGCGTTCGACCTCTCGACCGACGCGACGTACACCGTCGTGTACGCGATCGGCGACCGCGAGGAGCTGCGCCTCTACGAGCAGACGCCGTACTCGGGCGACGAGCCGATGGAGTTCGAGGCGCTCCGGTACCAGTACCCCGACGGCGAGGTGGTGAACGGGAGCGAGTTCCGCGCCCGCGGTGGCGAGATCGAGCGGACGACCGACGAGACGTGGATCCGCTTCGCCGACGACATGGCCGGCGGCAGGCTCGCGTTCGCCGGCGACGGCTCGCCGCGCCGCTTCACCATGCGCGCGTACGTCGAGGGGTCGTACGCGGTGACGCTGCCGCCGGGCTTCAGCACGGACGCGCCGATCGTCGGCCACGTGTCGCCGCGCGACCACGCGGTCGAGACGGTCGGCGACCGCGACCGGATCGTCTGGGACGAGGTGACGAGCGGGTCGGTCGTCGTCCAGTCGTACCGCGAGGGCGACCTGCTGGTGTTCGGCGTCATCCTCGCCGTCGCGGTCGTCGCCGCGATCGCGGGGACGCTCTACTTCCGGCGACAGCTGGAGGCGCTCCGCGACCGCCGCCGCGACCTCGGACTGCGGGTCAACGAGGACGACGATGACGACGGCTGGCTCTGACGAGCGCGGCCGCACCGGAGCGCGCCCGCGCCGCGGTCCTTTTCTACCGCGCGCCGCTTGAGTCGGTATGAACACCGCCGTCGTCACCGTCGGGGACGAACTCCTCGTCGGCGACACCGAGAACACGAACGCGACCTGGCTCTGCGACCGCCTCGACGCCCGGGGCGTCGGGGTCCGACGGGTGACCGTCGTGCCGGACGAGGTGGCCGAAATCGCGCGAGTAGTCAACGAGTACCACGCCGAGTACGACGCGGTGATCGTCACCGGCGGACTCGGACCGACGCACGACGACGTGACGATGGAGGCGGTCGCGGCCGCGTTCGGGCGCGGCGTCGAGGAGAACGAGGAGGCGGCCGCGTGGCTCGCCGAGCGGGGGTACAGCGGCGGCGACCTCGCGGCGGAGACGACGCACCTCCCCGTCGACTGCCGGCCGCTCCGGAACGAGGCGGGCGTGGCCCCCGGGGCCGTCGTCGAGTCCGTCTACGTCCTCCCGGGAGTCCCGGGCGAGATGAAGGCGATGTTCGAGTCTGTCGAGGGGGAGTTCGCCGGGACGCGGACCCACGTCGCGACCGTCGACGTCGACGAGCCGGAGAGCGAACTGCTCGACCGGTTCGCGTCGCTCCGCGAGCGGTTCGACGTGCGCGTCGGCTCGTACCCGGGGCAGGTCGTGACGGTGAAGCTCACGGGCGAGGACGAGGCGGAGGTGGAGCGCGCGGCCGCGTGGGTCCGCGACCACGCGGACGCGGTGGAGCGGGAGTCGGTCGGCGGAGCGGAGTAAGCGGGCGGAGTAAGCGGGCGGGGCGGAGTAAGCGGGCGGAGTAGGCCGGCGGCGGGGGACGCCGTTCAGCGGTAGAGGTACGCGACCCACACGACGGCGAGGGCGAGGCTCGCGAGCAGGACCGCGGTCGCGGTCTCGCTTATCGGCAACGGCTCCGTCACGGCGGCTTCGAGGATCATGATTCGCCGTTGTTCTGGCGGTGTCTTAAGTATTGATTCTCGGGCGAGACGGACATCCGAGCGGGTCGGCCGTCGGGGCGGGGGTCACGGCGTCGCGTCGCGAGAAAACGGAACCGGGCGGCGTGGGCGTGTGGCAGCTTCCACTGAAGGGATCCGGTCCCGGTGAGACGAGCTGTTCGCGCGCCGATGGCGGGCTCACTCCATCGGCACTTTGACGAAGGAGCGGGAATCGGTTGGTTCCCGTGTCCGGTTGTTGGGGGGCTTTATGTGTCGTCCGGTGAGCCGTCGACGCGCGACGCCGCTCCGCCGCTCCGCCTCGGTCCGACGCGTCTCGCTTAAGAGGCCGGCGCGGTGAACGTCGGGCATGCACGTGGGGATCGCGGTGAACCCGGTCGCCGGGATGGGGGGTCGCGTCGGACTGAAGGGAACCGACGGGAAGGTGGCCGAGGCGGTCGAGCGCGGCGCGGAGCCGCGGGCCCCGGACCGGGCGAAGCGGACGCTCGACCGGTTGGCCGCCGTCGCCCCCGAGACGCGCGTCTCCGTCGCCGGGGACCCGATGGGCGAGTCGATCGCCCGCGAGGCCAGCTTCGACCCGGTCCGCGTGGTCGACCCGTTCGACGGCGCGACGCCGGACCCGACCGAAACGACCGCGACCCACACGGCGGCGGTCGTGCGGGCGTTCGCCGGGCTCGACGAGAGCGGGAGCGAGAGCGGCCCCGACGACGCCGGCCCCGTCGACCTCGTCCTGTTCGTCGGGGGCGACGGGACCGCCGCGGACGTGGCCGGCGCGCTGGAGGGGAGCGACGTGCCGATGCTCGGCGTCCCCGCCGGCGTGAAGGTGTACTCGTCGGTGTTCGCGGTGTCGCCGGAGGACGCCGCCGAGGTCGCGGCGTCGTTCTCGCGGACCGAGCGCCGCGAGGTGATGGACATCGACGAGGACGCCTACCGCGAGGGGGAGGTCCACCCGGAGCTTCGGGGGGTCGCACACGTCCCCGTCGCCGACGACCTCCAGTCGTCGAAACAGACCGCGAGCGGGACCGTCGAGTCGCTGGCGGAGGGAGTCGCGGCCGACATCCGCGAGCGCGACGGCGAGGGCGTCACCTTCGTCCTCGGGCCGGGATCCACCGTCGGGGCGATCAAGGACGAACTCGGCTTCGAGCCGTCGCCGATCGGCGTCGACCTCTGGCGTGACGGCGAGGTGATCGCCCGCGACGCCACGGAGGCGGAAATTCTCGGCGCGCTCGGCGAGGAGAACGTGATCGTCGTCTCGCCCATCGGGGGGCAGGGGTTCGTCTTCGGCCGCGGCAACCCCCAGATCTCGCCGGCCGTGATCCGGCGCTGTGACCTCCGGATCGTCGCGTCGCGCGCCAAGCTCGACGACGTGCGTGCGCTCCACGTCGACACCGACGATCCCGACCTCGACGCCGAACTCGCGGGGTGGGTCCGCGTCCGCGTCGGGAAGTTCGAGACGCGGATGATGAGGATCGTCTGAGCGGAGCGCCCGCGGGCACGGCCCCTCGGGCGTCGGGCCGGGCGCGTCGTCGGTCCCCGACGGACAGAGCTTTGTCGCTCGCCGCGGCGCGTGGCGTATGGGACGTGAGAAAGAGCGGATGTTCGCCGGCAAGGCGTACGACCCGACGGACCCGGAGCTCGTCGCCGACCGCCGGCGGGCGAGCGACCGCTGCCGCCGCTACAACGCCACCGCGCCGACGGAGACCGACCGGCGGGAGCGGCTGCTGCGCGAGCTGTTCGGCGAGGTCGGCGGCGACGCGGTCGTCGAGCCGCCGGTCCGCTGCGACTACGGGTACAACGTCGGGGTCAGCGACGGCTTCTTCGCGAACTACGGCTGCGTCTTCCTGGACGCCGCGCCGGTCGCGTTCGGCGAGAACTGCCTGCTCGGGCCGGGCGTCCACGTCTACACGTCGACGCACCCGATCGACCCCGAGGAGCGCGCCGCGGGCCGGGAGTTCGGCGACCCCGTGACCGTCGGCGACGACATCTGGATCGGGGGGCGGGCGGTAATCACTCCGGGGGTCGAGGTCGGCGACGGGGCGGTCGTCGCGGCCGGGGCCGTCGTCGTCGACGACGTGCCGGCCCGGACGGTCGTCGGGGGAAATCCCGCGGAGGAGATCCGACGGATCGGCGGGGCGGAGACGGACTCGTCGGAGACGACCGACTGATCAGGCCGGATCCAGCGCGTCGGCCACGGCGGGCGCGGCGCTGACGACGCTACAGCCGCGCTCGACGGTGTCGGTGCCGACGATCCGGTCGACGCCGGCCGCGCGGAGCTTCGTCACCGCGTTGGCCGCGAGGACGGGGTGGACGCAGGCGGCGAGGACCCGCGCCGCGCCGCGGTCGGTGAGGACGGCGACCGACTCGCTCATCGTCGACCCGGTGGCGATGATGTCGTCGACGACGACCACGTCGCGGTCGGCCGCGGTGGCGTCGGAGGGCGACACCGCGACGGCACCCGTCTCGCGGTCGCGGTGCTTCTCGAAGTAGTCCGTCTCGCCGGTCCCGTAGGCGTCGCGGACGGCCGCGGCCACGCCGACGGCCCCCTCGTCGGGCGCGAGGAAGAGCGGGTCGTCGAGGTCGGTCGGGAGCGGCTCGGCGAGGACCCCCGCGGCGTCGACCGCCTCGACGGGCACGTCGAAGAAGTCGGCGACGGTCGCCTCGTGGGGGTTGACGAGGCGGACGCGGTCGGTGCCGGTGGAGATGGCCCTCGCCATCGCGCGGGCGGACACCGGTTCCCCGTCGCCGAAGGAGTCGTCCTGCCGCGCGTAGCCCATGTACGGGATCACGGTCGTCACGTCCGTCGCGCCGGCCTCGCGGACGGCGTCCTGTAGCTGGAGCAGTTCGACCCACGCCTCGTCGGAGTCGGTCGCGGCGACGATCACGGCCTCGCCGCCGTCGAAGTCGGGCACCGCGGCGAGCCCTTCCCCGTCCGGGAACCGGTCGTAGGTGGGCGTCGCGAGCGACCGGCCCGTCTCCTCGGCGAGCGCGGCCGCGAGCTGCTGGGAGCTGGACCCGGGTACGATCATGGGCGACCGTTCCGCGGACTCCGGTAAACCAGTTTCCTTACCGCGCGGCGCTCCGCGGTCGAAGCGGGCCGAGGGCCGGCGTCCGCCGCGCGCCACGCGAGCGCGGCCCACACCGACCGCACAGGGGCGGATATTTACGGGCGCGGCGGGTACGAGCGCCCAATGAGCGACACCGAAGCCGGCGCGCGCGTCGGGCTCCCCTGTCCGTCGTGTTCGCCCTCCGAGCCGACCGTCCACGAGGTCCTCAGCCCCGGCGGGCAGGCCACCGTGCGCTGTACCAAGTGCGATCACACGCACAAGTCAGGGATTCCCGAGGAAGAGACCGTCTCCGTGACGATCGTCGTCTCGCAGGACGGCGACTCGTTCACGACGCGGATGGACGTCCCCGCCGACGGCGACGTCGGCACGGGCGAGGAGTTCGTCGTCGACACCGACGACGCGCTGATGCAGGTGCGGATCACGGACGTCGAGCTCGGTCCCGAACAGCGCGTCGAGGAGGCGGACATCACCGACGTGGAGACGCTGTGGACCCGCGCGGTCGACAACGTCGCCGTGCCCGTCACGCTCCACCCGAAGGACGGCGAGGCCGACCAGACGCGCTCGCTGCGCGTGAACGTCCCCGGCGACTACGAGTTCACCGTCGACGAGACGGTCGAGTTCGGCGAGGAGCAGTTCACCGTCGAGGGGCTCCAGATCCGCGAGGACGCCCCCGAGTACCGCCACGAGAAGCTCGATCACCCCGGCGACCTCGCCTACGCGAAGGACCTCAAGCGGGTGTACGCCCGCGACGAGACGCTCACCGCGTGGTCGGCCTGGTAGTCACCGCGTGGCCGGCCTAGTAGTCACCGCGCGGTCGGCCCGGTAGCCAGCGCGACCGGCGATCCTCATACCAACATAAACAATTATGAAGGATACGCCCGTGAAGTGATACGTGCCGCCCGTAGTACACGACTGACGCACGCTCGACGGCGGGGACGACGACCGGTCCCGGCGGTCCGAGCACGCGCGAGGCGACCGAGACCGAGCGACGTATCGATCGATCGGAGCCGTCCGCCGATTCGGACGGTGACGACGCGAAGGAGGGTCCAGACGACCTGCCGACCGCGGCCGAGGCGGTCGCGCAGGCGGCGGGGACGTTCGACCCGTCGGACGCCCGCCGGATAGCGAACGGGACCGACCGCTGGAACGCGTACGCCGGCTCGTCGCATTGAGGCGGCGACGGCCGGGACGCGACACGGTCGGGCCTTTTTAGGTGTCTCCGCCGCTACCGACGAGCGGCCGATGACGAACCACCGCTCCGAGCCGGACTCGGCACCCGGCGGCGACGAGCCCTATGAGTACCGAGGCCTCTTTCACTCCACGCGAACGCGGGTCGACGCGACCGAGCGACGGACGATCTCCCCCGACTACACGTCGACCGGACAGCCGTTGATCTCCCCGCCGCGCATGCCGTCGGCGAGCCAGTAGATCGAGAGGGTCAGGACGACGAGCGCGCCAAGCGCGAACTCCAGTCCGTCCAGCGGGAGGAACAGGAGCGACGTCGAGACGCCCAGAAGCGAGAGTAGTCCGAGTAGCACCGCCGACCCACAGGCCGCACAGCCCGCTCCCAGCGTTCCGAGGACGACGCCCGCGGCACCGGCACCGCCCTGTCGGAGGTCCAGCCCGTGTTCGCGGAAGTGGTACGTCGCCATCGCGACGTCGAGGCCGGTCAACAGCGCCACGACGACGAGCAGGCTCCCCTGCGCGGGACCGAAGGAGGTGCCCACGAAGGGGTAGAGTTCGCTCAGGATCGTCAGCCGGCTCCCGAGCGGAAGCGACCCGCCCACGACGACGTCGAGGACGAACCCGACGTTCAGCGACGCCACGAACGCCGTCAGGGAGAGGGCGGCCGCGAGGACCGCGACGGCGGCGTAGGCCGGCACCGTCAGGACCAGCCGCGCGGTCCGGCCCATCAGCCGCAGGTCGTCGCGCCCCGTCGGGAGTCGGACGCCGCGGCCGAGCGCGCCCATCAGCCGTCGACTCCGAGCGTCTCCGCGATGAGGTCGTAGCTCACGCTCCCGTTGGCCGAGGTGACGTACTCCCCGTCTCGGAACAGCAGGACGACGGGGGTGGTCCGCCCGAGACCGGCGGCGTCGGCGGCGTCGAGGTTGCCCCGGACCGCCTCGTCGTGGGCCTCGTTCGCGGCGTCGGCGACGACCGCGCCGCCGTCGAGGTCGGTCTGCGCGTCGAGGAACGCCTCGGTCCGGTCGAGGACGTTGTCCGCGTCGAACTGCCCCTGAGTGGCGAAGTAGTGGTCGAGCAGCGACCAGAACGCCGGCTCGCTCCGGACGTGCGTCGACGCGAGCGCCTGCGTCGCCGACTCGCCCCACGGGTAGACGACGGGGTAAGTGCGGAGCACGTACGCGCCTTCACCCGGGTCGACGACGTTCGACCGTATCCGGGGAACGACCTCCTCGTGGAAGGCCCGGCACCTGGTACAGGACGGGTCCTCGAAGGTGAGGATCGCGTGTCCGTCCAGCGACCCGCGGCGCGGCAGTCCGTCCAGCCCCGCGGCGGCCGGATGCTCCCGCAGCGGCTGCCCGCCCTCGCCGCCGGACTCGCCGGAGCCGCCGCCGGCGCATCCCGCGAGCGAGCCGACCGCGGCCGCGCCGGCGAGCGTCAGCGCCCGTCGTCGATTCATGTCCCGACGTACGGTGCGGGAGCGTTTAGCGCTTGTTCAAACTCCGACCGAAGTGAGCCAACCGTTTTGGGGTCGCCGCGCGACTCGCCGCCCATGGACCACCGCTGTCCCGACTGCGGCGTCACGATGGAGGAGGTCGAGTTCGGCATGGACGACGCGTGGAACGCGCACGTCAGGACCGGCGAGAAGCGGACGGGACTGCTCGGCAAGCTCGGGATGAACGAGCGGAAGTCGCTGACGACGGTGATGTGCCCCGAGTGCGGACTGGTGCGTCACTACGCCGAGTTCGAGGGGTGACGCGGGGGCGGCGAGGAGCGCCGAGGCGACCGCTCCGCTGTTTCCGGATACCCGGTGTCACGGGGGTTTTACGCGTCGCAGCCCTCCGACCTGTCGGAATGTCCGACTCCGAGTACGCGCTTCAGGCACGGCTCGAAGCGAAGCCAGAGAAGGCCGACGAGGATGGCCGACAGGCGCACCTCGACGGCGAGATCGCCGCGGAGCTGCTGGACCGCGCCGACGAGCTGTTCGTCGAAGACCCCCAGATCGACGAGATCGAGGTCCTCGCCGCGAAGCACTCCTGAACGCCCGCGCGTCACGGCGGGCGATGCCCGAACCGGGCGGTCGGGAGAGACACCGAACACATCCGGTCGGGGCTTTATTCTCCCGGCCGCCGGACGGGTGTGTATGGAGCCAGACTTGGACCGATTCACGTCGCGCCGATCGACCGTGTACGGGCAGCGCGGCGTGGTGGCGACCAGTCAGCCGCTCGCCAGCGAGGCGGGGATCGAAGTGCTACGCGAGGGCGGCAACGCGTTCGACGCCGCGGTGGCGACCGCGGCCGCGCTCAACGTCGTCGAACCGACCTCGACCGGGCTCGGCGGCGACGTGTTCGCGCTGTACCGGACCGCCGACGGCGAGGTCGGCGCGATGCGCTCGTGCGGCGGCGCGCCCGCCGACGCGACGATCGAGAACGTCCGGGCCGCGCTGGCCGAGGACGACGACGCGGACTCGTACTACCCCGACGACGGGGGCTACGCGGTCGACGACGCCGGCGAGGCCGGGATGCCCTTCTACGGCCCGCACGCGGTCACGGTGCCCGGGACGGCGCGGGGCTGGGAGGCGACCGTCGAGGAACTGGGCCGACTGAGCCTCGCGGACGCGCTCTCACCCGCCATCCGCTACGCGACCGAGGGCTACCCGGTGTCGGAGGTCATCGCCTCCTACTGGGCGAGCGCCGACGCGCTGTTCACCGACGACCACGCCCGCGAGGCGTTCCTGTTCGACGGCGAGCCGCCGGAGATCGGTCAAACGGTGACGCTCCCCCGGCTCGGCGAGTCGATGCGGAGGATCGCCGAGGAGGGGGCCGACGTGGTCTACGAGGGTGAGATCGCCGAGGCGATCGCCGAGGAGGTCCAGTCGCAGGGCGGGTTCATGACCGTCGACGACCTCGCCGACTTCGAGGTCGAGTGGCCCGACCCGGTGTCGACCACCTACAACGGGGCCGAGGTGTACGAACTGCCGCCGAACAACCAAGGGCTGATCGCCTTGGAGGCGCTCAACGTCGCGTCCGAACTCGGCGCGGGCGAGTACGACTACGACTCCCCGGAGCGCGTCCACTACTTCGCCGAGGCGTTGAAGCGGGCCTTCCACGACGGCCACCGCTACATCACCGACCCCGAGTACGAGGAAATCCCGCCGCTGGCGTCCGAGGAGTGGGCGGCCGAGCGCGCCGCGGGCGTGGGCGAGACGGCCTCGCACGACGTCTCCTTCGGCGTGCCGAACGCGAACGCCGAGGACGCCGACACCGTCCTCCTCACCGTCGCCGACGAGGACGGCAACGTCGTCTCCTACATCAACTCGCGGTTCGCCGGCTTCGGCTCCGGCCTCGTCGCGGGCGACACGGGGATCGCCCTTCAGAACCGCGGGGCGTCGTTCTCTCTTGACCCGGACCACCCGAACGCACTCGAACCCGGCAAGCGCCCCTTCCACACGCTCATCCCGGGCGTCGTAAAGTTCGACGAGGACGACTGGGCGGCGTTCGGCGTGATGGGCGGCTACATGCAGCCGCAGGGCCACGTCCAGGTGATCTCGAACCTCGTCGACTACGAGATGCCCCTCCAGCGGGCGCTCGACGAGCCGCGGTGGCGGTACCGGGAGAGCGGCGAACTGGCGCTCGAACCGCACTTCGACGACGACGCCGCGGCCAAGTTGGTCCGGAAGGACCACGACGTGCGGACGCTCTCGCCGGTCATGTTCGGCGGCGCGCAGATCGCCCGGAACCGGAAGGGCGTCCTCTCGGCCGCCACCGAACCCCGGAAGGACGGGAACGCGCAGGGGTACTGAGACGCGACGAGCAGGGGGCCGGTCGTGGCCGCGACCGCGGCGGCGACCTCGTTTCTGTAACGGATCCCCTCCAGCCGCGGACGCCCTTCCTGTCACGCCCGTGGAACGAAGCGCGTTCCGCGCCCGATCCTCGCTGAGCGAACCGGCCGTAAAAACGCGGTAGACGGGAAGCAGTCCGGTCTGATCGTTCGACTGCCCGCGGTGTCGTATTTGTGCCCGTGGATACACTTATAACGACTCGTATGGTATACCGTCACAGAATGACGCGAAGAATCCAGCGACGCGACGTACTCAGAGGTGCCGGTGCGGTCGGGATCGCGGGGATCGCCGGCTGCTCGACCGAGAGCGGCGACGGCGAGGACGGCGGCGACGGCATGGACGGCGAGGACGGCGACGACGGCATGGACGGCGAGGACGGCGGCGACGGCGGGGACTCCGCGTCCGTCCCCGACGCCGTGATGGTCGTCGGGTTCCCGCAGTCCGGCATCCAGCTGTTCCGCGACTTCTACGCGGAGTTCGCCGACAGCGCGCCGGATCTGGACATCATCGTCCCCGACGGGCTGATCGACGGGGACCTCCCCGGCGAGGTCGACAACGACATGAACAACGTCATCGGCACGGCACCCTCGGCCGGCGGCCCCGGGGCCGACTTCTTCGCCGAGTCGTATCAGGAGGAGTACGACGAGGAGCCGGGCGTGTTCACCTCGCAGGCGTACGACGCCATGGCAGTCGAGATCCTCGCGGCCACCGCCGCGGGCGAGAACAGCGGCGAGGCGATCCGCGACCGCGTCCGCACGGTCGCCAACCCCGGCGGCGAGGAGTTCGGCCCCTCGAACCTCCCCGAGGCGGTCGAGACGGTCGCCGCGGGCGACCCGGTCCACTACGTTGGCGCGTCCTCCAGCGTCAACTTCGACGTCAACGGCGACATGGCCACCGCCGCGTACGACATCACCGACTTCCAGGACGGGGAACTTGTCACCCTCGACACCGTCGAGTTCGGGAACGAACTCTCCGACGAGGACCGGAACGCGACGGCCGCGGACCCGGTCGGCGTCGACTCGTTCACCGCGCGCGTCGGCGTGCTGATGCCGGAAACCGGTGACCTCGGGCCGCTCGGCGGACCGATCCGCGACGGCGCGCTGCTGGCCGCCACGCAGGTCAACGACGCCGACATCAACGTCGACGTCGAGACCAGAGTCGAGGACACCCAGACCGACCCGCAGGCCGGCATCTCCGGCGCGAACGCCCTCGTCAACGCGGGCTTCGGAGCGGTCGTCGGTCCCGCCTCCTCGAACGTCAACCTCCAGGTGTCCGATCAGGTGTTCATCCCGAACGGCGTCGTGGGCATCTCGCCGTCGTCGACGGACCCGAACGTCACGGACTTAGACGACAACGACTACATCTTCCGGACCGCCCCGTCCGACCTGCTTCAGGGGCCCGCGATGGCCGACCTGGCCGTCGGCGACATCGTCGGCGCGGAGACTTCCGGCACGCTGTACCTCAACGACGCCTACGGCCAGTCGCTCGAAGAGTCGTACGTCGCCGCCTTCGAGGAACGAGACGGCACCATCGACCAGCGCGTCTCCTTCGAGCCGAACCAGGCGACGTACACCAGCCAGTGGTCGAGCGTGCTGAACCAGTAGGGATCCGCCCGAACTGAACTCTTCTCCGATTTTTCGCCCGCCAGCCGATGCGGTGGCGCGTGCCTGCGAGCGTGCCGCCGAAGGCGGCCGCGAGACAGCACGCGCGAGGGACGCGGCGACCGAAGGGAGCCGCGAGGCTGGGGAGGCGTGAGGTGCGGGGCTGTGCGGGGTGGGACTCGAAGGGGCAGCCGTGAGGCGGGCGCAGGCGAAGTAAGGACCGCAGCGAGCGTGCGCCCGCCTCACGGTTGGGGCTTCGGCGGTCTCGGTCACGTCGATCAGCGTTTTACGACAGACAGCGCCGTACGGCCGAGACATCGACAAAACCGATCCGCAGTCGACCGCCGACGACACCCGAGTACGGACGCTTATCCGCCGAGGAAGTCGCGCCGCACGTCCTCGTCGGCGAGCAGCACGTCGCCGCGGTCGGTGTACCGGTTCCCGCCGTTCACCAGCACGTAGCCGCGGTCGCAGCGGCGGAGCGCCTCCTTCGCGTTCTGCTCGACCATCAGCACCGCCGTCCCCGAGTCGTTGATCCGGTCGATCCGGTCGAACATGTCGTCGACGAGGTCGGGCGCGAGCCCCGCCGACGGCTCGTCGAGCAGCAGGAGGTCGGGGTCGAGCATGAGCGCCCGCCCCATCGCCACCATCTGCCGCTGACCGCCGGAGAGCGTCCCCGCCTTCTGCTCGCTGCGCTCGCGGAGGATGGGGAACCGGTCGTAGATCGTCTCGATCTGGTCTTCGGGCACCTCGTCGAGGATGTACGCGCCCATCTCCAGGTTCTCGCGGACGCTGAGTCCGGGGAAGACGTTGTCGTTCTGCGGGACGAACCCGATCCCCTCGCGGATGATCTGCTCGGGCGCGAGCCCGTGGATCGGCTCGCCCTCGAACTCGACGGTGCCGCCCATGTGGGTCGTGAGCCCGAAGACCGTCTTCATCACCGTCGACTTGCCGGCCCCGTTCGGGCCGACGATGGTGACGTACTCCTCGTCGGCGACGTCGAGGACCACGTCCGAGAGGATCTGGAGGTCGCCGTAGCCGGCGTCGAGGTCGCGGATCCGCAGGATCGCGTCGCCGCCGAGCGCGTGGTCCGTCCCCGCGCTGACCTCGGCGTCGGTGGGCGAGTCGCCGCTCTCCGCCCCGGATTCGGTCGGCGGGCCGTCGCTCTCCGCCCCGGGTTCGGTCGTCTCGGGCGGATCCGCGATGTCGTCGTTCGCGTCGTCGGCGCTCATAGGTCCTCCCCCAGGTACGCCTCGATGACCCGCTCGTCGTTCCGTATCTCGTCGCCGGTCCCCTCGGCGAGCACGCTTCCCTGATGCATGACGATGACGCGTTCGCAGTTGTCCATGATGACGTCCATGTCGTGTTCGACGAGCAGGAAGGTGTAGCCGTCCGCGCGCAGGTCGTGGATCCGGTCCAACAGCTTCTCCTCTAAGGTCGGGTTGACCCCGGCGAGCGGCTCGTCGAGCAGCACCATCTCGGGGTCGGTCATCAGCACGCGGGCCATCTCCAGCAGCTTCCGCTGCCCGCCGGAGAGGTTCCCCGCGTGCTCGTGCGCGAGGTGATCGATCTCGAAGAACTCCAGCGTCTCCCAGGCGCGCTCGCGCAGCGCCGTCTCCTCCTCGACGACCGCGCCGCGGAGGCCGGGCGTCACCGCGCGGATCGCGGACTCGCCGAGCTGTCCCTGCGGCGCGAGCATCAGGTTCTCCAAGACGGTCATCTCGGAGAGCTCCCGGGCGATCTGGAACGTCCGAACCAGCCCCTTCCGCGCGATCTGGTACGGTTTGAGCCCCGTCACGTCCTCGCCCTGGAAGGACACCGTCCCGGCGGTCGGCTCGTGGACGCCGGTGATACAGTTGAACGTGGTCGACTTCCCCGCGCCGTTCGGGCCGATGAGCCCGGTGAGCGACCCGGACTCGACCTCGAAGGAGGCCCCGTCGACGGCGGTGACGCCGCCGAACCGCTTCACCAGCCCCTCGACGCGGAGCGGGGGCGACCCGGACGGCACGCGTTTCGCCGCCTCCTCGACCTCGCCGTCATTCGCCTCCGGTTCGTCGGCGGCCGGGGCCGACGCGTCCACGGCGTCGGCGACGTCGCTCGCATCGGCGACGTCGGCCGGATCGTTCGGATCGGGGGCGTCGCTACTCATCGGACTCACCTCCGGCGGGCCGCTCGGAGAGGTCGACGGCCGCGGCCGTCTCGATCCGGTCGCCGAGGACCCCCTCCGGCCGCCGGTGGATGATGAACACTAAGACGAGGCCGAGGAAGACGAACTGGAGCGGCGCGACGTTTTCGGTCGCGTACGCGAGGAGCGTCACCGGGTCCAGCGTGACGAGCGCGTCAGCGAAGGAGCTGGGCGTCTCGGCGTCGATGAGCCCGCGGACGGCCCCGCCGACGCGCCGCGGCCCCTCGAACAGCACCGCGGCGAAGACGATGCCGCCGAGGACGGAGCCGGTGTTCGACCCGGAGCCGCCGATGATCACCGCGATGAACACGTAGAACGTGAGCAGCGGCCGGAACTGCGGCGTGGGCGAGACGTTGCCCTGACTGCCGAACCAGAGGATGCCGGCGAGGCCCATCAGCGCGCAGCCGATGACGAACACCTTGATCTTCACGAGGTTCACGTCCTTGCCCAGCGAGTTGGCGACGAGTTCGTCCTCGCGGATCGCCTTCATCGTCCGCCCGAACGGCGAGCGGCCGAGGCGTTCGAGCAGGAGGTAGAAGCCGACGAGGAAGCCGGCGAGGACGGCGATGTACCCCCAGCCGATGAGGATGGTGTGCGAGATCCCCAGCCCGTCGGTCCCGAATATCCCGAAGACGAGGTCGCCGAGCGCGGTCGGGTTCCCCGCCTGTCCGTCGACTAAGAACAAGCCGCGGACGGGGTTGTCCGGCATTCCCATCCCGCGGCCGCCGCCCGTCCCGGCACCGATCGCGTCGCGCAGGAAGTTGTCGAAGGCGCTCGACTGCAGCGAGAGCCGGATGATCTCGGAGAGGCCGAGCGTCACGATCGCGAGGTAGTCGGCCTTGAGCCGGAGCGCCGGCAGCGCCGCGATTCCCCCGAGCAGCGCCGCCATCCCCATCCCGGCGAGGATACCGACCGGGAGCGGGAGCCCCAGTCCGGGGGGGCCGAAGGCCGGGTCCGGCGACCGGACGACCATTCCCATCGTGTACACGCCGACGGCCATGAAGCCGGCGACGCCGATGTTGAACAGCCCGGTGTAGCCCCACTGGAGGTTCAAGGCGAGCGCGGTGAGCGCGTAGACGAGGCCGAGGAACGTCAGCGTCTCCATGAGTCCGACGACGCTGTTGAGACCGTCGGTGAACGAGAGCAGCGCCGCGGCCGCGTAGATGGCGAGCAGCGTCCCGACGACGAGCGCGAAGTCGCTCTCCTTCGCGGCCGCGATCACCGCCGCCGTGGCGCTGTCGGGCGCGTCGGGCTCCGGAGCGGCCGAGTCTGCGTCGCTCATGCGGTCGAAACACCTCCGAACAGCCCCTCGGGGCGAAGGAGCAGCATCAGGATCATCACGGCGAACGCCGCGGCCTGATTGAAGTCGGACGGGATCCAGATCGTCGAGGTGGTGAACACGACCCCGATGACCAGTCCGCCGACGATGGCCCCGTAGACGGAGCCGATCCCGCCCAGGATCACGGCCGCGAAGATGAGGAGGAGGAGGAGCCAGCCGAAGTCGAACTGGATCGTGCCGCGGAGCAGGACGTAGAGGTAGCCGGACGCGCCCGCGAGCCCGCCGCCGATGATCCACGTCGCGGTGACGACGCGCTCGGCCGGGATCCCGGTGATGAGCGCGAGGTCCTTGTTGTCGGCCATCGCGCGCATCGCCGTGCCGAGCTTCGTGTGCTGGAGCATGGCGTGCATCGCGAGCATCAGTCCGACCGCGGCCACGAGGATGGTGAGTTCGTGCGCGTTCACCGATATCCCGAGGGGACCGAACGCGAGGTTCGACTGCTCGACGCTGGCGGTCACGCCCCGCCGGTCGGAGCCGTAGCCGAACTGGAGCAGGTAGCGCACGATCAGCGCCGCGCCGATGGAGGCGATGAGCAGCGAGATGCCGTCGCGGTCGCGCATCGGCTTGTAGAACGCCCGGTCGAGCGCCACCGCGAGCAGCGCGGTGACGACGAACGCGGCGACCAGTCCGACGAGGATCGCGCCGGGCGTCGAGAGGATGTGCGCGCCGATGTCACCCGGCGAGGCGTTCCCGGCGTCCCGGACGGTCAAGAGCGCGCGAATTGGCACATCGCCGAATCCGGCGATCAGGAAGGCGACGCCCCAACCCGAGAACGCGCCGACGCTGACGAGGTCGCCGTGCGAGAAGTTCGCGAACGAGAGGATGCTGTACGTCATCGAGAGCCCGATTCCGGCCAGTCCGATCACGAGCCCGATGACGACGCCGTTCCAGAGGTTCGAGCCGAGTCGGTCGACCGAGACCGACCCCCCGATCGGGCCGAGACCGACCCCTCCGAGCTTCGCCGCGAGGTCGACGAGGAGTAGGCCGCCGAGAAGGACGACGAAGAGGAGACCCGGCCGGGCCCGTGCGGCGTCGACGATCGACGAGTCAGTTGTTCCCATGTGTGCGTCTCACTGACGCAGGGTGAGTCACCGAGAGGTAAATAACTCGTTGTTCGAACAATCGTCAAAACGTCGAAAGCGCCTGACAGCTGTCGGGAGACGGGAACGGTTCCACGCACCGCCGCGGTCGTCGCCGCCCGCGGTTCAGTCGCCGCCCGCGGCCCGCGCGTGGCGACGCGCGTCCTCTGGCGACCGACCCTCGCGGACGAGCGCCTCGACGAACAGTTCGCCGGCCTTGTACGACGACCGGACCATCGCGCCCGACGCGCAGTAGAGGAAGTCGAACTCCTCCTCCGCGACCCGCCGCCACGTCTCGAAGACGTCGGGGTGGACGTACTCGAAGACGTCGAGGTGGGACCGCGAGGGTTGGAGGTACTGGCCGAACGTGACCACGTCGACGCCGACCTCGCGGAGGTCGCCGAGCGTCCGGTACACCTCGTGGTCGTACTCGCCGACGCCGAGCATGAGGCTCGTCTTCGTGTGGATGTCGGACTCGAGGTCGACCTGATCGAGGACCGACAGGGACTGCTCGTAGTTCGCGCGGCGGTCCCGCACCGGCCACTGGAGCCGCTCGACGGTCTCGACGTTGTGCGCGATCACGTCCGGCTCCGCGTCGATGATCCGGCGGACTGCATCGGGGTCGCCGCCGAAGTCCGGGATGAGCGTCTCGACGAGCACCTCCGGGTCGCGGCGCTTGATCGCCCGGATCGTCTCGGCGAAGTGCGCCGACCCGCCGTCCGCGAGGTCGTCGCGGTCGACGGAGGTGAGGACGACGTAGTCGAGCCCGATCTCCGCGACCGCGTCGGCGACGTTCGCCGGCTCGTCGGGGTCGAGCGGTTCCATCCCCCCGGTCTCGACGTCACAGAAGTTACAGCCGCGCGAGCAGCGGTCGCCCATGAGCATGAACGTCGCCGTGCCCGGCCCGTCGTTCCCCGACCAGCACTCGCCCATGTTCGGGCAGTTCGCCTCCTCGCAGACCGTGTGGAGGTCGTGGTCGCGGAGGGTGGACTTGATCTCGGTGAACCGACTCCCGGACGGCGGGCGCGACTTCAGCCAGTCCGGCTTCCGGCGGCCGCGTTGCATACCTGACCCTTGGCGTCCGAGCGCAAAAGGGTGCGGGTCGATCCGACCCGGTCAGTCGAGCGAGACGACGACCTTCCCCTGATGCTCGCCGCGCTCGACGTACCGGTACGCCTCGCGGACCTCGTCGAACCGGAAGACGCTGTCGACGACCGGCGTCGTGCCCGTCGCCGCCAGCGCGTCGGTCATGCGCTCGAACATCGCCTGACTGCCCACGCCCATCACGCCCTCGACCGTCAGCCCCTTGCCGAGGATCGGGCCGGGGTGGACGCGCCCCTCGCCGCCGGCGAGGACGCCGATGAGGTGGACGTGACCGCCCGGGGCCGCGGCGTCGAGCGACTGCTGGAGGGTCCCCGCGCCGCCGACCTCGACGACGTGGTCGACGCCGCCGGTCGACTCGGCGACGGCGTCGCCCCACTCCGGCGTCTCCTCGTAGTTGATCGTCACGTCGGCACCCAGCTCGCGGGCGGTCGCCAGCTTGTCGTCGCTGGAGGAGGTGACGACCGTCCGGGCCCCGTGGTCCTCGGCGAACTGGAGCGCGAACGTCGCGACGCCGCCCGTCCCGAGCGCGAGCACCGTCTCGCCGGCCGAGAGCCCGCCGTCCTCGACGAGCGACCGCCACGCGGTGAGCCCCGCACACGAGAGGCAGGCCCCCTCCTCGTACGAGAGGTGGTCGGGGAGCGTCGTGAGACTCGCCGCGGGGAAGGTGACGTACTCCGCGAGCGCGCCGTCGATGTTCCCGCCGGTGGTTCGGGCCCCCTTCTCGGGCGCGTACTCGCCGTCGAGCCAGTCGGGAGCGAACGGCGTCGCGACGCGGTCGCCGGCGGAGAGCAGGTCGACGTCCTCCCCGACCGCGACGACCTCGCCCGCCCCGTCCGAGAACGGGATGACGGGAAGCTCCGCGCCCGGATACGTCAGGCCCTCGTCGGCGATCGCGAGGTCGCGGTAGTTGAGCGACGCCGCGTGAATCCGGATCTGCGCCTCGTCGGCCGCCGGTTCGGGGCGCTCCCGCTCGACCTCGACGACTCCCTCGTAGTCCGTCGTCTCCTCCTGAACCTCGTAGGCTCGCATGGCCGACGATCGGGGCCGGACGGGTATGCGCCCACGGCTCGCCAACCCCCTCGCCGCCACCGACACCGACAAGTCGGCGGGGGATCCCGACCGGCCGAGCGCACTCGTAGAGCGCACCCGTCGCCCCCGGCGATCAGACGCTCGGTCGGTCCGGGCGCTCGGTCGGTCCGGGCGCTCGGTCGGTCCGGGCGCTCGGTCGGTCTCCCGATTCAGCGCTCCTGTTCGGTCGGCCGGATCAGCAGTTCGTTGAGGCTCACGTGGGCGGGCTGGGCGACGGCGAACCGGATCGACCGCGCGATGTCTTCCGGCTGGAGCGCGTCGAGCGACCCGACCCACTCCTCGGTCTGCTCGCGGATCTCCTCGTCGGGGATGTGCTCCTGTAGCTCCGTCTCGACCAGTCCGGGCTCGACGACGGTGGTGCGGATGCCGTCGGCGGCGACCTCCTGGCGGAACGCCTCCGTGAATCCGTTGACGCCGAACTTGGTGGCGTTGTAGCCGCTGGCGGTCGCGGAGGCCCGCCGCCCGGCAACCGAGGAGACGTGGACGACGTGGCCGCCGCCCTGTTCCTGCATGACCGGCAGAGCGGCGTGGGTGGCGTTCATCAGCCCGAGGAGGTTCACCTCGACCATCTGCCGCCAGTTGTCCGTGTCGGCGTCCTCGACCGCCTCCAGCAGCATGACGCCGGCGTTGTTGACGAGCACGTCCAGTCGGCCGAACTCGTCGACGGTCGTTTCGATCAGGTCCTCGACCGCCGCCTCGTCGGTGACGTCGGTCGGGACGACGAGCGCCTCCCCGCCGTCCGCCTCGATGCGGTCGGCCACCGTTTCGAGCGCCGCCTCGCGGCGGGCGGCCACGGCCACGCTGGCCCCGGCGTCCGCGAGCGCCTCCGCGGTCGCCGCGCCGATGCCGGAGGAAGCGCCGGTGACGATCGCGACCTCTCCGTCGAGCGCCGTCGGTTCGAATGACATCGATTCGGTCGTCGGTCCGCCGAGAAAAAAGGGTGTCCGAACCCGCACGGACCGAGGGCGACACAGGGCTGATGCGTCTCGAACCGGGCGGGCCGACGCCGTCGGCGCGGACCGGCCTCTCGATTTACGCCTCGGGGACGAACACGTTCATCGACGGCGTCTGGATCCCCTGGAACTTGTTCTTCCAGTTGTACGCGATGTTGAGCACGCGCCGCCGGTCGTCCGGCGGTCCGGTCACGACGCTCACGGAGGTGCCGTCCTCCGGGATTTCGATCCGCGTGTCCCTCCACTCGAAGCCCGCGAGGAGATCCGCCGGGTTCTCGACGGTCACCGCTCCGGTGTTCCTGTTCACCTCGTAGAGGCGGTAGGCGTCCGTCTCGATCAGCCGCTTGATCTCGTCGAGGTCGCGGTCGAAGTGCGCTTCGAGCGCGTCAGCGGTGTGGTAGCCGCAGACGATCAGGTGCGCGAACGTCTCGATGGCCCGGGGGTCCTGCTCCGCCGCGCGGAGGTGGTCGAAGTACGCCAGCTTCTCCTCCCTGTCGAGTTCGAGTATCTCGTCGATGATCCGCGCCGCCTCCCGCTCCGTCTCCGAGGCGTCCGGGTCCGCGAGGACCTCGTCGGCGCGCGACCCCGTGTTCTGCCCCCGCGACACGTCGACGACGTTCTTGAGGTGTTTCGCCCGGTCGTACACCGCCGACTTGTACGACCAGTCGCGCACGTCGTCGGGGTAGTCGTCGAACTGCCGGAGCAGCGCCTCGCGGTCCTCCGGGAACCCGATCTCCTCGCGGAAGTCGCTCCACGCGGTGGCGTCTCTGAACAGCCCGAAGTCGGTCAACGTGTCCTGCCCGAGGTTCGCCCGCGTGCCGCCGCTGGCGACGAACTTGGCCTCGACGAACGTCTCGCCGTCTGGCGACTCGACGACGAGGTCTCCGAGCGAGTCGTAGGAGTTGCCGGCGTGTCGCACCGCGGTCCGGTCCGGGAAGTCGCTCCGGAGCCGGTCCGCGAGCGCCTCGGCGAGGTCGCGTCGGCCGTCGTCGATCAGGTCGCCGCCCGGCTCCGCGCCGTTCGCGAGCCGCGCCGTCAGCCGCTCCGTGGCCTCGACCCAGCCGCGCTCGTGTTTGCCCATGTGGTGTGTCGCTCGGAGAGTGGGAGATAAAAAAGCACGTACGGCGGCGGGCCGGCCGCTCAGGGCTCTGGCGATCTATTCGTTGACGAGCAGGAGCTTCCCGACGAAGTCGCCGGCCTCGGCGCGGCGGTGCGCGTCCGCGACGTCCGCGAAGGCGTACCGCTCGTCGATATGCGGCGCGACCGCGCCCTTGTCGACGAGCGAGGCGATCGTCTCCAGTTCGTTCCCGACGCGCTCCTGCCCGTCGCCGAGCAGCACCGGGAGGATGACGAGGACGACGCCGAGCGAGAGCGACGTGGCGTGCATCGGCGACAGGTCGACGCCGTCGGCGTCGCTCGACTCGGTCGTGACCACGGAGCCGAAGGGACGGACCGCCTCGAACGACGCGTTCAGGTGGTCGTCGCCGACCGGGTCGAACACGACATCGAAGCCGACGCCGCCGGCGTGCTCGTCGACGTACGACTCGACGCTCGTCTCCGTGTAGTCGACGGTCGCGTCGGCTCCGAGGTCGGCCGCCAGCGACCGCTTCTCGGCGGTCGACCCGGTCGCGGTGACGGTCGCGCCGAACCAGTCGGCGAGCTGGACGCCGACGTGGCCGACGCCGCCCGTCGCGCCGTACACCAGCACGTCGTCGCCGATGTCGACACTAGCCTTGTCGGCGAGCATCTCCCACGCGGTCAGGGCGACCACGGGCAGCGCGGCGCTGTCTTCGAGCGGGATCGACTCGGGGGCGTGCGCGAACGTCCCCGCGTGGCCGACCACGTAGTCGGCGAGCGCGCCCTGCCGCCCCGCGCCGCCGGGCATCCCGTACACCTCGTCGCCCGGTTCGAAGGCGTCGACGTCCTCGCCGACGGCGTCGACGACGCCGGCCACGTCACACCCGAGCGTCGCCGGGAACGCCGGCGCGAAGTCGGGGATGTGGCCCCGGCGGATCTTGTAGTCGACCGGGTTAACGCTGGAGGCGACGACCTCGACGCGGACTTCGTCCGGGTCGGGGTCGGGAATCTCGACCGTTCGCCGCTCGAATGCGTCCGGGCCGCCGAACTCGTCGATCACGTACGCGTCCATCTCGGAACTCATCTCGGATCCGGGTTGGCGACTCGGTGGGGTATATCCGGCGTCGGAGGAGAGCCGTGTGGGCTTTCGCGGGAGCGTTCCCCTCACCGTCGAGTCGAGCGAAAACGATGAAAGTGCTCAATCCCGCCGTCGGACGAGGGACAGATGAACGAGCAATCCGGGGATACCCAAGAATCCCAAGACGACACCCCGGAGTCGCGGACTGGAGAACCCCCGCTTCTCCGAATCGGAGTACACGTAGTAGCCGATAGTGGGCCAAAAGACGAGTAGATACAGCCCGACCCGAAGCAACACGGCGTTGTAAGCGGTTAGGAGGCTCATCTCGCTCTCACCTCGTCGACGCGGGGAGCGGTATCGGGACAGTCAGTCAGGCACTGAGAAATGCCTATCGGCGTATTTTTCACCGATTTACTCGTTTTCGGCGGCGTACGCGCCGTCACGGCGCTCGATACGCGCGACGACGACTCACCCGTCGTCACTCTCTCTTCGTGCCGACGAGATACACCGGTCTCACCGACAGTCGTTTCGGCGGAGCCCCGTGCGCCGCGTACCAGCAGTCGGTGGCACGGTTCCGTTATTCGGAAACGAGGCTAGGAACAGGACTTACCCGAACGACTATATTTTTCCCACACTAAGTGGGAACATGACCAAAGTGGACTCGAAGGGCCGAATCGTTCTCCCACAGGAGGTTCGGGAGCGTCTCGACATCACTCCGGGTACGGAGGTGGAGGTCCGCGAAGAGGACGGAAAGGCGGTCGTGAAGCCCGAAGACGATCCCGACGCGATTCTGGAACGGATGGAACGGCTCGTCGCGGAGGCGGCTTCGAACGGGGAGGAGACGACGCCGCTTCCCGAAGGGGCCGATCCGATCGCCCGAAAGCACAGAGAGGTGGTTCGGCGAGGGGCGGAGAAGCACCGCGATGAGTGACGTCGGTGGCCCGTATCTGTTCGACGTCGGAGTGATCGCCCTCGCACACTCGTCGGCACCGGTTCGCGACACCGCACTCTCGTACGTTCGGGAGGCCGTCGCCGGAGAGATCGACGCCGTCGTTCCGTATCCGGCCCTGTTCGGAGCCCACACCGTCCTCACGACATACTACGGGTATTCGAACGGAGACGCGTCGCGTCTGCTCCGGAACTTCACGGACGCGAGCCGGATCCACTGGTACGACCGGATGCCCCGAGACGCGGTCCGAGGCGGGTTGTCACGCGCGAGCGAGGCGAACGTCGGCGGATGGGACGGGTACTACGCGCAGGTCGCGATCGACGAGGGAGCGACGACGGTGCTGACGATCGACGACGACTTCGAACGGTTCGACGCGTTCGAGACCGAGGTCATTCTGTCCCCCGACGAGTTCGCCGAGCTGAACGAGTTCCTTCGAGACTGACTCCGACGCGTCTCTCGAACGTACGCGAGCGGCGGAGTCGTATCGTCAGTAACTGACGTACGCGAGGATTTTCTCCGGCTTCGTCTCCAGATGCGCGAATACGTGGGCGACGCGTGCGACTTCATCGACATCCTCTACCTGTATCTCGCCGCATCGAGGGCGTTTCGTCGCTTAGTCGTCGTCAGCGGTGTACGCGCCGCCACGACGCTTGATACGTGCGACGACGAGTCGCTCATCGTCCTGACGGAATGTCACGGAGAGACGGAACTCTCCGATGCGTATCTTCTTGTGTGGACTGTTCTGGAGTGGCTCCCCATAGTCCGGCGGGTCGCGCCACGGCGAGGAGACGTTTTCATCGAGCTTGTCGAGTATCCGGTCTTGCTCGGCGGGAGATAGACCGTCGAGGTCGTCCTCGGCTGTCGAGGAGAGTTCCCACGTCCACCCGTCGTCACTCATCGCTCGTGCCGAACCGCTCGCGGGCTTCCTCGGCGCTCGTTGTTCGCCCCTCGCGGATGTCCTCCTCGGCTTCGAGCAGAGCGACGAGTTCGTCCCGGTCGAACGTCGGGAACTCGATGGCGTCTCGAAGCGTGTACCGGATGAACTCGCTTCGACTGTTGAACCCGCGTCCCTGCCACGTATCGTCTATCTGTTCGAGGAACGACTCGGTGACTTTGAAATTCACCGTGGCGATGTCGTCTCCGCCGTCGTCGTTTGTGGCCGCTTCGGACATATAGATGTAATACGCTGGTCTTACCAATAGTCGTTCCGCCGGAACCCCACTCGCCACATAATCATCGTGGATAGCCGCATCGAGGCGGTTGTTCTATCATATTCCTGACTATGCTTCACTCGTTCCTCTATAAGCGCGAATTAGCGAAATCCGGAGTGTTCCTGAGGGGACGCGCTCCCGGTTGATTTCGGGTCTATCCCGCCGTAGTCTGCGGGTTTGTTTGTGTGTCCTGACATTTAATCGAATCGCCATACGGCGAGGGATGTCCTGTTTAGCGAGAGAAGCGAATCTTGAGCAGGTTTCGTTCAAACGAGCGTGGACAGAAAAGTGTGCGCACAAGGAGTGTACGGAGGAAAGAGCCTAGGCCGAGATTTGAACTCGGGGTCTCGTCCTTACCAAGGACGCGCTTTACCGCTAAGCTACCCAGGCGCGATTGGTCGTTGACCGGATTCGACTTTAGGGGTTTCGATTTGCGGGCGCGGCGTCGGGGGATCGACCCCCCCCGTCGCCCGCGTCGACTCACCGGTCCGTCGCGCTGACGGCGCGCTCGGAGATGTCCGCGATGCGGTCGGCGGTCGCCTCCGGCAGCGCGCTGCCGGCGGGCGGGAACTCGCCGTCGCAGTCGGCGGCGAGGTCGCGGGCGTACGCGAGCAGCTCCTCGGGGGTGTCGCCGCCGACCGCGGTGGCCCCGGCGACGACCGCGAGTTCGAGGGCGTCCACCTCCAGGTTGCGGTCGAGCGCGGCCGCCGTCTCCGCGTCGGCGTCCTCGCGGTCGCGCAGCGTCTGGTCGCGGCCGAACGCGCGTACTACGTCGACCGCGGGGCGGGCGGCGTCGGTACACGCTAAGAGCGAGAAGCCGCGCGAGACGAGCACGTCGGCGGCGAGGATCTCCATGTCCGCGTCGATGTCGGCCGCGGCGGTCGGCGCGGTCACCCACGGCTCCTCGCGGGCGACCGTCCGGGTGAGGCGCAACCCCTCGTAGATGAGCTGCACGCCCGCGGCGCGGTCGGCCACGTCGCCGAGGTCGACCTCCGGCTCCAGCGCGCGCGCGGTGACCAGCGCCAGCACGCCGGGGGTCACCGCCGCGTCGCCGATCCGGGAGTCGAGGGCCTCGCGGAGCTGTTCGGGTTCGACGTCCGCGAGCGCCTCGCGCGCGGCGTCACGCGCTCGCGCGGCATCGTCCATTGTCGTTCGGTAGACGAGCGAAGGGCAAAGACCTTTGGAAACGAACGGGACCACGTCCCGTGATCCGAACCCGAACCGACGGCGGCGTGCGCGTCGTCACGCTCGACCGCCCGGCGGCGCGCAACGCGCTCAGACCGCAGGACCTGCGCTCTCTGCGGGAGGTCTTCGAAGGGGCGGAAAGCGAGGCGACCCCGCCGGTGACGTACCTCCGCGGCGCGGGCGACGCCTTCTGTGCCGGCGCGGACCTCGACGCGGTCGCCGACCTCGACGACCCGGAGGCGTTCGCGCGACGGGGGCAACGCGTCGCCGCCGCGATCGAGGAGTCGCCGTCGGTCGTCGTCTGCGGGGTCGACGGCGCGGCCCGCGGCGGCGGCGTCGAACTGGCGCTGGCGGCCGACGTGCGCGTGGCGACGCCGCGGGCGACGTTCGGCGAGCCGGGCGTCGACTTCGGGTTGTTCGGCGCGTGGGGCGGCACGGTCAGGCTCCCGCGGGTCATGCGCGAGGGCGACGCGCTCGATTTCGCGCTGTCGGGGCGCGTCCTCGACGCGGAAGAGGCCCGCCGGACGGGACTCGTCTCGCGCGTCGTCGACGACCCCCGGTCGGTGGCCGACGAGGTCGCGGCGGGGGAGTCCGACGCGCTCGCGGCGATCAAGCGCCGGCTCCGCGACCGACGAGACGACGAGACGCGGGAACGCGCGGAGGCCGAGGCGTTCGCCGACCTCCACGATGCCCACGCGGAGGCGATCGCCCGGCGGAACGAGGAGTGACCGGGACGACGGGGGCGGCGACCGCGCCGCCCCGTCGTCCGGATGTGATAGACTTAAGTGAGTCTCCGGCCAACTGCCGGATGCGAAGCACGCACCGGTAGTGTAGTGGTATCACGCAACCTTGCCATGGTTGCAACCCGAGTTCAAATCTCGGCCGGTGCATTCTGCGAACGGAGTGAGCAAAATCACCGAGAGAGAATTGAACGCTATCAGCCGCGGCTGATGCTGCGGGGAACATCTCACACCTCAACTAACCGTTCACAAGCGAGGGTCGCAGATCGCCGTCGAACGCTGCCCTCGCCGGCTGCCGTTTTGAGTCCCGCCCCTCCGGAAGGCGTTCCTGCTCGCTTCGCTGCGCGGGCTGCGACTTCCGTGCTCCCGCTCGCTCCGCTCGCGGGAACGCACAGCGACCGAACCTCACGCCTCCCCAGCCTCGTCGCTGGTCCCTCCGCTTCGCTCCGGGACCAGCGACTCCCTCGCGCGTGCTGGCTCGCGGCGCTTCGCGCCGCTCGCAGGCACGCGCCACCGACTCTTTTGTTCGAAGTAACCCGGAACAGAACTCGTCGTTACTCGGCTACCGCGCGCGTTCGCACCCGTCAGGCCCGTGACCGTGACACGGGTGTGGCGCGCGCGGGTCGACGCCGACGGACCCCGTCCGTTTAACAGCGCGTGCGTACTCTGTTCGCGTATATGGTAGAGATTCTTCTTCTCGTGGGAGTCGCGGTGGCGGCGTTCGTCGGGTACAACATCGGCGGGGCGACGACGGGACCGGCGTTCGGCCCGGCCGTGGGCGCGGACGTGCTGTCGAAGTCGGGCGCGGCGGCGCTGATGTCCGTGTTTTTCTTCGTCGGAGCGGGAACGCTCGGCCAGCGGGTGGTGACGACGCTGGGGGAGGACCTCGTCACGGGCGCGAACGTGTTCACGCTGGAGACGAGCATCATCGTCCTCTTTTTCATCGGCGGCGCGCTGTTCGTCGGCAACTTCGCCGGCGTCCCGGCCTCGACGTCGATGACGGCCGTCGGCTCCATCGCCGGACTCGGCGTCGCGACGAACACCCTCGACTGGGCCGTGATGGGGGAGATCGCGATCTGGTGGCTCGTCGCCCCGATCATCGGGTTCTGGGTGTCGGGCGTCGTCGGCCGGTACTTCTACTCGGCCATCGACGACTGGGTGGCGATAGACAGCACCGAGGGGGCGCTGTTCGAGTTCGACCGGTCGGGGCTGATCCCGAAGCCCGTCCCCGGGCCGAACACGACACGCCGCGAGCTGTTCGGCGGCTTCGTCGTCATCGCCATCGGCTGTCTGATGGCGTTCTCGTCGGGCACCTCGAACATCGCGAACGCCATCGCACCCCTCGTCGCGCTCGACGGCGTGGAGATGACGCCGATGATCCTGCTCGGCAGCGCCGCGGTCGCGGTGGGCGCGTTCACCATCGCCCGGCGGACGCTCGACACGCTCGGCAACGACATCACGGACCTCCCGCTGACGGCCGCCATCGTCGTGGCGGTCGTCTCCTCGGGGATCGTCATCAGCCTCTCCGCGGTCGGGATCCCCGCCTCGTTCGTTATCATCGCGACGATGTCGATCGTCGGGCTGGGCTGGGGGCGCGCGACCCGCACGGTGACGGTCCGACAGGGGATCAGCGGCGAGAAGGAGCCGACGGTCTCCGTCGGCGCGCTGGCGGCCGACGAGATGCCGGAGATCGGCGAGGGGGACGCGAGCGACGTCCCCTCGGCGTCGGACCTGTTCAACCCGGGGACGAGCGCGCGCGTCGTGCTGATGCAAAACGTCGTGCCGATCCTCTCCACGGTCGGCGCGCTGGTGACGTTCACCCTGCTCTTCGCGTTCGTCTGGTAGCCGGACCTCGGCGGCCGAAGGCGGTTACCGGCCGAACCGCCGCTGTCTGTCCTGGAAGTCCAGGACCGCGCGCAGGTACTCGCGCCTGCGGAAGTCGCGCCAGTTCACGTCGGTGAAGTAGAGCTCGGCGTACACCGACTGCCAGATGGCGAAGTCGGAGAGCCGCTCGGCACCGGTCTTGATCACGAGGTCCGGCTCCTCGGGGAACAGCAGCCGGTCGGCGACGTCGCTCTCGTCGATGGCTTCCGGCGTTATCTCCCCGTCGGCCACGTCGTGCGCCAGTTCGCGGACCGCACCGGCGAACTCCGCTTTCCCGCCGAGACCGACGAGTATCCGGACCGGGGCGTCCGCGTCGGCGGCGTCGACCGAGTCGCCGCTGTCGAGCGGGTCGGCGGGCCCCGCGGTTGACTCGTCGGCGTCCGGGCCGCGGACCACGGTCTCGGCGGGGGCGTCGAGCCGGCGCAGCTCGCGGACCAGCGTCGGGGCGACCGCCCGGTCAAGGACGGAGACGGAGACCGTGACGCGCTCGGCCCCGTATTCGAACGCCCAGCCGATCGCCGACGAGAGCGTGTCGAACGCGCCGTCGGCGAGGAGGTCGCGCTCCGTGACGACGAGCGCGACGTGCGCCGGCGGCGCGGCGTCGTGGAGGCGGTGGCGCGTCGCGAGGTACGCGTCGTAGAGACCCACGTGAGAGCGATCCGCTCGCACGTATAAATGGCTTCCCGCCGACGAGGGGTTTAATTCGCCGACGCACCTACCGGGGCCGATGGCAGACAGTTACCGCGGGGTGTTCGGCGCGATCCCTTACGCGTTCCGCGCCACCGAGTCGTGGACGATGCGCGCGTACGCCGCCCTCGGCGCGCTGACGGCCGGGTTCGTCGCGGTCGTGGTCACGCTCGGGCTCGTCGTCTGGATGGGCGAAACCGTCTCGGCGCAGGGGGGGACGTTCCTCTTCTCGCGGTCGCTGTTCGTGGTCGCCGGCCTCGCCGCCGTCGGCCCGCTGCTCGCACCGATCCTGTTCGTCGCCCGTCGTCACCGCCGGAACGACCCGGTCGCGGCCGGCTACGACCGGTGGATGGGCGTCGCCGGCTTCCTCTTCCTCGTCTCGCTGTACCTCGCGATGGTGATTTCGGCACCCGCGGACCTGCGGGACCCGAGCGGCTCGGCCGTGATCAACGCGCTGTACGGGCTCCCGCAGCTGGCGGGGTTCGTTCCGCCCGTCGCGGCCGCGCTCGTCGTCTTCGCGACGCACTTCCGGCTCCGCGGCGGGTCGGACGCCGGGGCGACGCCGGAGACCGACGCGGCGTAGCGGAGCCCCGCCGCGCCTCGAAAGCCGGAAGTCGCCCGAGCGTCTACCGGAGACAATGACCGACGAGAAGGAGAGCACGTTCCTCGTCACGCACATCGAGAGCGACTCAGCCGTACTGAAAGACGTCCACGACGGGCAGGTCCACACGCTGAGTTCGAACCCCGGACTCGACGTCGACGACGCCGTCGAGGCGACCGTCGCCCCCGACCCGCCGATGGAGGTCACCTATCAGGTGATCGAGGTCGCGGAACGTCGCCCGCTGTCGATCGAGGAGAGCCCGGAGCCGCCGACCGTCCACGAGCGCGAACTGGCCGCGGAGACGCCGACCGGAGAGCTGTCCCGGGAGCCGCGCGCCGGGGTCGGCGAGGTCCACGTGTTGACGCCGCCGGAGTCGGAGACGGAGGACGCCGTCGCGGACGTGATCGACGACCGCGAGGGGACGCTCTCGCGGGCGGCCCGGCTGGGCGTGAACCGCGTCGAGATCCGGTCGGAGCCGGGCGTCGTCGCGGTGCGATACCTCCCGTAGCGCGGGCGGTCAGAGCGCGCACGACGCCGTCGCGGCTCACCAGATAAGAAGGCTTATTCGCGCCCGCGGGGGAAGCGGTGATTATGGTAGCGATCGAGGTGCCGGAAGTCGACTACACCGACTACACAAACCGGCAGCTTGCGGCGGTGCCGCTCGCGTTTCTGGTCCTCGCGCTGGCGATCATCGGCGGGTGGTTCGTCGCCACCGGGGCCCCGGCGAATCTCGGACTGGAGTTCACCGGCGGCGTCGAACTGCGGATCGCCGACGACGGGGACAACGTCGAACAGCAGATCCAGACGGCGTTCGACCGGGAGCCGGACTCGACCCGCGCGATCCCCGGCGACGACGTCGTGGTGGTCACCTTCCAAGCGGCCGAGGACGACCCGGAGGGGCTCGCGAACGACCTCCAAGACCAGGCGGACGCGGCGGGGTTGACCACGACCGCGGTCGACCAAGTGTCGCCGAGCTTCGCGAGCGACACCGCGCGGACCGCCCTCTTCGGCGTGGCCCTCGCCTTCCTCGGGATGAGCGTGCTCGTGTTCGCGCTGTTCCGGACGTTCGTCCCCTCGATCGCGGTCGTGGCGTCCGCGTTCTCCGACCTGGTGATCCCGATCGCGGCGATGAACCTGCTCGGCATCCAGATGACGCTCGGGACGATCGCGGCGCTCCTGATGATCATCGGGTACAGCGTCGACTCGGACATCCTGTTGAACGACTCGGTGCTGCGCCGGACGGGCGCGTTCTACGAGTCGGTGAGCCGCGCGATGCGGACCGGGGTGACGATGACGCTCACCTCCATCGCGGCGATGATCGTGATGGCGGTCGTCGCCGCCGCGTTCGGCATCGGCCTCCTCCGTGACATCGGGATCATCCTCTCGGTCGGACTGTGTGCCGACCTGATGAACACGTACCTGATGAACGTCTCGTTGCTTCGCTGGCACAAGTTCGAGGGGGTGGCGCGGTAATGCTCGAACCGATCAAGGAGAACTGGCGGATCCTGCTCCTCGTCGTCGTCGTGATCGGTGCCACGGTGGCGCTTTTCGCCCCCGGATTCGGGCCGGAGCCGGCTCCCGGCGAGGACGTGAGCGAGGCCCGAGAGGGGATCACGAACCTCCAGTACGGGCTGGACCTGGCCGGCGGGACGCGGGTCCGCGCGCCGCTGTCGGGTTACACCGCGACCGACGTCGAGTTCGGCGGCGACAGCCCGACGACGGTCGCGGAGACGGTTGCGGCCGAACTCGACAACGCCTCGGCGCGGAACGTCGGGGCGGTTCCCGGGGAGAGCGCCGTGGAAGTCACGGAGGCGTCCGTCACCGAGGACCAGTTCAGGCGGGCGATGGACGCCAGCGGGTACGCGTACGGCGACGTTCGCTCGGGCGTCACGCAGGAGACGCGCGACGAGACGATGAACGTCATCCAGGGGAAGATCAACGAGGCGGGGCTCTCGGGCGGCAGCGTCCAGCAGGTCCAGTCGATCACCGGCGAGTATTTCATCCTCGTCGAAGTCCCCGGCGAGGGTCGACAGGACGTGGTCGACCTCCTCGAGGAGCGCGGGACCGTCCGGATCGACATCGCGTACGCCGACGGGAACCGGACCGCCGTCGACGAGAGCGTGCTGGTCCAGGAGAACTTCGACGAGATCGGGACCGCCACGCAGAGCGACCAGGGCACGGGGTCGTACGTCCCGGTCACGGTCCGCAACACCGACGAGGACGGTCAGTCCCCCGCCTTCTCCTTCCAAGACGCCGTGGTCCAGCGCGGCTTCCCCGACGCGTACGAGACCCGGGCCGACCGGTGTGAGTACGCCAACGGCTCGCTCTCCGGCGAGCGGAACCCGTGCCTGCTGCTCGTCGTCAACGACGAGGTCGTCAACTCCTTCGGGATGGACTCGGGGCTCGCGGACGACATGGCCGCCGGCTCGTGGGCGGAGACCGGGCGGTTCCGGCTCACGACCGGCGAGTTCAGCGAGGCCCAGACCATCTCGCTGAACCTCCGGGCCGGCGCGCTCCCGGCCGACCTCGACATCAGCGGCGAGGGGACCTCCTCGTCCATCTCGGCCTCGCAGGGGGAGAACTTCCGGACGTACTCGCTCGTCATCGGGCTCCTCTCGGTGCTCGCCGTCGCGGGGATGGTGTTCCTCCGCTACCGCGAGCCGCGCGTCGCCCTGCCGATGATCGTCACGGCGCTGGCCGAGGTGTACGCGCTGCTCGGCTTCGCCGCCCTGCTCGGCTACCCGCTCGAACTCTCGGTGATCGCGGGCTTCATCGCGGTCGTCGGGACCGGCGTCGACGACCTCGTCATCATCGCCGATCAGGTGATGAGCGAGGGCGACGTGAGCTCCCGGACCGTGTTCGACTCGCGGTTCCGACAGGCCTTCTGGGTCATCGGCGCGGCCGCGGCGACGACCGTCATCGCGATGTCGCCGCTGATGGTGCTCTCGCTCGGCGACCTCTCCGGGTTCGCCATCTTCACCATCCTCGGCGTGCTGATAGGCGTGCTGGTCACCCGCCCCGCGTACGGCGACATCCTCCGCCGCCTCCTGACGGTCAGGTGATCGGCGACCGGAGGGGGTAGCCCGCTCCGAACGCCTCACCGCCGCTCCGCTCGCGCCCCTCTTCCGTCCCCCCGCTCACGCCTTTCTTCCGTCGCTCTTTCTGTTTTCACTTTTTCCTGCCGTCGCTCCTCCTGCTTGTCACCCCTCCCGCCGCCGTGTCACCCACCCGACGACCGGTCTCACGGCCGCCGTCCGCCTCGCGTCCCCGAGTCGATGTGACGATCGATCAGTTCTGTCGCGCACGTCGGCGCGAATCCATCGTTCGTCGTTCAGGTCGGACGAAAAGCGGCGTGCCTCACGAGTCGGGAGACGGTCCGACAAACTATTAATTTAGACCGGTCAAAACCGTCCATGCCCACCGACACAGTCGAGGACTATCTCAAGGCGATCTACCGGATCGAGTCGCGGGGCGGTCCCCCCGTTTCCACATCGCAGATCGCGGAATCGCTGGAGAAGACCCCCGCGACCGTGACGAGCATGGTCGAGACGCTCGCCGACCGCGGGCTGCTCTCCCGCGAGAAGTACAAGGGGGTCGAACTCACGCCCGCCGGCGAGGTCGCCGCGCTGGAGGTCGTGCGCCGACACCGACTCATCGAGTCGTTCCTCGCCGAGCAGTTGGACTACGAGCCGACGGAGGTCCACGACGAGGCCGACGCGCTCGAACACCACGTCAGCGAGGAGTTCACCCGGCGGGTCGAACGCCTCCTCGATTACCCCGCCGCCGACCCTCACGGGGACCCGATCCCCCCGGCGGACCTGTCGACGCCGGAGGACTCCGGGACGATGCTCGTCGCGGCGCTGGAGCCGGGCGAGCGGGGGACGGTCGTCCGCGTGAGCGACCGCGACCCGGACGTGCTGGAGTTCCTCGTCGACGCCGACATCACGCCCGGAACGACCGTCGAGGTCGCCGAGATCACGTCGTTCGGACTGGTCACGGTCCGGACCGACGACGGGGACGAACACGGGCTGCCGGAGGCGGTCGCGGACCGCGTGTACGTCCACCGCGCCGCGGAGTCGACCGCGGCGGCCGACGGGCAGGAGGCGGGTGACGCATGACCGGCTACGCCGAGATCCTCGTCATCGCGTTCGCCGCCCAGCTCGCCGTGTTGCCGGGCGAAAAGGTCCAGCTCATGATTGCGGGACTCGCGACGAAGTACGACCCGAAGATCGTCGTCGCGGCCGCCGGCACCGCGTTCGCCGGCTGGACCGCGGTCGAGATCGCGTTCGGGCAGGCGCTCCAGTCGGCGCTGCCGCCGCTCGCGCTCAACGTCGTGACCGCGGTGCTGTTCTTCGTCTTCGCGGTCCTGCTGTACCGCTCCGCCCCGTCGCGCGGGGCGGCGAGCGGCGGGACGGGCGAGGAGCGCACCGACGGCGGGCTGGCGGCGTTCGACGACCTCTCGCTGCCGGGGCGGCTCGACCGGTACTCGGGGTCGCTCGGCGGCTTCCTCCCGATCTTCGCGCTCACCGCGACCGGGGAGTTCGGCGACAAGACGCAGCTCGTCACCATCGGGCTGGCGGCCCAGTACGGGGCGACCTCCGCAATCTGGGCCGGCGAGATGCTCGCGATCATCCCCGTGAGCCTCGCGAACGCGTACTTCTTCCACAAGTTCGCCGGGCGCGTCGACATGCGGTTCGCGCACCTCGCTTCCGCGTTGCTCTTCGCCTTCTTCGGCGCGGACACCGTCCTGTCGATCGCGACCGGCTTCTCGGTGTGGGAGGCGTTCGTCGGGGCGGTCGGCGGCCTCGTCGCCGGACTGGTCTGAAAAGGCCGCGCCGCGACCTCCTCAGTTCGGAACTCAGAACTCGTCTAACCCCGACTGCTCGGCGGCCGCCAGCGCGTCCTCACAGGTTGCCCACGACTCGCGCGCGCAGTCCGGCAGCCGCCCGTGGTCGCCGACGTAGGCGGCGATGAACGACCGGGTGGCCGGGTCGCTCGGGTAGCCGCTGCCGACGTCGTCGTACTCGGGGTAGGCGGCGTCGACGGTCGCCATCGCGGCGTCGCGGGTCACCTTGGCGACGACGCTCGCGGCACCGACGAGCGGGTCGTCCGCGTCCGCGCCGTGCGCGGCGGTCACGTCGACCGCGGGAACAGGGTCGCCCCCCTCCGCTCGGTCTCCGTCCTCGCCCGCCGCGACGAACTCGCGGAGCCGCCGCGCGAACCGCTCCTCGCTGGTGTCGCCCGCGTCCGCGACGACGCGGACCGGCTCGCCGATCCCGGCGGGGCGGTCGGCGAGCGCGGCCCGGACCGCCCGCGCCTGTCCGCGGACGGTGAGCGTGTTCATGTCGGTGTCCGGACGATCTATCTCCGCCGGCTCGACGCGCGCGACGCCGACGGCGACCTCGGGGTCCTCGTCGAGGGCCGCGGCCATCGCCTCGCGCCTGTCCGGCGCGATTCGCTTGGAGTCGTCCACGTCGGCCGGGAGGCTCGACGGGGCGGCGATCACCGCGGCCGCGACCATCGGTCCGAGCGCGGGTCCCTTGCCGGCTTCGTCGACGCCGAGGTACACGCGTCGGTGGTGGTGCGGCGGGGACAAATACCTTCAGAAAGGCGGACGCGGACTCAGTCGAGCAGGACCGCGTTGACCTGACCGGTCTGGCCGGGTCGCGAGGTGACGCGCGCGCGGCCGGCGGACGTCTCGATGACCGCGCCCTTGGTGACGATGTTCCGGCGGGCGTAGTTGACGTTCGCGGGGTTGTCGACGACGTTCTCGATCTCGGCCTCGCTGACCTCGCCGCCGTCGGCGACCTGCGCGACGTTCGTCGAGAGCGCGCGGACCTTCTTGTCCGTGCCGCGGGCGTCGATGTACTGGAGGCGCGTCTCGCCGACCGTGGTCTCGGCCGGCTCGCGGCCGAGCTGGTGGCGCTTCTTGTTCGAGGCGTGCTTGAGTCGGCCGCCGGTGCGCTTGCGCGTGGAGCGTCCCTGGTCTTTCATACGGATACGAACAGCCAGCGAATACTTGAAGCGTTCGACTCGTCCCGGCGCGGCCGTCTCGACGGGGACCGCGGGGCGCGCCGCGCGCGAGGGACGGGATCAGGCGAACGCGCGCTCGAACGCCCGGACGCCCTCGTCGGTGCCCGCGACGACGAGCTCATCGCCCCGCTCGATCCGGGTCTCCGGGCCCACGTCGGTGACGAGCTCGTCGCCCCGCTCGATCGCGATGACGGTACAGCCGGTCCGCTCGCGGACGGAGGCCTCTCCGATGGTCCGGCCGACCAGCGTCGGCGTCTCGCTCCTGACGACCTCGACGTGCGTGTCCAAGGAGAGCACGTCCCGGTCGGTGAGGACCGCCGACGCCGACATCCGCCCGGTCACGAGCGAGAGGGAGAGGACGTAGTCCGCGCCGGCGCGGTGCATCTTCGGCACGCTCTCCGGGTCCGCGACCCGCGCCAGTAGCTCCACGTTCGGCGCGAGATCGCGGACCACGAGCGTCGCGAACTCGGCGGTCGCGTCGTCCGGGAGCGCGAGGACGACGGTCTGGGCGTCGGCGACCCCGGCCGCCCGCAGCGTCTCCGGGTCGGTCGCGTCGCCGACGACGTCGACCGCCTCGCCGTCCTCCCGGTCGACGACGGTGACGGGGAGGTCGGCGGCCTCGAGCGCGTTGGAGACGGACTTCCCGACCTGCCCGTGGCCGACAACGATCGTCTCGCCCGCGCCGAACCGCCGCGCCGCGGAGTTGGTCAGGTCGACGAGCCGCTCCACCTGTCCCTCGGTCCCGGACACGAGCAGGACGGTGCCGGCCGACAGCGTCGCGTCCGGCGACGGTGCCGCCTCGAACGCCCCGTTGAACCACGCGCCGATCACGTCGACGCCGGTCCGCTCGCCGATCCGGCTGCCGGCGAGCGTCGACCCCGCCAGGCCGCTCCCGTGGTGGACCGACACCTCCGCGATCCGGAGCGACTCGCCGATCGCCACCGCCTCGTCGAGGTCGGTCCGCACGGCCGTCGTCACCTTCGAGGCGAGGCTCTCGCCGAGCAGCGACCGCGGGGAGAGCACCTCGTCGGCCCCGGCGAGCCGGTGGTACCGCTCGCGGCTCGGGTCTTCGACGACGCTTATGACGCGGACGTCGGTCGACAGCTCCTTCGCGGCGAGGACGATGCTCGCGTCCACGCGGTCGGAGACGTCGGTGACCAGCGCACGGGCCGACCCCAGGCCGGCCCCTTCCAGCCCCGCGGTCGTCTCGGGGTCCGCGCGGATCGCCCTGTGGCCGTCTTCGTACAGCGCCAGCGCGCGGTCGGGGTCGGGCTCGACGACCACGTACGGGACGCCCTCGGACTCGAACTCGTCGAGCAGCGCGTCGGAGCGCGTGGTGTCGGAACAGACCACGACGTGCCCCGTCGCGTCGTCCTGAAGCGATCGGGGGACGGTCGTGGAGAACGCGGATTCGAGGAGCGGCGTGGCGACGACCGGCAGCGCGCCGATGAGAAGCACCATGCCGACCAAGTCCATCACGGCGATGAACGCGTGCATCTCCTGGGTCTGCCAGTCGGAAGAGTCTCCGCCGAAGCCGGTCGTCGTGAACATTTCGATCGCGAACTGGAACGACTCGATCAGCGTGCGCGGGTCGCTCTCGAACACGCGCATCCCCCATCGGTAGGTGAGCGCGGTGAACGTGATCACGACGCCGAGGAACGCGACGTACAACACCACGCGACGCTTCCACGAGTCCATCGGTACGGCGTACGACACCGCCACACAAAAGCGGGCGGCATCGCGACCCTTCGCCGAGGCCGGGGCGCGGCGAGGGCCGCGGCGGCCGTCGTCGGACGACGCGGCGACCGTCGCCGGACGATTTTCGATCCTTTAAGTTCGGCGGGCCGAACCGTCACGCATGGTGCGGGACCCGTCGCGAGACCCGGAGCCGCCGTCGGTCGACGAGGTGCTCGACGCGCTGGCCGACGACGCGGCCCGTCGGATCGTCGCGGCGCTCACCGAGCCGAAGACCGCGAGCGAGCTCTCCGAGGAGTGCGACATCCCCCTGTCGACGACCTACCGGAAACTGGAGATGCTCACCGACGCCTCCCTGCTGTCGGAGTCGACCGACATCCGACGGGACGGGCAACACACGACGCGGTACTCGGTGTCGTTCGACGCCGTCACCGTCTCCGTCGACGACGGCGCGGAGAACGACGAGGACCGCCGCGAGTTCGACGTGGAGTTCTCCCGGCCGGAACGGACCCGAGACGAGCGACTGGCAGACCTGTGGTCTGAGCTACGAGAGGAAACATGAATCCGTACATCGACCTGACTATCATCGCCGCAAAGACAGCCATCCTGGTGCTCGGTGGCAGTATCACCTACTACGCGCTCCGCGCGTACGACCGGACCGGAGACCGGTCGCTGCGGGAGCTCGGCGTCGGCTTCGGCATCGTCACCGTGGGGGCGCTGCTGGGCGGCGTCTCCCACCAGATCATCGGAGCCGACCTCGCGGTCGGGATCGCCGTCGACGGCCTCCTCACGGCCGTGGGGTTCGGCGTCATCGTCTACTCGCTGTACCTGGAGTGACGCTCGGTTCGCGGACGAGCCGGACGGGGTTCGAAAACGCGCGGACGGCGGTCGGATGCGCGAGGACGGCTCCCGGCGGCCCCTCGATGTCGACGCGCGACGAACCCCGCTTTCGGTAGCCTTTTGCGGCGTTCGGTACTCAATTCGCGGTATGAGCGACGCACGCGAGGAGCTCTCCCGCCGGATCGCCGGCGAGATAACGCTCAGCGACGACCCGGGGGCGACCCTCCGGAAGTGGCGGACCGACTTCGACGTCTCCCAGACCGAGCTGGCCGACCAGCTCGGCGTCTCCTCGTCGGTCATCTCCGACTACGAGAGCGGTCGCCGCGAGAGCCCCGGGATCGGGGTCGTGCGCCGGACCGTCGACGGCCTCCTCGACATCGACGAGCGGCGCGGCGGCGGGCGGCTCCGGCAGCACGCCCGGGTGCTCTCGGCCGGGTTCGAGAGCGACATCGTCCACGACCTCCGCGAGTACTCGACGGCGGTCCCCCTAGAGGAGTTCTACGAGGCGATGGGCGCGACGGAGATCGTCCGCGGCGACCACGACCACGTGAACGGTCACACCGTCATCGACTCGATCCAGGCGATCACGCGACTCTCCAGCGAGGAGTTCTACCGGCTGTACGGCCAGTCGACGAACCGCGCGCTCGTGTTCACGCGGGTGACCCGCGGCGAGTCTCCGCTCGTCGCGCTCCGCGTCGTCAGCCCGACGCCGAACGCAGTCGTCCTCCACGGCATCGAGGACGGCGACCTGTGGGACCACGCGGCCGATCTCGCCCGCGTCGACGGCGTGTCGCTGGCGACCTCCAACCGCGACCTCGACGACTGCCTCGCGGACCTCCAAGCGCTGTAAGCGCGGCGACGGGTCCGCCGGTGTCGCCCGCGTCGACGCCCTCGGTCCCCACCGGACCGACGCCCCCGGTCTCGGCCGGTCCGACCGCCGAACCGCGGCCCTGAAACCGCGGGCGACCGTTCGGCCGCGTATGAGCGACGACTACGCCGAGCGGCTCCGCGCGAACCGCCGGGAGAAAGATGAGTTCTTCGCCGAGCACCAGCAGTCGCCGATCCCGCCGGAGCAGCGCGACGAGTTCGACGGGCTCAATTACTTCGAGCCGGACCCGACCTACCGCGTGGAGGCGACCGTCACCGTCCACGACGAGCCGGAGCCGGTCGAGATGGAGACGACCGCGAGCAACCCGGTCCGGTACCTCCGGGTCGTCACCTTCGCGTTCGAGGTCGGCGGCGAGGAACACACGCTCGCGGGGTACCGACAGGAGGGCGACGACGGGGCGATCTTCGTCCCCTTCCGCGACAAGACGACGGGGCAGCAGACCTACCATCAGGGTCGGTACATGGAGCTCGCGCCCGAGCGGGACCTCTCCGACGGCGACACCGTCACCGTCGACTTCAACCTCGCGTACAGCCCCTTCTGCGCGTACAGCGAGACGTTCTCCTGTCCGCTCCCGCCGGAGGAGAACTGGCTGGAGATCGTGATCCCCGCCGGCGAGCGGACGCCGGACCTCGATTAATCTGCGCGGCGAGCGCTCTCTTCGGGATCGGGAGTTCGGTCGAAAAAGCGGTCAGCGTTCGATCGGGTCGCGGTGGCCCGTCGGGGTCGGTCTATTCGAGCGTTTCGCTCGTGACGAGCGTGTCATCTTCGAGGTAGTGCTCGATGTGGTGACCGTGTTCCTCGACGGTCTCGAGGATCTCGCGGAGCTGTTCCTCGGTGTTGTAGTCGCCGAGGTTGTTGGCGAGCTGGACGTGCTCGCGGAGCTGCTCGGTGATGTCGCCGAAGATCTCGAGGTCGTGTTCCAGCGACGTGCGGATGTCGTAGGCGTCGGCGTCCTCGGGAGTCACCGGCGCGTGTTCCTCGTAGTTCGCGCCGCCGGAGAGGGGCACGCCGCCGAGCGCCTGCGCGCGCTCCGCGAGCACGTCAGCGCCCTCCTCGAGGTCGGCCGCGACCTCGCCGAGGTACTCGTGGATGCCGAGGAACTCAGCGCCCTCGACGAGCCAGTGGTGCTTTTTGATCTGGTGGTAGAGCACGTACGTCGCCGCCAGATCGCTGTTGAGCGCGTCGACGAGCTGTTCGGCCTTCTCCTCGGGGACGCGGAGCGCTTCGCTCTCGTGAACGTCGCCGTACCGCTGACGGGCCTGCTTCTGGGTACTCATTTCAATCATACATACGCGCGCGACCCACTTAATGGTTCCTACTGTGGAAACTACTCTTTCGAGATTAACAAAATTATTTTCTACGCGTCGTCCACGGCCCCGACGAGGTCCCGCTGCGTCGCGAGCGTGTCGCGGTCGAGCGTCGCGGTCAGCGTCGTCGCCCCCCGGTCCAGTTCGGCCGCGACCGCCCCGTCCGGTCGGGCGACGAGGGAGTTGCCGGCGTACGCGGCGTCGGCGGGGGCGCGCTCGCCGCCCGCGGTCCCGGTCCGACCGGCACCGACGACCCACCTGACGCCGTCGAGCGCGCGGGCCCGGAGGAGGAGCCTCCAGTTCGCGGCGTGGTCCGCGGGCCACGCCCCGACGACGGCGAGCGCGTCGACCGCGCGCTCGGCGAACCACGCGCTCTCCGCGACGAAGTTGAGGTCGTAACAGGTCAGCAGGCCGGTCGAGCCGGCGGCGGTCTCGACGACGACGCGCTCCTCGCCCGGCTCGACCCACTCGCCCTCCTCGTCCCACAGGTGTCGCTTGCGGTAGACGGAGCCCGATCCACGGTCCTCGGTCGGGGGCCGGTCCGGGGGCGGGACGTACGCGCTCGCGTTGTACACGGTCTCCCCCTCGCGCTCCGCGTACCCCGCGATCACGGCCGCGTCGGCGGCGGCCGCGACCGCTTCGAGCCGGTCGAGCGCCTCGGCCCGCGGGAGCGCGGCCGTCCGGAGGCGCTCGTCGGCCGCGAACCCCGTGAGCGCGTACTCGGGGAAGACGACGAGGTCGACGGACGGGGGGAGCGCGGCGGCGCGGCTCCGGAACCGGTCGACGTTCGCCTCAACGTCGAGGTCGTCGACCGGCGTCTGCGGGACGGCGACGGTCGGGTCGTCTGGTGGTCGGTCGCTCACGTCGCCCCCTTCGGCGCGGCGACCGATAACGTCCGGGGCGTCGACCGACCTCCGAGGCGTCGACCGACCTCCGGGGCGGGGGTCGCCGACCGCGCCGCGGCCGCAAGGACGATACCGCCGGGGCACCGACGGTCTGGCATGACCTTCGACGACCTGTTCGACCGCGCGGCAGCGGTCGGCGGCGACGTCGACGAGGCGGACGTGCGACGCGCGCTCGACGAGGTGCGCTCGACGGCGACCGCGGACGCCGAGGACGACGAGAGCGGCGGCGACAGCGGGAGCGACGCGGGGGACGGGGCGGGCGACGGCGCGGTCGCCGATCCCCTCGATCCGGAGCCGGCCCGCGTCGTCGTCGACGCGGGCGCGCTCGCCGCGGACCTCCTCGTCGGCGGGGCCGCCCGCGACACCCTCGATCGCCTCCGGTCGCACGCGTGGACGACCCTCGTCGCCAGCGACCGGCTGCTCGACGACGCCGAGGCGGTGATCGCGGCGCTCGCGGACCCCGAACTGGCGGCCGACTGGCGCGCGGTCGTCGAGGCGTGGCGCGAGCCGGTCGCCCAGCCGGCGGGCGATCACCCCGCGCTGGCGTCCGCGTACCGGGGCGGCGCGATGCAGGTCGTGAGCCTCGACCCCGCGCTGACCGGGCCGCGGGCCGCCGCCGGGCTGCGCGACCGCCTGCCCGTGAGCGTCCGGGAGCCGCGGGCGTTCGCGACGGTGTTCGACCCGGCGAAGCTCTACCCGGAGGCGGTCGGCGGGGAGTACCCCGGTCCCGACCGCGACCCGCGAACGGCCGCGCCGACCCGCGCCGACCGGGACCAGCACCGATAAGCCGCCGCCGGCCGGACCGGAAATATGACCGATTCGGACGCCGCGGCCGCGGACGCGAGCGACGACTCCGAGGCCGCCTCGGGCGGCGACCACGAGGCGGACGGCGGGGGGACAGACGGCGGCAGCGGGGACGCGCCGGGCCTCCCGGCCGACCTCGGCGCGGTCCGCGGCGCGCTCGTCGACTGGTACGAGGCCGACCACCGGGACTTCCCGTGGCGGCGCACGGAGGACGCCTACGAGATCCTCGTCAGCGAGGTGATGAGCCAGCAGACCCAGCTCGACCGGGTCGTGCCGGCGTGGGAGGACTTCCTCGACGAGTGGCCGACGACCGCCGACCTCGCGGCGGCCGACCGCGCCGACGTGGTCGCCTTCTGGTCCGACCACTCGCTGGGGTACAACAACCGCGCGAAGTACCTCCACGAGGCGGCGGGTCAGGTCGAGTCCGAGTACGGCGGCGCGTTCCCGGAGACGCCTGACGAGCTACAGGAACTGATGGGCGTCGGCCCGTACACCGCCAACGCGGTGGCGTCGTTCGCGTTCGACAACGGCGACGCGGTCGTCGACACCAACGTGAAGCGGGTGCTGTACCGCGCGTTTGCAGAAATCCATAATGCGGACGATCCGGACTACGAAACCGTTGCGAACGCCCTTATGCCGGCCGGAGAGTCCCGAATCTGGAACAACGCGATTATGGAACTCGGCGGCGTCGCCTGCGGGAAGAAACCACGGTGTGACGAGGCAAGTTGCCCGTGGCGTGAGTGGTGTCACGCGTACCAGACCGGCGACTTTACCGCGCCTGACGTGCCAACCCAACCGAGCTTCGAGGGAAGCCGTCGCCAGTTCCGGGGTCGGATCGTTCGACTTCTCGGCGAACACGACGAGATGGATCTGGACACGCTTGGTCATCGGATCCGAGTGGATTACACTCCCGATGGGGAGCACGGGCGAGAGTGGCTGCGTGGTCTCCTTTCCGACCTCGCTGACGACGGTCTCGTCAAGATCGAGGAAGAAGACACTCAGATAATTGCTCGCCTCCAGTAGTCTGATTCAGGTCCGCTGAACTACTTCTAAGGGGTCATAGACGAGTTATATGCGGGAGTGGAAATATTGAATTCACCCAGTATAGCGAGGTGTTAGTCAGCACGACACCAGTTGGGAACGAGAGGGTTGATGAACACACCTCTCACCGAACATCCCACTACACTACGAGTTCGCTACTCCACACTCAGAGTCTACTGGTATGGTCTCAAGGGCGGCCGTTCGCTAAGTGCTATCTTCATACTCAAACTCATCTAAGGACTGCCCATCGGGGACGATCTCGTCATAGGGGATAGTGCCAACTGATTCTGCGGATTCCAGACGCTCAAGTAATCTGCCGTCTGGAAGCGTCCCTCCTGGATACTTGTCTATGACAACGAGTTCTCCATCATTATTAGAGTCGATCTGGAAGAAGTTGTAGTTGATCTCATCTTCATCATAGTACACGGCTTCTGCCCCATATTCTCGGTTGACACGAAGGAACACATCTCTGTTAGTGAAATCAGAGAGTTGTTCATCGGTAAGATGGGGATGAATCGCTTGATGGATCTCGTAAGGTAACGGTCGGTCTTGGCGTTCATACCACCACAGTTGAAGTCGTTCGAGACTTCGCCGAATCCTTGAAGGAAGGCTGTACACGAACTTTCGGATTCTTCCATTGCGTTCCCAGTTGACCTGCTCTTTCAGCTCTTCAGCGTCATCAGAGATGAAACCTCCTCGCATATGATATGGCTGAGTCGAGTGAGGACTAAGGATTATATCTCGGCTTCCATCCCACCGCTCAATGATGCTGTTCATGACTTCGACCATCTCGTCGGTGGCGTTCTCGTGTCGTTTGTACTGGTTCAACTCGTCCGTGAGTTCATCCATTTGGTCGGCGGTTCTTTCACGGTCTTCGTCTTCAGGGCGAACACCCGAGTAGTGCCACGACCGTTGAATTCCGTTAGCTGTTCGCCACACATCGCTGTACCACTCTTTCTCTTCTTGCTTCTGCTTCCGCCACTCCTGATATTCGAAGAGTGTTCCCCGAACGATGAGGAAACCGATAGTGGGTACAAGCCCGATTGCTACTCCAAATAGAAGGCTGAGGATATCGATTCCGAAGATGCTACTAACTATATCTACCATCGTTAGTGAAAGCAGTTTGTACTGATCTGTTCATCATCTACGACCTCGGAATACTCCTCCCAGATTCTCTTCGGCGTGACAGGCCCGTTGTTGCTCAGGATGAGACTTCGGAGTGAGTAGTCTTCGTCTTGACTTTCCGTAATTCGTCTCGCATGTCGCTCGAAGAGCTGCTGAGCCGCTTTGTGTTGTTCAGCATCTCGTTCGACTGTATGTCCGCAGTTATCGTTCGGACACGAGAATACAGGCGTTGACTGCGCTTTAGGACTATAGATTGGATTCTTCCGCTGGTCTTTGGGAGATGGGTCGTCTGTCGTATCGATATAACCTGTTTGGCAGTTTGGGCAGATTGGGTCAAACGGGACTTCGATATTAGTGATATCGCCTCTGTTTAGGTGGGCTGTTCCTTGCCGCGCTACACCCTCTCTCTCTACAACCCTTGATTGCGTCTGAATCTCGGAGAGAAACATCGACTGTTGCGTCTTTGAGCAACCCGCCAGAACCGCTGGTAGTAGAGTTATTGTATAGGGTGAATAGACCCCAGAGTATCAGACCAGCGATGACTGAAGCAATAACACCGCCGACAATTTGTTGGGCAAGCGGTGGTATTGATGGGAGAGAGATTGCCTCGTTAGGGAGATCGAGGTAGACGATAGCGAAAGTCCCCAGAGTAGAGAGTGTAAGGAGGACAAGTTGAATATCGTTCTTTTCCATCAGGTGGAGACAGTCAGTCTGGTTTTATGTAAGTATTGGACGGGCTACTAAGAGTATCTGCTTTATCACAGAATCAGAACCCTGAGCTGTGTATCTTCACTCTGAGAGCAATCGTTCCGAGTGCGAGAGCGCTGTAAATCACCAAATCAAGCGCACTCAGTAATCCTGCTTCGAGAAAAATTGGGAGAGCGATGAAAATACCAATGACGACACCGCCGAGGTACCCCCACGACCAGTATCTGGAGGCGTCGATAGTCATCACGACGCTCACGATTGAGACAGGAATCACCCACCAGAATAGCCCACGAGGAAGGAGACCTTGCTCAACCAAGAGCGGGACGACCTCGCCGATGATGATAGCGACAACGGCTGTTTCGACTATTATCCCGACCCCCCGTTCTAATCCATGACCGCTATTCGGCATCTTATCATCGAATCTGAAGTGTAGCAAAGAGAGTGTTTCGCCGAGGCGTTTAGATTCTATGTACTCTGAGCGTCTCCTGAAACGACTTTCATCAAACTTAATCTTAACAGATACCTTTATTCCTGACTGGGTTTAGATTCTATGTACGCTGAGCGGCTATGGGGTCAACAAACGAAGAAGAGACTCAACGAAAGAGTCTGTCGACACGTGAATCGCAGGCACTCTCACGGCTCGCAAGCGAGGGCCAGCAGATCATCACCATCGGTGATATCGCGGATGTCCTAGACATCCCTCGGAAGTCAGCCAAGGATATGGCGTATACGCTCAAGGAGAAGGGCTGGCTTGAGCGGATCGCGTACGGGAAGTATCTCATCCTGCCGCTCGCTGCGGGCGAGAACGCGGTCTATACCGAACACGAGTTTGTGATCGCGTCCGCACTCGTCGAGCCGATGTACATCGGGTACTGGTGTGCGATGAACCATCACGGGCTTACAGAGCAGCTGTCCCGTACTGTGTACATCGTGACGACAGAACGCGCCCAAGAACGCGAGATCCACGGGGTTACTTATCGACCGGTGACAGTTACTGAGCAGAAATTCTTCGGCTATCAACCGACTGCGGTCGGGTCTAACCAAGTGAATATTTCGAGTATCGAGAAAACGCTGGTCGATTGCGCTGACCATCCAGAGTTCTGTGGAGGCATCGACGAGCTTGCAAAGGCAATGCAGAACGCGGCAGAAGTGCAATGTTCCTGGAAGCGGGTCGTCGAGTATCTGCGGCGAGTCAGGAACGGTGCTGCGACGAAACGAATCGTCTACCTCGCCGACCAGTTGGACATCGAGCTTCCGGAGTACGACGAGATCGTTGAGGACTTCACGACTGGGTACCCGTTGCTTGATCCGACGAAGGAAGCGAAGGGCACCCGCGACAGCACGTACCAACTCCGCCTGAATGTCAGCCCCGAATCGTTCCAGCCGGAGGACTTCTCATAATGATTTCCGAAGCGCAACTCCGACGGCTGGCCAGAGATCTGGATGTTCGCCTCGGCTACGCGGAGAAGAACTACGTTAATTCGTGGATCCTCTGGGCGATCTACACGAGCCAATACGGCGATAACCTGCTGTTCAAGGGCGGAACTGCGCTCAGTAAGTTGTACTTCCCGGAGACGTGGCGCTATTCGGAGGATCTTGATTTCGGTGTCGAGGGAGATTACCGGGGGAGCGAAGCGGAGTTGCGAGACGTGTTGGAAGACGCTACCAGAGCCTCCGGTATGGACTTCGAGGTGACCAAACACCGCGAGTTACAGAAAGAAGCGTATCCGACACACTACGTCGATATCGATATCCAGTACAACGCTGTGCTCGGTCACAAGAACACAACGAGTCTGGACGTTATGATCGATGAATACGTTGCGTTCCCCTCGGTAAGCCATCGTCACAGCTACGAGGATGTCCCGGAATTCGAGTTGACCGCGTACAGCTTAGAGGAAATTTTCGCAGAGAAGTTGCGAGCGCTCTATCAGCGATCACAGGCTCGGGATTACTACGATCTCTATCGGATGAGTACCGAGACTGACGTTGATGACTCGGTTATCCTTCCGGCATTCACGCGAAAGTGTGAACACGACGGTCTGGACATCGATCTCCGAGATGGACTTCCCAGAGAGAAACGGGATAAAATCCGTGACGGCTGGCAGAATACGCTCCCCGACCTGGTTGCGGATCTTCCCGAGTTCAACTCAGTCTATGACACGCTCGAAGACTACATCAGTTCGATAGGAGACGAATCGTAGCCCGAGAAACCCTCGTCAAGAAACGTGTAGCTGCCCCCTCTCAAGGGCACGAATCCGTATCTTGGAAAAGAATTCGTCTTCTCCCTTAACAGGTGAAGAATACCCGCGTTAGTCTTGGAGGTCCGCGACGGTGCGCCCGAGCACACTACGACAGAGGGCATTCAGTCATCTTTCTCCGCGCCGCATATGAGCAACTAGACGATGCAGTAGCAGCTGACGACCTCTTCCCTCCGATGAAGGAGTATTTTGAGGGCGTTCAGCAGCATATCGCCGACCAGTTCAGACCCGGAATCCTTGACGATGAAATAGAGTTTGATGAGTACTCATTGGGCGATTCTGATGAGGAAAAGAAGTACCGTCAATGGTGCTTAGAGCAAAACCTGTTCTTGAACCCGCTCAATGACATCGGGTCGAACTCAATCGCTGCACAGGACATCCTGCATCTCGGCTCAGTTTCCGGTGAAGAGAGCAGCAAAATAGTCTCCTCCGTCGGATTCTACAATCAAATGAAACAGGAGTATGTATCGGCACGATACCTCCTCTATGAAGGCCTCCAGAACGACGAACCCCACTTCTCAGATAAAGACGTCCGCTTAGAGAACACGCTCGACTACCCTGTGTATTCATTCAACGCAGAGAAAGTTCAGATCGCCATGCGGATGGCCTAGTCGCTCTTCGATAAAATCGCATCCTTCATCCAGTACTATTTCGACCTCTCTCACATTCCCTCGCACAAACTCAACTTCGGAAACGTCTGGTACAAGTCGCAGGGACGGAACAAGTTAGCACCGGCATTTGATGGCCGTGAGAACTGGCCGCTTCGAGGGTTGTTCTGGTTGAGCAAGGACCTCCAATTCTTCAGTGAGATGTACGTAGAAGACTCAATGGATCCTGGAGCAAAGGAACTGAGAGATACTCGGAACGAGCTTGAGCACGGTTACTTAAAGCTCCACGAACCAATGTGGACCGGTCCTGATGACGAATCAAGGCTTCGGGACGACTTGTCTATGTCCATATATCGGAGCGAATTCGAGGAGTTATCTCTAAAGAGTCTGCGGAAGGCTAGATCTGCTCTCATCTACCTGTCTTTAGCGATCCAGCAGGAGGAACGGGCGAAGAAAATGAATCTCAATGATGATGAAGTTCTGGCTCCAATACATCTTGGTGGCTGGGAAGATGAATGGAAACGGTGAGTTGTAGCCTAAAGTAATCCGTGTACGGGTTAACGTCGGCGCGCTGAGTAGCTCTCCGTATTCAGTAGGTGATTCCTGTCAGTTCTGAGTGTTCAACAGGGCCTAATTTTCTAACCATATGCGAAGGTGTACACGGACACTTGGCCGTGTACAGGGTGTACACGACTTTCCAACTTTATAACTGATTTCGTGACGAACATCCCTGTATGCGAACTGACCCGGAAGTCGCGTGCTACGTGCGAAGTAGCACGGAGAAGCAGACTGTCGAACACCAGTACGACGACATCGACGAATGGGCTGACCAGCGGGACCTCGATCCAGCAGAGATCGACCGGTACGTAGACCTCGCTCAGTCGGGGGGTGACCCAGGGCGCGAACAGTTCGAAGAGCTGATCGACGCAATGCGCGCCGGTCGCTACGACTACGTCGTCATCTGGGAGATTTCGAGATTAGCCCGCTTGGGTTCGACGCACCAGGAGTTCTTCGAGGTCGCGGAAGCATCAGACACGATCATCGCCATCACTGATGGCTGGGTCGATGAGGTGCGTCCAGATGGAACAGGGAAACTCATTGCAGACATTTCCGCAGCCGTTGCTGAAGATCAGCGACGTCGGCTGATAAAGCGTGTCCACGCCGGTATACAACGAGCACGGAACGAGGGTAAGTGGTTAGGGGAAGTGCCCGTTGGTTTCCAGCGCAACGACCAGGGATACCTCCAGCCACTACTCAATCCGGAGCCGAGTGAAGACGGGTATCTCGACATCCGTGCGTCACTCGAAGAGATCGAGAACGGGGTGTCCTATCGACAAGCTGCAAAGCCGTTGAATACAACCCGACAGACCCTTTCACGAATCGACCAAGACGAAGAACGGAAGCAGTGGTATCTGGATGCCACGGCGGAAGACGAGCGAGTGACGGAAGCGTTGGAAGAACTTGGATGAGGCAGAGGTCGATCATCAGTACCCTCGTTCACAACTTTCCGATTAGCTTAGCCGCTACATCGATTGTGTCCCGCCGACGAGTTATACTGCTCCGGCTCCGTTGAAATCCTTTGGTGACATGTTCTCGGAGCCATCCTGAATACAAAGCGCAAGTCGGTCACTCTGCGAATCAGTCCATAGGGTGACGAATCAACTGTCCGTGTTCGACTTTCATACACCGGTCTTGGACGACTTCAACTCCGTTCGCTTCGGCTTTTCGGGCCGCGTCGTCGTTCCGAATCCCGGGTTGCATCCAGATCGCCTTCACGTCGTCACGAGTGAGTGCAGCCTCTACGATTCCCGGAACCTCATCGCTCGGCCGAAAGACCTCGACGATATCAATTGGTTCCCTGACGTCGGTCAGCGAATCATACGCTTGGATGCCAAATATTTCAGCGGCGGTTGGGTTGACGGGTCGGAGTTCGTACCCATGACGTTTGAGATACGCTGGCACGATGTGTGCTGCTTTTTCGTACGATGTCGACGCCCCGACTACGGCAACGCGGTTGTATCCGAGAATCCGACGAAGTCCGTCGGGGTCTTCGATGGGCATACATCCAGTACCAGGCGATGGAAAATCAGTGTGTTGCCGAAAGACAAGCCCTTTTTGACTAATTATATCCTTCACCGAGCTACCCTCACTCCAGTGTGGCTGTTCTGGTAATTCGCGCCGTCCACCCGCTGGTGTCGAAAACACTTACCAATCCCCGGTGGATGCCTGCGGTATGAAGACAGTCTTTCACGTTTCGGATGGCGACGACGAGGTTTTGGATGCTGCGATCAGATATGCCGGCGGTATCTTCAGCGACGAATCGGTGGAAATCGAGGCCGTCGCAGTCGTCGCCAACGCATCTGGTATCGACCTCGTTCGAGCGGACTCAGCGTACGCCGAGGATATCACCGAATTGTCTAAAGGCGATGTTCAGTTCATCGCATGCGAAAAATCGATGCAGGCTGCTGGATTGACAGTCGGCGATATTCATGACGCGGCTGAGACAGCCCCGACATCGGTCGGCGTGCTGACCGAGTTGCAAGACGAGGGCTACCGCTACATCAAGGTCCCGTGAGCGAATAGCTCCCAGCAGTGATACGAGTGTTATCTGGTTCGACCGACGTCTGCCCGACTTTTTACTCGACCCCTCTCGTACGAAAACACAGAATGCTGTATGACCACGTCGCAGACCTTGAATTCCAGATTGAGGACTATAGCCTTGAACAGCACGAGCGAGCCACGTCCAGTGGTTTCACCCGGGCAACGACTGTCGTCTCGTTACACGGAGACGGTGAGACCGGTCGTGGCGAGGATGTCACATACGATAACGAGGCCCACGATACGCTTCACGACGCCGACGTAGACTTCCCTGTCACAGGAGAATACTCCCTCGATGAGTTCTCAAGCCAACTCTCTGAGATCGATTTCTTCCTCGGTGACGACCCGGGACAGTCGATTTTCCACAACTATCGGCAGTGGGCATTCGAGAGCGCTGCATTGGACCTTGCGCTCAGACAAGCAGACGCGAACCTCGCCGAGCAGTTGAACCGTACGTACGAGCCGGTTCGATTCGTCGTGAGCACACGCTTGGAGGACCCGCCAACTGGTGACCGAATCATGGATTGGCTTGACCGAGACCCCGAGTTGGAGTTCAAACTTGATCCGACCTCCGAGTGGACCGCTGAGGTCGTCGAACGGCTTGCAGCGACTGATGCAGTCCAGACGCTAGATCTCAAGGGCCAGTACCACGGGACGACCGTTGACCAACCAGCTGATCCGGAACTGTACGAACGGATTGTCGAAGGATTTCCCGGCGCACTTATCGAAGACCCGGAACTGAACGAAGAGACGCGACCGCTGTTCGAGGGAGCGGAGGCGCGCGTAACATGGGACTACCCGATTCGGGGCGTTGAGACGGTCGAGAATCTCCCGTGGGAACCAGAATGGCTCAACATCAAGCCGTCACGATTCGGGTCGGTTCAGTCGCTTTTCGACACGATTGATTACTGCCGCGAACACGGTATACAGATGTTCGGCGGTGGCCAGTTCGAGCTAGATGTCGGCCGTGAGCACATCCATGCGATTGCGTCGCTGTTCTATCCGAACGCACCGAACGACGTGGCTCCGAAGGCCTACAACGACCCAGAGCCGAGCGCTGACCTCCCGTCGAGTCCACTCATGCCCCCAACCACCCCTCGCGGGATCTCTTGGGAATAGGACTGATTGCACAGGCATCAACCAGTAAAATCGTCACCCCTCAGCTGTGAGAACTTGATATCAGCATGTCGAAGAGGGGATAAATGCCACTATTGTGACCACTCTGCTCTGTTGAATCCGCAGAAGGCGGCGGGATAGCGTCGCTCTGAAGGCAGTAGCGAAGCGGAAGAGTCGAATGTGTCCAAGCTACTCTTCCGCTTCGTTAAGCAAGCCGCGTCGCTGGCTCAAAAGCGCTGTGCCGCCAGTCCAACGGCGGTGAGTGATCCGACTGGCAACGGATTTCCCGGTTGGAAGCATGTCACGCTCCACTTTTTGCGGGTTCACATGGATGCGACGTACCGCGAGATCGTTGATTGGGCGAGCGAGATGGATCGTGTTCGCGGTCTGTTACAGCTCACTCGAACGGCATTTCCCGCACCCTCAACGCTGTACCGGTCGTTTGAGAGGGTGCCCATGTCGGTGTGGCGCGGCTTCCTTCGGGAGTCCGCGAATATCTGCGATCCGGGCTCGCACGGTGCCATCGATGCAACGTTCTTCGACCGCGAAACGGCATCGAGACACTACCAACACCGCTCGGATCGCCACATACGCACGCTCAAAACGACGGCACTCGTCGATACCGACTCGTGTGCCATCCTCGATATTCACTGCTCGGCACACTGGCCTCACGACACGCAAACTGGCCGTCGAGTTGCCCTTCGTAACACCGAGAAAATCGAGAGTCTCGCCGGCGACAAAGGCTATGACGATCAATCGCTCCGGGACGCCCTCCGTTCAGAGGGCGTCCGGCCCTTGCTGCGCCACCGGCTGTTCGCTGCGTACGATCACGCACACAACGCACGGTTGGACAGCGAATTATACGGTCAGCGGTGGATGGCCGAGACTGCCTTTTCGGCCATCAAGCGTCGGTTCGGCCCCGCTGTCCACCCTCGCGCTTGGTACCGCGAGTTCCGCGAACTCATGTTGACCGCCACAGTCTACAACCTCGAACAGGCTCTCAAGCAGTGACCCCAACGCCATCATCGGATTCAACAAAGCATACTGGACGAATTCTGCTTGATTATGGTCTTAGGTCAAGTGAATTAGCCCACAGTCGACCATCGTGGTTGATTCGTGAGAAGCATCCCAAAACAAGAGAAGCAGACTGGTGCGTCGATGTTCCGAAAGGTGCCCGCTGCACAAATGGAAACCCGGATGCAGGTCAAGGTAACTCAACTGGTGCCGACCTCCATAACACGAGTGAACCTTGTAGTCAGTGTTCAGACAGAAGTTACAGCGACAAAGATTGGGTGGACGACGAGTTTCACGAAAAAACACCGTGGCACCCAAAATCGAAGAAATCATACCAGTACAGGGTATGGCGTATCCCAAAAGAATCAGCTTTAGAGACCATCAAAGAGTGGGAAGGTTTCTTACAACCCGATCAGCAGTGGCCTGTGACGTCCTCGACTGTCCTACGTGATGTTAAAAGAATACGAGACCGTGCAAACGCATTATCAGAGGATAACGACGATCTTGATGGCATCAATCGGCCCATTCATGCCCACGCACTCCGACATACATTTGGTTGCCGGCTCGCAGCAGCAGGATTCGAACCTACTGTGAGAATGCGACAACTGAGACACGGGAGTTATGAGATGGCTCTCTACTATTCAGCTGCGTGGAATCTCCGGCACCGTGATAGTGTACAAGATAGTGAGTGGAAAGCAAATGAAGAGTTCTAATGGCACCTCAACTGGCCCTCACAAGCACCGAACTAGATGAACTCATTGAGCTAGCTGAGAGACATAAATCACCAACTGCTCGCATCATATTCGAGGTGCCGCCATACACCGGACTGAGTATGGTTGAATTTCTACATCTCCGCCCGGACTGGATATACTGGCGTGATTCATCCATATTCGACGACCAGCCAGTAGAGATTCACGTCCCTCCAACAGATACCTGCTGTAATCTGAGGTGGGATCCTCGACCACCAGAATACACTCAAGATTCCAAGCCCTGCCAGTGGTGTTTGAATCACGGCAAGACTAATGGATTCGAGGTTAAAGGATATTCAACCTCCGACAAAGCTGCCGGCTCATCATTAGCTAGAGAGCGGGTTATTCCAGTCCGTTCTGATCGCGCAGAGATCGCACTACGTCGGTGGTTTAAACTTCTCGAACGTCCCGGAATCCCCTACAATCGGAATAACGTTGCCTCAATGATCCAGTCCGTTGTTGAGAGTTCCTCCTTAACTGATGAGATTGCTTACCCCACACTCCAACGGACATTCGTACGCATTCTAGCTGAGTCTGGGGTAGAAAAAAAGAAAATTGCTGAATACACGTCTTATGATAATATTGGACGAGTACGACACCCAACGAGGCATATTTTAGAGGACTCATCGACGGACTATGATTTCCAAGTCCACTCAATCGACAGGCTCCGAGTGATTGCTGAAGATGGCCCGGTTACCAGCTCGGATCTAGCAAATGAATTTGGGAACGCCGTCGGAGCTGAGAGAAGCCGAGTAAATCATCTTCAGGATGAGAGCTTCGTTATTCAGTGCGGAGTGAGAGAAACTGACGGTCGCGGCCCTCATGAGAAGTTGTATAAAATTAACCCAGAGAAAGATATAGAAGGAGGGATTCCATGCCCGGAGGAAGGGTGTGATAGAATATTCGACACATTAAGAGGACGCAGTAATCACATTACCAGAGTCCACGAGCAATCGCACAAATAGTACGTTGTGAGGCTACTCCAAGACGCAACTCTGTTAGTTCTGTCGTGCGTTGCAAACCATCAGGATTCGTGGTGCGGGTGGTGATCTCTCTCGGATGACTCGGTTGAGGGTCAGGTGAACAGAATGTGTAGGATTTGGACGTAATTCAGGAGAATTGTGTAAAAGACATAGAGAACACTGAAAAACACGAATCCGGGATAGAGGAGTTTCTTTAACGACGAAATCGATAAGAACGGGTACTGGGGAGGCCTCACATCGGGTTCGGGTAAGTCATCGGGGAGGTAGTCAGGGATATTCTTGGCGTGTTCGTTACCAACTACGGCAACGACTCGACCTCCTTCCCGAGCTGCTTCGGTGATCTGTTCGGCGATTACCTCATCTCGACCGCCCTCTGACCTTCGAGACTCGTGAATGCGGAGGACGAGGAGCGGCAGGAGCGAACTGACGAACAGCCAACCGGCGCCCGCCAAGACTCTGCCATCCATCCCGATGTAGAGCGAGTAGGTGAGAAGGACAAAAAAGAGGCTGACTGCGAACATCTGTACGAGTACGTGTGAGTTGTGAAGGACGTCGAGATCGGTTTTTCTGGTGTACTCGGTATCGGCGCCTTGCGCATCAGCAAGGTCTTCGAGGATGGTGTGATCAGCGTAGATTTGACGAGCGAATAAATATTGAAAAATGAGCATTATCCAGCCGTACCACTGCTGTGTGAGGCTGTATTCGGCTTCCTCGGCTTGGCCTTCAAGAATGAGGTGATCCACCCCTTCAACGAGGATCTCGCGTTCCTCCTCGAGATCGGCGTTGGAACTGTGTATCTCGCCTTTTATTATAATGTCTGTCCCTGCGTCGCTCATTATCAAATATAACTCATCAGGGCTTGTTAATAGGAACCAGCATTGATGGGTAGTCCGCTCAGATGTCGTTAGGATCGATATCTCCAGCCAAATACTGTTTGCCCGCGTTAGTGATTTCGTAGTATCCTCGCTTGACGCGTTCGACGAAGCCATGATCGACAAGTTCTGAGAGTCGGCGGTTCACTTCACTTCTCGACTTGTCGATGTTGAATGCGATTACAGATGGTGACAGGACCAGCCCAGATGTGTCTAGCGCCTCGAGAATCCGATCGTCAATCGGCATCTGCATCCACGGCGCTGGCTCTCTCACTCAGATTCTCCTCTATTCCCCACCATCCTTCCGACCGATATATCAGATGCGATAACTATTTGATGATTTTAACCTCACTCATTAGTGAGATTTTTATATTTGCTCTACGTATCCAACTTGTGAGCCATGGTGTCACAATATCGTTCGCTGCTTCGAGTGGCTCGGAATGGACTCATTCAACAAATGGGTTCAGAAGCCGCGAAGCTATCTGATGAACAACTTCCCACGAGGCTTGCCTCTGGCGTGGTAACGATGAGGATTCTATGACAGCAAACTCCTCTGGTAATCCCGACATCGTCAATCCTGAGATGAAGTTGGAAGATGTTCGCGAAGGAATAGACGCCAACACATGTGAAGGACGGGGACGAGAAACTGCTTCTGGCCGGGGATACAACGCGGAACGCCTCGCTAACGCCATATTTAGTGAATTGGGATTGATTAATCGGTGGTCAGTACAACCTCACGTTGACGCCTACATTCGCGGTGAGGTACCCTACTATGTAGAGGTCAAGTCCTGCGTCAACCGGTATCAGAGTAGCAACAAAGAATTGGGTCGATACGGTCAGTTCCGGATCTGGTGGCCTCATCATAACCGACTCCAAGCTGAAAACTCAGTTTACGATTCACGAACAGCGATTTACTTTTTTGTCGTGTATGCCGTTATAGATGGGATCGAAAAGGAAGTGGGAAAACTGATTGTACCTGTTGAGAAGATTGACGACGTTCTCGATAGGTGGTCTCTGGAAGACCATGTGACGATGGGTGAGCAACGATGCCGTCAAATATCGTGGCATCTCCTTCTGAAGCGATTGGGCGTTTCGATAGATGAATTCAAATCTGAAGATATTATCGACCTCACAGATGAGTGACTCACGACTCGCTCCAGTTGCGTTTGACATCGAGACTTCTGGATTCGATGCGGACGCGGTCATCACCGTTGCTGGGTTCGCACACGGTCTCGGTGAATCGCTTATTCTCAATACTGGCGGCCACAGCGAGGTAGATCGCAACACGCTGGTGAGGGCGCTTGATGAGGAGTCAACTGGGACGGTCCAGCTCGACGTCGTTGCTGACGAGGGCGAACTGCTTGAGCTGGTCGCGTCGTTTGTCACGAACCAACTTGATGGTGACACCCACTACGTGACCGCATTCAACGGTGAGACATGGAACGGTGGGTTCGATCTCCCCTTCTGTCGGACACGATTTCTCCAACATGGACTGCGGTGGCCCTTTGGTGACATCGCGTACGCCGATATGATACAGGTGGTTGACCGGTTCAATACACAAGATCAAACTGATCTCGTTGGGGTGTATGATGTCCTCGTCGGTGAGGAGACGTGCGACCCGTTCGACGATAGCGCTGAAGCCGTTGACGCGTTCCAGGCAGGTGACTGGCTTCCACTCTGTAAGCACAATCTGGCCGACATCCAGCGAACCCGGAAGTTAGCTGAACTAGCCGGACAGTTTGTCGCTCAGTCGGATTTCAAAATGAAGAATCTACAGCCACCGCGTCGGTGAAGGGGGTCAGATTGGAGAGAGCGTGCCACGAGCTGCGGAACAACGTGTCGATCCTGAGGACAGCTGGACGTCCACTATGATCAATAGTTATCGTGACTGCGTGATAGCTACCCACGATCAGCGGTCACACTGCTGTCCCGGAACAGTACTTTCGCCCCGCTCGCCCGAAGTATAAGTTACAGAGTCTCTAACTTTGAGGAGAGGGAGCACAGCTGAGTCGGTTTTAACAACCGAGTCAGGTCTAAAACAGTGTCACACGCTCCCTCTCCCCTAAACATAGCTCCCGAGATCGTGAGGATGACTCCAGACAACCCAGAGACAGTCCGTGGCACCTGCTCGTTCTGCGGCAAGACAGTCACGGATCGACACGCGATCATCCACTATGAAACAGCTAGCGGTGACCCAGGCGTGTGGGCCGAATGTCCCGGCTGTGGCGAAATCGTCGACCCTACTAATGCTCAGTAAACAATTCATCAAGCAGATCGTCAGGCTTGAGCCGCCATCGACAACGCACCACGAGTGTCGCTACTGTGGATACAGCGTCGAGAAGGACGTCGATGAATGTCCACAGTGTGGCTCTTACGAGATTGCGGCCTACGATCTCAAGTAATCACTGAAGCGCTCACAGTTGGTGGAGCGATCTCAATACCTTATGTATCAGACGAGCGTTAAAGTGACTCCAATTGTTACATAAGGTATGAAGCAGCCGTCACCACCCGCCTCGCTCCCGAAGTATCTCGCAGAGGGACTCCCCAAACAGGATACGGAGACGCTCCACGAGGTACAGGCCTACGTGGAAGCGCTCACCGAGTACCGCGAACAGTCTGTCGACACCGATGAACTCCCCGAGACCGCCGAGCCCGTCGACGAGCCGGATAGTGAGGGCACCGGAACCGTCGTCAAAGAGAAGGTGACCTGTGGCGACGATAATTGTAAGTGCGCTAGCGGGGATCCCGCAGATATGCATGGCCCGTATCTCTATCGTTACTATCGTGAGAATGGGACGATGAAATCGGAGTACGTCGGGAAACCCGGAAGTGAGTAGGAGTGGATCGAGACGGTCAGGATCACAACGACGTCGACCAACAGAAGTCGCCAGTACAACGACGTTATAGCGCTCGTGAGTTGCGTTCGGCGATGCTGGCGAACGCGACGTTGTCTTGTACTTGTTCGATCTCGACCGTCGGCTCATCACCTGGTTGTCCGCCGGGGACGATCACGACGTAGCCGCGTTCAACCTTCGCGATGCCGTCGCCCTGATCACCAGTCGTTTCGATCGTCACGTCGCGGACCTCACCTTCATTTACCGGAGGACCGTCCGACGTCGGAGCCGTATCTTGTGTAGTCGATTGCTGTTGCTCTTGGTGAGTCTTCTGGTCTGTCGAGAGTTCTGACGCCAAGATCGCGACGCGGTACGTTTCGTTGGCAGCGAGCGTGTCATGTTCGATTTCACTCGCCGGAATATCGACGACATATGACCCATCACGTTCTTCGAGTTGAGCACTGAATACAGAGCGAAGCGAATCAGGAATCTCGATCATCAAGTATCACGAGTCTAAGCTATCCAACGTACCTAAATCTCGCGTTTTACGCTACTCTGAGATAGTAATCAGATCTAGGTTGTGCCGTATAGAGAACACAGGTACAGCGCTGAGAAATTTGGCTTGAGGTATCAGAACACTCTCTTCAAATCGCTAGGCCGTGAACGTATTCTGTGATATAATCGTCCCAGACGGAGTGTGGACAATCACAACTTCAACTTCGTCGGCATCTGGAGTTTCGCCCTTACGAAAATCAGCCGTACCAGTATTTATTCGGAATGTGATTGTCTGGCCCGCAGACCACACGTCTATTCCATCCGATGTGATAACACTATTTTTAGTACTATCTGGCTCTGTTGAAATCCTCAGCATCTGATAGTTTCACACCCTTAATCGCTCAGTACAGACGAAGGATGTAAGATCCAAGGAGGATTCAATAAACATGGCTACTTTATTATAGTTATTCTACTCACACACTTCTATGGGCGATCTGAGAGAGATGCTATTCGCAATCGAGATCACATTGGTAGGTATTACCGCCGCTGTGCTCTCGGTTCCTTATAACTCATTTTTATTAAGTGTAATTGCTGGGGGAACAACCCTTTACGGGTTGCTTGTAGCAATAAGAGTACAGTAGGTGCGTCCGCGGACACTGACGCCGTTCAGTAAGCAGTTCTCATCGACCGGCTGTTTCAGGCGTGAATATGTCTGAAGAATAGGATTTCAACAGAGCCTACTATCTCCATCATCAATTAGATTATCAGGATCACCGTCAGCAAAGTTCTTGTTTTCAAATGATGAGCCATCAGCCGGAAGATCAACCAACCTAGCGTCAGTATCTACGCCAGGGCCGGTTGCCCGGACAACAATTTCCAATTCGTTCACCCGGACCCCGTCACCAGCGATATGAGTGATTTTAACGAGTTGTTTGTCACCGGCTCTTCCATCGGCAACTTCGAATTCACCAGTCGTATCGGCGACGTTCGGTGCGGGCTCAGTGACACTTCCTGCAACATCAAAAAAGAACACAGAGGCTGTCGCAGCTAAAATAACGACAATAGCGACCATGAGAATAGTCGAGATAACAGGAGTGACAGCGCGATCCTGCCGATTCATTATCTTATTTATTCGCTACTCAGTAATATAATCACGGAGTTAGTGCTGCCTGGATTCGCTATATATCACGTGTCGATTAAATCTCGGATTTTACAGATCATCGATGACAGACATCTTAATTCCTCCAGCACTCATCCGACAAGCTCTCCAGTAGTCGCTTCTTGAAGGCTCAACTGGCGTGGGCGTCTTCCCATTATCTCAGCCTCACGTTCAACGAGGGCACCACCAGCGACGGCGGCATCGTCTCGATAGCACGCTCTCGCGGTCACCGCCCACAGCGCTGGGAGCACCTCATCGAGTAACGGCCATGGCTCTGTGAGTTCCAGCAAGACATCGCCAGCGAACCCGACTTCCTCTGGTGAGACGGGTCCATCCGGTCCGTGATGATCCCGAGCTGTCCGTAACGCTCCAGCCGCAGCGTGGACGTCGTTGCTAACAGTCGGATCGCTCACCCAGTGTGGGTAGATATCCCGGTACCGTTCAGGCAGTTTTCCGTCGCTGCGGTCCGTCTCTTCAAACGACAGCTGGAGTCGATAGCCAGCATTTGCCGTCGCGACGATCCCAGCATCGACGAGGTCGGGGAGGTGGTCACGAAGCGAGCGAGCCGACACACCAGCTCTCTCGGCGAGTGCTGACTGCGTCAGGAATTCTTCAGCGCCGGCGAGTGCCACGAGCGCCTTTCGCGGCGTCGACGACGCATCCCGGAGGACCTGCTCTGGTGACAGGGCTGCGATGATACGTCTGAGTTCGACAGACCGGATATGTCGCGTCTCGGCTTCCGGCTCCAAGCCTCGGGCGACGCCGTTCGCGATTGCGAGCGGTGACCGACACAACCCGTGAAGCACCGATACTGCCTCTGGAGTCGTGAGGAGATTCTTCTCCTCAAGCGCTTCTTCGAGCAGATCCCGGTACTGGGCTCGGCTCGTCGACGTCTGGACAGGGACGCGGACGCCGATCTCGGGGGCGTCATCCCGGATGTCCTTCGGCGAAACGTTGGATCGAAGCTTCTCAGCGAACACTTCCTGGCGCTCGCCGTAATCGGCAAACAGACACCACGAGCCGATGAGTTCACCGAACGGTTCTGCGGCGTCGACATCGACGTCCATCGACCACCGGAGCACCTCGTCACGGTCCTCGAACAGTTGCCGGAACACCGACGCCATCCCGTACTTCGACCCGATCGCCGAGTTGATCCCGACGAACTTCGCGATACTCGAGAGCTTCTCGTCATCGAAATCACTCTTCAACCGGGGCATCTGACCGATTCGAAGGATGTCGACACCGGCGAAGTCCAGTAATCGGGTCATCACGCCGATCACACCGAGAGACTCGGTGAGAATCTTCGTCCGGAAGGCTGTCCGAGAGTTATACTCGCGGTACTCGCCGTGAGTCATGTCCCGCGTCATTTCGCAAATCTCCTCGAGAACAGCTTGTATTCGGTCGCCAAACTCACCGATATCATCAACCAGCTCGTCTTCCTCAGCGATCCACCCGAGGCACGCACTATTTTGGAGAACTCCAGGTGCCTCTTGGAGGAGTCGGCGGAAGTCGCCATTCTCGTCGAGCCGGTCGTCAGTTAGCAGATTGTCCCAGACAAATGTATCAGCCAACGAGCGAGCAGTACAGACCGCCCACTGCATCGGATTATCGACCTCGGCGGCCACAGCGAGGCGATTCTCGTCCCAGTCCATGTAGCGGCGCGGAGCCGCTCGATCGTCCCACTCGGAGACCGCCGCATCGACAGTTGCGACGCCATTCTCGGGGGTCGCCGCGACGGCGGCCTGGTACGTAGAGCGGGGAAGCGGCTGGATGGTGTGGAGTGCTGGGAGGCGGTCGCGGCTCCAGCCGGTCCCCCCCTCACGTGTGTGCGCGGGTCTAGACTCCAGATTGTCGGCGGATTTTCCGGTCCGACTCACAAAATTTTGAAGAGGTTTCTGTCGCGTTCCAGATCGGCCGATTTCTTCGAGGAATTGTACCCCAGCCGGGCGAATTGCGACTTTGCTCCCGTCGCTAGTCGCGATGCGATCGGTCACGAGTTCGTGTTTGCGAAGCTGGCGCAGGTGGTACGCGACGTTGTTCCGGGACTGGTCGGGGTCGTCGTACGGAGCAGCCTCATAGAGCGCCTCGTAGCTAGCTGTCTGGCCGGCTTCCGCACCAATACGGGCGAGGGTTGCGACAACCTCGCCGTCCGCCTCAAGCGCCTCACACGCGGCTGCGACATGGTCGTCGACAGTTCCGTGAGCGCGCTGGCCTGTATCGCATTGTGAACTCACATCGAACGCTGCCACGTCCGGGACGTTCCCATCCAACTCGTCGACGCCGATTTCCGGATCATAACTCCAAGCAAAGCGCCGCATCCAGATGGACGACTCAAACACGACCCGGACGTCCACACCGTGGCCAAGCCAACTGAGCAGCTGGACCATCCGCCGGCGTTGGTCGGCGTGGCCGATCTCCCGGAATGACTCATCGATCCGCACAGTGAGTGTCGGCGTATGGTCTGCGGCTGCGAGCAACGGCTTCACAACCCGGCGAACATCCGCAAGCTCACCAGGGAACCCGATGCCAAGCGGGCCGAACTCTGCGCTCCCAAAGCTCTCGAGCAGTTCGAGCGCCTGCTGGTGCTGCTCGGACTCAACGTCCTTACACAAGCTCAACAGCGTCGACGCAACGATCGACCCGTTCAGACTCTCCGCGTCTGGAAGGGCCTCTCGGTCGACTGTCCCGAACCGATCGTCGATAATCGATTCAAGCCTCTGCCAGGCGACCCCATCAGCGACGCCACCGACGAGTTCGCGCACGGCGAGCGCAATATCGGCTTCGAGGACCCCAACAAGACGCTGCCAGAGTTCACCCGGCCGACTCTCCTTATCGAGGTGGACTGTCCCAGACGACACAGCCGGGTACTGCTGAACCATCCAGAGACCTGCGTCCTCATCACAACGGAGATCTCCAAGCTGACGAGAGATCTGATCGGATTTGTCGGATGTCTCTCGCTCTGCTGTGTCGAGGTGCTGATCGTCTGAGAAGGCTCCTGTAAGCACTTGTACGCCGAGCGGTTGGCCGACGAGGTCGCGGTCCCACTCGTCTTCAAGATCGCCGTAGCGGCCAACCTCGTCGAACTCAGCGCTGGCGTTGCGAGTGGTCGCGAGAAGCGCCGACCGTTGCTCAACAGCGTTCTCCCACGTGTCCGCTCTCGCTCGACGTCGCAACTGGCCATCTGAATACTGACTCCCACACCGGGGGCACTCACGAGCGGTAGCAGCTTCACTACTGACGGCGTCCTCGATGACCCAGTGTTGACTACAGTTGGAACAGCCAACGACAGCGAAGCGACTCACGCCGCTGGCACACCTCCATGAGCCGGGTGGTCCTGCATAGTGCGCTCTCCGCGCACGTGCTCGACGCTACGGCCGAAATCGGGTAATCGGCCGCCTCAGAGACAGCAGGCAAGGTTATCGGCGAAAGCCGGAGATGACTCTCACCACCGCAACCATTAAGACCACTTCGGAAGAAATGAGGAATAGGAGATATCCTCGGACAGGTGCCATCCTGTCCCTTCCCAAGCGGCCCCTGCTGCCAACAGGGGAACTTCCCCCCTTTCTAAACATCGCCTAGCCGTGCATACTGCGATGTTGCGCCGGCCTCCGTCTTAATACTCACGCCGAGCGTCAGACATACATACAATTATTGTTACTTCGTCTCGGTGTCCGTATTCAGGTGATTTACACCCCTCTAAAGCGGGTAACTGGCAATTAGGGTGAGTTCCGCGTCGGAGCCCTCCTGCGAATTCATCCGATCAGAGTCCACGCACTCGGATACAACTGTGAACTCTGTAAACAGCCTCAAACATTTAGCGTCCACCGGTCTCAGTACGAACATGTCGTTTCGGGTCAGCTGGCACAATCTTCTTGAGCGGTTAGATGACCTCTCAGAAGGAGCGACGCTCCGGACACCACTCTCGAACAACCTGTTTCAGATCACTGGCGTCCAGGAACACCGTGTCATCATCAGATTCACCGATAGCGGTGAGTCGCGACCGCTTCAAAAAGACCAGTTCGAGACACTGTATCGACGTGTCTCCGACTCTACCGATGGGTTCGACCTCGATCGACTCCCACCCGATGCGGATCCATACCCGACGATATTGAGTCTCCATCCACGATTCGAGGTGAATGACGACCGGGGTGTGATCATCAAGACGGAAGAGCCGACCACCTCGCTGTTACTCGACGAGGACCCGTCCTCTGACTCTGCTCCAGACGAACGGACAGAACCCGATCTCGACGTCTATGCGGATGCGCTCTTGCTCGTCGACGCGCTGGAACGCCACGAGGTGGAGGCGCTCGAAGGAGTCGAGACAGGGACACTCATCGACTTGTATACCTTGCTCTCGGACGTCCAACGGAACGCCAACGACCTCCGGAAGGAGATCGCCGACATGCTCTTAGACCGACTCCATCACGATCGACCCGTCTCGGGCTCGTACGGCTCAGTCCAGCGGACTGCTCGGACGAACCGCTCGCTCAAAGACGACGACGAGGTGCTGGACACGCTCGAAGCAGCCGGAATCGACCGTAGCCGGGTAGTGAGCGTTGATCGTGGGAAGGTTGATGATGCTCTTGAGGTGACTGACGTCGCCGAAAGCGACGTCTTCGAGACTGAAGAAACCGAGTACGTTCGGAAAGCCGAGGTGGACGAAGATCGCAAGGAGACACGGCTCCAAGGGCTGAAAGACCAACTTGCGGCGAGCGATGCTGACGACGCCGACCAGCTTCGCGACGAAGTCGAAGAGCTCGAATCGCGGATCGAAGAGTTGACCGAATTCAAGTCGGGACACTCGTATCACACGCGCTCGAGTGCCGACCGGTGAGTCGGTCCGGCGATGTGACGAGGTGAATGGACCAGCCACGGTCGATACCAACTCTGAGATGGGTGTTCCTGAGCTACCGAGCAGCGTGGTAGCCTACTCGGAGACCAGTTTTCTCACGCACGGATCGTTTATCAGTGTGATGTGAGAACTGAAGCTATGGGTGGCTCAGATTCACCAACTGTCTCAGTCTCTCTTTCTGGTCCCACGGATATCCCAGCAGTCCTGAATCGAGCTGGCATCGATCACGTTAGTGTTCATGATCGCCGCATCCTTGCGATCTATCAGACGGCGATTTTTAATGTGACAACGGAGCCGGATTCGGTCTCGACTGCCTACTCACTCGAGATCGAATGCTGGGAAGGTCCGATCCACTCTCGTGCTGATGGAAAATCGTCACAAGAGATTCTTCAGGACTTTACGAACGTGTTCGACTGAGGGTAGTGTGGACACTGTTCTGTGACCACTCAGTCGGTGACTCGCTCGCGAGTCACAGCGATGAGCAGCCACAAGAACAGCCATGAGAACAGAAACACGACGAGGAGCCCAGTTGGAGACAGGGCTCCAAGCGGACTCATGACATCGGCTAACACAGGGAGTGAGAGGAGAAAAATAATGCCGGCCCCTACGCTCCCACCGAGGCACTCAAGGAGTGGCCAGACTGCGGTGTCACCCGTCTCAATGCCGCGATCTGGGTGGTGGTGCGACTCTGCGCCCGCATAGCTTGGTGTGGTCATACATACCACCTATCAAAACCTACATATTCGTTCGTTATAAATTTGTCCCCGAAAAACTCAGAGGCGAACAGGCTTCTTAGGCTGATTTCGGTACTGAATGAGCCGTTCCGCTCTACAACTGGCGATGTGACGAAATCGATAGACAGGCCAGGGTTGACATCGACATGATGTGGGCTCTGGATTCGCTTGTCCGCGACGGCTGCTTTCTTATGTAACATTTACCGTTCCTTGTTCCCGGATTTCTACATAAGGAATTGGTTTACAATGTCGATTGAACGAAACCGAAAAACGCCCGTTGCGGGTTTGTCGTGCTACCGAGTGGGAGAATTGGCACAATAATCACGACCGATACCATAACAAGTGTGAGCAATAAAAAGAACGATTATAATGGACACACGTTAGCTGTTGGAATATGAGCGCGTCACAGGGTGAAACCGATCTCTCGGAGGACGAACGTGCGGGTCTTGAACTGATCCGCGAGACGGGTGGGATTCATCAGAGCGATTTTTGGAAAGAGCTGGGCGTCTCTTCGCGAAAAGGAAGCCGACTAGTCGAAGGGCTTGAGAGTGCCGGGCTGATTCAGCGTGAGGAAACGGTGTACGGAGGTCAACGGACCTACTATCTCGAACCAACAGCATCTGATCGTGACTTTTCACTGCTAATGGCGGGTGACATGCTCTCGCCATTTATCGGTGAGGAAGAAATCGATCCGCAGTCAGACGCCTTCTCCCAATGGCTGATGAACCTCACATACGAAGAAGAGTGACTCTGCTCTCGAGGGCTTCTGACAGCTCTTAGTCACCAACTCTCATACTTTTGTATTGGAATCTCTCGCATAGGGAGTTCGCTGATTACACCGATAATCAACACACGAGGTCGTTGTTTAACCAACGTAGATCGGGGGGAACCGTCCAGCATGTTGGTTAATATCGCTCACTCTCATGGAGAACTGCTGAAAAAACTCATCGCCAGTGGAGTCTGTTATTTCACTTGAAGCAGTGGTGTGTGAGTTCAATACTGTCCCTCCACCGTTTCCGAAGCTTTCGTTGACGAGCAATCGTGGGAACCCGCACACCACCATGTCCGAAGCTATTCACTAGAGAACAAGCGACTACTGCTGTGTTGATATCCAATTTTCCAGACACATTCTCGTCTGCAACAGCCAGTCGACGAGGGCTGCGAGCTGTTCTATAAATTCGTTCCAGAACTATCAAAGATTAATAAGTGATGGGTAACAGAAGTGGGATATGGAAAAGCATCCGCAACCGCAGCGAGGGACGAACGGAGATGTGATCTGGCACCGAGTCGGAGCATTCTTCATCGACTCGATTCTCATGGGGCTAATCTGGGTTCCCGTTATAATTGTCGGGGCAGCTCTTGGTGACCTCGGTTTCCTCGTTCTGGCGTCCGCGGGACTGGTCGCAACATTGGTTTACGGGTTTCTCCTTGAGGGACTATACGGGTACACACCAGGTAAATACCTACTTGGACTGGTCGTTATCAAGTCCGACGGCTCAAACTGTACGATCGGCGCGTCAATACTACGGAACTTGTTATGGATCGTTGATGCACTCCCGACGTTCAATCTCGTCGCAATGGTATCAATACTGCTTACAGACGACAACCAACGGGTCGGTGACCTCGTTGGAGATACAGTCGTCGTCAAGCAACAGTAACCGGAACGGGTCGGTATCTGCTTGACTTGTACTGAGCGATTGGGGTGAAAACTCTCAACTGCTGAGGATTTCAACAACGGCTTGAAGACCAATTCCGAGTTCTTCAAACCGGCGTCAGATTATCCAGTAGTATGGACACAGACGACTCTCACAGCGACGTCGTTCCTGGGAGTGATGAGGAACCCGACACGCCGGATGTTGGTGGCTACGACTTTCGCGGAGAATTTGATTTTGACGAGATGCTCGACGCGTATGGGACAACGGGGTTCCAGGCGACGCAGCTCGCAGAGGCAATCGACATCGCCGAACGCATGCAGGAGGCGGACGCTACTGTCTACCTCACGTTCACGTCAAACATCATCTCGTCGGGGCTGCGCGAGACCGTCGCGTATCTCGTTCGAGAGGGGTATGTAGACGTAGTTATTACGACGTCTGGATCGCTGACCGAGGACGTGATCAAGACGGCAAAGCCATTCAAGATGGGAAAATGGGACGCAGACGAGGCATCACTCCGTGAGCGCGGGATCAATCGGCTCGGGAATCTCTTCGTTCCTTCTGACCGGTATGTGTGGTTGGAAGAGTATCTGTATAATTTCTTTGAGGATTTTTTCGCAGAGGAGAAAGTGAGAACACCGACGTCGTTCGCACGCGAGTTAGGTGAAACTCTTGAGGATGAGGACTCGGTTCTGAAGCAGGCGGCGGACAACGACGTACCGGTGTACTGTCCAGCGTTGACGGACTCCGAGGTCGGGAACTTCCTCTACTACTATCGGCAAGGGTACGATTCAGAAGTGGGTATTGAGATTTTGGACGACTATGACTCGCTAATTGAAGATGGGCTGCTCGCGGACTCGACGGGGCTCATCGCGGTGGGGGGTGGAGTACCGAAACACCATGCAATCATGACGAACCTCTTTCGGGGAGGAGCGGATTACGTGGTGTATATTTCAACGGGGATGGAGGGTGATGGGTCATTATCGGGTGCACCACCGAATGAGGCAGTCTCTTGGGGGAAGATTAAAGAAAATCAGACGAACTACACACAAGTCGAAGCAGAGGCAACACTTGTCTTCCCACTGCTTGTGGCGAAAGCATTCAAACAATAACCTCTCAAACGCCCGTTTCGGGTCTGCTATGCTCTCGAGTGGGCGGAATTAGCGCAATAATCACGAGCAGGAAATTTTGTGTCGCAAAACTACTTATGTCTGCTCTGTTGAATCCGCAGAAGGCGGCGGGATAGCGTCGCTCTGAAGGTGGAAGCGAAGCGGAAGAGCCGAATGTGACTAACCTACTCTTCCGCTTCGTTAAGCAAGCCGCGTCGCTGGCTCAAAAGCGCTGTGCCGCCAGTCCAACGGCGGTGAGTGATCCGACTGGCAACGGATTTCCCGGGTGGAAGCATGTCACGCTCCACTTTTTGCGGGTTCACATGGACGCGACGTACCGCGAGATCGTCGATTGGGCGAGTGAGATGGATCGTGTTCGTGGTCTGTTACAGCTCGCTCGAACGGCATTTCCCGCACCCTCAACGCTGTACCGGTCGTTTGAGAGGGTGCCCATGTCCGTGTGGCGCGGGTTCCTTCGGGAGTCTGCGACCATCTGCGATCCGGGCTCGCACGGTGCCATCGATGCCACATTCTTTGACCGCGAAACGGCATCGAGACACTACCAACACCGCTCGGATCGCCACATACGCACGCTCAAAACGACGGCGCTCGTCGATACAGATTCGTGTGCCATCCTCGATCTCCACTGCTCGGCACACTGGCCTCACGACACCCAAACTGGCCGTCGAGTTGCCCTTCGTAACACCAACAAAATCGAGAGTCTCGCCGGCGACAAAGGCTATGATGACCAATCTCTCCGGGACGCCCTCCGTTCAGAGGGCGTCCGGCCGTTGCTGCGTCACCGGTTGTTCGCTACGTACGATCACGCGCACAACGCACGGTTGGACAGCGAGCTATACGGCCAGCGGTGGATGGCCGAGACCGTCTTTTCGGCCATCAAGCGTCGGTTCGGCCCCGCTGTCCACCCTCGCGCTTGGTACCGCGAGTTCCGCGAACTCGTGGTGACCGCCGCAGTCTACAACCTCGAACAAGCTCTCAAACAGTGATCCCCGCGCCGTCATCGGATTCAACAAAGCACTTATGTCCTATAAGGATTCCATTCAAAACCATCCTCACACTTCGAGTAGTGTATTGAACCGTTTCGCCAGCCAATACGGTTCCAGAGCTGATAGAGGGGTTTGCGGAGGGCCAACGCGATGTTAGAGTCCCAATCTTCAATCTTCACCCGTTTCAATTGGAAGACATTCTCGTTGATCGGACGGGTGGTATCTGGTCCAAAAACTGACTGGGGTTTTTCAATCGGATAGTTCGCTGCATCGATTATCGTGATATATACGTACAACGGCGGGTAGATGCCCACAGTCTGGTACATTTCCCGGAGGCGGTCGATTAGGGAGACGATCTCTTTATCGATGTACCACGCTATCCCGTGCCTCCCGTTCCGCTCTATAGTCAGCTTGGTTGTTACAGCTTCTACCCAGCCATTACCGTCTAAACAGACGTACTCGGTGAATTTCCCTTCAGACAGCCCCGTATACGGAGCTGTAATTGCAAAATCACCGAAACCCTCGGTACCAGCCGACCGTGAGTGGAATTTTGGTGGGTCAGGGAGATCGGTTGCGATCATTCCAGGAGGATTCGAAACCGACTCAACGGGAATGACATGAACCGCCACAATCGGTTCTTCATCTACTATGTCACCGTGGCGTGGCCGTCGATTCCGTAATCGGTCGAGTTGAGCCTCATATAATTCGTCGATATCCTGTTCTGGATCGTCGAGAGCATTCTGAGGGTTAACATGGAGATGTTCTTGTGCGAGATCGTGGTTGTCGACATCCATCAGGTCTTTTCTCAATCGGGCAAAATCCTTGATATGGACGCGCCAGCCGTACGTATCCGCCAATTCGTTCTCTAATCGGTCCCGTTTGACCCCGGCAATCTCCGTGGTGGTAGCAAATATGAAGAAATCGAACTCCTCCGGATAGTCAGCAGCTGAATTTGCATCTGAACGGATCTTCTCCTCGATATCACTCGAGGTCACGCTACAGTGGAGCACACCAGATTTTCCCGAACGCTCAAGAAGCGCATCCCTCCCGCCATCCGGACCCCTCACGCCGGTTGGATCGACATCATACCCTTCTCGACCAAGCAAGTCAACAGCTAACTGTTCGAGTCTCGCACCGTCCCCGATAGCGCGGAGATTTGCTTCAAGAGCAGTATTTGGCATCGATTGGTTCATCTGGGAAGTCCATACTTACAAAACTACCCAGCTACTGTGGCTGCTTTGTTGACTTCTCTCGGTTATCGAGGAATTGATCACACCACGTCGGAAGGGAATCCATCGGTCCATTTTCAGCCACAGTCCCATCGCCTGCAATCCGGGTAAACACGCCGTCCCGCCCCCACGCACACACGATTGGCTCTTGGTCTTGGTCGGGTCGAGTCATGATTCGCTGTTGGAGTCGCGACGTATCTTCACTCACATCCTGCAGTACTGTGAGGAGCTGTCCTAGAAGTGGATGACCTGGTGCAAGATGCTGAACCGATGGGAACTCGTCAGCACACTCTGCCGAGAACGTTACTGCCACTTCATCAGCAGCAGTCGCAATAGTCTGTGCAATCGTCTGTTCCCCATCCCTAGCTGGGACCTCAATCGGTACGTCACCTACTGAGAGGCGGTATGTGCTGTCCGCAAAGTCGAACTCCCCGTCATTGTACTCGAAGTCGATCTCGTGAACCGGGGTGAATTCGACACCGGCCTCAGCAAGCGCGTCGTTATCGACCAACACTGACTGGAGACTTGGTGTCTCGAACGGAGGTTGATACTCGTATTCCTCCTCCCCAACATCGACTAGATCCGGGTGGCTGTAGGACTGCCACGCATCAAGTTTTGCTTCATCGAGGACATCCTGTGTTACAAGCTCGTCAACGTCATCAAGGGACTCGCCGACGTCGACGCGGTCGTCCTCCTTCTGGTGCTCGATATCCTTTGATAGCTGTTCATCCGCTTTTTTAACCGTCTCCTGACGGTCGTCAGAATCGGCGTTCAGGGTGGCGTCTCGTATCTGTTTGCTCACACCCGAGAGGATGGGTTGCATATCGCCCACCACTTTCTCGAATAGACCAATCCGGTCGTCGAGGCGGTCGTAGATGTCTGTCTCAACAGTATCTTCGTAACTGTAGTTGAGAATCGTGACCTCGTCATACCGCTGTCCGATACGGTCGATTCGTCCGATACGCTGTTCGACCCGCATCGGGTTCCACGGGAGATCATAGTTGATGAGGGCCCCACACTCCTGAAGGTTCAGCCCTTCACTGGCTGAGTCAGTGCATACGAGTATATCGACTTGACCGTCGTCGTCAGCGAACTCTCGCTTCACACGCTCTTTACCAACGGTCGTCCAGCCCTCGCTGTCGAGGTCATACATCTCGCCACCGCGACCAGAGTACGTTGCGACCGTTGCGCCGTGGATGGACGTCAAGCTGTTCCGGATGAAGTCCATCGTATCGGTGTACTGCGTGAAGATTATGACTCGATTATGTCCTTCACGGTCCAGTTTCCCCAGGTCGCTGATGAGTCGACTAACCTTCGGGTCTTCGTCGATACGCTTGAGATCATTAACGAACGACTCCAGCTCTTCGATCTCCTGTTCGAGTAGATTGATTCCCTGGTCGGTGACATTCGGGATAATCTCGGCGAGGTCGGCGTCTTCGAGGTCACCACTAACCTCGTCAATCGTGTCGAGGTCGTCCAGTTCGTACTCAGAGAGGGATTCGAAGAGGGTTTGGCTGGACTTACCTTGAGAACGGTCGGGATTGGTGGCACGTTGTTTCCCCTTCAGCACGGTTCGCTGTGCTCGAAGGGTTTCGAGGCGGGTTTGCAGACTCTGTGAAATCGCGTAGACGCTGCTCGTGAGTCGCTGGCGGTAGGTAGTCATCACGAAGCCAATCGCCCTGGTCTCAGCCTCATCGGACTGCTGGGCGAGCTTGTAGAACTTGCTCGTGTACTCGTCGATGCGGTCGTAGACGTCTCGCGTTTCGTCTGTCAGTTCGATCTTCCGCTGCTCCGGGTTTCTGTTCGGAACGGTCTCATCCAGTAGTCCGACTTTCTCGTACTTCCGCAGGGTATCACGCGTATTCCGGTGGATGAGGGCGTCGACGGGCGTCGATTCCGCGAGAACGTCTCGAACGACTCGCCAGCCAGCTTCTGAGAGATCATCGAGGGCACTGAGTTGATCGTTCCGTGAGTAGGTGAGCCACTCTTCCTCGGCCTTCCAATCCGGATAGAGGAGGTATTTGAGCTTCTCGTCCTCGTTCGCTTCGAATGGGTCGACGTTGTACTCCTGTACCGCCGTTTCGAACCGTTCGACGTACCCGTCGTACTGGTCCCCGTAGTTCGAAGCAAGATTGCACGCTTCGAGTACACGCTGTTTCGCGATTCCGCGTGCGTGCTGTTCATCGTTGATCTCGAGTTTCTCCGCGACCGCGTCGAAGACCCTATCGGAGAGCCTTCGTTCGTTTGGGAGCCGATCCTGGTACCGCTGTTCGTCCAAGGTGGCTTGTGCCGACCAGGATCCCCCTGAAGACCCTCCACCGCTCTCGACCTGTTCTTTTAGCGCCTGATTGAGGGCCTGCCGAGTCTCAAAGAACTCGACGAACTGGTCTTTCCGGTCCCACTCGCCAGGGAGGTCCAGTAACGCCATCAAATCGTAGAGTTCGCCGGCGTGCAGCTGCATCGGCGTCGCGGTCAACAGGTAGTACGTCTGGGTATGTTCACGTAGCCGCTCGAGGAGCGTGTAGAACTTGCTTCCGGAGCGGGCGTTGTGTGCCTCGTCGATGATGACGGCGTCCCAGACGCCCTCACGACGGGTTGTGTCGCGTCCGCGTGCGCTCGCTGGGACATCGTCGCGAGTACGTACATCGCCTTCGTCGCGGGGAGCGACCTGATCCCAGCGGTCATCAAGCCGGGCGGTGTGCCACGACATTACGACGATCGATGGGCCGTCGGTTTGGTCGTCGGACTGCTGGTCATGGAGGAACCGCCAGATTGGACTCTCGACCCACGCTTTCGACCGCTCGTCGGCGTCGAGGTCGAGACTTGCAGCAGAGGGTGGCGCGTGCTCACGGCCGAATGCATCGTGGAAGACGTACTGATTTCCGCTCCCCCGATCGAAGCGGTAGGCGTTGATGTTGAACTTCTCCCAGAGCTCCTCTTGCCACTGAATCCTCAGGCTTGCGGGGACGAGAAGGAGACCAGTGTCCAAATCGTCTGTTAGCCCAAGCCGAGAGAGCGTCAGACCAGCCTCGATCGTCTTCCCGAGGCCGACTTCGTCACACAGGAGGAAACTGTTCGGATAGGTGTTGACCAGTGTGTCCGAAACGACGCGCTGGTGGGGCCAGGGCGTGATCGTACTACCCTCTTCAGCAAGAGCCAATCCGCCGGGAGCGAGCGAGCCGTCAGCGATAATGTTTGCTTTGTCGCGCTCGGTCGGGGGTGCCTCGCCGCGTGCAATCTGGATGGCGGTGTCGATCTCAGTATCGGAGTCGGGAGCCTTCCAGTGGATAATCTCCTCTTCGATGGCCTCGGGGAGGTCGTAGACTTCGACGTAGGTGTGATCGTTGTCCCAGAGACGGTCGAACGTGTCGACGTCGCCTTCGACGTATTCCCGCTGTCCATCGCGCCACTCTCGGTGGACCTTGAAGCGCTCGTAATTGCGCTCCCAGCCGCCGGCTGTCTCGTTGACGCTGCCCTCAAACGACAGCGAGTTCCCATGGTCGGCATGGAAGACGCCGACCTTCGGGTGGAAGATGCCCCAGTTCCCTCGCCGTGGTACAGCGACCTTGATCGTGAGCCGATCCTCTCGAAGCAGTTGCGCGAGGAGTTGGAGCTGGGCGTCGAGCCGTTCGTCGTCGAGTTCGTCAAGGCCCTCGCTGAGTTCGTCGGAGAGCGCTTCCAGAACAGGACGGTCGGTCTCGTAGAGTTCAGCGCCGACGATGAGTCGCATCTCCCCATCGTTTTCCACGAGTGCGTGGACACCGCGAGCTGCAACGGCGAGAGCACTGCTAGAGAAGTATCCTGCTACTCGGTCGTAGCGAACGCTTCGTTCGAGGGCTGGAACATAGAATTCGTCAACAAGATGAGAACCGCTCGTCGAAGGCTGGCTCTCGTAAATCGAGTCCCAAGAATAGGTCTGAAGGTCAGCCATTAGTGAGCTTATTTGACTATCTCAGTCTGGTGCTACTTAATCACTCCAGTCGCTCCGCTATTGTCCCGGTTCGGAGTCAGGGATAGATCGGCCAAGTCTGCCAGCACATCGGTAGCCAGCCGGTCAGCGAGACTCAGGGCCAATCCTACTGCTATCTGGACTGCTTCGATGTACGTCTCGAACGTGTCCAAGGTTACTGTCGTCCCTCGTGCCGTCATCGAGTGAGAGAGATCGTTTCGTGCCTCCCGGAGTGTGTCGTCAAGAACCTCTAAGTCGACGCTCTCTGGTGCAAATCCTTCGTCTCGAACCCACCCAATAACTTCCTCAAGCGTGGTTTCGTCCAAATTTGGGTCGATACCTGTATCAAGCTCTTTCACTGTGACCGCTCCAACTTCCTCGACCATCGCCGCACTGGTCAGGACGGCCACGAGCAACGGTGGATGCGCAATATAGCTGAACATGTCGGGGCCGTACTGTTGTAGATAGCGCGAGTCTTCGTCCCGCAAATGTGTCGACAGCTCACCGGCTTGCCAGACGCTTTCGCTAATCCACTGGACCCACATCGACGTCTGAAGCGAGAATTCGATTCGGTCGCGAAGCTCTCGTGACTCCCGCAGCCAGCGGCGTGACAGGAGTTCGTAGCTGGTTTCGTTTCCGAACGTCGCTCGCTGCCGGCACGCATCTATGGACGCAGTGAACGCATCGAAGGTCGACTCGAAGCTGCTGAGGAGATCGGCGACCTCTCCCATTCCCCAGCTGAGCCGTACTGGTAGCGGGTCGAGGACTCGCCCATCAAATGAACGGCGGCGTTCGATGTCGGTTTCGTAGACCGACATGGCTTCGTTATGGGCGTGAAGACAATACTGGAACCGTCGCCAGCAGAGGTCGATAATCGCGGCGTGCCACTGATCGGCGGGAAGCGGAACATGTAGCTTCGTCGGCGACCCATCACCATGCTCCCAGAGAGCGAGGTGAACCGCGGTGAGGTCGCCGAACGCTCGCATTCTGCTTAGTGCCCACCGAGCGTGCTCTGTTTCGTCTCGTCGCCGTCCTCGGCGAAGACGTTGGGGCTGAAGTCCAAATCAAGCACATCGCTCGTGCGACCGACGGCGAGGTCCCGAGCAAGTTCCCAGTCCTCGTGGTTATGCGGCAGCACCTGGAGCAGCGCCTTCAGCGTCGCCTTGAATTGGCTGTCCGAGTCGAAGTTGCGCTCCCGAAGCCACTCGATAGTCTCGGTCTCGCCGCGCTTGTCGTAGACGTGCATTGCGGCGTGGACGGCGTCCAGCGAACGCGGGAAAGAGAGGTCGTCGGGGTCAACAGGCAGGCGACTGGACCGGTCTTCGGGCTTCTCGTTGATGTTCTGCACGCGGCCGTCGTGCCCGCGAAGGCTGATGTCGCCACGGCTCTTGCGCCAGGTCTTCGTCGAGCGCTTGATCTCGTCGATGTCGACGCCGATACCCAGCCCGAGCTGGCGACCGTCGTCGTAGGAGAACGTTTCGGCCTCGTGGACGAGCCAGCAGAGGATGTACCACTCGGTGATGTCGTCGAGGTTGTCGACGTCCATCCCCTCTAGATACTCGTCGACGAGGATCTGAGTCACGGCCTCCCGTGCTGTTTCGAGAGCCTTCCGTGGCGGGACCTCTTCGTCCTGATCGTCAACAACGGGATAGGCGTCGGCGAAGACCCGTAGCGTCGGGCCGAACGCAGAGATGATGACGTCGGTCTTGGTCAGGGAGACACCGGACTCGAGGAGGTCGCGGGCAGCCTCCTTCGCGGCCTTTCTCGTGTCGGCCTCGACGTCGCTCCAGAGAGTCGGGACCGCATTCTCGGGATCGCGTTCTTCGTGTGGTTTACGGCCCGTGAGGAGGAGGGTAGAGTCTGCGGAGGCGCTGTTCTTCATTCCCGCTCGCTGGGGCATCTCACTCGTAATCGGATGAGTTGAGGTGATAACAAACCCGGAGTTGATAAGCGACATCGTCAACGTATCCCAAGCGTCCGTCTCTTTGTGCGTGAACATGACCGTCATTACGCCGCCAGGTTCCAAGACCCGATAGAGTTCCGAGAAAATGTCGCTCATCTTCTGCTCGTAGTCCTGGTTTGCTAATTCACGTTTTGAGGCTTCCTCTCCGGCGACGTCGGTGAAGCGGTCGGGATTGGCCACTGCCTCGGCGTCCTTATCTGTGAGAGAGCGCGAGAACATGTCTGGGAAAACACCTTGGAGACACTCCCGCATCCAGACATAGAACACGTCGGAGAGCTCTGCGTACTGTATACTGCTGTAATATGGGGGATCAGCAATGACGGCCGAAATGCTGTTACTGTCCTGTGGCAGATCACGGGCATCGCCAATTGAGAGCGATGCGGGTTGTGACCCGTCCGGCAGATAATCTACTAACTCTGAATAGGAGTCATAGATTTTATCAACACTTGACAGGAAGTCGAGTCCACCAACCGAGATGTTGTTCTCTACAAATACACGCTTAAAGGCGAAGTTTTTGCCCTTGAACATGGGATTTGGATAACCCTTTGTTGTATCCCAATCCGCCAACCGAATGTTCCGATCAATTAGTTTTGTGAATGCAAGAACCAATAACGTACAAATCGCCTCAGCAGTTTGTGCGTCGTGCTCTTCGCGGATAGACGGCTCAAGCTGGTTGATCGCCCTGACGTATTCATAGTTACAGACTAATTGGCGAGGCGAAAACAGGTCTCGCCATTCTTTCATCCCATAATTCTGTGGCTCTGACGTTTTGTTCCCTTCCGGAATTGGATCGGTGAGAAAGGTAGATAGCTCAAAGTCCGAGTCTATCCTTTCCTTGGCGGCTTCGAACGCGGCCTCGTCTTCTTCCGTCGGTGACCGGAACCCATGGTCCCCATCGTCGGTGACAAAGCGGACGCAGTACACTTCATACTCGAAATCACCATTTTGGAAGTTTGCACGTACTTCGTCATCTTCTGTGACGACCCCACAGTTCAGACACTCGGCGTCTCCGCCACGAGAGACGGGGCCTTCACTTGGATCGAACCCCTCTAAGTCATCCTCGCTGGGATTGACAATAACCTCGTAGCTGGTTGAGCCGTCCTCGCCAATTGTCGGTTTGGAAACTACGTCTATTCCGTCGCTCCTAGTTCGAATCCACCATTTCGGGACGAGCGGAATACTGGCGCCACAGGAGTTACACTGAACGCTGTATGTACAGACGTAGTTGTCCGGCTTTTGCCCTCTCTCGCTACTGGGGAAATAGTCCTCAATCTCATTAGACGCGATACTGTTGACTTCTTCGGCCCATCGAGATACTTGGGACTCAATGCCCCCTACCTCCGGCGCATACTCCAACATCACTTTGAGAATTAGGGAGGGAACTGGATTGAGTTCGTTAGCATGAGTCGGAAGTTCATAGCGTAGTGACTCATAAGGAATTACGCCGCCTCCTGCTGTCGGATCTAAGACAGACGGAAGTTCCCCATCCCAGTGCTGTCTCAGTGTCTCGTGTAGTTCTTCCCGTTGCGTCTTACTTGGCGAACGGGTGAACGGACGGGGGTATCGATAGTGGCTTTCCAGATTTCCACTTCGTTCATTTTCGGTAGCTTTCTTCCGCTCGACATAACTCGCTATATCCCCCTCAATCCCCTCCTTTGGGCCAATCTGCATCCAGCGGAGCAGGTCGTCAGATTCAACCCCCTCTGGAAGAACTGAGGCTAGAATCGCCAATCGGGAGGCTGGGGTGGGTCGGCGTGCAAACCACGGATGGAGATAGCGATGAGGTGGGAGATACTGAGGGTTAGCTTCACGCAGATTCTCGATTCCCACCGCTTTCAACGGAAGCTGTCCTTCGATAGCGAGCGGTTTCAGATCGTCGTCGTGTTCACTCATAGGTGGTCAGTCAGTAGGGTCCGCAGTGCTTTTTCGCCGTTCGGGCTGGACGGGGCGCGACACTTCGCGTGCCAGTAGTAACACTCCTCGTCACCCATGCGGGTGATGCCGCGGCACAGGGCACGCATCCGGTCGACACGCTGGAGCGGTTTGATGCCGCGGAACGCGAGCGCCAGGCGAACGCCGACGGCCTCCGGGAGGAAGAGGTCGCCGGCACCGCTGGTGGTCACGGTGGTGGCGTCGAGTTCCGCGCCGTCGACAGTCTCCTTGATGAGTGGGGAGAGAGCACGGAAGCGACCGCCGTCGAGACGCGCGATCTTCACCGCCGTCCATCCTTCCCAGTCCCAGCGCGTCGCACCCTCAGCCGACGAATCGTCCAAGACCTCTTCGAAGGACTCGCCGGTGAGCGAACGCCCGCGGCGTTCGAGTCTGTCACGACGGGCGGCCGCCTGGTCTTCGGGGAGGAGTTCGTACAGCGTAACCTCGCCGCCGTTCGAGCCCTCGCGGCGCGTCATCGCGAACGTCGGTCGGCCGCCGTAGACGCTACTCCCGAAGGAGGGCGCCGGTGCGTCCTCAGTCGCCGCGCTGGCTTGCGTTGAGTCGAGTCCCGTCTTCATTGGGTTGCCTCAGGGGGTACTTCGGTCGGTCCTCTGGCTTGAACTTTCACGTCGATATTGGTCTGGCCGAGGCCCGCCTGTAACTCTGCGAGCACGTCGTCCTCGGCGTCAGTTATTCGTTCGGGCTCGTCGAAGTCGACACGGAACTTCAGCGTGACGTTGACCGACTCGCCGAACGGGTCGGGCTGGTTCGTCACGCGCGAGAAGTCGTCGAGACTTCCCTGGTAGTCCGCGCTGTAGCTCGACCCCGTCGAAGTCTTCACGTCGTAGCTCATCCGGACCGAGACCGCGTCCGACCGGTCGGTGAAGGCATCTCGCTGAGCGATGAACGATCCCTTCGAGAGCCGATCCTCGCCCACCACTTCGACCGTGGCCTGCGAGACGCCTGGTGCGCCCCCCGACGCCGCTTTCGAGAGCGCGTGGGTTCGTACCTCGTTGAACGCCCGCGACGCCGCCATCTGGCTCGTCGCCGTGTCCCAGCCCGAAGGCTGCGCACAGTCGGGGCAGATCCCCTGGGCGTTCAGTTCGCTCTCGTCGTACTGCTCGCCGCAGCTCTGACAGCGAGCCTTCTCTGGGGGCTTTCGGTGTTCCTCACAATACGCTGGGCCGTCATCAGACGGCTCAACCATCGTCGTACAGCCGTCCTCGGCGCACTCGACCTCTGTAGCTTCGGGCGGTCGGATCGAGTCGTGGTGGACGTCGAGGAGAGCTTCGATGCCCGTATAGACGACGTAGTCGTTCCCGATCTTCACGTCGGTATCCTTGATCGAGGTACGAACGTCCGGTGCGTCAGCGAATGGCTCCCGCTTCCGCCAGTTCTCGGGGTGGTCATCGGCGTCGCCGTCCCAGTAGGCGGTCTCAGTTTCGGCGTCCCAGTAGGTGTAGCCGCTCTCGTCGACCATCTTCGCGACGGTCTTGCGCAGCGGCTTTGTGCTCAGGAGGTACGGGAGTCCCGGCTTCTTGGCGAACTGTTCGACGAGCTGCTGCGTCGTCATCGAGTCCTGCGTCCGCTGCCAGAGTTTCTGCTTGAAGAACGCGACACCCTTCGCGTCGGCGTCGGCGCGGATCAGGCGGTCGTCGAGGGTTTCCTCGACGGCATTGACGAGCGAGGTGCCGCCGTTCGCCTCGGTCGCGTTGATCGTAATGTGGGTGAGCCCATCGCGGTCGACGTAGTAGAGATGGCGATAGACCCCGCGGACGAGCTCACCGAGTAGCCCGTACTTCTTGTCCTGGCGCTCGCGAAGCTCCTCGATTTGGTCCTCTGAGAGGTCTGCGGTCTGCTGAGAGTCATCGAGGAGCGCTTCGATGGCTTCGAGGTGTCGGGCTTCGTCGACGGCACTACGCACGCGCTCGTCGTCTGGGGCGAGGAACAGGACGTAGTTCTTGTAGACTCGACTCTGGACATCGCCGCCCTGCTTCGTGGCTGACTTCTGGTACAGTGATTGAACCTTCTCGGGGACGGACTCCGGGTTCGATTCGTCTTCGAGTAATTCCTTAGTGACCGGCGCCGTGTCCATGTGCATCACGGCGAGCTGTGGCGTCGACGCCTTGTCCGGGAGATCGGCCGGCGATTCTGGGTAGGAGACTGGTTCGAACGCACCAGTCCCGGTTTCGCTCTCCAGTCTGGCTTCGAATCGCGAGCGCGCTTGCGCGTCGGGGGTATTGTCGACGCGCTGGTCGATGATTCTGATGAGGTTCGGATCGGACTTGAATCGAACCCGCTCCTCGTCGTAGAGGTAGTAGCACGCGACGCTCATGTCCGAGCCCGCCAGCGCATCGAGGGCCGAGTCGTAGTTGTCAAAGCGAATGTCCGGGTGACCCAGCGTTTCGTTCATCTCGGCCCGGGTGATCCCGGTCGCCTGTTCTCCGTAGGCCAGGCTATGCCAGAGAACGGCGGTGGTCATGTGTGAGCCGAGTGCCGGGATTCCCTTCTCTGTCCACTTGCGATCCTCGAGTTGTGCGTGGGCAGTCCCGTCATCGTTGTAGATGTCTGCGGAGACAGCCGAACTGAGGTCGACAAACTCGAACAACGACTCATGGAGGGTCGAACTGATACTCCCGCTCGGAGCGTCGTCCGACGGTGTGAGGTCGTAGAGTCGCACCCAGTGACGCTCGTAGTGGTCCGGGCGGTTGTTCCATCGATAGTAGACAGCCCGCGCAAGGAGCTTCAGCGCCCCACGGGTTCGCTGGAACTTCGGAATCGTGTCGATCTTCTCCGTGAGCGTATCGATGACCGTCGGGTGGAACGGGTACTCTCGTTCGAGCCGGTCGACGTAGCTCGCGTCCGTCGCCTCCTGGGGGAACTGCCGCTCGCTGTTGGTGTACAACTGGAAGTACGACTGGGACACCTCAGATGCGGCCTCATCGTCGATATCCTCGAAGAGACGATGCTGGAGCACCTGCCCCACCTCGCTCTCGTCGGTTGGTGTGACCGTCTTATGCTGACGGCGTCCAATCTGGTTGAGCTCGTCGATAAGCCCACGGACGTCCTCGGCTTCCTCCTCGAACGCGGTGTCCGCGATTGAGTAGACGATGGTGACATCATCGGACTCGGACGCCGTCTCCAGGAGTGAGAGAACGAAGCTTAGCGTCTGGCTGGCCAGCGTTGCGCTGCCGACCTCGACGGCCGACGCACTTTCCAAGTAGGCAGCAATCTCGTCGATGAGGACAAGTGCGGGGCCAGCGCCGAGTTCGAAGAGGTCTTTGAGCTTGTTTTGTCCGGGAGCGTTCCGATTCTGGTCGTACTCTTTCAGTTCCTCGTAGCCTTCTGCACCGTAGAGCTGGTAGGCGATCTCGCCCCACATCGTCTTCGTGTTCGGGGCGTTTGGATCGTTCCGGTCGCTTCGGGCGTTCCGGGCGTCGACGTGCCCACCGACGAAGACCGCCGAGTCGACTGAGAGTCCATCATTTACGGCTTTCTGATAGGCTTCTGCGCTACGCTCGTCATTTGGTAGAAGATGGTCTCCCAGGTTCTCAATATCGCCGGCGTGTTCAGCCAGATGGTATGAGGCGATGAGGTCGTGGGTTTTCCCACCACCAAAGCGCGTGTCGAGACAGAGAATGCTGGAGGTGTAGTCTGTCGCTTGTCCGGTCCCACTCGCGAGGAAGCGCCCGGTCAGATTGCTCAAAAGCGTCTTCAGACCCTCGGTCGGGTAGGTCATCTCAAAGAATCGGGAGGCCTGGCGGTAGTTTGGTGCGGCCTTATTAGGGTCGTGGGCAACCGTAGCTAAACTTGCGGCGAATTGGTCTTCCTGAAGTGAGCCGTCTAAGACATCATCTCGTGGCTTACAGCTCTCGAAGAGAGGGGGATACTCACTACTCATTGTGTTCCCCTGTGGATGAGGAATCAGATTCTGGTTTGGATACGATAACGAATTCACACTCCGTGCTGTTCTCGATAAGCGCCTTGGCGATCCCCTTCGACTCGGCGACATCGACCTTGATCGCGTCCCCAACCTCCGCATCGAATTGGTCGAGTTCGGGTCCTGACAGATTCACCCGGCCCGATTGGCCGGTGTTCTGTCCGATTGTCTTCTGAGTCATCTGGATACTCACATCACCTGACGGGAATGTTATAACCTTTACTTAGTCTAAAGAGAGCAATGCCCCGGTTTTTAATCTATCACCCTACAGAGATAGACCTCAATAAAATCTATCAGTTTGTAGATGTAGTCATGGGCGATGATTGACTCACTATTGAGACCCTCGAACAACCTCATTATAGCTGGGTTGGAAAAGGAATACGCTCTTCTGTAGGAGATTGTTGATCCAGTCGTTGCTAGCTGAGTGGGAACACCAATCGACTTTCTAAGTACCCCTACCGTGAACTCCCAATTTGATTCACGCACCCGCAAATCACAAGACCGCAGTCCATCAACAATGTGCTACACCAGAACAATTCCCATATGGGGGCTTGAGAGACCTGTCTAATAATAATATCGGAGGCGGTGTTCGTTCAACTTACTGAATATCTATTTGAGTGGATCTAGTAGCCGGTAGGGAGTTAGTCACCGTACTGCACAGGTGACCTTACAGAGGACCCACATCCAACTATGATGGAGATCTGCGATTGGCGTTCCATATCCCGTAAGTATTGGCTAGTGTTGCCCCAGCAGCCATCAGTCCGATGACGATGGGAGTCAAAAGAGCTGTTAGGTAAACCGGATAGTATTCCTGAAGAAAACCGTATCTAACTACAGAGAGATACGGCAAAAGAATAGCACCGAGGAGAATCACTCTGGTACCTGCCGCACAAGTCAGTGTTGGCTCAGATCCGCAAGCCCAGCGAGTATAGCCTCTATTTTGCTCCTCTAAATCGAACTTCCCCAAGTATCCAGTAGTGATGGTGTCTCCGAGGAATCCGACAACCAAGACAACCCAAAAGTGGATCTGGAGTTGTGCTATAGGTAAAGTGAACATTATTATTCCAGAACCCATGAATGAAATAACAGAAACTAATTCTACTGGGCTCATGTTAGTTAACCTGTCACATACTTGAGTTCGTTCCATCTGTTTCGTCTGAGTAGTATGTCTGATCCAAAAAGTATCATTGTCTGCTAGAATCCGAAATGAGATGTGTCGAGAAGGTACTGGTAAAAGACAACCACGAAAAGTACCCATTCACTATATACTAACCGGGGTGAAACGGAAAGTGTGACTCACGTCGCGCTATACGCCCGCGTCTCAACCGATCGCCAAGACCACCAGCGACAGATCCGCGAGCTCGAGGAATTTGTCGCTGAGGAGTATCCCGACGCGAGTGTCGAACGGTTCGCCGATGTTATTTCTGGGACTGACGAAGAAGGTGGCGCAGAGTATCGCCGGCTTCGCGAAGCGGTTGCCGATGGAGAAGTCGATATCGTCGTTGTTCATGAGCTGTCGCGGCTCTCCCGGCTCGGTGGTGGCGAGATCCACAACTTCCTCCAACACGCCCTTGAGCATGAGACGAGCGTCCGAGACCTCGAGGTCGGACTCGAGCTTGATGTCGACGACAGTATGGTCGATCAGGCGGTCACCCAGATGATAGCCGGGCTCATGGGAGACCTCGCTCGGATCGAACAGAAACAGAAAGTCCGCCGGATCCAATCAGGGATCGACGCTGCGCAAGAGGCTGGTAAGTGGACTGGCCGGCCGCCGACTGGCTTTGAGGTCGTCGATGGGTATCTCCGGGTCAACCCCGAAGAGTACCTTAGGGTCCGTGCCGGTATGGAACGAGTCGCCGGCGGCGAGTCACTCGCCGACGTCGCCGACGACATTGGTGTCTCTGCGAGTACACTCCGAGAGCTGTATAACGACCGCGCAGAGCTATATCTCCGCGGCGAGGCTGACGACGATCGCGTTGACGCCGCCCTCGAGGATGTTCGCCCACTGAGCGAGCCCGCTGCTGAGCCTCCTGAAGATTTCAACGAGCGACTCAAGCGACTCGAACAGAAGGTTGAGAATCTTGACTGAACACAGTCCACAGTATGATCAGGGCTCACCGGCTCTAAGACTCCCACTCGTTGAGGTTTAGCCCTCGCGTGGGCTACTCTCTGAAGTCAACAGTTGCTACACGAGGGCGTTGATAATTACTGATACCACTTTTTCCTCGGAGAGTTGCTTATCTGTTCTGCAGGAGCGAGTGATTTGAAGACTACAATTAACAAGCTATTACCCGTGATGGGTGCGACGGCATCAACGAATAGACTGTAACACGTCTTAGAACCTGTAACAATCTTCGGAACTGTAACAGCGAACACGTGGGGGGGGGTCAATGCTCGCAAAAATATCTTTTCAGACATATCCATCGACGATCCCGTGTCAGATATATCTCTAGTAGTTATATATTGAATTAAACACGCAAGAGGACGTCGAGGTTGACGGCTGCCGGCGAGAGTGCGCTGGGTTCAGTATTCGGGACCACCCTATTTATCTGAATTTCCGGGACTTGACTGCTCATCTTCTACTGCCGTGCTCTCCAGAGCAATTTCTCCAGAGAGTTTGTCACCTGCTTCACCCGCATCAACGCGAAACGCGATATTGATCGCCTTCCCAGGCGGTATATATTGAGCTGTTATACTCGCCTCTTCGCGCGTGTGATCCACCACGAAGTGTTTCTTATTCTGCCCCGTTGGTTGCCAACTAAGGAACCACTTCATAGAGGACCCACCAATTTCGTCTGAGTCCCAACTGTATGCGAACTCGACAGCTTGAGGCTGTGATCCTTTATTCACCACTTGTAGGGCAGGTTCCTTCACTTTACCAGATGGGTTCCAATCACCAAAGTCACGGGTTGAACCAGCTTTGATTCCCTCACTGTTCCCCCCTTTTGTGGCATCAATAGTGAACTTGCCCTCGTCAACTTGAATTGCGTCTCCTGAGTAGGGGATTTTCAACGCTAGCAACGCCTGATTGTCGGGGACTACCTCAATAGAAACCTGCCGTGAAAGTTTTACACTGGTGAAAGCCCCGGTTCCAAGCACTGATACAGCGCTGCCAGTACCAGCAGCCAAACCCAGTAAATAGGTTCGACGGTTCATGTTTTGATCTGTCGGCTATTTTTGAACTGTCTCAATGGATAGGGGGGAATCGATTCCTACAGAGTAACAGGGTTAGTCTCTAATGCTGGCTGGTGAGTCTTCAGCGTGGATTGTGACACTGCCTGAGACACTGTCACTGTCCAAATCCTCTTCGATGATTTTGACACCAACTTTGACACCCTGCTGGGAGATATTAAGATTCGATTTAGTACCTCCAGTAGACCAGAGTTCTTCTTCGAGCCGATCGTCGGGATTACCGTCCTGATAGAATTGAACACCCGAGAGCCCACTGGTTGTGACCCAAGTGTCGACTTCTGTGTTCCCTTGGTTGTTAATCACAAATACGTTGTCAAACGTATATTCTGAACCTTCGTTCACACCTTCACCTTTGAATAGAGTGCCAGATCCGGTGTCGTTGTTTTCATTGAAATTCAGCTGAAGTGTCCCATCTGATTCTTCAGCGTAGTCTCCGTTGGAGCCCCCAGACGGTTCTATAGTCAGGAAAGACCCACTGTCTGCTGCCGTATTGACATTCACTGTACGGTCACCAGTACTTGCGGATGTGAACGCCCCAGTACCAACCGCAGCCGCGCTTCCACTTGCCAATGCGCCCAGACCGGCGAGGAACTTACGTCGTTTTGCCATAGTTGTGTAACCTCGTTGTGTCCGCACGCGACCCGCCTTCGGGAACACGAGACATCCCGTGTCACCCCAGGTCGCTCTACTTCACCCATGGGACGCATCCCATATCGTATTGACACGCCAGAAACAATTCTCGAGATGATTGAAAATCCTCAGCAACTGCCTGAAACCTCCTCAGACCACCACAAAAATGGATAGAGCAGGGAGAGCCGTACAATGGGACCACTCACCAGCGATCTCGACTTCTATCTCGAATTGTGGTACTTTCAGTTCCTGTTCAACAGGTATCTACTCGCCGAATTTATTCTCGTACCCGTGTCTTCGCTTAACAGTTGAGATCTTCATTTGATAGAATAGTAATATGTATTAAGATCTGTAACAACTAATAGAGTCTGTAACTGTATTTGAATCTGTAACGGTAGCTGTGGCGATCACGTCGAAGGCCCACCGCGAAGGACAGCTTACCACCTTCCGAAACATCAATACAATCTGCCTCTCACGTCTTCTATGGGTGGTAGCTCCATCCCATAGGGACGGCATGGTACCGGGGGTCCCATCCTCCTCGGTGCTTCTGAGCGTATCTGTGAGCCGAACCCGTCCTATTTCCGTCGTGACGCTCGCGGTCTCCTCACGCCGGAGGCCGGCCTGTCTGCCGAGTCGAAAGAAGACTCTCTTTATCCGGACTGCGCTTCATCAATTAGAGGTTCAGCCTCGTCGTTCACGTCGGTCTGGTTGAGCCAGACACGCTTCGTGCCTTCTCGCTCGGGATGATAGTCGAGGTGAATAGTAGTTTCTACTGCTTAAACCTACAACAGAACATGTAGAATCGGGAGAGCAAGGGGGCGATTTGGGTGCGGAGCGGGGCGTATCGGTAGGCGAAACACGGAATCTAACACATCCAGAGACAAAGAATCAAATAGTCAATCAGAGTAGGATTTAATCATCATGCTCCCAGACGATCTCCCAGTTGATCGCCAGAAGTTGCTGTCGTGGGAAACAGAATGCTGGCAGTGTGGCGAGCAAACGCCTGTGGTCTGGCCACGAGGAGATCATCTTGATACGCCTCTCGGAGATATATTAGCGAATTACGAAACCCCTGTTGAGCGGGTCTACAGCAATACTCTCGGCAAGAAAGTCTGGGGAAACGTCTGTCAGCACTGTGACTCTTACCAAGGAAATCATTTCATCCAGCAAGAGGCAGTTGAGATTGACCCTCCGCTAGTAGATTGTCCACATTGTGGGGATGAACACGAATGGAGCCCGGACCAAGGGATGGGTGGGGCATTCGGACAGGGATGGGTCTCTTGTCCAGAATATGGTGAAATACCAGTTGGTGACCCACGGCGAGAGTGATGAATCCCTTGGCTCCATACAGGACCAGATCAATAGTATTTCAAAACTCGAATGAGCAAATTGCGACATGTATGACCTCACTGGCTTTCAGCGCGATCTGCTTTACGTAGTTTCCGGACTCGATAACCCCCACGGACTCGCGATCAAAGACGAGCTCGAGGACTACTACGAAAAGGAGATCCATCATGGCCGGCTCTATCCAAATCTCGATACGCTCGTTGAGAAGGGACTTATCGAGAAGAGCCAGCGCGACCGCCGGACCAACGAGTACACCACTACTCGCCGAGGCTCTAGAGAGATTGAAGCTCGAACTGAATGGGAAGCCGAGTACATTGATCACGACAGCTGATCGAATCCCTGCGTTCGGACTGTTTGACTCTAGTATTTCACGCTCTTCTCGTGTGAACTCTGCTTAGCGTCGCTAGACCTCGTATACAGAGTATTTCAGATTAATGCTATAGTTAAGATTAAGATTAACTTTTGTCGCTTCAAATGTCCCGCAAGTCTCTGTCGATAACGACCTCGGCGACGAGTAGTACCGCATCAGCCACATCTGGGTGTAGCCTCACAGCTGACAGAATGATCGCTCGGTGTTGCCATTGTGGGCGCTATCTGTTCCTTTGCTCTTGTTAGGGTTTTCCCTAACACTTATCGGACCAGGGTACGTCGACACGTGTGTGGATGAGCGATGATGTCACCGTACTCGAAGACGAGATTGAAGCCTACGCCGACGGCACCGTGGCGCGGGTGCGTGTGCTCTCAGTCCCGACATCGGAGCGATTCGAGGACGGGATCAAGTACGCCTACCACTACGGCGAAGCCGGTGCGGACGACCCAATCATCCGGTTCGACAACCACCACGGCGTCCACGAGCTCCACCTCGGGGGCGAGACATTCGAGATTGACTACCCTGGCCTCGCGGAGATCTTCCGCGCCTGGCGGGCGGCGCTCCCAGAAGAGAAGCGCGACGACTGGTAGTCCGTTCGAGCACGGTGACCGACGTACAGACCCGCGACTAATTCCAACCCACGACCCCACACCCCACCACCCATGACCCAGACACTCCACGTTCAGATCAAGTCTGCCGACCGTAGCGGCCTCGAAGAGCGTCTCGAAGCGATCGACGCCGGCGAGGACGTCGACCCCAGCGAGCCGACGCTGTCGATCGAGAACCTCGAAACGTTCGGTCGCGTCTTCCGCTCGACCAACCTCGAGCTCTTGGAGGCGATCGTCGAACACGAGCCGGGGAGTATCCGCGAGCTCGCGCGCCTCGTTGACCGGAACCCGCCAGAGGTTCTCGAGAACGTGAACGAGCTGGCTGACTACGGCCTCGTCGAACTCGAAGAGGATGGCCAGGCGAAGCGGCCGGTCGTGTGGTACGACGAAATCGACGCCGACATCCCGCTCACGACCGGGTCGGGACAGGGGCGGAAGGCAAACGCCTGACCCAGCGAGGACACACGATGGGCGACGACGTCGATCCCGAGGATCCGCGCCCCGATGGTCACTACCACGTCGACCGGGACGCAGACTGGTACTACGTCGACGACGACCTCGCAGGGACGATCGCCTTGGGACCGGCGACCGATGGCGAGCCGGGCGACAACTGGGTGCTCACGCTCTCGGCCACGACATCGGACGGCGATCCCGAGCCGGCCGAGCGTGTCGCCGTTCGCCTCACGCCGTGGGCGCTCCACGAACTCTACATCGAGGCGCGGAATCTCTCTCCCGATGCCCGACAGGCAGGCCACACCGCCGAGTGTGGCCTCTGTGGTGAGCAGGTCCCGCTCGACAGGGCATGGCCGGACAACCGGAAGCGACCGTGTCACCCGGACTGCTACGCCGACGCGTTCGGTGCGCCGCCCTGGTACGATGGACAGTAGCTGGGTGTCGCTAGGGCGTCAAAGATGAGCGAGAGCAAGCTTCTCATCGCCGCTGGTGCGACTGTGCTCTGGGCCATCTTCGGGGTGCTCTTCTTTGAGGTGACGAGTTTGGTGTCGGCCTTCGAGCTCGCAGTTTCTGGCCCGATCTTTGACCTCACATCGTTACTTGATGCGTGGCTACTGGCTGGGGTTATCCTCGGTGTCGTCGACGTCGCCCTCCTCTGGGACATGGCCACTGGCTGGTGACCACAAAACAGCGACGCGCCCTGATACTCAGCTCGCAGCTACTCCTCCCGGAGAAACCACCGGCCTATTCCTAAGATTAATCTTAAGATTAATTCTCTTAGGATCGAAGCGGCCCCAGAGAGAAGATATAGCATTCACAAGTTTATCAGATCGCGTTTTGCCCGCTCTGATCGGCATGCTACCCCTGGGGTTGGCACCTTGAGGACCACCTTCCACGAGACAAAACCACCAGACGGTAGCGGGTTGAGGCTGATCGACTATAGAAGCGTTCGAATCTACCAATAGAATTGAACATTTTTAGACCGCTCCCAGAGAGGCACAGTCCACAGATGGGTGATGAGAAGCACTGGGTGAAGCCCGAACAAGTCGAGGCGATGCGCGACGCGGCTCGTGAGGGACGGCACCCCCGGCGTGACGACGCGATCACCACCCTTCTCTACGACACTGGGCTCCGTCGCGGCGAGCTCGCCCACGTGGACCGCGAGATGGTTGACCTCAACGATGGTCTGCTTCGGCTCCCAACGTCAGTCCAGAAGGACTACCCCAACGACAGCACCCCGCCGCCTGTGACCTTCGAGCTCGATCGGGACAACTCCCTGAAGACCATCACGACGCTTCGAGAGTTCCTCGAGGCTCGAGTCGACGACGATCCCGCTCTGGTGCCCAGCCAGAAGGCCGGTCGGATGACCGGCAAGGGAATCAACGACGTCGTCCAGCGAGCCGCTCGTCGCGCTGGTGTCCGTCCCTACTGCTTCTCGGGACGAGGCCGACCCGAGGATGTCTCCGCACACACACTTCGCCACAGCGTTGCCTGGCGGATGCTGCGGATCGAAGAGGGAAACACGCTCTACGATGTCCGAAATCGTCTCCGCCACGCCTCACTTCTCACGACCGAACGCGAGTACGACCACTTCGAGACGATTTGACTGCGGTGAGTATCGCTACTAATTAACACTGGACGGCTTTGTTGAAATCCTATTCATCAGACACAAAATAGGATGAAACAGCTGGTCGCTGAAGAGTGCATGCTGAACGAACTGCGGGCGATACTTCCGGGGTGTCCAGTTCAATTAAACGTAAGATCACGCTTGCGCATGGTCTCAAATAATCTGAGCAAATAGACTACTAGATAAGTATCGCATCGAATGATCTCATTTCGGTTATGTAATAGTAGTTTGATTTAACTTGAATCGCAATACTGTTCGGTAAGTTATTCCGATCTTCTGCGGGTATGAGATCAGTTATCCTTCCTTGAAGTACTTGAAATTCACTACCACCCTTACTTGAGCATGTTTTTGCTGCTTGATTGTTGATTGCAAAATCGATTATCATTTGAGATGTGTTTGAAAATTCACTGTAATCAAGTGTTTCTGCTGAATTTTTCACGGAATCACGAACTTCAGACAACTCAAGAACACCGTATACTGGTACACAATCAACTGTGCCACTCAACCATTCCGGCGGGTCTTCTGACATCTGGTCCGGATTCCCAGTTGACTCCTCATCGGTGGTACACCCCGATAGAGGGATTAATACTGAACAGAAGCAAGTAGCGAACCACCTTCGGTTCATGTTCAATGATTGTATAATTCTGGAGTAAAGCCCTTGTGGCGAGCCATCCGTGCCTCACCTGTCTTGACCGCTCAGAGTGATCGGTCGATATTGTGACAGAGACAGGCGATGGTGAGTTCGCGGAACTGCTTCCACCAGCGTCGTGAGCGGACGAACACCGTATTTTCGTTTGAGCGTTGAGTTCGCGGTCTCAGATTGGCTCCGTTGTCCGTAGAGGTCAGCGTCTAAGCGAGCGTTCCATGCCTTGTGGAGCGATGTGAACTCACGATGCTTAATCAGTGGCCGAACCTCGTGTTGCCGGGCGAGCCGTCTGATTTTCTGATCGTCGTAGCCTTTGTCACCGAGCAGAATATCGATACACTCGGGGTTACGCTTGATCAACGACGGAGCGATCTGGCTATCGTGTTTTCGAGTTGTCGTCACGTGTAGATCGAGAATTGCGTTCACCTTCGCATCGACCAGCAGCGTCACCTTGAGCTGCTGAATCGTGAGTTCAGCACGTTTCGTGTAGTGTTTAGAGGCGTGACTCCGGTCGAACCCTGACGCATCAACTCCAACGATTCCACTCGTCGGAAGGAACGTCGCTGAGAGAGTCAATATAACACGCCATACAGCCATATCAAGCCGATTGAACGCCTTACAGAGCGTTGATGGCGTAGGTAGTTCAGCTAATCCAAGAGCTCGACGAATGCGTGGCATCTCGATCAATTCGTCGAGTAAACCACGATAGGTCGTGTTCTTCCTAACTTTGAGACACAACAGAACAACGTGCTGGGGGAGTGTGTAGCGGTGTTTAGAAAACTTCGAGGAGTATCGAGATACTGCTCGGCGTGCTAGGTGGATCGCCTTCTCAGTAAAACGGAGAATCTGTGACTTCGGGAGGGTCTTCATCTCATGGAATCACAGGACGAACATGTAACTCTCTGAGGATTTCAACAGAGCCAAGACAAACATGTAACTCTCTGAGGATTTCAACAGAGCCCACTGGGCGCAGTTCCGTCTGAATGTTGGTTAAGTCCCTACAACACAGCGTCAGAATTCACGCTCGATCTCAAGTTTCCGCATCGACCGCCCGAAGACCCCCGGGTGACAGTTGAACAGTTTCTCTATGTGATCTCGAACCGACTGGACTGGGATCACTTCGGCCTCATCTGCGCTCTAGAGTTCGTGATAGAACGCATGTGTCTCGGTTCACCTCAACGCCGACTATCTTATTTTTGCTGCGCTGTCGAACGCATCGAGGTACCGGCCGATGTCGAAGTCGTTACCGATATCGTTCTCGTTCGTCCTGGCCCGTTTGTCTCCCGCCATGTCAAATACACCCTTATTAGGCCGTCAAACATAGGTTTGATCTTAATCTTAACCTTAGATGTGCGTCCCGGTTGTCTCGTCAGTGAGCTCGACGCCGTCGCCGGCGGCGAACTGTTGGGCGCTAGTGCCATAGGTGTGGTAGTACTCCTGGCACACCAACTGTGGGCTCCTTCGGTCGCATCGAGCGCCGCCGTGAACGGGTCGGCAATGACACGTTCGTACCTAAGGTTAGGGCTAATCTTAAGATTAAGTATCTCTGTTGAAATCATCTGAATTTGATATAAACAGTGTGCTGAATACAGAGCGCGAGTCGGGCATGGGGGAGTGGCAGACGTGTCGTTAAATCTCGACGGCTGTTGATTTGGTCATCAAGCCGCGAAAGTCAGGGTCACCACTGGATTAACGGTTTCGTCTGTGAACTTTATTCACATCAGGAAATGAACCGGGGCAGCCGTCTCTCTCATCCGCCGTTAAAATGGGAGGAAGTGAAAGCCGAGGAGGTATTTCGCCATGATATCGAGCCCAAATAGCGCGAACAAGCTCGCCGAGACGTACCGCACCCACTTCGTGTTGATGTAGGCCGAACTGCGCGAGAAAAACAGCGCCGTCACCAAGCTCACAGGAATGATGGCAAGCATCTCTCCCAACCAAATAGCCGGATGAGCGCCATACTGGACTGCGAGGCCGATCGTGATCAGTTGTGTTTTATCCCCGAACTCGCCGAACACCATCAACGAAAATGACGGAACAAACCCCGCGAAGCGAGATGGAACGACATCAACTGCGTCATCAACAACCCCTGAACTCCCATCGGTAATCGGTTGCTCGTCACTCGTGTCGTCCTCGAAGTCTAACTGTGATGTATAGAGGACCCACGCAGCGAAGATGAAGAACAACGCCGCAGTGAGGCCGTCGAGGAACGCTTCGGGGAGTGCGCCTTTCAGCGCATTCCCGAGCAGAATTTCCAGAACTGTCCAGCCACCGAATGCGGTTGCTGCGCCGGCCACGACCACGTACGGGTCGTACTTCGTGGCGAGTGCAGCGATCACTATCTGTCCTTTTTCACCGGGAAGAGCAAGAAGCTGCAGCACAAATGAAGTAATCAAGATATCGAGCCAACCAACCATACATGGTATTCTATAGTTGGATATAAGATGCTGATGGTCTGAGAGTCTGGTATCCTCAACCGCTCGGGCTCAACTGGTTCGAAACACCGCCAGGGAAGCAGGCCTGGTGTCGGCTCTGACCGATTCAATTCACTGTCTGGTTCTGTACACCGATTGGTCTTCGAGTTGTGGGCGTGCTTGCCCCTCCGTGTCAGCGATAGAAACGCCCGTTCGTTCTAACGAATCGGCTCACCGTTGATCCGTTGAAACGAACACCGACCTCTGCTGAACTTACCCTCTATATTCAGCACGACCACAAGAACATATCATCCTCTGAAGATTTCAACAGAAGCATTAAAACCGATTACGCGGATGCGGCCGATCCTGACCCCTCGCCACGCGGCAGGCCAAACTCAACCTCAAGCCGGACCGTGTCGTAGGGGACGTACGGCTTCTTTGCGCGACCGTCCTCTTCGAAGTGGATGATTTCGTACTCGGCTAAGAGGTGTAGATCGTCGTGGACGTCGTGGACGTCGCGCTCGAGGCGGTCGGCCAACGCTCGAATACTTTCGGGCGGATGATCCATCACCACTTCGAGCAGCTCCATCCGTCGGTCGGTGAGTAGCTGGCGGAGCCGAGCTCGGTCCTCAAAGTTGACGACGTGCGGCACCTCCTCGCCGTCTTCCCACTGTTCGGCGCGTTCAATTGCCGCAGCCTGCGCCTGCTCCGCTGGAAGCGACGTGATGCGGAGGGTCGAAGGGTACTCAACCTCATCCGGGTCGGGCGTAAACTCGTCGTGCGTGGGTTCGGTGTCAGTGGGTTCGTTGCTCATAGATCTCGTTTACCTCATTCTGGAACTCGTCGATCAGGTCGGAGAGACCCGTGAACTCCAGTTTGGTGATTTCGCCATCGGGTGGGTGTCGATGATGCCGGCCGACGTCTAGGTGGTACGGTGAGTTGTCGTACCGCAGGAGCGTGTCGCCGTCAGCGTCCATGTACTGGAAGCTGTACTTCAGTCCCTGCGGGAAGTCCTCAGTCACCGGGACCTGCCATGCGACCATCTCGTACCGACTCCCGTCGGATTTCTCATCTTCTTCCCGGTACACGACCGTTGCTGGCATCGTTCTCCTATGTTGGGATACAGCCCCAACGAATTTAAACTTTATCGTTGGGGCCAAATCACAACAGACGAATTCATACTCTTACCCCCGGTCAGAATCTATCTCTCACTACTGTACATCATACCGAACCGGTTCTTTGGACGATTTCGGAGATTCAACGCTGGTTCAAAGCCAGTAGTCGAATAGTCTCCTTCAAAATTCACGCTCAATCTCGAGCTTCCGCATCGCCCGCTCGAAGACCTTCGGGTGGCGGTGAGCCAGCTTCTCCAAATGATCCCGAATTGACTGGGCTGGGTTCACCTCGACCTCATCGGCGTTCTGAAGTTCGTGGTAGAACGCGTGTGTCTCGGTCGTCACCGCGACGCCGACTGTCTTATCTTTCGGAGCGCTGTCGCTGTTCAGCGCGTCGAAGTACTGTTCGACGTCGAAGTCGTCTCCGGTGTCGCCCTCGTTCGTCTCGTCCTGTTCGTCTTCCGCTGCGTCAAATGCGTCCGTCATTGGGTTATCGCTCATAGATTTAACCTTAAGCTTAAGCTTAGGCGTACGTCTCGATTGTCTTGTCAGTGATCTCGACGCCGTCGCCGGCGGCGAACTGTTGGGCACCGGCACGATAGGCGTGGTAGCACTCTTGGCGAACTGATCGTGGCGTCCCATCCGAGCGCTCAACGATCGTCCGGATCGCCGAGGCCGTGTACGGATCGGAGAGATAGCCGTCGGTGTACTCCTCGTCGCGGGCCCACGCCAGCCACCGGGCGATCAGCTCCTCAGTCTCGGCGAACTCGAAGCGTTCGAGCGACCGGTCCTTGGCGACCAGCCGCGACGACAACGTCTCCCGCAGCTCGTCGAGTCGGTCACCGGCGTCGGGTGTCCCGAACAGGAAGAGGATGAACGCGGGTCCAGTTTCGCCGAGATCGCCGATACTCTGGAGCCCGGCGAGCAGCTGCTCAAAGGTACGCGTGTTCCGCGCCGCGTCCTCGAGCTGATCCACCTGGACGATACACGTGAGATCCGCCGCCTCCAACTGCTCGGCGACGTCCTCGACGACCTGTCGGACCTCGTCGGTCGCCCGCGGGTAGGTCTCGGGGATATTCAACTCATCGTACGCATCGAGTTCATCGAGCAGCCGCGTGTAGAGCCGGCGTGTGGTGATACTCTCGACCTCGCGGATGCGGGCGATGGCGAACTCGTCGCTGCGTGGTCCCTCGCTCAGCGCGTCGTACACGAGCTCTCGGAAGTGCGTCTTCCCAGCGCCTCGCTTGTCGATCACCGAGACGTGGCCAGCTCGGGTGAGGATGTGCGAGGCCACCTCTTGGAGAAGGTCGTCGTTAACCCGGACGGCGATCCGCGTGTCAGGGAGTGATTCCGCCGCGAACGGTGTGCGGTCCTCGATGAGCCCTAACTGCTCAGCATACCGAGCGTGGGCTTCTTCGGCGTCATCGAGTGCCGCCGTGAATTGATCTGCCATGATACGGTTATCCCTAAGAATATCCCTAACCTTAAGATTAAGTCAGACGCTCACTAGGAGGCTTAAGCTATTATCGCAATCACTGTCGTCTTGTATCTGTTCTCATCCTACTGCTTCGCACATGGCTCATTCATGATACGCTGAATACAGTAAGCGGACAATTCTCTATCGACTCTACAGAAACACCCTCCAAATTACGGGAGGAGCCAGTGAAATTCTCAATCGGATAGCGAAAGAGAGCGTGTCAGACGACCGTCACGAGAGTGAAAGATCCGCAGGCAAGGCAATCTCAGTCTGATTTCCTTGCGCCCACCTATTTATAATCCATCGCACTCGCGGTTTTGCTGTAACGCTTCCAGACCCTACGTACAAGCCACGAGGCGTCGAAAGGGGCTGAGAGACAACTGACTAGCCGCAGCTAAACTCACAAATGAGCCAGAACCCCCGCTCGCAAGATGAGACAGACACAAAACAGGTCAATCTATTTGATGATCGTTGGCCTTGGGAGGGCCGCCCACTCGCTGATGAAGGGTTAAATACACCTCAGGACGACGAGCAACACCCAGAAGACGAGCAATCAACATTAGATCGTTTCTACTAGAATTAACTCTCTCAAGAAGTAGAAGACACCGAAATCATCAATCTCTTTGGAACAGTTAGAACGGTCGTCTATCTCTATCCGATTTAAAATGTCATAGAGTCTTCCCTCAGTTTAAACGATGTTTTTATAGAGTCGATAGAGATTAACCCTACTATTTATTAAGGTACTGATATTTATATCCAGACCGGATCGAATTCACGTTCGACATTTCCACGAACATCGTCACAGAGATTGGCGAGCAACTCACGGCGACTGCGTCGAGCCGGCCAACGTAGCGATCCGCGATCGTCTGTATGATAGGTCGAGCTACAGCCGATAGCATGTTGTTATCGGTCCGGGCATCCGGATATGATGAACTATCCTGACGTGTGGAACTCCACCGTTTTCACCCCTCGCAACCAAGCATCTGTATGGCCACGTTCGCCGTCGACTGTCCCGGGTGCGGGGTCTCGAAAGAACACATGACGACGACCGCGAACCAGATCGGTGTCCACTGTAGTTGCGGCATTACCTTCAGCGTCAACATCGACGAACAGGCCGTCGACGACTGGTGGGAACGCGGCGAATCTTAACCAATAGATGGGCAATATCGGTCTACTGTGTTGGTTAAGAGCGAAGTCAAGAGGTTCCGACAGTCACAAATATCACTTCCCGGCAGCTAGATGTTAATTATGAGCCGCGAAGCCCCGATCGACGCCGACACGATCTCGGACGAGGAGCTCACCGAGCTGCTTGCCGATGCTGAGGGGACGACGCCCGAAGAGATCGAGCGCGGCGCTGCCGAGTTCGATATCGCGCCGACTGAAGAGGCAACCGTCGTCGACGTCAACGAGTAGCACTATTGCTTTGACGAGAGTTCAGTAGCGCCGAGCAGCGGCTATAGATGGCTCTTAGAACTCAACGGTGCCGCTCTGGTGGGTAGAAGACGACGTGGACTGTTGATCCAAGGTTGTACCACGATTTAGGGAGAACCGACACCTCAAGTCCCCACTCAGCAGCAAACTCGAAGATGTTGAACCAGAGGTTGTAGGGCGGATCGTCGGCGTCGAACCGTTCGATATTGCCCGGATACACGTGCATCGAGTAGACCGCAGGCTCGCCGTTATCGAGCCAAAGTGTCGCGTGGTCGCTGGCAGGTGGCTTATGAGGCGGCCCAGACGGGTCGCTGTCGGCTTCGAGTGGGGAATGGAGGCATTCGGCCTCGCCTGTGATGAGGCGGCGGATGCAGGCTGTCTCGGCAGGCTCGTCGAGGCCGAACGCCCCGGCGAATGCATCCCGCTGGTACTCGCCCATGATTGCCCCGAGTGCCCGCCAGATGTCGTCCCACGTCGGGTCGTCTGGCTGGTGATCGAGATAGTTGTGGACGGCCTCGCGCAGCTGCTCGTACTCGTTCCACGCCGGGACAGGCTCGTTTGGGCCGGGTGTCGGCCAGTCGTCCCGAATATTGTCAGTCATAGATGCCGAGGTGGTTGATGTTCTTTTGTATACGCGTCGGCAACTTGATTCTCCTAGTCCTATTTATACACGTCCATGATGTCTCTTCTCTTGCTATCTGTTGCTGTCCCCACGTCGCCTCGGATGTACTTCACCACCGTAGGCAGCACTGACTGCTCGTGGTGTCCACTTCTGGGATGTATATTCGTGTTGAAGAAGGAACGGAACCAGTGCGGCGTAAACGTACTAGCGCTCTTGGGTAGAGGATTGGTGGTGAGTTCTCAGTTGGAGTTGGATGTCACAGCAGGCAAGGGTGACGCGACCGCGTCACCCGATGAGCGATGTTCTCCACCAAGACGTTCGTCTCGGAGCGTCGCGCCAGCGAACCTGCTACAGTAGGTTCGCGGCGCGACGGTGGCTCTTGCCGCATCGAGGCATCTCTAAAGGGCTGTGTTGAATCGCTGTAAGGCGTAGAGATTCACTGTTTGACGAAGCGCTTGATGTTGTAGACCATACACATCAGAGCGATCTCGCGGAACTCACGGAACCAGGACCGCGCTCGCACGGCGAAGCCGAGCGAGCGCTTCACAGCCGAGTTCACGGTTTCGGTCATAGAGCGCTGATTGTAGCGATTATCGTCGATTCTGGCGTTGTGTGCGTGGTCGTACGGCGCGAAGATGCGGTGCTTGATCAGCGGTCTGATCCCAAGATCGCGTAATCCTTCGCGGAGCGATTTCTTGTCGTAGCCCTTATCGGCCGCAAGAGACCGCAGATCGCCCGCGTTCCGGCGGGCGATCTGCTCAGCGAGATCTGCGTCACTTCCTTCTCGGTTCGTCGAGCAGTGAACGTCAAGGACAGCTTGCGACGCTGTATCGACGAGTTTCGTGACTTTCAGCTTTTGAACGCGGTAGCTGATTCGCTGGCAGTAGTGGCGGCTGGCTGGTGAGCGGTCGTAGAATGTGGCGTCGATCGCGGCGTGTTCGGAGAGATCGTGCAGCTGCGCCGACTGGCGCAGCAGCACTCGACAAACACTCATACTGATCCGGTCGAACGCCTTACACAACGTGGACGGCGCAGGGAGATCGGCCGCGCTAAGGCCGATCTCCCCGGTTATTTGTGGCATCTCTTTGAGCAGGCCGATCGTCATGCGGTACGATGTATCGAGGTAAATTCGCAGACAGTGGAGGGAAACGAGTGCGTAGTCGGCGAATCCGCCGCCGCCTTCCGGGGCGGCGGATTCGCCTCCATCGCCAGTAACTCTTTGAGCAACCGGCACAACCTCCCCGATGAAGCGGGAGATTTGTGTCATAGGCAACCGAATCTTCCCGCTTCAACGCCTTTGATTTAGCGACCTACCCTGCCGCCGTATGGCGATTCAACACAGCCATTCAAAGCGATCGAGTCAGACCCGTTCCAGCTTTGGTTAGATGAAGCAGTCTATGACAGCGACTACGTTGATCGCACGATAGTCGCTATCGAACGTCGGGTGGATCAGTGGTGCAATTTCATGTGGTCCAGATATGACCGTCATCCGGTGGTGCCAACGACAGAACATGTGAAGGAGTTCGGCAAATACTATCTGAATGAGCGACACAACAGTGACGGTACTGTCGCAGCAAAGCTATCGACATTAGATCAAGCGTATAGCTATTTTCAGAATGAACCGTCGTTTCCGCATCCTGAAAACTACAGCCCGTTCGAGTCCGGCAAAGACAAGCTGAATCTGAGTGAGGATGATCCTAAGGATTTCTACCCAATACCGCTTGACGACCTGAGAGAGTTCATCAATACAGAGGTGAAACACATCCGGGATCGTGCTCTGATAATCATCCAGATCAAGCTCGGCCTTCGCGCATCGGAAGTCTCGAACATCAAATTAAGCGAGATCCATCTCACGAATTCAGAGTTACAGGATCATTACGATACACTCGGGACGGATCCCGTTCTCAGTGGACGGCCAAACGCAATCTACATTCCGCACACCCGTGATATGAACAAGTCAAAACGCCCCCGTGTTCTGCCGCTTGATGAGGAGCTCCGTCGAGTGCTCATTGAGTACTTGCTCTGTAGACCGGACAATGATCGCCCTTGGTTGTTCTTGTCGAAATCAGGAGCGAGGAAGATGGACCATACGAATATCAACGATGTGTGGAAGAAGTACTTCCGACCCAAATACGGGCCGACAGAAGAATACAGGGGCGTGAGTTCCCATTACGGTCGGCACCGATTCACAACCTGGTTCCGCATCGAAAAAAGATGGCAGCGGGATCGGCTCAAGTACCTCCGGGGAGACCTACAAAGCGGTGGCGAGCTTAAATCTACGAGAGAAGCCATTGATTCGTACATCCATGCGCGATACGAGGATATAGAGGATCAATTCCGAAGAGACCTCTATAAGTTTAATATTTGACATTCAAGTGGGACAGTGCCAACGACTACGAATGAGTATAGAGCTTACTGAAGCGCGTTAAGATTTCGTCGTGCCTCTTGTCATAGAGGAATCGCTGATATAACAGACGCCGATATAATAGATTTCTCCCTTCACCGCGCGTTCGACGTGCCGGACGACGACGACGCGTTCGAGCGGGCCGCCTCGGAGCTCATGCCGGCGGGCGAGTCGCGGGTGTGGAACAACGCGGTCATGGAACTCGGCGGCGTCGCCTGCGGGAAGTCCCCTCGCTGCGACGAGGCCGGTTGCCCGTGGCGCGAGTGGTGTCACGCGTATCAGACCGGCGACTTCACCGCGCCGGACGTGCCCGAACAGCCGAGCTTCGAGGGGAGCCGGCGGCAGTTCCGCGGGCGGATCGTGCGGCTGCTCGGCGAGCGCGACGGGATGGAGCTGGACGCGCTCGGCCACCGGATCCGCGTGGACTACGCCCCGGACGGCGAACACGGCCGCGAGTGGCTGCGCGGGCTCGTCGACGACTTGGTCGACGACGGACTGGTCGAGACCGAGACGGCGGACGGGGGTGTCGTCGTCTCGCTGCGTCGCTGAGGGGGTCGGGTCCGGGGGTCGGTCCGCCGCGGGAACCGTCACCCGTTTATTACGGGAGCCGGAAGGGAGAGTCATGAGCGAGACCGTCGATTCGGACCTGTACACCCGTACGAAGGCCCTCTTGGAGCCGGGCGACATCGAGCTGGTGGGCTGTATCGTCCACACGACCCTCGACGGCCAGCAGGACCTGGAGATGCACGAGCTGACGGTCGCCGCCAACGAGGTCATCGCCGACCACGCGGGGAAAGGCGAGACGTACATCGAGGCCGGAAACGACGACACGGACTTCTCGTCGAACCAGTTCCAGGGGCTCACCCTCGACGACGAGGAGTTCGTCTGGGAGTGTCAACAGCTGCTGCGGGACGGGGCGTTCGACATCGTGTTCTACTACGAGGCGAACGTCGATCAGGAGGCGCTCGCGGCCGACCTCGCCGCCCTCGACGACGTCGACCGCGTGACGCAGGTTCCCTGACCGGGCGGCGGACCCTTCGAGATTCGTGAGCGACACCGTCCTGATCCCCGGCGGCCGCGACGTGCGCGCGACCCTCGACACCGCCGCGAGCGACGGCTCCCGCGCCGACGCGGCCGTCGTCGCCTGCCCGCCCCATCCCCAGCAGCGCGGCCACCGCGGCGACGAGCGGCTGGTGGCCGCGAGCGACGCCCTGACCGACCGCGGGGTCGACTGCCTCCGGTTCGACTACGGCGACTGGGACGAGGGGTACGGCGAGAGCACCGACGCGGACGCGGCGGTCTCGTGGGCCGTAGAGCGCTACGACCGCGTCGGGCTGTTCGGCTTCTCGTTCGGCGGCACGGTCGCGCTCGTCGCGGCCGCGTCCCGGCCCGACCTCGCGGGCGTCTGCGCGCTCGCCCCGACCGCGCGCCTGAACCCCGACGTCGACGCGGTCGCGGCGCTCGACGGCCTCGCCGAACTGGGGGTGCCAGTCCGAGTGCTGTACGCGACGCGGGACTCGACCGCCGACTGGGAGCCCGTCGTCGAGCGCGCGGGGGAACTGGGGATCGAGACGGAGGGGTTCGAGTCGGACCACTTCTTCGTCGGGCGGGCGGGGCGCGTTGGGGAGGCCGTCGCGGCGTTCCTCGCGCCGCGGCTGCGGGACGCCTGAGAGCGTTCACCGCAGGTCGTCGATCAGTTCGGCGGCCATCCGCTCGCCGCGGGCGGGGTCGTACCCCTCCATTCGCAGGTGCGCGAGCGGTGCCACGTACGGGTTCCGCTCCCAGTGGGCCCACACCTCCGTCGAGCCGTCGGGGGCGGGAAAGAGGCGAACGTGGACCTGCCAGTCGCCGGTGAGTCCCTCGGGCCGGTGGACGAAGCTGCCGACCTCGTGGACCGTTTCGCCGTCGCGGTCGTACGCGTGGAAGTACGCCCGGACGAGCTCGGAGAATCCCTGCTCGGGGAGTCGCTCGCGGGTCTCGGCCGGCGTCGTCGGCAGCGTCCCCGCGAACTCGTCGTCCGGCGGCGGGAGCACCTGAACGTGGTCGGGAGCGCCCTCGTCGGGCAGCAGCGCGAGCAGCCTGCCGAGCGCGAGCCGCGCCCGCCAGAACCCGAGCGCGCGACCGACGAGGAAGGCGGCGGGGAGCGTCGCCGCGAGGACGGCGAGGGCGCGCAGCGTGCGCGGCCACCGGCGAGCCGGTCGCTCGGATGCCGCCATCGCGGTCAGTTGTATCCCCGCCAGCGGTGGCCGCACTCCTTGCATTTAAAGAAGCGCGTCGGCGGCTCGTCGGCCGCGCCGGTCTGTTTGATCGTGTACCACGCCTCGCCGTGGCCGCACTCGTCGCAGACGACGTCGTTCGCGGTGGGTTTCCCCTCGAAGTTCGCGCCCTCCTCCGTCTCGATCACCTCGTCGCCGGTCTGTTCGGTGGTCGACTCGAACTCGGCGGCGAGCCCCTCGTCACGCTCGGCGGTGCCGCCGCAGTCGTCGTTCTGACACACCATCTCCCCGTCGCGAGAGACCATCATCGAGCCGCAGTCGTCACAGAACTGCATATACTGAGGAGACACGGGTGCGAGCGGTTTAGGTCCGATGACTGTCGGGGGCTTTCGACGGCGGAACGTTGAGGTCACGGTGACGACCGTCGAAGTCGCGGGCGATCGGTACGAGACGGTCGTTACCGACGGCACGACCGCCGAAGCCCCAGCCGCGAGAACTCGATGCGCTCGCTGCGGTCCTCGTCGCTCACTCCGTTCGCTCCTGCGGTCCTTGCGTCGCGCGTCTTCGTTCTCGCGGCTGCCCCTTCGAGTCCCGCCCAGCACAGCAACCGCACCTCACGCCTCCCCAGCCTCGTCGCTCACGCCCTGCGGGCGTTCGCGACTCCCTCGCGCGTGCTCCTGGCGGCCGCCTTCGGCGGCGCGCTCGCAGGCACGCGCCACCGCGGAATCTCGATTATGTCATCTGTTCCCACGCGAGGTGAACGACGATGCCGGCGACGAACGCGACGCCGAGGTTCGTCGCTATCGCGAGCAGCCCGATGCCGACCGAGAGCGCACGGTTCCCGGAATCGGTGACGTTTCGCGCGAGCGAGACGGCGACGATGGCGAGCAGCGCGCCCAGCATCGCCAGCGGGAAGGCGGCGATCAGCGCGGGCGTGGCGAAGAGGGCGGCGACAAGGTAGCCGGCACCCAGCACGAGGTTCGCGCCGCCGGTACGCGCGCCGAACGCGTGCTTGCCGGCCACGCCGTCGCAGCCGTGACACATCGGGATCCCGCCCAGCGGGACCGCGATCAGGTTCGTGATCCCCATGCTCGTCGACAGCTCGTCCGGCGTCACCTCGGCGTCGAGCAGGTCGGCGAAGAGGAGCGACGTCGCGAGAGCCGCGTTCCCAATGGTCATCGCCAGCTGCGCGACCACGCCGTCGAGCGTGGCGCGCGTGACCGCCGGGCCGAACGCGGGCGTCGGCGGCGCGCCGGGGAGGCGGGGGGTCGGCACGCCGGCGACGACGAGCGCGGTCGCGACCCCGACGAGCGCGACCGCCAGCGCGCTCGCCTTCCCGTGGCCCGCGAGCGCGAGCGCGGCGGCGATGGCGACGCCGACGAGCGCCACCGCCGGGTCGTCGACGGCGAGTCCGATCCCCGTCTCCAAGAGGACGAGCCCCACCGCGAACTGGACCCCGCGGATCACCGGCTCGCCGATCCACCGCTCGACGGACGCGAGCGTCCCCGTGAGACCGATCGCGAGCAGCAGTATCCCGAGGATCAGCCCCGCGAGCGCGAGTTCGGCGTAGGTGAGCGCGCCGGCGATGGCGAGCGCGGCCAGCGCCTTCATCGGCTCTACCGACACCGGCAGGCCGTACCGGAGCCCCCAGACGACCTGGAAGACGCCGAACGCGACCAGCGCGTGCGGCAGCGAGACATCGGTCAGGAGCGCCAGCGCGACGACGAGCGGGATGACGGTAATCGAATCCCCTATCGCGCCGGTGACGGCCCCGGGTCCGAACGCGACTGACCGACGCCCCTCGGAAGCGGATGCTGTCACGTGATATCCGCCTTATCGGACGAGCGGGCTTGAACGTGTTCAGAAATCGGCCGGGGTCACTCGGCGTCTCCGAAGAAACCGTTTCGAGTTACGTCCGGCGGGCTCGCTACTCCCCGTCGAAGGCGGGGTCGTCCGCGTCGGCGATCGGACAGTTCCGGACCCGGAACCGGGAGAAGTCGACCGACTCGACGATCTCGGTCCCCTCGTGGGTACACGCCGTCTCCGGCGGTTCGGAGAAGTGCGGACACTGCTGGCAGTAGCTCCGCTTGTCGATCACGCGCTCGTCGCCGGCCGTCGCGGCTCCCGGCCCCGAACCGACGGACCGCGTCGCCGCGTCGGCGGTCTCGTCGCCGCCCGCGACCCCGGCGTCGAACTCGGTCGCGTCGCCACCGACCGGGGCCTCCTCGTCGAGCGCCTCCCACACGTCCTCCTCACCGACGTCCCCGACGTCCATCGACTCGAAGGGGTCCCCCTCACCGGCCGCGTCGCCCGAGTCGGCGTCCAGTTCGTCGAACGGGTCGTCCGCCGGCGCGCCCGGGTCCGCGTCCGATTCTGCGTTCGCGCGCGAGGACGCGTCGAGGCCCGCGTCGTCGACGCCCTCGTCGCCGAGCGCCGCGAAGGGGTCGTCGTCGGGACCGTCGTCGTCGAGGCGATCGTCTTCGAGGAGGTCGTCGTCGAAGGGGTCGCGGTCGGGACGCTCCCCGGCGTCGGCCTCGGAGTCGTCGTCCGAACGCTCGCCGCTCATCGGCGGTCCCCGTCGGGTCCGCCGTCGCTCGCGGCGGCGTTCGCCCCGTCGGTCGACCGGCTCGTCCCGTCGGGGTCGCCGTCCGCGACGTCGCCGTCGATGGCGGGGCGGTCGGCGACGAGGAGCCGCGACGTGCCGAGGAATCCGGTGTTCGGCTCCAAGTCCTCGAAGCGACGCCCGCAGTGGGGGCACTCCGGCGTCGACAGCAGGCCGAGCTCCACGCCCCCGCCGCAGTGGTCGCAGTCGGCGGTCCGCACGCCGTGCCGGTTCGCCGTCCGCGTCAGCGCGTCCAGCCGCTCGCGGTCGGCGCGGTCGCGCTCCGCGGCGTCGAGCCGGCGTTTGACCTTGACGACGGCGTTCGCGACCCGCGAGAGCTTGTCGCCGATATCGGACAGGTCGTCGGCGGAGATGCCGGCCACCTCGGACTCGACGCTCGCCACGCGGTCGTCGAGGCCGTCGATCCGAGCGTCAAGGTCGTCGGTCCGGCCGTCGACACCGTCGATCCGACCGTCGAGGGCGTCGATCCGCTCGCGGACGGCGTCCAAGTCGTCGATCCGCTGGTCGAGGGCGTCGATCCGCTCGTCGAGGGCGTCGACGCGCTCCGAGGTGGCCGAGTCGGCGATCGCCGCGTCGAAGCGGTCCAGCCGGGCGGCGGTCGCCTCCAGTTCGTCGGCGAGTTCGTCGAGTCGGTCCGCGTCCGCCGCGTCGCCGTCGCCGTCCGCGTCCGAACCGGCTTCGAGCGACTCCACCTCGCGGTAGAGGTCGACGAACCGCTCGCGGAGGTCGGCCACCTTCGCGTCGAGGTCCGCGTCGAGGTCGTCGAGGCGCGCCTCGAGCGCCGCCACCTCCTCGGCGTCCGGGACGTCGATCCCCTCGGAGTCCGCGAGGGCGACGAGCGCGCGCTTGAGGAGCTCCTCGCGGCTCACGTCGGCGTCCTCCGCGGCGGCGTCGAGGGCGGCCGCCGCCGGGTCGGGGTCGCTCATCGCGGGTCCTCCGTCATCTACGTGCTGTTGCGCCGCGAGGGTTAAGTAACCTGCCGCGGCGTTCTCCGGATCGATACTCGGCGCGGGGAGCGAGAGGACGGTTCGAATCGGCCGACGGGGCGGCGTTCGCTACCGGATCTTGCGCACGTCGCTGATGTCGAACCCGCCCTCGTGGATCTCGGTCTCGAAGCGGACGATGTTCTCGGCCTCCAACCGGGAGAGCACGCCGCGGAACTCGCGGACGAACATGGTCCGGGCGCGCTGGGAGCCGCCGCTCTCCCACGAGAACTGGAGGGTGCCGCCGGCGGCGTCCATCAGCGTGCCGAACTCGCGGTCGCGGAGCGCGTCGGCGTTCACCAACACGAGGACCAGGGCGTCCCACTCGTAGGCCGCCTTCTTCAGCCCCTTCATCACCATCGCCACGTCGCTCCAGTCGGTGTCGTCGGAGACCATCGAGACGAGGTCGGTGACGGAGTCGATACAGACGAGGCTCCCCCGCCCGTGCTCGGAGAGGTAGTCGCCGAACGCGGTGAGCACGTCCTCGTACTCGCCGCGCTCGCCGAGTTCAGTGATCGAGGCGGTCGCCGTCTCGTACCAGTCGCGCGGCACCGGCGACAGCTGGAAGTACTCGGGCGAGAGGTCGCGGAACTCGATCTCCGAGACCGCCGCGTCGACGATCTCGTCGGCCATCGTGTACCCCATCTCCCGGGTGATAGCGCCGGTATCGGCCGTGAAGGAGATGTAGTGGACCGACTCGGGGACGGACGCGTCCGCGTCGATGTCCCCGTAGTACAGGTCGAACAGCTCCTCGTCGGCGCGCGCCAAGGCGTTCATCGCCGCGCTGGTGTACGCGAACTCCCGAGCGCCGGCCCCCGCCTCGCCCGCGAGCAGGACGACGCTCCCCGGGGGCGCGCCGCCGCCGAGGATGGAGTCGAGACGCGCGACCCCGAACGGAAGACGTGCCATGGTTTACGCCCCGTCGTCGCGGGGCTTAGTGTTACCCCTCTCCGAGTCGGTCGATCGCGGGTCCGCCCCGCTCCCGTCGGTGATCCGCGCGCCGTCGTCGGCGACCCTCGCGCCCTCGTTCGTCGCCCGGAACACCGACACCGACCCCCCGACGCCGGCCGCGTCGAGCGCGCGCTCGCCGGCTTCGGCCGCGGCGTCGGCGTGGGCCGCGTCGGTGACGCCGTACACCGTCGGTCCCCACGAGGACTGGCCCGCGCCGAACACCGCCGAGGCTCCCGACAGCGACGCGACGACCTCGCCCACCGGCGGCCGGTAGACGCCCCCCTGCTCGTCGGCGTACCACGCGCCGTTGAGCCGGCCGACCTCGGCGACAGCCGCGCCGAACGCCTCCGCGTTCCCCGTCGCGATCGACGGGAGGACGCGCCGGGTGACGATCCCGCCGATCCGGTCGGCGATCCCCGGGTCGGCGCGCTCGACCGCGGTCCGCATCGCGTCGTCCTCGACCGCCCCGCTCCGGCCGGCGTCCGCGTCCGGCTCGACGAGAAGGAACCGCCAGTCGTCGGGGACGGCGTGGCGGGCCGCCACCGGCGGGACGGTCCACTCGCCGTCCGCCGGGCGGTCGGTGGTGAAGCGCGCGGTCGGGTGGCCGGCGTCGAGGACGAACCCGCCCTCCTCGAACGTCGCGACGCCGACGCCGGAGCGCCCGCCGCGGCCGAGCGCCGGGGCGCGCTCGCGTACCCGGGCCGGCTCGCCGTGGGCGGTCGCGACCGCCGCGAGCGTCGCCGCCGCGAGCCGGGTCCCGCTGCCGAGTCCGGCGTGCCGCGGGAGCGACTCGCGGACCGCGACCCGCGCGCCGTCGACGCCGAGCAGGTCGGTCGCGGCGGTCGCGTACCCGCGGACGTCCTCTCGCACGGCGCTGGCGGACTCGGACGGCTCCGCGGCCGCCGCTTCGACCGTCACGCCGACCGCCAAGTCGGACTCCGCGTCGACGACGACCCGCGGCTCCGCGAGCCCGACCCCGAGCGCGCCGTAGAGCCGCTCGTGCGAGAGGCTGAGGTTACAGAAGCCGAAGTGGAGCCGCGCCCCGACGCTCGCGCGTGCCATCTCGTCCCGACGTTACGGGCGGACTGATAAAGGGGTCGTGACCGTGGCGGGAGTTGCCACGGAATTCCCGTGACGCCGACACCGAGGCGGCCGAACTGGTGCGCTTTTGAACGCGGGGGACCTCACTCCGCGTATGACCGAAACGCTCAGGCTCGCGACCCGCGGGTCGGATCTCGCCCTCCGACAGGCCGAGACCGTCCGCGAGGCGCTGTCGAGCCGTCGCCGCGACGTCGAACTCCGGCAGGTGGAGACGCGCGGCGACCAGATCCCCGACGAACTGATCCACCGCCTCGGGAAGACGGGGGCGTTCGTGCGCGCCCTCGACGAGGAGGTGCTCGCCGGCGACGCCGACCTCGCCGTCCACTCGCTGAAGGACCTCCCGACCGAGGAGATGGAGGACTTAGTCGTCGCGGCCGTCCCCGAGCGCGCCCCCTCTGGGGACGTGGTCGTCACCCCCGACGGACTCGGCATCGAGGACCTCCCCTCGGGGGCCGTCGTCGGCACCGGCTCGCTCCGCCGCGGCGCGCAGATCCGGGCGGCCCGGCCGGACCTCACGGTCGAACCGATCCGCGGTAACGTCGACACCCGACTGGAGAAGCTGCTCGCGCCGGGCCTCCAGGCGGAACACGAGCGACGGCTGATCGCCGCCGGCGAGATCGCCGCGGAGACGGCGGAGGGCGAGGAGTCCGGGGGCGAGGCGGACGAAGGCGACGGAGACGACGACGGCGAGGAGTCGGACGAGGAGTTCGACGAGAGCGTCGAGGAGTGGTTCGACTCGCTGTCGGACCTCGAACGCGCCGCGATGGAGCGGAAGGTCGAGACGGAGTACGACGCGCTCGTCCTCGCGGAGGCCGGCCTCCGTCGCTCGAACCTCTTCCACGAGGTGGAGACGACGCGGCTCCCGCGCGAGGAGTTCGTCCCCGCGGCGGGGCAGGGCGCGATCGCGGTCACCGCGAGCGACCCCGACGTGATCGAGGCGGTGCGCGAGGCGGTCGACCACCCGCGGACCCGCGTGGCCGTCACCGTCGAGCGGACGATCCTCGGCGAACTCAACGGCGGCTGCGTCGCGCCGATCGGCGTCTCCGCGCTCGTCAAGGGCGAGCACGTCCACGTCCGGGCGCGAATTCTCTCGACGGACGGGACCGAGGAGGTGGTCGACACCCACGACCTCCCGATCCGCTCGCACGCGACGGCCGCCGCGGAGTTCGCCGCCGACCTCGCGGACCGCGGCGCGGACGACCTGATCGCCGAGGCGCGTGAAGAGGCGGGGGCGGAGAGCGATGAGTGAGGGCGACAGCGGCGCGGGAACCGGACCGGGGGCCGGCGGCGACGAGCCGCCGACCCGCGGCCGCGACGACGCGGTCGGCACCGTCTTCCTCGTCGGCTCCGGGCCGGGGGACCCGGACCTGCTGACGGTGAAGGCGAAGCGGCTGATCGAGTCGGCCGACGTGGTCCTCCACGACAAGCTCCCCGGCCCCGAGATCCTCAGCGAGATCCCCGAGGCGAAACGCGAGGACGTGGGGAAGCGCGCCGGCGGCGAGTGGACGCCGCAGGAGTACACGAACCGGCGCATGGTCGAACTGGCCGAGGAAGGGAACCGCGTCGTCCGGCTGAAGGGCGGCGACCCGTTCGTCTTCGGTCGGGGCGGCGAGGAGGCCGAACACCTCGCCGAGGCGGGGGTCCCCTTCGAGGTCGTCCCCGGCGTCACCTCCGCCATCGCCGGGCCGGCGGTCGCCGGGATCCCCGTCACGCACCGCGATCACGCCTCCTCCGTCTCCTTCGTCACGGGCCACGAGGACCCGACGAAGGACGAGTCCGCCGTGGACTGGGACGCGCTCGCGGCGACCGGGGGAACCATCGTCGTGCTGATGGGCGTCGGCAAGCTGCCGGCGTACACCGCCGAGCTCCGCGACGCCGGCCTCGACGGCGACACGCCGGTCGCCCTCGTCGAGCGCGCCACCTGGCCCGACATGCGGGTCGCGACCGGCACGCTCGACACCATCGTCAACGCCCGCGACGAGGCGGGGATCGAGCCGCCCGCGATCACCGTGATCGGCGACGTGGCCGCGACCCGCGACCGCGTCGTGACGTTCCTCGAAAACGCCGGCTCCGCGCCGGTCCGGTCGGCGAGTGGGGCAGAAGGCGCGGCGGACGACGGAGACGATACACCGACCGGCGGGGGTGACGGGGCGTGAGCAGCGGCGGAGATCGCGGGCCGCGCGTGGCCGTCTTCCGCCCCGACGACGAGCGGATCGAGTCGGCGGTCGAACTGCTCCGGTCGCTCGGCGCGGAGCCGGTCGCGGACCCGATGCTCGAAGTCGAGCCGACGGGGGCCGTCCCGGCCGACGCGCCGCTCGTCGTCCTCACGAGCAAGACCGGGGTCGAACTGGCCGCCGAGGCGGGCTGGAACCCCGGCGACGCCGACTTCGCCGCCATCGGGCCGGCGACGGCGGCGGCCGCCCGCGAGGCCGGCTGGACCGTCGACGTGGTTCCCGAGGAGTACACCTCCGCCGGGCTCGTCGCGGCGCTCGAAGGGCGCGTCGCGGGCGAGCGCGTCGTCGTCGCCCGCTCCGATCACGGGAGCGACGTGCTGCTCGACGGGCTCCGCGAGGCCGGCGCTGACGTGACCGAGACCGTGTTGTACCGGCTCTCTCGGCCGGCGGACGCCGGCGGCTCGGCGGAGTCGGCGGCGGCCGGCGATCTCGACGCGGTCGCGTTCACCTCTTCGCTGACGGTCGAGAACTTCCTCGCGGCGGCCGCCGACCGCGGCGTCGGCGACGAGGCGCGCGCCGGACTGACGGACGCGGTCGTCGGGGCGATCGGTCCGCCGACCGCCGAGACGGCCGCCGAGAACGGCGTCGAAGTCGACGTCGTCCCCGACGAGGCGTCGTTCGAGGCGCTCGCGACCGCGGTCGTCGACGCGCTCGACGGCGAGAGCGGAGGCGACGCCGACCCCGACCAACGGTAGCCCCGTTCGCCCGTCGCGGTCGGTCTGGTCGACGTACCGCAGAGGCGACACGTCCGCGAACCGATCGTCGGTTCCGAATCTCTCGGGCGAAAACGGGACTCGGCGGGCTCGTGAACGGTCGCGGGAGAACCCGTATTCGGAGGCTATACGCTCTGTTCGCGGAGTCAGCGTGTCTAACCCCAGATATCAGTAGTGATATTCCGAGCCGCGGTTTTATAATCAAGAGTATGATATCGAAGGGCATGGAACCGAGCGAGCGCTGGCTGCTGCGGGTCGAGGACGGCGTCCTCGTCGTCGAGTTCCCTCACGGGACTGGACTGAGCCCCGCGGACGGCGAGGCGCTGCTCGATCGGTGGCGGGAGGCGGCCACCTCCGACGCGGTCGAGGCCGTCGTGATCGTCGTGCGGACGAGCCGGGCGTGTTCGGACGCCGGGCGGCGGGCGCTCCGCGAGTCCGCGCAGATCGCCGTCGCCCGCGGCGTCGACCGCTTCGCCGTCGTCGGCCAGCGCTCCAAGCGCCGGTACCTCAAGCGGACCATCGACGTCGAAGGAGTCGACACGGAGGCGTTCAACAACGACGACGCGGCGCTGCGGTGGGCGAAGTGCCCGTCGCGGATCGCCTCGTCGGCCGAGACATCCTCGTAGTCAGTTCCCGCTCGCGGTCTGGTTTCCGCCGTCGTCGGTCTGGTTTCCGCCGTCGTCGGTCTGGTTTCCGCCGTCGTCGGTCTGGTTTCCGCCGTCGTCGGTCTGGTTTCCGCCGGTAGCGTCGTCTTCCTCGGGGTCGTCCTCTTCGGATTCCTCGTCCTGCTCTGATTCTTCGTCCTCGTCGTCCTCCTCGTCGATCTCGTTGACCTCGACGTCCCGCCCCGCGACGCCGCTGCCCGAGATCACGGGCCTGAGGATGTAGCCGTTGTTCGGCCCGCGCTTGACGACGTTGATGTCGAAGACGAAACTGACCGGCTCGTCGGGGGTGACCTCGAAGCCGTTCGTGATCTGGAGCTTCTCGCTCGGGAGCTTCACCTCGACCTCGTTCCCGTCGACGATCCCCTGAACGTCGGAGACGTCGAGTTCGATCTTCTCGTAGCTTCCCGCCGGGAGCTCACCGTCGAACACGGCGATCGCGTCGTCCTCGATCACCTGCGTGAGGTCGACGGTCGCGCCGTCGAGGTCGACGACCGCGTAGCCGCGGTCGCCCGCCTCGTCTCCGTCACCGTCTGCTTCCTCCTCGTCGCCTCCTTCCTCCTCGTCTCCGTCACCGTCGGCTTCCTCCTCGTCGTCCTCGTCCGCCTCCTCGGTCCCGTTCGGCGAGTCGCCCCCCGTCTCGGTCTCATTACCGGTCGGATCGGACTCGTTGCCCCCGACGTCTTCGTCGTCTTCGGTCTCGTCGTCCTCCGCATCCCCTTCGTCGTCCCCCTCATTTTCGTCATCGTCCTCCGCGTCGTCCTGCGACTCGAAGATCCGGGCCTCCGAGAGGGTGACGTTCAGTTCGTCGAAGTCGCCGATGTCGGCGGGCGCGTCGCTGATGAGCAGCCGGAAGTTGCCGGTGAGCGTCTCGGAGCCGTCGGAGCCGTCCGAACCGTCGGACGGAGCGGTTTCGTCCGCTCCGGCACAGCCCGCGAGCAGCGTCGCGCTCGCGCCGGCACCGAGGGCCACGAACTCGCGTCGCCGGAAGCGGTCGGTCGAGTCGTCCTGCGTGCGGTCGCCGCCTGTCGTCCGCGGTCGGTCCGTCATGGTGACTCACCGAAGGGGCTCCACACGGGTATAAAATCGAGTTCCTCTGTCCGATTTCACGCGGATCAAGCCCGTTTTGCGCGTCGTTCGCGGTCGTTCGTCCCGAGTCCGTCGAGTCCGGGTCGGTCAGAGCGTCGCCGTCTCGATCCCCGCCTTCTCGACGACGCGCTCCGCCTGCCGAGCGGCGCGCTCGCGGACCGCGGCGGCGTCGACGCCGACGTGTTCGCCGTCGGCGTAGCGGACCTCGCCGTCGACCATCGTGAAGACCACGTCGTCGCCGTGGGCGGCGTACACCAGATGCGAGAGGGGATCGTGGAGCGGCGTCGCCCGGGTCAGGTCGGTCGTGATCCCGATCACGTCGGCGCGCTGTCCCTCTCGGAGGGTCCCGAGGCGGTCGAAGCCGGCCGCGCGAGCGCCGCCCTCCGTCGCCATCTCCAGCACGGTCGCGGCCGGGAGCCGCGTGGGGTCGCGGGCGTCGACCTTCCCGAGGAGGCTCGCCTGCCGCATCTCGGTGAAGGGGTCGAGCGTGTTGTTACACGGCGGGCCGTCGTTGCCGAGCGCGACCGTGATCCCCCGGTCGAGGTAGTCCTGAACCGGGGCGATCCCCGAGGCGAGTTTCATGTTCGAGGAGGGGCAGTGGGTGACGACCGTGTCCGTCTCGGCGAGCACCTCGCGCTCGCGCTCGTCCGTGTGGACGCAGTGCGCGAGCGTCACGTCCGGGCCCGTCAGCCCGACCTCGTCGAGCCAGAGCACGTTCCGCTTCCCCGTGTCGGCCTCCACCGTCTCGATCTCGTCCTCGTTCTCGCTCGCGTGGGTGTGGATCGTCACGCCGTCGTACCGGTCGACCAGCTCGCGGCAGCCGCGCAGGCACGCCTCGGTACAGGTGACGGCGAACCGCGGCGTGACCGCGTACCGGACGCGGCCGTCCGCCGCGCCGTGGTACTCCCGGATGAGGGCCTCGCTCTCGGCGAGCGCCGCGTCGGTCTCCTCTAAGAGCCCGTCCGGCGAGTCGCGGTCCATCAGCACCTTGCCGAGCCGGGCCCGGATCCCGGTGTCGATCGCGGCCTCGAACGCCTCCGCGGCGTGGTTCACCGAGAGGTGATCGACGACGGTCGTCGTCCCCGATTCGAGACACTCCAAGTAGCCCAGCTCCGCGGCCGCCCGGGTCGCCTCGGCGTCCATCGCCGCCTCCATCGGTAACACGGCGTCGAACAGCCAGTCCAGCAGGGCGGCGTCGTCGGCGATCCCGCGCCCCAGCGACTGGACGGAGTGAACGTGGCCGCCGACGAGCCCCGGCGCGACGATGTCGAACTCGCGGCGCTCGTGGTCGGGGTAGCGCTCGCGGAGGGCGCTCTCCTCGCCGACCGCGGCGATCGTGTTCCCCTCGACGACGACAGCGCCGTCGGGGACGACGGTGTCGGAGTCGGCGACGACGGTTCCGGCTATCAGCATATCCGTCCGTTCCTGTCGGTCGGTGTATAAGAGGCTGTCCGTTCGACGCCCGGCCGCCGAGCCGCGTCCCGACTACTGATCGGGACGAAACCACGTCTCGGGCGGTGGCGCGTGCCTCCGAGCGTGCCGCCGAAGGCGGCCGCGAGGAGCACGCGCGAGGGACGCGGTGAGCGCCCGGAGGGCGCGAACCGCGAGGCTGGGGGGGTGTGAGGTGCGGTGCTGTGCCGGGCGGGAATCGAAGGGGCAGCCGGGAGGGCAGCGCAGGCGACGGCAGGACCGCAGCGAGTGAGCAACGCGAACGAGCGAGGACCGCACCGAGCGTGCGCTGCCCTCCCGGCTGGGGCTTCGGCGGTGTTCACCATCGGGTTAGCGTCGCTCACGCGGAATCGGGCGACCAACCCGTCGGAGCCGAATTCGTCCCCTCAGTCCAGTCGCTTGTCGCGGAACGCGCGTATCACGTCCTGTCGCGCGATGATACCGACGATCCGTCCCTCGTCGTCGACCACGGGGACGCGGTTGATGTCGGGGTCGTCTCCGACGAGGAGGTCCAGCACGGCGTCGACGCTCGCGTCGGGCGTCACCGTCGCCACGTCCGCGCTCATCACCTCGGAGATCGGGCGGTCGGCGTTGCGGACCATGTCGACGCCGAGATCGAGGTCGGCCCACGGCCGCTTCACCTGATACGAGAGGGTGTCCACGAACGGCGGGAGGCCGATGGGGATCCACAGCGTCTCGTCTTCGGGCTCGAACAGGTCCACGAGGTCGGACTCGGTGATCACGCCGACCACCCGCTCGTCGTCGTCGACGACGGGGAACCCGCTGAACTCGTAGCGGGCGAACCGCTTGAACACCTCGGCGACATCGTCGTCCGGCGACACCGTCTTCACGTCCGATTCCATCAGGTCGCGGGCGGTCAGCGTCATAGCGGACGGTCACGGCGGGAGGCCGTAGTCGTTTCGACCAGAAGTTGCGACGGGAATCCGACGTAACGGACTTACGCAGCGGGAACCCAGTCGATCACATGTACCGCAACGGCCACGTCGGGGTGTCGCTCCTCCTCTACGCGCCGTTCGGCTTTCTCGTCGCCGCGCTCGTCTCGGCCGAGACCGGGGCGGTCGGCGCGCTCGCCGTGGCGTCGATGGCGACGGTGCCGGACCTCGACGTGCGCGTCCCGCTCGTGAAACACCGGGGGATCACCCACACCGTCTGGTTCGCGCTGCTCGTCGGGGCCGCGTTCGAGGTCCCCGGGTTAGCGCTCGGGGTTCAGACCGGCATCGGCGACGCCCTCCTATTCGGCGGCGTCGGGTTCCTGTTCGGCGCGGGAACGATCGCTTCGCACCTCCTCGCCGACGCGCTCACGCCGATGGGGATCCGGCCGTACGCGCCCGTGAGAGACACCGAGTACACGCTCGATCTGGTCACGGCCGCGAACCCGGTCGCAAACTACGCGCTCCTCGGACTCGGCGGCGTCGCCGCCGCGGTCGCGCTCGTCGCCGGCGGAGCGCTTCCGGTGTGAGGTCGTTCGGCCGCCCGGCGGACCGAGAAGCGGGCAGGGCCGGGAAGCGGGCTGAACCGAGAGGCGGACTGGACCGAGAGGCGGGCTGGACCAGAAAACTGGGCGGCGGATCGGACATGACGTTTACTTGCCAGTAGCCGATCCTCTTCGTATGACCAACCGCGACGAGTCGTCGACCGGCCGAGTGCGGGCAAACGAACGAACGAACCGTCGAAGCCGTCCGGAGTCGGACCGGTGTGAGCGCGGAGCGTTCGCGGTGACTCGACGGGTCTGACACACGGTCATGGAACGACTGTACGTTTTCAGCGGCGCGCTCGCGGTGATCGGGCTGTCGACCGGAATGCCGGCGATCCGATCGCTCGCTGCCGGCGACCACGGCGTCGGGGTGCTACTCGCGGCGGTAGGCGGAGTCGTGTTGGTCGCCACCGCCGGCTACGAATCGGTGCGGACCGATCCGGAGGAGTTCACCGTTCCCGGGGGCGGCCTCTTGCTGTTGATCGGTGCCGCCTGTCTGACTCTTCTCGGAACCGTCCTCTCGGAGCTGCCCGGAGTCTGAACCGACGCCGACGCGGTCGTTCTGCGGACGGATCCGTCGCTCGAAAAGTTCCTTGACCGCCGCGATGGCGAAGCGAGATATGGCCGGGGTGGGCTCCGAACCCACGATCTCCGCATGTCCCAGGTCCGAGGCTCGGCGGAGCCACGGGAAGGACGCGGACGCTTCCAAGGCGTCACCGCACCGAATCTCTGAACCCTATGAGTGCGGCGCTATGTCCAGCTAAGCCACCCGGCCTTACTCTTTCGTACCGCGATGAGACTCTTTAACCTTCCCATCCGTCGGAAGGTTGTGAACCGATCGCAGATCGCCGCGGGCGACGCGTCGGGGGATCGGCAGGTCAAATTCGACCCGCGGTCGCCGACGGGATCGCGGCCACGTCCGGTCGCGTTCGCCGCCGACCCAGCGGATTTATGCCGGGCGCGGCGCATCCCGGGCGTATGAGCCTTCCCGAACTGCTCGCGGGGACCGTCGGCGACGAGAGCGTCGTCGCCGAGGTGCCGCTGGGCGGCGGCGATCGACTCGCGGTCACGCCCACCCGGACCCTCGTCTACCGCGGTGACGGACTCCTGTCCGACGAGTCCGTCGACGAGTACGGCCACGACGTCGAGCGCATCGAGGTCTCGACGGGCCGCCGCAAGGCGAAGATCACCCTCGGGTACGGTCTCGACGGCGACGAGACCCTCTCGGTCCCCGCGAAGCGCGTCGACGACGTCCTCCATCCGATCCTCGCCGGCGTCCTCTCGGAGAGCGGCGTCACGGGCGCGGGCGAGACCGTCCTGCGCACCTTCCGCTTCTCCGAGCTCACGCTGATCGTCACCAGCGAGCGGCTGGTCAAACACGTCGGGTCGGCGGTCTGGGACTCCGAGTTCGAGGAGTTCCACTACGCGGACCTCACCGGCCTCGACTTCGAGGAGGGGACCGTCGCCACGGCAGTCGTCCTCGCGCACGGCGGGCGCTCGGAGCGGTTCAAGGCACCGAACGAGTCCGCCCGGGCGGTCCGAGAGACGCTCGCCGACGCGGTGTGTTCGTTCCACGGCGTCGACAGCCTAGAGGAGTTCCGCGTCGCCGCCGAGGGGGAAGAGTCGGCGACGGACGCCGACCCGAGCGGCACGACCGACTTCGGCGAGGGACCGGACCCGCTCTCGGCGTCCCCCGTCGCCGACGCGGAGGCGGAGAGCAACGGACCGGAGGCGGGCCCCGGCGAGGCGTCCGGGGCCGCCGACCCCGCGTCCCGGTCGGAGCCGGCCGTAGACGCCGGGGCGGACGCCGCGGAGGCCGACCCCGGAGAGGCGTCGGCCACGGATCCGTCCGGGCCCGACCCGTCCGCCGCCGACTCGACGACCACGGGACCGTCCGGAGCGGGCGACGACGACCCGCTCGACGGGGACCCGCTGGACGCGGACCCGCTCGCCGCGGACGCGACCGTCGACGGCGCGGCCACCGGCGACGCCACCGAACCGGACGCCGGCGACGCGGAGGGGACGACGGCCGCGTCCGTCGCCGAGGAACTCGAGCGGGAGCCGGGAGACGACGCCGCGTCGGCGGTCGACGACCCCGCGACCGCCGACCCCGTCTCCGAGGCCGGAGCGGTCGGCGGCGACGCGGTCCCGGACGACGACGCGGTCCCGGACGACGACGCGTTCGACGGGTCGCCGTTCGAGAGCGCCGGCGTCGAGGACGCGGACCTCGCGAGCGAGGTCGCCGCGCTGCGGCGGACCGTCGAGGCGCAGTCCGAGCGGCTCGACCGGCAGTCGACCCTCATCGAGCAGCTTATCGAGGAGCTTCGGCGGGGCCGGTGACCGGGGGAGTCGCCGCCGCACCGCGCCGCGCCGAAGGGCCCGGCACGATTCTCGTCGTTGAGACTCGCGTCGAACGCGTTATCCGGCCGGCGACGAACTCACGACCGTGATAGGCGGACTGGGCACGCGGGTCGGTGCGGTGTTGAGCGATATCTCGACCACGGGGGGGCGGCTAGCGGTCACCGCCGGTATCGCCCTCGTGACGCTCGCGGTCGGCTGGCTGCTGCTTCCCAAGGCCGTGCGCGCCGGAGAGCGGACGGTCTCGGGGTGGATCGAGCGGCTCCTCGACGGGCGAATGGACGGCTCCGCCGCCGGGGCGATCGAGACGCTCCGCGAGGGCGTTCCCGGGTCGTTCCTCCTGCGGATGGCGGTCGGCCTCTCGCAGCTCGGGCTGTTCGCGCTCGCCGCCGTCGCCGTCCTGACGGTGTGGGGGCGCTTCGACGTCGTGGTCGCGGCCCTGCCGGTCGCCGAGAACGCCGTCAGGGTCGGGGGACAGGTGCTCGTCTCGGCGCTGCTGCTCGGCGGGGCGTACGTCGCCAGCGACGCGCTGGAGTCGTACGTCGCCGACATGTCGGCCGACAGCGACCGGATCACGGCGCATCAGGAACAGCTCCTCACCCGGCTCGCGCAGGTCGGCCTGCTGATCCTCGCCGGGATAACGGTGCTCGGCATCTGGGGCGTGAACCTCGGCGGACTCTTGGTCGGAGCCGGCTTCCTCGGGATCGTCCTCGGGATGGCGGCCCGGCAGACGCTGGGGTCGCTCATCGCCGGCTTCGTCCTGATGTTCGCCCGCCCCTTCGAGATCGGCGACTGGGTGGAGATCGGCAACGAGGAGGGGTTCGTCACGGACATCACGATCATGAACACCCACATGCGCAACTTCGACGGGGAGTACGTCGTGGTGCCCAACGACCTCGTCGCCAATCAGGCGATCACGAACCGGAGCCGCGAGGGCCGGCTCCGGATCCACATGGAGGTCGGGATCGGCTACGACGACAACCCCGACGAGGCGGCGGAGATCGCCGAGGAGGTCCTCGACGGGATCGACCCCATCGCCAACAACCCGCAGCCGTACGCGATCCCGTCCGGGTTCGGCGACTCGGCGATCCTGCTCGACCTCCGCTTCTGGATCGATCCGCCGACGCCGCAGGCGCGGTGGCGGTCGAAGGCGATTGCGGTCGAGCGGATCCAAGACCGCTTCGCCGACGCCGGCATCTCGATCCCGTACCCGCAGCTGACGGTCTCGTACCCGCCCGAGACGGCGGAAGAAGCGGAGACGGTCGAGCGCGTTGAGCGGATCGACGAGGAGGCCGACGGGCGGTCGGGCGACCGGCCGGCCTGAAAATACCCGCCGACCCGACCGCCCTCGCTATCGGTCGGAGGGACCGGTGTAGCCGCTCGGAAGCTGTGCGCCGCGTCCGGTGAACAGCCGCTCGAACTGTTCGATGCGGTCCAATACGTAGCTGAGCGCCGCAGTGAGCGAGTCCGCGCCGATGGACAGCAGGTGGCGCGCGCCCTTCGTCCGGTCGGCGTGATAGAAGCTGATCTCCCCTTCCGGCCTGGTGTTGCGCTCGGGCATCACCACGAGGTCCTGTCTGGTCGGCCCGTGTCGGAACACGAGCACGTCCGTGAGCGAGTCCGCGCCGTAGGTGACCACGTCGTGGAGGACGCTCCACTTCGCCGGCGTCTCCTCCGCGAGCGCCTCCGCGTCGACGACGTTCCGCATCGTCGTCGCCGTCGAGACGCCCTCCAGCGTCGCCCCGCGTCGCTCCCGAAGCCACGTGAGCAGCCGCTGGACGAGGTCTCGCAGCCCGTCAGGAGCCGAGAAGCGGCCCGCTGACCGCTCCCGCGGCAGCGACCCCCGCGTCACTTCGGTCCGCTCTCCCATACGAGTACCCCCGGTCTCATCGTGTTAATAGATACCGGTCGGGATCACGACCGAGCGCGGTGGGGGTCCCGCGGTCGAGAGCCACCGGTTCAGGCGTCGCGCGTGACGTTCAGGTCCGTCCGCACGTTCTCCGCGAACGGCGACTCCCTGACGTCGATCTGCGTGTCGTTGGCCCGGAGCGCGTTCGTCGCGACGACGCCGTCCGCGCCCGACCGGACGAGGACCCCGGTGTCGCAGTCGTTGATCGCGTTCCCGGTGACGGTGAAGCTGTACGGGCGCTTCGTCCGCCGGTACTCCTCCTCGTCGCTCTCGTCGACGGGGACGGTCCGGGAGATGAAGCCGACGCCGCAGTTCTCGACGTGGTTGTTCGCGACCGTGACGTCGAGGGAGGTCTCGTCCGTCGTCCCGGCCACCTCGTCGCTCAGGTGCGTCTCCTTGTACTCGATCTCGAGGCCGGCCTCCCCGCCGGGGTCGGCAGCGATCGGCTCCAGTTCGAGGTCGCGGCAGACGTTCCCGACGATCGTCCCCTGCTGAGACGGCGAGCAGGCGATGAGGCTGTGGCCGCCGCGGTAGCAGACGTTGCCGACGACGCCGAAGTTCGCGGCGTTGTACGGGGCGATGTTGTTGAACGTCACGTCGCTGACGCGGTTGCCCCGTATCAGCACGTCTCGCGAGCGCCGGAGGTCGAGGTCGTCGCGGGCCCCGCGGCTGGTGATCCCGTACCAGTTGGGGTCTATCACCTCGTTGTCGCGGACGACGACGTTCTCGCAGTCGGCGAACGACAGCGCCATCTGGAACCCGTTCACCGTCCGGTTGTCGGCGATCAGCAGTCCGTCGCAGCCCGCCGCCTGTATCGCGTGGTTGTCGAGGCGGGTGCCGTTCGCGTCGAACTCGATTCCGGTCACCGCGGCGTCGTCGCCGCGGACCCGGATCAGGTCGTGGCCGACGTCGAGTTCGCGCTCGGTGAACCCGACCCGCGACCCCGTCGCGGACGCGACGAACCGGGTGCCGGAGCCGCCGGTCAACAGCGTCGCGTCGCCCATCTCCGCGGGACCGCCGAACGTGAACTCGTCCGTGTCGGCGACGACCGTCCCGCCGTCCTCGGGGACCTCGTCGAAGGCGTACTGGAACGCCTCCTCGGCGTTTCCGTCTGCCCTGACGGTGAACTCGACGCCGCCCCTTCCGCCGCTCGCGACCCGGTACTTGCCGTTCGAGCGGTACACGTGGTAGGTCTCGCCGGACGGGGGCGGGCCGCCGCTCTCCGGACCGCCGTTCCCCGGGCCGTTCCCTCCCGGGCCGTGGTGACTCGCCAGTCGTTCGAAGACCGATCCCAGTCCGGTCGCCGCGCCGACGCCGCCGACGAAGGAGCGTCGACTCGACGCGGCGACCGGCGATGCCGTCGATCGCGCGGTGTCAGAGTCCATCCGTTCTGTCTCGTGGTTCCGGTCGCGTTCGTTCGCGGGTCCCGTGACCCGATCCGTCCGTCTCGTGGGCGGTGTCCCACGAGATTCCCCTCTACCAGAGATTAAATGAACGCTGCTATGAGCGGACCATACCTCTCAATAGCGGTCAGATCCGGTGGGATCCGGCGTGCCGGACTCGTCTCGGACCGCGGCAGCGACCCCGGACGGGCCGCCGCCGAGCCACCGCGGGCTCACCCCCGAGTCACCGGTTCCGGCCGAACCCGGCCGCGAACGTCGCCGCGTCGACGGAGAGGACGGTGGGACGGCCGTGCGGGCAGGCGTACGGGCGGTCGCACTCTCCGAGGCGGTCGAGGAGGTCCCGGAGGTCGGCGTCGTCGAGGTCCTCGAAGTCCCCCCGCTTCAGCGAGGGGTGACAGGCCAGATCCGCGAGCAGGGCGTCGCGCGCGTCTCCCGACGCGCCTCGGCCGCCGGCCGACCCGGACAGCGCCGCGAGCGCGTCGCGGAAGGCGTCCGCGTCCGCGGTCCGGCCGAACGGCGCGGGGACCGTCCGCAACCGGCGGGTCCCGCCGCCGAACGCCTCGGTCTCGAAGCCGAGCGCGGCGAGGTCGTCGGCGTGGGCCCGCGCGGCCGCCGCCTCGTCGGTCGACAGCGAGACGGTCGCCGGCGGGTCGAGCGCGGCGGTCGGCACCGGCTCGCCGTCGAACGCGCGGGCGAGCCGCTCGTAGTTCACGCGCTCGTGGGCGGCGTGCCCGTCGATCACGAGCAGGTCGTCGCCGGACTCGACGAGGACGTACAGGTCGCGGAACGCGCCGATCGGCTCGGCGTCCGCGAACGCGCCCGCCCGCGAGCCGTCCTCGTCGCCGACCGGGTCGAGCGCCGATTCGAGGTCGGTGGCCACGCCCGCGGAGCGCCGGAGGTCCGCGCCGGTGAGCGCGTCCGCGACGACGGACGCCACCGCGTCCGCGACCGCGTCGGCGTCGCGGAGCCCCACCTCCCGCTTCGCCGGGTGGACGTTCGGGTCGACGCGGCCGGGCGGGAGCGACACGTCGACCGCCGCGACCGGCTCGCGACCGTCCGGGAGGAGGCGGCCGTACCCCTCGCGGACCGCGGCCGCGAGCCGGTCGTTCCGGACCGGCCGGCCGTTGACCGAGACGCGGACGTGGTCTCGCGTCGCCCGGGTGACCGACGGGTACGCCAGCGCGCCCGAGACGGCGACGTCGACGGGCTCCGGTCCACCGCCGGCCGACTCCCCGCCGATCTCGACGCTGGCGGAGACGGCCGTCGACCGGCTCGCGGTGTCGCGGTCGTACACGCCGAGCAGGGCGTCGGTCCGGTCGGTGCCGGGCGTCGTCAGCGTCGTCGAGCCGTCGTGTTCGAGCGAGAACGCGACCGAGGGGTTCGCCAGCGCGTAGTCCGCGACCAGCGAGGAGATCCGCGCGAACTCGGCGTTCGCGCCCGCCAGCGACTCCCGGCGGGCCGGCCGCGTCGCGAACAGGTCCTCGACGACGACCGTGGTCCCTTGGGCGCGACCCGCCGGTTCGACCGCGGGGTCCGGCCCTTGCGGGTTCCCGGCGGCCTCCGCCGTCCCGTCGACGACGACCCGCGTGCCGACCCCGTCGCCCGGACTCGTCACGAGTTCGAGCCGAGCGGCCTCGGCGACCGCCGCGAGCGCCTCGCCGCGGAAGCCGAGCGACTCGACGCCGACCGGGTCGCCGTCGGGCGGTAGCTTGCTCGTCGCGTGGCGCTCGACGGCGCGGGCCGCGTCGGCCCGCGTCATCCCCCGGCCGTCATCCGCGACGCGGATCCGGTCGGTGCCGTCGCCGTCGACGGCGATCTCGACCCGGGACGCGCCGGCGTCGAGCGCGTTGTCGACGAGTTCGCCGACGACCCGCGCCGGCCGCGTCACCACCTCGCCGGCGGCGATCCGGTCCACCGTCTCCCGGTCGAGCCGGCGGACGCGGTCGTCGGCGTCGCTCCCGTCCGCGTCGTCTGCGGCGCGGTCGTCGGCGGCGCGGTCGTCGTCGCCGGCACGGTCGGCACGGTCGCCGCCGGAAACCCCGCGCCCGCCGTCCCGGTCACCCGTCATCGTCGGCTCGCGACTGGAGGTCGTGGAGGGCGTTCAGCGCCTCTATCGGCGTCATCCGCGCGAGGTCGAGGTCGCGGAGCGCCGCCACGACCTCGCTGGCGGCGTCGGGCGCGACCGCCCGGTCCGCGTCGCCCGGGGCGTCCGCCCGACTCCCGGCCGACTCCCGGCCGTTCCGGCCGCTCGGCCCGCCTTCGCCGTCTCCCGGGTCGTCCGCGGACTCCTCGGCGAGGAACTCGCGCAGCGACGCGTCGGTGTCGTCCGTTCCGTCCCCGCCGTCGTCGGTCCCGTCCTCGTCCTCCTCGTCCGGCGGTTCCTGATTCGAAGGCCCCCGACTCGAAGCCCCGTCGACGGCCGGGTCGCCGGCCCCGGTCCCGACCCCGACCACATCCGGCTCCCCCCGCCGGTCGCCCTCCTCGGCGGCGACGAGGTCCCGGGCGCGGTCGACGACCGGGCCGGGGACACCGGCGAGCTCCGCGACCTCGACGCCGTACGACGACGAGGAGGCTCCTGGGACGACCCGGTGGAGGAACGTCACGTCGCCGTCCTCGCGGGTGGCGGTGAAATGGAGGTTGAAGACGCGCTCGCGCTCGTCCGCGAGGTCCGTGAGCTCGTGGTAGTGGGTGGCGAACAGCGCGGTCGCGCCCAGTTCGTCGTGGAGGAACTCGGCGGCCGCGCGGGCGATGGCGCGGCCGTCGGTGGTGGCCGTCCCCCGCCCGACCTCGTCCAGGAGGACGAGCGAGTCGGGCCCGGCGTCGTGGAGGATCTCCGTCAGCTCGCTCATCTCGCGCATGAACGTCGACTGGCCGCCGGCGATGTCGTCGGAGGCTCCAACGCGGGTGAACACGCGGTCGAAGACGGGCAGAGAGGCGGCCTGCGCGGGGACGAACGACCCCGTCTGGGCCAGGACGACCGCGAGCGCGACCGACCGCATGTACGTCGACTTCCCGCTCATGTTCGGCCCCGTGATCACGGCGACCGAGCCGCGCGGCAGGTCCGCGTCGTTCGGGACGAACGACTCCTCCGTCCGCTCGACGACGGGGTGTCTACCGCCTTCGATCGCGATCCCGGCGTCTGCGTCTGCCCCGGAACCGCCCCGCAGTTCGGGGCGGACGTAGTCGTGTTCGACCGCGACCGTCGCCAGCGAGGCGAGCGCGTCGAGTTCGGCGAGCGCGTCCGCGAGTTCCTGAATCCGCTCGGTCTCGCTCGCGACGCGCTCGCGGACGTCGACGAACAGCTCGTACTCCAAGGCGTCCGCGCGCTCCGCGGCCCCGACGATGGCCTCCTCGCGCTCCTTCAGCTCCGGCGTGACGTACCGCTCGCTGTTCTTCAGGGTCTGTCGGCGGCGGTAGTCGTCGGGGACGCGGTCGGCGTTGGCGTCGGTCACCTCGATGTAGTAGCCGTGGACCTGGTTGTGCCCGACCGACAGCGAGTCGATCCCGGTGCGCTCGCGCTCGCTCGCTTCGAGGTCCGCGACCCACCGGCGGCCCTCGCGCTCGGTGGCCCGGAGGTCGTCGAGGTCGTCGTCGAACCCCTCACAGATTACGCCGCCCTCGGTGATCTCCTGTGGGGGGTCGGTCGCGATCGCGTCGTCGATCAGCTCGCGGACCCCGGACAGCTCGTCGAGGCGGTCGCGGAGGTCGCTGAGGCGGTCCGTTCGGGGGTACTCGGCGTCGTCGTCTCCCTCGGCCTCGGACCCGCCGTCCGCCACCCGCTCACCGTCCACGCCCACCTCGCCGTCCGCCCCCGCGAGCGTCGCCTTCAGCTCCGGCACGATCGCGAGCGTCCGGCCGAGCGAGCGCAGGTCGCGGGCGTCGGCCCGCCCCCGCGAGACCCGGCTCACGAGGCGTTCGAGGTCGTAGGCGGTCGCGAGCGCGTCGGCGACCCCCTCGCGGGCGAGGCTCCGGTCGGCGAGTTCGCCGACCGCGTCGTGGCGGCCCCGGATCGCGTCGGCGTCGACGAGGGGCCGCCGGAGCCAGCGCTCCAGACAGCGCCGGCCGAGCGCGCAGTTCGTCTCGTCGAGCGCGTCGAACAGGGTGTCGCTCGCCCCCAGCCCGCGGTTCTCGAACAGCTCGAGGCTCCGCTGGGCGGCAGCGTCGAGCCGGAGGCGGTCGCGGGGGTCGTACCGCCGAATCCGCGTCACGTACGAGAGCGGGCCGTCGTCGCCCTGCGTGTACTCGGCGTACGCGAGCACCGCGCCCGCCGCCCGCAGTTCAGCGTCCGCGTCGAAGCGGCGCTCGGGTGCCGGGAGGTACGGCTCCAGCCGCTCGGCCGCGGTCCGGCGGTCGAAGGCGTCGGCGTCGTACTCGTGGGTCTCCCAGCCGCGCTCCGCGTCGCTCGGCTCGAACGCCGGCGCGGCCGGTCCCGCGATGAGTTCTGCCGGCGCGATCCGGTCGAGCTCGCCCGCGACCGCGTCCCGATCGCCCGACGTGACGAGGCACTCGCCGGTCGAGACGTCGACGGCGGCGAGGCCGACGACGCCGTCGGACTCGGTCACGGCCGCGACGTAGTTCGTCGTGCCGGCCTCCAGGAGGTCGTCCTCGACGACGGTCCCGGGCGTGATCACCTCGGTGACCGCGCGGTCGACGAGCCCGGAGGCCTGCTCCGCGTCCTCGACCTGATCGCCGAGCGCGACGCGGTAGCCCGCGTCGAGCAGCGATTCGAGGTAGGGGGCCGCGTTGTCGATGGGGATCCCGGCCATCGGGTAGTCGCCGGTGGAGTCGGACCGCTCGGTCAGCGTCACCTCGCAGACCCGCGCGACCGCCTCGGCCGCCTCGCAGAACGCCTCGTAGAAGTCGCCGACCTGAAACAGGACGAGGGCGTCCCCGTGGGCGGCACAGAGGTCGGCGTACTGCGAGAGCATCGGCGTGAGCTCCTCGCGGGCGGCCGCGATTCCGGGCGGCAGCCCCGTCACCGTCTCTCGGTCCGCCGGTTCCATACCCCGTACCCGGGCGGCCGCGGTCATAAACGGTGCGGAGGCGACGCCGGCCCGCAGGGCAGTCCGTCGGCGAGAGCCTTACGGTTCTGCGACCCCGAATGCGGCCGTGACGAACCGAACGATCGTCGTGGGGCTCGCCGGGACGTTCGTCGGCATGACGGCGCTCCTCGTGATCGCCGGGATCGTGCTCCACCCGATCGCGTTGGCGCTCGCGGTGCCGTTCGGTGCCGTCTCGTACTTCCTCTGGTACCACGCCAGCGGCCGCCTCCGCGATCAGGCCCGGCGGTCCGCCGAGCAGGCGGGGCCGACGGAGCGCGAGCGCGCCAGACAGCGCGCCCGCGCCGAGGCCAACCGGGAGCGCGCGTACCGCGCCGCCGGCGCTGCCGACGGGGGTCGCGGCCCGGGTGCGGGGCCGGGCGGGAGTCGGCGCGGCGCTCGCGGTCCGGGCGGTCCCCGCGGCTCCGGGGCGAGGGGTCCCCGAGATCGCGCGCCGTCGACCGACCGGATGACGGAGCGCGAGGCGTACGAGACGCTCGGCCTCGACCGCACGGCCGACGGGGAGACGGTGCGCCGGACGTACCGCGAGCGCGCGAAGCGGCTCCACCCGGACGGCGAGGACGGCGACGAGGAGGAGTTCAAGCGGCTCAACGAGGCGTACGAGACGCTGACCGACTGACGCCGCGGCCGGCGGCCCCACTTCTCTCCGGTTCAGGCGGCGTCGGCCGCGGCAGCGACCGCCCGCTCCGCCTCGTCAAGCTCCGGCCGCGTGTTGACGTTCGTGAACGTCAGTTCGGCCGTCAGCGACCGGATCGCCTCGTCGTCGACGACGACGGCGTCCACCTGGTCCACCAGCGCGAGCACCTTGCGGTCGCCGCGGTCGAGCGCACGCTGACAGGCCTCCGCCGCCGACTCGGCCGCGTACACCGCCTGCGTCGTCTGATACCAGCGGTCTTCGAGCCGCGGGACGGCCGCCTCGGCCCCCGACTCCGCGACCGTCTCGCGCATCGCCGCGAGGAAGGCGGGGTCGACGAACGGCATGTCGCAGGCGACGACGGCGGCGTACGGCTCGGTCGCGGCCCGGCAGGCGTTCCCGATTCCGGCCAGCGGCCCGAGGTCCGGTTCCTCGTCGATCGCCCAGCGGACGGGGAGCGGAACGCCGGACAGCGCCTCGGCGATCGCATCCCGCTGGTCGGGGCGGCAGTTGACGGCGAGTTCGTCGACGACCGCGTCGCCGCCGCTGGCGCGGTCGGCCCCGGGCGGAACCGGGTCGTCGGTCCCCGCGAGCCGGTCGGCGACCCGGCGGACCATCGGCACGCCGGCGATCCGTGCGACGGACTTGTCCGCGTCGCCGAAGCGCGTCGAGCGCCCGCCGGCGAGGATCGCTCCGGTAGTCACGACCGTCACTCGGACGGGCGGGGACTTCGCCGTTGCGGTGGTTCCGAGCGAGCGGCGACCCCCCGAACGGGTTCGGGCGCGAGCGGCGCTCTTGACCGTCCATCCCCCCGAAAGCGACCCGTTAAGTGGCCGGCGACCCTACCAGTATTCATGCCAGAGGCCACGGACTTAGAGGAGCTGAAGCGCGGGACCGAGCTTGTCAAGCGCGGCTTCGCGCAGATGCAGAAGGGCGGCGTCATCATGGACGTCGTCAACCGCGAACAGGCCCGGATCGCGGAGGACGCGGGCGCGGTCGCCGTGATGGTGCTCGAACACGTGCCGGCCGACATCCGCAAGCGCGGCGGCGTCGCGCGGATGCCCGACCCCGAGCGCGTCCCCGAGATCATCGACGAGGTCTCCATTCCGGTGATGGGGAAATCGCGGATCGGCCACCGCAAGGAGGCGGAGATCCTGGAGGCGCTCGGCGTCGACATGATCGACGAGTCGGAGGTGCTCACGCCCGCCGACGACGAGTACCACACCGACAAGCGCGACTTCACCTCGCCGTTCGTCTGCGGGGCCCGGAACCTCCCCGAGGCGCTCCGGCGCATCCACGAGGGCGCGGCGATGATCCGGACGAAGGGCGAGGCCGGCACGGGCGACGTGAACCAGGCCGTCAAACACCAGCGCACCATCAAAAATCAGATCCGGACGCTCACCGGTCTCAACCACGAAGAGCGCGAGAAGTGGGCCCGCGAACACGGCGCGCCCCGCGACCTGGTCCACGAGACCGCCGAGGCCGAGCGGCTCCCGGTCGTCAACTTCGCGGCCGGCGGCATCGCGACGCCCGCCGACGCCGCGCTGATGATGTACCACGGCTGCGACGGCATCTTCGTCGGCTCCGGCATCTTCGGGGCGGAGGACCCCGCGGCGATGGGCAACGCCATCGTGGAGGCCGTTAACAACTGGGACGACCCCGAGGAGCTCGCCCGGATCGCCAGCGGCACGGGCAAGGGGATGAAAGGGCAGTCCAACGAGGACATGGAGGAGGAAGAGCAGCTCCAGGGCCGCGGCGTCTGAGCGGTCGAACGGACTCGCAGTCGGCACAAGACGTATTTTCCCGGGCATCGGGCCACACGACGTGAGCCCTCCCGGCGACTCGCCCGACAACGACCGACTCGGTAGCGACAGTCTCGACGGCGATCTCGCGGACAGCGATCGGTCCAGTAGCGGTCGGCTCCGCCGACACGTCCTCGGCGACCGCCGTCCGCGCCGGCTCCTCCTACTGTCGGTCGGGGTCCTGCTCGCGGTCGCGTCGGTCGCGTTCCTCGCGGGAGCGAGCGTCGGCCTCTACGCCTTCTTCGGCTGGCTCGTGATCGCGCCGGCGATCGCCGTCGCCGCCGGGTTTTTCGGAGCGGGCCTCGCGTCGACTGTCGGGTCGCTCGGTCTGATCGCCGTCTGGGGATACACGTTTCCGCCGCTGGTGGGGCTCCTCACCGGCGAGTGGACGGGCGGCTCCCGGTACACCTACCCGCGGATGCTTGGATTCGCGCACGGGTCGGCCCGGGCCGAACTGATGGGCGGGCTGGAGTCGGTCGTCGAGTTCGGCCTGCCGCTCGCGGTCGCGCTCGGGGCCGTCGGCTATGCGGTCGGCATCGCGGTCCGACTGGTGGCGCGTCGCGCGGCCGCGTGACGAGCGATGAATCGATATCCGCCCACCACGGACCACGCGGCCACCGAACGGACGACACCACCGGTGGTGTGCGTGCGTCGATACCGCGGCTTCCGGCTCGTGTACGGGGTATGCGACGAACCGCGGGTGAACGGATCTGGATTGTATCAAATTCGATAATTTTTCCAGAAGAGTTTTGAATTATATACGTGACAGTCACGTTATGTCCTCTCGCTTCGATGATCGCGGGATCTCACCGGTCGTCGGAGCGGTTCTCATGTTCGCCATCGTCGTCGCGCTCGCGGCGACGACGACGGTACTGGTCCTCGGCTTCGGCGACACGCTAGAGTCGCCGCCTCCGTTCGTCGCGAGCGAACAGTCCATCGAGGTGGAGATCGGCGGAAACGAGACGCGGCACACGCTGGAGTTCGTTCACCGGGGTGGCGAGTCCGTCGACGTCGACGCGCTCTCTGTCGTAATCGGAGAGGGCGAAAGTCGGACTCGGGTCCCGTTGTCGGAGTTTGACGCGGGGGCGTTCGCGGACGGAACGTGGGCCGCCGGCGAGCAACTGGATGTGGAACTCGACGAGTCGGCGGTCTGTGACGCGGACACCGGCGAGGTGTCCGTGGATCTAACCCATAACGGTGGCGGCGGGGGGTACATCCTCTCTTCGCGTACGATTCCGGTCGAGCGCGGTGGGTTCGTCATCGACGGGAGCCGGGTGGAGGCGACGACCGACTACACGGCGAACGTAAAGTTCGTTGGGACGGGGTGGTCGTCCGAGACGGCCGACCCGCCGGTGAACGTCAGCGTCCATCTCGGCGGCGAGCGCGTCCATGCGTGGACGGCACAGAACGACACCGACGAGGTAGTCGGATCGTACGGCATCTCTAGACAGGATCCGGAGACGGATGTCGAGGTCCAGGCGGCGGGCGCACGGCCCGAGTACGACTGTAACGTGTTCGGATTTGATTGTGAGTTCGTCGGATACACGTGGACGCACGTCTCCAGCACCGAGAACTCCGACAACGTCCGCGTCTACCGCGACGGCGACGAGGCACCGTCGTTCAGCAGCGGCGAGGGACAGCAGTCCGCGGCGGCGTACGTCGAGCCGTACATCGATGACGGCGAGGTGACGCTCGACGACAACCAGGCGGTGTACCTCTTCGAGTTTAACGAGGGAGCGGACCGCGACTACCAAGACGCGGTCGTGCTGGTGTCCTTCTTCACCCAGCACGAGGAAGTAGGCGTCTACGAGTCGAAGGCCGAGGACGTTATCCTGTGCCCCGCGGAGACGACGTCGGCGAACCCGAACGGGGCCGGCGACGGTGGCAACGGTAGCGAGAACGGGAACGACGGAAACGACTGAATCGTCGCTACGGGCCTTCGACCGACTGTCCCTGCTACCGCGTACCGTCTCCCGCCGGGGCGGCGCGCATGAGGGACGGGCTCGATTGGCTCGCACGCTTCAGCGACCGGCCGTCTCGTTCGATCTCGCGTCCGCCTGAGAAGCGTTCGGCGGGGTCTCCCGTCGGGTCCGCTCGCCACCGACCCCTCGGCCTCGGTGAACGCCTCGGAGTTCCCCGATCCCTCCCGCGTTCAACTCCGCAGCGCTTCGACCGGCCGCTCGTTGGCGGCCTTCCACGCGGGGTACGCGCCGCTGACGATCCCGACGCCGACGCCGAAGACGAGCGCCAGGAGGAGGTAGTAGCCGTTCGTCGGGTCGAGCGCGAGCGCGGCGTCGACCTCCTCGGCCGCGACCACGAGGCCGGCGACGAGCAGGACGGTGAGCAGCGTGCCCGCCGCGGCCCCGACCGCGCCGATCAGGCCGGCCTCGGCGAGGAGGACGCGCAACACGTCGCGGCGGGCGACGCCGACCGCGCGCATCACCCCGATCTCCTGTCTGCGCTCGACGGTGCTCATCAACATCACGTTGAGGATGGAGACCCCGGCGACGACGAGGGAGATGGCACCGAGCCCGAGCAGGAACGTCGAGAGCAGGCCGAAGAACTCGTTTATCTCGTCGACGAGGGCGGCCAGTTCGAACAGCTCCACGCGCTCTTCGCGCGCGTTCACCTCCTCGCGGATCGCGTCGGCCGCGACGCGAGCCGCCTCGCCGGAGTCGGAGATGACAAGCGCTTGCGCGTAGCCGTCGGCCGAGAACGCCGACTCCGGGAGGTAGACCGCGTCGTCGGGGGCCACCGGGCTGAACGTCTGGCTCTCGACCAGCACCGCGATCACCCGCACCTGCGAGCCGGCGATCTCCACGGTGTCGCCCGCCCCGGCCCCGAGGTCCTCGGCGATGCCCGCGCCGAGGATCGCCCCCTGACGGTGGCGCTCCGGCAACCTCCCCTCGGCGGCCTCGTACGCGAGCGCCGGCTCCTCGACCCCGTACACCGTCGCGAACGTCTGGTCGCCCTGCCGCGCGACGGTGGCGCTGTCGGAGTACAGCGGGACGACGGCCGCCCCGCCGCCGGCGGCCCCGTCGACCGCGCGCCGGATCGACGCGACGTCCGCGTTCGACAGCGACTCGACGCCGGCGTCCGCGTTCGGCGAGACGACGACCTGCGTCCCGATGTCGCCGATGGCGTCGTCGGCCCCGAGCGCCAGCACGTTCCCGAAGATGCCGAGCGCCGCGACCGCGAGGACGCCGATACAGACGCCCAGCACGGCCAGCGCGGTCCGCACCCGGTTCCGGCGGAGGTTCCGCGACGCCATCGACACCGCGGGACCCCACCCGCGGAGCCAGCCGGCGAGTCCGTCGGCGCTCCGGTCGCTCATCGGTCACCTCGGGCGGCCGTGGGGTCGCTGGACGAAGACGCGCCGTCTCCCGGCAGCCCGCCGGTCATCACCCCGTCGGTGAGGTCGACGACGCGGTCGGCGTACCGCTCGACGAGCGGGTCGTGCGTGACCGCGACGACGGCGACCCCCTCGGCGTTCACGCGCTCGAACTCGGCGAGGATCGACTCGCCGGTCTCCGTGTCGAGGTTCCCCGTCGGCTCGTCCGCGAGCAGCACGGCCGGCTCGTTGATCAGCGCGCGGGCGATGGCGACGCGCTGCTTCTGGCCGCCGGAGAGCTCGCTCGGCTCGTGGTCGAGCCGGTCGCCGAGCCCGAACCGCGAGAGGAGGTCCGCGGCGCGGTCGCTCGCCTCCCCGGGGTCGAACGCGGTCGGCATCGCGACGTTCTCGACCGCGGTCAGCGTCGGCAGCAGGTGGAAGTCCTGAAAAACGAACCCGATCGACTCCTTTCGCGCCCGAGTGCGCTCGGCCACCGAGAGGTCCGTCACGTCGGTGCCGTCGAGCAGGCGACGGCCCGCGGTGGGGTCGTCGAGCAGCCCCAGCACGTTCAGTAGCGTCGACTTCCCGGACCCGCTGGGGCCGACCACCGCGACGAACTCGCCCGGTCGGACCGCAAAGTCGACCTCGTCGAGCGCGACCACCGGGTCGCCGCCGCCGCTCGGGTAGCGCTTGACGACGCCCCGGAGCGCGACGCCGTAGTCGTCGCGGACCGGTGGGTCGCCGACGGGAGTGTCACCGACGGCCGGGTCGTCGGCTCCGGCGTCGTCCGCGGCGTTCCCGCTCACGGTGCCGGCCCGTCGCGCCCCCGGTCGCTCGACCCGCCGACGCGCCCGCTCCTGACCGCGACGCCGACCGCACCGGCGAGGCCGACGACCGCGAGCGCGCTGGCGAGCGCGCTCGCCGACCCGACGCCACCGACGCCGATCCGGCCGAGCGTCCCGCCGCCGTCGCTCTCGTCGTCCGGCTCGGGGGCCGCCACCGTCAGCGTCTCCGTGTACCGGACGCCGCGCTCGGTGTAGGCGACGCGGATGGGGATCTCGTCCGCCACGGAGGCGTTCACCGCCGTTTCGAGTTCGACCCCGACGAAGTCGCTCCCGGAGAGCGACCCGACGAAGTACTCGCCGCCGGCGGGGGTCGGCTCGACGCCGGGCGCGTCCCCGACGGAGACGACCGCCCCCGTCATCTCCCCCGACCCGGCGTTTCCGAGGTTGGCGTCGACGACGACCGCGCCGTCAGCGCCCTCGCGGACCGTCGCGTCGGTCACGGTCGGCGTCGCCTCGCGGACCGGGTACGTCACCGTCGACTCCGCGGTCCGGTCCGCCCCGCGGTCGTTCCGCTGGTCCGTGTCGGCGCGGAACGCCGCGGAGACCGTCACCGCCGAGCGGCGGTCGAGCGGCCCGAGGTCGACGATCACCCGCCGCTCTTCGCCGGGCGCGACGTCCTCCACGACGAACGGGCCGACGTCGACCGTCTCGTCGGCGTCGCCGTCCGCGTCGTCTCCGTCGCCGGTGTCGCCACCGCCCTCGACCGCGGTCCCGACGGCGCGGAGGCTGACGCGGTCTGCGGTCGTCGTCCCGGTGTTGACCACGGTCACCGCGACGGGCGAGTCGGCGACGGGGGGCGACTCCTCGCCCTGTCCGCCGTCGTTCGCGTCGAGTCCGCCGCCACCGCCGAAGATGCCCTGAATGCCGCCGACGCCGAGGTCGGCCGCCGGGCTCTCGCTCCCGTCGTCGCTCTGGAGGTCCTCGGGGTCGAGCGCGCGGGTCCGCAGGTCGAGCGACACCTCGGTCGGCCGCACCTCGATCACGGCGTCGCGGCTGACGGTGACGAACTCGCCGGTCGTCGACTGGTTCGCGACGGCCTCGACGGTGAGCCGCTTCTCGCCCGGCTCCTCGAAGGTCGTCCACAGCGTCGCGTCGAGCGAGTCGCCCGCCGAGAGCGCGCCGACGCCGGAGACGCTGTCGAGCACGTCGCCGTCGGCGTCGCGGACGCGGACCTCGGTCACGTTCGCCGCCGCGTCGCTGCCGCCGGAGTTCGAGACGGTGACGTTCAGCGCCGTCCGCTCGCCGACGGCCGGGTCGCCCGGGGAGACCCCGACCTCGCCGACGGTGATCCGCGCGTCCGGTACCGCCGCCGCGCCGCCGACCGCGAACGCCCCGCCGACGGCCGACAGGATCGTCAACGCGGCCAGCAGCGCGGCTGAGGTTCGTGTGAGCGTCAATGTCAGGCGACCTAAGCGACCTGCGTGGATATATCCGTCGGCGACCGAACCCCGCGGCGACCTCGCGGTTCCGGACGCGGCCGAGACGTACCGGTTACGGACCCTTTTTCAACGGCGCGACGTAAGTGGGTGTAATGAGCGAACGTGACACCGCGCGAGCGGGTGATCGGCGATGATGGGCAACAACGATCAGCAGGCGTACGACCGCGGCACGTCGCTGTTCTCGCCGGACGGTCGGATCTACCAGGTCGAGTACGCCCGCGAGGCGGTCTCTCGCGGCGCGCCGAGCGTCGGCGTCCGGACGACGGACGGCGTCGTCTTCGTCGCGATGTCGCGGCCCTCCTCGTCGCTGATGGAGGCCGAGAGCATCGAGAAGCTCCACAAGCTCGACGACCACCTCGGCACCGCGAGCGCGGGCCACGTCGCCGACGCCCGCCAGCTGATCGACCTCGCGCGCCGCCAGTCGCAGGGGAACCGCCTCCGCTACGGCGAGCCGGTCGGCGTCGAGACGCTGACGAAGTTCGTCACGGACCACATCCAGGAGAACACCCAGCGCGGCGGCACGCGACCGTACGGCGCGGCCCTCCTCATCGGCGGCATCGACGACGGCGAGCCGCGCCTGTTCGCGGCCGACCCCTCGGGGACGCCCAACGAGTGGAAGGCGACCGTCATCGGCGGCGGCCGGCAGGACATCCAGGGTCACCTCGAAGAGGAGTGGACGGACGACCTCTCCTTGGAGGACGGCATCGAACTCGCCGTCGCGGCGCTGGCCGCGCACGACGACGAGTTCGAGCCGTCGGACCTCGCAGTCGCGACCGTGACGGAGGCCGACGGCTTCCGCACGGTCCCGGTCGACGAGGTCGAGGCCGCCTTCGAGGCGGCCGGACTGGGCGGTGACGAGGCGGACGACGACGAGACTGAGGCGGACGACGACGAGACCGAGGCGGACGACGAAGGCGGCGCGGACGGCGGCGACGCGGGCGAGAGCGACGAGTAACACCCTCGGAGCGCGACGCTCTCGTCGCGTCGAGTCAGTCGCCCGGATTTTTTAGGGTGCGGCGCAGATACCGACCCGATGCCACGCGAACGCGTCTCACACCTCGACGGACACGTCTACGAGTTCGGCCCCGAGATGGACCCGGTCTACGAGGCCGACGACGGCGAGTCGGTGACGATCGAGACGATCGACAGCCTGAACGGGGCGATCCAGAGCGACGACGACCTTCTCGACGCGATCCCCGAAGAGGTCAACGCCGCGACCGGGCCGATCGCGGTGGCGGGCGCGAGTCCGGGCGACGTGCTCGCGGTCGACATCGAGGCCGTCCGAGTCGCCGAGGACCGCGGCCGAGTGCTCACGGCACCCGGATTCGGTCTGCTTCAGGACGACCCGGAGATCGACCACCCCGCGACGCGGGTCACCGAGGTGGAGGGTGGAGGCGCGGTCGACGGTGAGGCCGGCGGCCCCGAGAACGGTGACGGCGGCCGGATCGACTTCGAGGGGATCGACGTGCCGATCGAGCCGGTGATCGGGACCATCGGCGTCGCCACGGGCGGGGAGACGGTCTCGACGCTCACCCCCGACGACCACGGCGGCAACCTCGACACGACCGACGTGACCGGCGGGACGACCGTCTACTTCCCGGTGTTTCAGGAGGGCGCGATGCTGGCGATGGGGGACGCGAAGGCCGCGATGGCCGACGGCGAGATGTGCGGGACCGGCGCGGAGATCGCGGTCGAGGTCGACGCGACGCTCTCCGTGATCGAGGACCCGACCGTCTCGCTGGACCGACCCGTCGTCGACACCGGCGACGCGGTGAAGACCCTCGCCAGCGCCGAGACGCTGGAGGAGGCCGTCGAACTGGCGAACGGCGACATGCTGGACCTGCTGGCGCACCACCACGGCCTCTCGCGCACCGACGCGTACCTCTTTTCGAGCCTCGTCGGCGGACTGGAGGTCAGTCAGGTGGTCGACCCGCAGGTGACCGCGCGGAACGCGGTCCCGAGCGAGTACCTCTCGCTGCCGTTCTGACCCGTCGAGAGGCTCGCCGCCGCCGACCTCGACCAGCCGCCGGAAACGGGGCTCAGCGCTCCGACCGCTCGGCGAACCGTCGCGCGGCGTCGCTCAGCCCGGAGTCGGCGGGCGACTCGCCCCCGTCCGCGCCGGCCTCCCCGTCGGACGCGGCGCGCGGGTCCTCCGATGTCGGGTCGCCGTCGGCCGCGAGCGCGTCGCCGTCCTCGGCGACGGTCCGCTCGTCGCGGGCGTGCTCGCCGGACGGATGGAGGTCGTCCGCGGGTTCCGGGCCGGCGACGTCGTCCGGGTCGGCGTCCGACGGGTAGCTCAGCTCGGCGGGCGGGACGAAGACGGTCTCGACCGCGCGGACGACCTCGTCGACCTGCGCCTCGTCGAGCCGGTCCGCGTACGCCTCGCGGACGAGGTCCGGGACCGCGTAGGCGTAGTGACCGCGGCCGGCGTGGCGGATGAGTCCCGCGCGCCGGATCGGCCGGTGGCGGCTGTAGGCGTGCCCGGAGTCGCCGTCGCCGCCGGCGTCGATGTGGGCGGCCACGGGGTCGCTCGCGCCCTCGCGGCGGTAGTGGCGGAGCATCCCGCGGGAGAGCTCCGGGAGCGACTCGATCCGCGACCGGAGCTCCTCGATGACGGCCTCGCGGGTGCCGAGTTCGATCGCGTCGTCGAACCGGAGCGCGCTCTCGGCCACGTCGTCGCGGGTGACGGGGTCGACGTCGTCCGGCGGGCCGGACTCGTCCACGGCCGCCGAGCCCGAGGCCGTCGACTCGGCGGTCGCGCGGGCGGAGTCGGCGGCCGCGCGGGCGGAGCCAGCGGCGTCCGGGTCGACTTCCGCACCGCCGTCGGCGGCCGATTCGGCCGACTCGGTCGCGGTCTCGGCGTCGTCTGTCGGGGTCGCGTCGGTCTCTCCGCCCCCCTCGGTCGCGGCGACCGCCTCGTCGTACGACTTGAGCACGGACTGGTCGCCGGCATCGCCGCCCTCGGAGTCCTGATCTTCTGCGGTAGCGGGCCCGAGGCGGTCGCCGCCGGCCGGCGGTCGCCCGCCGCCGCCGCGGTACGGGGCCTCGGCCTTCCCGAGCAGCGCCTGTGCGAACTGGTCGGCCATGTTGCTCAGGTCGCGGGCCTCCTCCAGTTCGCGTTCCAGCTCCTGGATGCGCTGATCCTTCTTGTCGAGCTCCTGCCGGAGGTCGGCGAGCTCCGACTCGCGGCGCTCCTGCTCGTCGGAGATGGACTGGAGTTCGCCCACGAGGTCGCTGGAGACCGACTTCAGCTCCGGGCGCTCGAAGTCGTCGAGCCCGGGGGTCGCGCCCGCGTCGAACGTCTGCTTGCGGTGGAACTGGATCCGGCGGATCGACTCGTCCCAGTCGGTCATCAGAAAGGCCTCGCCGTCGCCGAGGTCCTCGACCGCGCTGGCGTACTTCGAGCCGAGGATGCGCCCGACCACCTTCGTGTCGTTGTCCCACGTGAGCCGGTGCCAGCAGAGCCAGTCGCACTGGGTGATGAAGTCCTTTTTCACGTCGGCCGGGCGCTGGCTGATCCCGACGATGCCGAGGCCGTGCTTCCGGCCGCGCTTGCCGACCTTGATCAGCATCTTCCCCGTCTCGTCCATCCCGCCGCCCTCGGGGATGTACTCGTGGCACTCCTCGATGACGAGCAGGAACGGCTTCTTCATGCGCTTCTCCTTCGCGAACAGCTGTTTGACCACTTCTAAGAGGAGTTCGTTCGCCGTGTCCTCTTCGAGGTAGCCGGAGACGTCTAAGATGATCGGGACGTTCTGCTCTAAGGCGAGGTTCGCCAGCTTCTCGGCGTGTTCCGGCGAGACGACGATGTCGCACTCGTCGTCGGCACCGGCGTGGAGGATCTCGTACTCTTCTTTCAGGCCGTAGTACTCCCCGTCCGTGTCGACGATCATCACGGGGAACCCGTTGTCGAGGAGGTTCTCGATGACGACGCTCGCGGTGTTGCTCTTCCCGGACCCGCTCTTCCCGGTGATGAACGACCGGCCGGTGAGCACGTCGACGACCGGGAGTTCGACCGGAGCGCCCGGGTCCGCCGTCGCGTCGCCGCCGATCCCCTCGCTGACGTCCGCGACGTGGATGGCCTCCTCCTCGCTCATACCCGTGACAGGTACCGCCCGCCTCATAAACCATCGGCTCGGGACGCACGGGGGTTCGGCTATCGGTCGTTTTCCGGGCGGCGTCGTCCGCAAAGCGTATGCGGCCGCCGAGAGTTCGAGTCCGTATGGACACCGAAAACACCCTCCTCAACGCGGTCGTCGGCGCGGTCGCGTCGGTCCTGCTCTCCGTTACCGGTATCGGCCCGCTCCTCGGCGGGGCGGTCGCCGGCTACTTGAACGACGACGGTAGCGGCGACACCGACGGCGGGCTTCGGGTCGGCGCGCTCTCCGGGTTCATCGCGTCGATCCCGATCGCCGCCATCCTGCTGGTCGGGTTGGTGCTCCTCCCGCTTTTGGGGTTCTTTCCGATCCCGCTCGAACTCGGCCTCGCGTTCGGCGGCGTCTTCGTGCTCGGTGCTATCGCCGTGGCCGGCGGCGTCGCCTACACCGTCGTGTTGAGCGCGCTCGGCGGTCTGCTCGGCGTGTACCTGAAAGAGGAGCTGTAGTGTGAGAGGGGCCGCGGCGACGAGAATATCGGCGAAGTTCTGACCGCTCGGTGCGATGCGGTCGCTACCGAGAACACGACCACCGAAGCCCCAGCCGGGAGGCGGACAGACGCTCGTTGCGCTCCTCGCTCGCGTTGCTCGCTGCGGTGCTTACGTCGCCTCTGTCCGCCTCCCGGCTGCCCCTTCGAGTCCCGCCCCGCAACAGCACCGCAACCACAGCCTTACGCCTCCCCAGCCTCGTCGGTCGCCGTCGCTTCGCTCCGGCGACCGACTCCCTCGCGCACGCTCCTCGGCCGCGGGGCGGCCTCGGAGGCGCGCGCCACAGCGGGATAAAAAGTCGGTAACCGGCGCGTCTCGCTCGCGTCGGCTCAGTGCTCGCCGCCGGTGCCGCGCCGGTCCGAGTCCAGGTCGATGTCGAGGTCGGCGAGCAGTTCCTCGGCCTCCGCGCGCTTCTCCTGATGATCTTCGAGGAACTCGCGCATGAGCTCCGCGGCCTGCTCCTTACAGCCGCCACAGAGCCGCTCGCCGTTGACGCACTCGGAGTAGACTTCTTTGGTGAGTTCGTCGTCGTCGCCCGCCAGCAGGTAGGCGTACAGCTCGTAGACCGGGCACTCGTCGGCCTCGCCGCCGAGTTCGCGCTGCTCTTCGGCGGTGTCGCGGCCGCCCGTCGTGGCGGCCTTCACCTTGTCGTAGCCGTCCTCGGGGTCGTCGAGCAGCGAGATGTGGCTCGCCGGGATCGACGAGGACATCTTCCCGCCCGTGAGCCCGGTCATGAACCGGTGGTAGATCGAGGAGGGCTGCCGGAAGCCGAACCCGTCGTGGTCGATCTCGACCTCCCGCGCGACCGATTCGGCCTCGTCGCGGGTGAGGTTGAACGCGTCGACGTGGCCCTCGAACACGCGCTTTTCGCCCTCGACGGCCTCGATGAGCGCCTCGAACGCCTCGTCGGTGGCGTTGCGGTCGAAGAAGCGCACCCGGGGGCGGAGCGGCTCCTTCCCGCCGGCTTCGAGCTTGTCGAGCGCGGACGCCTTCGCGGCCGCGAGGTCGACGCTCTCGCGGTCGCTCTCCGGCGGCTCGTAGTCCGCGAGCCACTCGGCCGCGTCCTCGCAGCGCACGTCGGTCTCGCCCTCCCCGTCGCCGTCGGTTCCGCCGGCCGCATCGTCCGCCGCGAGCGCGTCGTAGGCTGCCCGCACCAGCTGTCGCTCGTCGTCGTCCAGCTCGAAGGAGGCGAACGCCTCGGTCACCTTGAAGTAGCGCACGCGGGTCGCCAGATCGCGGGTGAGCCGGACGTGGGGGTCCTGATCGGGGCCGACCGGAATGACCGTGGGTTTCGGCTCGTCGACGAGCTGGGGGTAGAGGATGTCCGCCGTCTGGGTGACGACGCTCTGCATGTGCGAGATGTTCGTCTCGCCGTCGAAGCCGTAGATCGCCTCGAACTCCGAGAAGTTCGCCTTCGAGCCGAGTTCGAACCCGAGGTCCTGGACCGCGCGGTTGTCGGACTGGCGGTAGATCTCCCCCTCGTCGGCGTCGAAGCCGAGCGCGAGGAGACTCAGGAGGTAGTTGCGCGCGTGCTCGTCGATCTCGCCCCACGACATCCCCCGCGCCGAGTGGGCTTCGAGGTCGGCGATCAGCCCGAACGCGTCGCCGCCCTGCTCCTGATGCCAGATGATCTCGTCGAACACGAGCTTGTGGCCGATGTGCGGGTCGCCGGTGGGCATGAACCCGGAGAGCGCGGCGAACGGCTCGTCGTTCGCCATCGCCTCCGCGACCGCGTCGTACTCGCGGTGCCCGAAGATGACGCCGCGACGCATCAGGTAGTGCGGGTCCGGCACGCCGTCGGCCACGTCGTCGAACGCCTCGATACCGAACTCCTCGAAGAGGTCCGCGTAGTCGCCGACCGACGCCGACCCCCACGGGTCGAGCGCGACGTCCTCGGTCGGCTCGTCCGCGCGCTCGGTCCCGCCGTCGGCGAGGGCTGCGCCCCGGTCTCCCGGAGCGGCCCCCTCGGGGGTGTCCTCGTCCATACCACCTCTCCCGTCGGTCGACGCAAAAACCGTTCGCTTGCGCGGGAGGAGTTGCCACGGGCGGAGGGGCGACGCGACCCCGCGGAGCCGGAATCACTCGGTCTGCGGCACCAGTCGGGTCGCCGTCGCCTTCCATCGGATCGAGACCGGAGCGCCGGCGGCGAGACCGAGCCGCTCGACGCTCTCGGCGGTGATCAGCGCGGCCATCACGGCACCGTCGTCCGCGTCGTCGCCACCAGTCGCCTCGTCCGCCTCGTCACCGCCAGTCGCCTCGTCCGCCTCGTCACCGCCAGTCGCCTCGTCACCGCCAGTCGCCACGTCCGCCTCGTCGCCGTCCCCGTCCACCGCGATCCGGACCGCTGACACCGTCTCGCCCGGCTCGATCGCTCGGACCCGTCCGGCGAGGCGGTTCCGGGCGCTCGTCGCGTCGGGGTCGACCGCGTCGGCCGCGTCGTTGACGGTGACGGCGTCGGCACCGATCCGGACTTGGACCGCGTCGCCGGGGATCATCCCGGCGTCCCGCCCATCTCCGCCGTCCCCGTCGCCCGCGCCGCCGTGGAGGCCCGACAGTTCGCCGACCGCGGTGTCGACGACCGCCAGCTCCCCGTCGACGGCGGCGACGGTACCGTCGAGGACCGTCTCCGGCACGGCCGCGGTCGCCGCGAGGACGGCCTGGAGCCGGTCGTAGCGGTTGAGGAGGCGGCGTCCCGGGGCGGCGAGCCGGCTCCCGCCGCCCCCCTCGCCGCCGCGCCGCCGCTCGACGAGCGTGCCGTAGGCCCCCTCCAGCGTCTCGATCCGCGAGAGGGCGCGGGCGCGGGAGCGACCGAGTTCCGAGGCCGCGCCCGCGACCGACCCCGCCGCGTCGACCGCGCGCAGGAGCGCCGCGTCGCGGCCGTCGAACTCGACGCCGTCCTCGATGAGCGCGGCGCGGCCGCGGCCCGCGGCGGCGGCCGGACTCGGGTCGCTCGTCTCGTCCATGTCTCCGCGGTCGCCCCGAGGCGTGTTGGCGCTTTCGCCCGACCGCCGAGGAGCGCGCCACCCGGTCGGGTGACGCAAGCTATATGAGGTGGAAACCACACCGTTGTATCTATGCCGATACAACGACGAGCGTTCGTGGCGGCGCTGGGAACGGCTGCGGTGGCGAGTACCGCCGGCTGTTCGTCGCTGGGGGGCGACGACTCGGGGGCCGGCGTCGCGGGCGAGACGCTCACGCTCACGACGACGACGAGCACCTACGACACCGGGCTCCTCGACGAGATCCACGCGGACTTCGAGGACATGTACGGTGTCAGCGTCGACGCCGTCGCACAGGGGACCGGCGCGGCCCTCGAATCGGCCCGCAACGGCGACGCCGACGTGGTGATGGTCCACGCCCGCGGGCTCGAAGACGAGTTCCTTCGCAACGGGTACGGCGTCAACCGCCGCGACCTGATGTTCAACGACTTCGTGATCGTCGGCCCCGAGAGCGACCCGGCCGGGATTCAGGGGATGAGTTCGGCGACGGAGGCGCTCACGACGATCGCCGACGCGGGGGCGTCGTTCGTCTCGCGCGGCGACAACTCCGGGACCCACACGAAGGAGTTGAACCTCTGGGACGCCGCCGGGATCGACCCCGGCGGCGACTGGTATCAGGAGACCGGCAGCGGGATGGGCGAGGCGCTGAACATCGCCACCCAGCAGGGCGCGTACACGCTCTCCGATCGCGGGACGTTCATCTCGCAGCGTTCGGAGATCGACCTGACGGTCCTCGTTCAGGGACCGATCGAGGGCGGACCGGAGATCCTCGCGAACCCCTACGGGGTCATGGCGGTGAACCCCGGCGTCCACGACGGCGTCAACTACGACCTCGCGATGGCGTACATCGGCTGGATCACGAGCCCGGGCGTTCAGGAGTCGATCTCGGAGTACCGGGTGGACGGCGAGCAGTTGTTCTTCCCCAGAGCAGTCTCGGAGGATCCGGACTTCCAGCAGTACGTACCGGAAGGCTGGAGTGGGGACTCCAACGACGAGTGAGCGTGTCCCTCGCGGCGATCCCGCAGCTGGCACCGGCGCTCCTCGATCTCCCGTTCAGGGACGGGTACGTCTGGAGCGTCATTTACGTCTCGCTGTACGTGAGCGTCACCGCCGTCGCCCTGAGCACGCTCGTCAGCGTGCCGGTCGCGGTCGCGATCGGGTTCGCCGACTTCCCCGGGAAGGGGTTCGTGAAGTCGGTCGTCAACACGGGGATGGGGTTCCCGAGCGTCGTGGTCGGGCTGGTCGTCCTCTTCGCCGTCTCGAACCAGGGGCCGCTCGGGTCGCTGAACCTCGTGTTCACCCGCGAGGCGATGATCATGTCGCAGTTCGTGCTCGCGACGCCGCCGATCACGGCGATCACGCTCGCCGCCGTCGACGGGGTCGATCGCGGCGTCCGCGACGCGGCGCGCGCGCTCGGCGGGACGCGGATCGACGCGGCGCTCGTCGTCCTCAAGGAGGCGCGCTACGGGATCGCCACGGCGGTGCTGGCCGGGTTCGGCCGGGCGGTCAGCGAGGTCGGGTCCGTCCTCATCGTCGGCGGCAACATCACCGGCGCGGACGGGGTCTCGAAGACCCGCACCCTGACGACCGCCATCCAGCTGGAGGCGCGACAGGGCCAGTACGAGACCGCCATGATCCTCGGCGCGGTGCTCGTCGCGCTCGTGTTGACCGTCAACGCGGTCGTCGTCCACTTCGGCGACGGCGGGGTGAACGCCTGATGCTCCGAGCGACCGACGTCTCTGTGGCGTACGGCGACGAGACAGTCTTCCGGGACCTCTCGGTCGAGGTCGAGGCCGGCGAGGTGCTCGCGGTCATCGGGCCGTCCGGGGTCGGCAAGACGACGCTGCTCCGCCTGCTCGCGCTCGCCGCGGAGCCGGACGGGGGGCGCGTCGCGCTCGACGGGGTCGACCCGTGGGCGCGCTCCGCGTCCGAGCGGCTCGCCCTGCGCCGGCGCGTCGGCATGGTGTTCCAGGAGGCGAGCCTCTTCGACGCCTCGGTCGCGCGAAACGTCGAGTACGGGCTCCGGGTCCGCCGGTCGTGGACGGACCGGCTCGGGTCGCTGTTCGGGCGCGGCGTCCCGGACGCGGTCCGCGAGGCCCTCGACGTGGTCGGGCTGGCGGACGAGACGCGCCGCCACGCCGACTCGCTCTCGGGGGGCGAGGCCCAGCGCGTCTCCTTCGCCCGGGCGCTGGCGTACGAGCCGGACGCCCTGCTGCTCGACGAGCCGACCTCCGACCTCGACCCGCGCAACACCGCGGTGATCGAGGAGGCGATCGGCGAGGCGCGAGACCGGGGGATCGGCGTCGCGCTCGCGACCCACGACATGCATCAGGCCGAGCGCGTCGCGGACCGCGTCGCCGTGCTGCTCGACGACGGGATCACGGAGATGGGGCCGACCGAGGTCGTCTTCGAGGACCCGGCGAACGAGCGCACCCGCAAGTTCATCTCGGGCGAGTTGGTGTACTGACTCGGGTTGCGAGGGGTTGGGAGACCGGTCGAATCTGACAATCGAAGATCGGCGGCGAACACCGACAAAGCCCCAGTCGCGAGGACGGCGCACGTTTGCTGCGGTCCTCAGTCGCTCGCGCTGCTCGCTCTTTGCGGTCCTTGCGTCACCTGCGCCGTCCTCGCGACTGCCCCTTTGAGTCCCACCCCGCACAGCACCGCACCTCAGGCCTCCCCAGCCTCGTTGCGGTCGCCTCCGCGTTGCTCCGGCGACCGCAACTCCCTCGCGCGTGCTGACTCGCGGCCGCCGAGGGCGGCCGCTCACAGGCACGCGCCACCGCTCCGTTTGTTTGTAAGTAATCGACACCGCCGCCTCAGACGCCGAAGTCGAGTTCGACGGCGTCGCCCCCCTCGGCGTCGCCCGGATCGACCGCGTTCTCGTCGGCCGCGAACCCGGCGTGGAGGTGGTCGTAGGTGCGCTCTATCGCCTCCACGATCACCTTCGTGTCGCCGGTGACGGGCATGAAGTTCGTGTCGCCGCTCCACCGCGGGACGACGTGGGTGTGGAGGTGGTCGATCGAGCCGCCCGCGGCGTCGCCGCCGAGGTTCTGCCCGGTGTTGACGCCGTCGGGGTCGAGGTCGCGGCGCAGCGCCGCGAGCGTCGCCGCCTTCAGCCTCGCGTGATCGAGCAGGGTCGCGTCGTCGAGGTCGGTCGGGTCCTCCACGTGCTCGTCCGGGATCACCATCGCGTGGCCGGGGTTGTACGGCGCGTTGTTTAGTAGGACGTAGTTGCGCTCGGTGCGGGCGACGATCCGGGCCTCGCGGGCGTCCTCGCGCTCCGGTAGCACGCAGAACGGGCAGCCGTCGATCGGGTCGGCGTCGCGCTCGACCCACTCGATCCGCCACGGCGCGAAGATCCGGTCCATCAGTCGTCGAAGCCGTGGATCCCCGCGGTCGTCACCTCGACGCCGTCCTCGGTTATCAGGAGGGTGTGTTCCGCCTGACTGACTAAGGCGTCGTCGTCCTCCTTCAGCACGGGGTAGCCCTTGATCGCGTTCGCCTGCTTCAGGCGGCGGAGCGACATCTCGGCGCGGTCCGACTCCAGCCAGCGGGCGGCGAAGGGGAGGTCGTCGAACGCCTCGATCTCGTCGAGCGCCTGCCGGGCGCGCCGGTCGCGCACGCTCGCCGAGCCCTGCTGTTCGAAGATCTCCTCGTCGGTCCCCTCGCCGACCTTCCCGCGGCCGTCGGTGGCGAACGGCTCGATCGCGACCGCCTGCCCCGGCTCAAGTTCGACCGAGCGGTCGACGCCGCGGTTCGGCACCGTCGGTCCGGTGTGGGCGTCGTACCGCTGGACGCCGTGGCCGGAGAGGTTGAGGACGGGCGTGTAGCCGTACCCGCGGATCACGTCCTCGATCGCTTTCCCGACGACGCCGACCTCGACGCCGGGTCCGGCCTCGTCGAGCGCGGCTTCCAGCGCCATCTCCGCGGCCTCGACGAGTTCGGGGGTCCCGCTGTGGTCGACCGTCACCGCCGCGTCGGCGATGTACCCGTCGACGTGGACCCCCACGTCGAGGCACACCATCTCCTCGCCGAACTCCGTCTCGTCGTCGCGGCTCGGCGTCGCGTGCGACGCCTCGGGGTCGACGCTGATGTTCACCGGGAACGCGAGGCCCGCACCCTGCTCGCGGACGAAGTCCTCCGTCCACTCGGCCACTTCGAGGTGGGTTCGGCCCGGCTCGACCATCTCGCGGGCCTCGTTCATCGCTTCTACCAGCACCGCGCCGGCCTCGCGGTAGCTCTCGACCGCGTCCGCGTCGAGGGATCCGTGACTCATGGGTCCGGGTTCGGCGACCGCGCGCAAAGAGGTTGCGGAGGGCGGTCGGCGGGGTCGAGTCGAGGGGCCCGAGGACGGTCGGGAGGGACCGAGCCGCCTCCGCTCAGGCGGGCGTGATCTCGACGTACCACTCGTCTTCGGTCGGGTTCGCCGTCTCGTGGGTGAACCCCCGCTCGGCCAGCACGTCGTACAGCGGGACCGGCTCGAAGCTGTTCACCAGACAGAGCGACTCCCCGTCATCGAGCCCGTCGAGCGCGGCCATGATGTCGCCGAACGGTTCGCCGTCGATCTCGCGGGCGTCCAAGTGCTCGTCCGCGTCGTCGAATGGGTCGGCGCTCATGGGTCGATCGACGCGTCCCCGGACGGTATCGTTCCCCCCGAAGACGTTCGGGGAGTCCGCTCGGGCGCGTTCGCTCGAACATGTTCGCTCGAAGACGTACGGGGCCGGGGGGCGTACCGACCGGTATGTCGAACACACCATCAGGACACGATCACGAACACGACCACGGCGCGGACCCGGTGACGGATCACGTCCACGAGAACTCGTGGTCCGCGAACCTCGAAGGCCCGGAACACGCCGAGGACCGCGACCTGCTCGTCCGGCAGGCGATCGAGGCGGTCGAGCACACGACCGCCGGCAACCACGTCAACCTCGTCACGCACGGCGACCACGGCCACCCGGAGGAGTACCTCTTCGAGGCGCTGGAGTCGGCGTTCGGCGACGATGTCGACGCGGAGTACGTCGAGCAGTGCGGCTGCGGCGGCCACGTCGTCCGCGTCGAGGTGTAGCTATCAGTCGTCCGCGTCGAGGTGTAGCTATCAGTCGTCCGCGTCGAGGTGGAGGTGCGGTCAGTCGCCTCTCTCGGCCGCTCGCGGGAGCCACATCCGCACCACCGTGCCGGTCGGCTCCCGGGTGTCGATCTCGAGGTCTCCGCCCGACTCCGTGACGATCCAGTGGACGAGCCAGAGCCCGAGCCCGCTCGCGTGTTCGAGCGCCGTCTCCCGGGCCTCCGAGAACACGGCCCGCTCGATGGGCGGGATTCCCGGGCCGTCGTCGGCCACGTCGACCCGGAACCGGTCGCCGTCGGCGACGACGGTCGCCTCAACGTGCGGGTCGTCGCGGTCGTTGTGGACGACGGCGTTCTCCAGGACGTTGCGGACCGCGGACTCTAAGAGCTCGTCGGCGGAGACGACTGCCGACTCCGGGACGGAGACCGTCACCGTGGCGTGGGGGAACGACGACTCCAGCGAGTCGCAGAGCCGGTCGACGAGCGCGGACAGGTCGATCTCGCTCCGGCCCGCGTCGCTGTGGAGCGCGACGTCGATCTCGCGGGCCTGATCGCTGAGGTGGGTCAGCGTCTTCACCTTCCGGTCGATGACGTCGAGGTACGGGTCGCCCTCCTCGTCGACGTGGTCCCGGAGCAGGTCCGCGTATCCGCCGATAACGTTGGTGTCGTTCTTCAGGTCGTGCCGCAGGACGCGGTTGAGGACCTGGAGGCGCTGTTCGTACCGCCGGGCCTCGGTGACGTCGGTGGCGGTGATGACGACCTCGCCCGCGTCCTCGAACAGCCGCTCGATCACCGTCTCGAACTGCCGCCAACTGCCGTCCGCGCAGGCGATCCGGTGTGAGAGCGACACCGGCTCGTCGCTGTCGAAGGCGCGCTCGAACGCCTCCTGCGCCTCCCGCTGGTCCTCGGGGTGGACCAGGTCGATGACCGGCCGGCCCTCGACTTCGTTCGCCTCGTGGCCGAGCAGGCGCGCTATCGACGGGCTCACGTACCGGACCAGTCCGTCGTCGCCGCAGACGGCGATCACGTTCGGCGACTTCTCGATGAGCGCGCGGTAGCGCCGCTGGAGCGTCTCCCGCTCGGTGACGTCGCGGAACAGGAGGACGGTCCCGCTGCGGGCCGTTCCCGGGGCGGTGATGCCGTGGACGTCGACGGTCAGGAACCGCGGCGCGCCGCTCCCGTGGACCGTCACGCGGAACTCCTCGTCGGCGGTCCCGTCAGCGACGGCCTCGGCGACCGAGGGCACGTCGTCGAACGCCTCCTCGGCGTGGACGCCGAGTTCGGCGTTGGGGAACAGCGACCGGGCGGGGTCGTTGCGGTCGACCACGCGGCCGTCGGCGTCGCAGACGATGACGCCGTCGGAGAGGTTCGCGAACACCGCGTCGCGGGCGATGGGCGAGACGTCGAGCAGCCGGTACCGGAACACGACCCACGCAAGGAGCGCGGAGGTCCCGCTGAACGCGACGGGAGTGAAGTCGACGAGGCCGGTCTCCGGGCCGATCATACCGGCGATGCCGGCCGCGCCGAGCGCCAGCGGCGCGACGCCGGCGACGAAGAGGGCGCTGGCCTGCCGGCGGAACACGCCGTCGCGGGCGGCGGCGGCGTAGCCGAGGACGGCGAAGGTGAACAGGTTGACCGCGTAGGTGTAGCCGACGAACCCGAGCAGCGCGGGCGTCGGATCGTAGTCGAGGACGCGGTAGCCGCCGGCGTCGACGAGCGACGGATCGGCGTAGAACAGCGGGTCGACGCCGACGGTCCAGACCGCGGCGACGGCGGCGACGGGGACGATCCAGAAGAGCGCGAAGCGGCGGCGACCGAGCCACGCCGTCCTGTCGACGTACGAGAGGACGAACGCCGGCCACGCGACAGCCAGCCCGGCGGTGCCGAGCCAGACGAAGCGGTTGAGGAACAGCGTGGTCGGGAGCGAGGTCGCCGACAGCTGTGCCGCGTACGCGAGCGACCAGACGCCGGCGGTGCCCGCGACGCCGACGAAGCTCCACAGGAGGGCGTGACCGCCGCGAGAGCGGTTGGCGACCGCGTACACGGTGAACGCGAAGGACGCGACCGCCGCGACGAGCAGCGGGACCGTGTACGGCGTCGGTTGCCACGCCATCGATACCGGTAGGTTGCGAGTAGTCGGTAAAAATGGACCGAATCCACTAACCCGTTTGAGAAGAGCCGATCCGTATGCTCGAATCCGGCGACTCCGCGCCCGAGATCACGCTCACGGACCACCGCGGCGAGACGGTCACCGTCGACCCGACCGCCGCGAGCCACACGGTGGTGTACTTCTACCCGCGCGCCGACACGCCGGGCTGTACCGCCGAGGCGTGCGCCTTCCGCGACGAGTGGGACGCGTTCGAGGACAGGGACGTCGCCGTCGTCGGGATCAGCGACGACCCCGTCGAGGACCTCGAACCGTTCGCCGCGGAGTACGACCTCCCCTTCACGCTCCTCTCGGACCCCGACGGCGCGGTCGCGAGCGCGTACGACTCCTACGGCGAGAAGTCGATGTTCGGGAACACCTTCGACGGCGTGTTCCGGAACACGTACGTGCTCGACGAGACGGGGACCGTCGTCTTGGCCTACGAGGGCGTCTCGCCCGAGGACCACGCCGTCGAGATACTCGACGACATCGACGCGCTCGACGGCTGAGAGACGCAGTCGACGACGTCGACGCACCCGCCGATCGAGGGGCACGTCCGAGACGGCGAAACCGAATGCCGGGAGGGCGACCACCGGGCGTCGCCACCCGGTAGTATTATTACTTGTCAGGATTCACCTGAAACGATGCCCTCCAAACGGACGTTCGCGAAGCGCGTAGCCGCGCTCGCGGCGACTGGGTTGGGAGTCGGCGGACCGATCAGCGCCCTGACCGCCGAGCCGCCGCCCGACCCGACGCTCGCGGTCGAGTCGGCCGGGTCCGGAGTCGACGCGGCGGACGAGGAAACGGCGAGCGACCGCGCCGACGCGGGAGGCGACGGCCCGCGCTCTGCGGTCGCCACCGGAACGTACGACCCCGCCGCGGCCGCGTCGAACGCGGTCGACACCGTCGTGACCGGGCGGGTCGACCCGGCGGTCCTGACGGCGACCGGGCTCCCGAGCGGGATCGGCGGCCGGGTCCGACGCCTCCTCGATCGGTACGAGAGCGCGTCGCTCGGCGACGTGCGACAGGCGACCGGCGGCGCGGCGCTCACCGGGGAGGGGCCGGAGGGGTGCGCGGTCGCCGTCGGCGACGTGGACGCGGCCGCGCTCGCCGCCGAACTGGACGCGGACCCCGACGTGGTCCGCGAGCCGGACGACGGCTCCGGGTTCGCTCGGTTCCGGTCCCGGACGGTGGGCTCGGCAGTCGCCGTCGCGCCGGGCGAGATCGTGGGCGCGTACGGCCCGACGCCCGCGGTCGCCGCGGCCCAGCGCGACGCCGGGATCGACGCCGATCGCGAGCGCGGATCCGACGGGAGCGCGACCTACGGACCGCTCCCGTCGCTGCTCGGCGGCGACGCGACAGTGTGCGTCGACCTGGGCCCGGACGCCCGCGGACGCCTCCAGGACCTGCTCGCCGACGCCCCCGAGGAGCTCCGCACCGCGGTCGACGCGTCGGGCGCGGTCGGGGCGTCGCTCCGGCTCACCGACGGGGAGCCCGAGAACGGAAGCGGCGGTGCGGGAGGGGAGGGCGACGGCGGCTCGGACGGTCCGAGCGTCGCGCTGCGGTACGGCGCGGTCGCGGACCCCAGCCGTCTCGACAGGGAGACGGCGGAGGCGATAGCCCGCGCGGCCCGCGAGGGAGAGCCCTCGCTCTCGGACGCGACCGTCACCCGACACGGGCGGACCGTGATTGTCGACGCCGCCGCCGAGAGCGACCTGTTCGCCTCTCACGCGTCGCTGTTCGGCGGGGACGTGGGCGACCCGATCGGGGTGGCCGACGCGTGAGCGACGGCGACGGCCGGGGCGATCGTCCCGAGGCCACCGACCGCGGCGGGGACGCAGACGCATCGACGGACGACCGACGCGCGTGCGACTTCGCGATGACGATGACGACGAGACAACACACGACGCCGCGACCGCGGCACCGAACGAGGACGGATCGATGAGTTCCGACGACGAGTCGGCGAGAACGCCAACCGAATCGCCAGACGACGCGACGACACCGAAGGGAGATCGGTCGACCGCCGGCCGCTCCCAGTCGACCGCCGGCCGCTCCCAGTCGACCGCCGACCGCTCGCCGCCGACCGCCGAACGGCCGGTCTCGGACGGCGGGCGCGCGACGGGGCTCGACCGGATCGAGACGCGCCACGCGGTCGGGGTCGCTGCGATCCTCGCGGTTGCCGCGGGGCTGCTCGTCGCCCCCGGCGTGTACGGTGCCGTGACCGGCCCCGACGGGACGGTCGCCGTGGTCGAAATCGACGGCAGCATCGACTCTGCGACGGCCCAACACGTCGAGGACAACCTCCGTGACGCCCGCACGAACGACTCGATCGAGGCGGTCGTCCTCGAAGTCGACAGCGGGGGCGGCCTGCCCGCGCAGAGCGAGCGGATGTACGCCGCGGTCGACCGCACCGCGTCGGTGATGCCCGTGTACGCCGCCGTCGACACGCTCGGCGCGTCGGGGGCGTACCTCGCGATCGCGCCAGCCGACCGGATCTACGTCGCGCCCTCCGCGCAGGCGGTCGGCAGCGTCGGGGTCGCCGGCACCGCGCCGGCTCCGAGCGGACCCAACGCGGGGGGGACCGGGCCGGACAAACGCGGGAGCGACCCGGACACTCAGCGCGAGCGCCGACAGACGCTCGCGAACCTCTTCCTAGAGAACGTGATCGAGCAGCGCGGCGACGAGATCGAACTCGACCGCGAGGAGATCGCGCACGCCGACGCGTACCTCGGCACCGAGGCGGTCGAGAACGGCTTCGCCGACGAGTTCGGCTTCGTTGACGGCGCGGTCGCCGACGCCGCGAGCGAGGCCGGACTCGGCGACTACGCGGTCGACACTCGCCGAATGGAGAGCCCCGTGCCGAGCGGCCTCTCGCTTCTGGAGCGCGACGACGGGACCGTCGTGGTCGCCGACGCCTCGGACGACGAACTCGGCGACGGACTGGTCCTCGCGGTCGCGCCGGCGGCGTGGGACGAGACGGTCGGCGACGACGTCGTCATGACGAGCTACACCGGGCGGCTGCCCGCGGACGGCGACGCGGCGGACGCGGAGGCGACGACCGGTGGCGGCGGGAACGCGACGACCGACGACGCGGCCGCGGCGAACGGGGGTGACGGCGAATGAGCGTCGACCTGCGAACGGCGGTCGGCGCGTTCGCGCTGGTGTTCCTCGTGATCGTCGGCGTCGCGGCCGTCGGCGGCGTCGTCCTCGACGGCGGCGCGCCCGAGACCGACGCCGTCGCGGACGATCACTGGCAGCTGGACGCGGTCGAGCCGGAGACCGTCAGCGAGGGCGGCGAGGTCGAGATGGAGAGCAGCGAGCCGTCGAACACCGTCGTCGTCCACCTCGGCGGCGCGGCCGGCGGGGTCGGCGGCGGCACGCCGGTCCTGCCAATCGAGGACGGCGACGCCCCCGCGGAGGCGGACATCGGGTCGCTCGGGGGCGCGCAGCGGGGCGTCGCGCCGCTGACCGCGGCGCTGGTCGAGAACGGCCACGAGGTCCGATTCTACGGCGGGACCTTGGGCGGCGAGCCGCTGTCGTCGCTGCTCTCGGACGCGGACGCGTTCGTCACCACGAGCCCCGGCGCGCTGTCGGCGACCGACGCCGACGCGGTCGAGTCGTTCGTCGACGCCGGCGGCCGGACGCTGGTCGCGAGCGACCCCGGTAACGCCGGCGCGCTCACCGACTTCGGTTCCGCGTTCGGCGTCTACGGCGAGGCGGGCTACGTGTACGACATGGAGAACAACGACGCGAACTACCTCAGCGTCCTCGTCGAGCCGACCGGGCCGGGGTCGCTGACGGAGGGCGTCGAGGAGGTCGTCCTCCGCGGCGCAGCGCCCGTCGGCGCGGCCGACGGGTCGGCGGCGCTCGCCACCGCGGAGACCTCGCAGCTGTCGACGACCCGCGAGGCCGGCTCCTACGGCGTCGCCGTCCGAAGCGACTCGCTCGCGGTGCTCGGGGATTCGAGCTTCCTCGAACCGGAGAACGCCGGCCGCGCCGACAACGCCGTCCTGATCGGTAACGTCGCGGACTTCCTCGTGACGGGACCGAACCCGGACGTGTCGTTCGGACCGGCGGCCGGTCCGGGCGGCGCGGTCCCGCCGGGGGCGACGGTCCCGCCGGGCGGGACGACGCCGACCGAGCCGACTGACCCGTCGGGCAACGAGACCGACCCGTCCGGGAACGCGACCGCGTAGCGAGCGCCGATCGGTGACGGCGCGGCCGCGCCGCTTCCACGCTTTTCCACCTTTTTTTACGCTCGGAACCGGATTCCGGCGGCCGCGTCGGCGATCTCGCGGCGCTTCAGGAGCGCGAAGCCAAGGACGATGACCGTAAAGCCCGCGAGGGTGAACACCGTCACCGACTCGCCGAGCAGCAGGACCCCCGCGACGGTCGCGACGATCGGGACGACGTAGGAGACGAGGTTGATCTCGAAGGGGCCGAGCCGGTCGAGCAGCGTGAAGTAGATGGTGTACGCGACCGCGGAGGAGAGCAGCCCGAGGAACGCGAGCGCGGCGAGCGCGCGCGGTTCCGCGGCGGGGAGCCGCTGTCCCTCGCCGAGGCCGAGGCTGAGCGCGTGGATGGCGAGCGCGCCGAACCCCATCGCCCAGCCCGTGAGCGCGACGCTGGAGAACGTCGTCTCCACGGTCCGGAGGCCGACGCTCCCGACCGCGACGGCGACTACGCCGATCGCGATCAGCCCGACGCCGACCGCGACCCCCCCGCCGAGGTTCGCCGGGTCGGGCTGCGCGACCAGCCCCACGCCGAGGAAGGCCAGGACGACCCCGACCGCGCCGCGGGCGTCGAGGTCCGCTCCGCCGATCCACGCGGCCGCGACCGCCACGGTCGCGATGGGGACGAGGCTGTAGGTGATCGAGGCGATGCCGCTCGTCGTGTACTGCTGGCCGACGAACAGCAGGCTGTTGTTCGCGGCCACCGAGAGCCCGCCGCTGAAGCCGATGGCGGCCAGATCGCCGCGGCTCCGCGGGAACGGGTCGCTCTCGGTGAGCAGCACGTACGAGATCAGCGCCAGCGCGGCCACGTCGAACCGGTACGCGGCGTACAACACCGGCGGGTAGAAGTCCAGACCCACTTCGATGGCGACGAACGATCCGCCCCAGAACAACGCGAGCAGGCAGAACAGCGCGACGTCTCGGTACCGTGACACGGTCGACCGAACGCGGTCCGGGGGTAAAGCGGTGTCCGTTGCGGTGGTCGGAGCCGGCTCCGGACCGCCGACGGCTCCTCAGTAGCCGCGGACGATGAGGTAGTCCGCCAGGTCTTCGAGCAGGCTCCGGGAGCCGCTCTCCGGGAGCAGTTCGAGGTGTTCCTTCGAGCGCGCGGTGAGGTCCTCCGCGGTCTCGCGGGCGTACTCGATCGAGCCGACCTCCTCTAGGGCCGCCACCGCCTCGTCGATGGCGTCCTCGGTCGCCTCGGCGGGCGTGTCGGCGTCGACGAGGGCGTCGACGTCGACCCCCTGCTGGCGCGCGTGGAGGGTGATCAGCGTCTCCTTCCCCTCGACGAGGTCGGAGCCGCGCTGCTTGCCCAGCTCCTCGGAGGGGACCGTCAGGTCGAGCACGTCGTCTTGGATCTGGAACGCGCGCCCCGAGTCGATGCCGTACTGGTAGAGGGCGTCGACGACCTCCTCGTCGGCACCGAGCAGGAGCGCGGGCGTCGCGGCCGACGCGCCGTACAGCACCGCGGTCTTCAGTTCGACCATCTCCAAGTACTCCTCGGGGAGGATGTCGTCGCGGTTCTCGAAGGCGACGTCGAGCGCCTGCCCCTCGCAGATCTCGGTACAGGTCGACGCGAGCATCCGCATGGCTTCGAGGCCGTTCTGCGGGTCCGCGCCGGTCTCCGTCATGAACTCGAACGCCTTCGAGTAGAGGGTGTCGCCAGCGAGGATCGCCGTCGAGACGTCGTACGCCTCGTGGACGGCGGGGACGCCCCGCCGGAGGTCGTCCTCGTCCATGATGTCGTCGTGGATCAGCGTGAACGACTGTATCACCTCGATGGCGACCGCGGCGCGCATCACGTCGACGTCGTCGCCGGACAGCGACGGGAACGCGCGGAAGTCGGCCCCCATCGGCTCGGTGCCGGTGACCGCCTCCGCGGCCAGCGTCGTCACCGTCGGGCGGAGCCGCTTCCCGCCGGCTTCGAGGATGTATCTGGTCGCCTCGTACAGGCGCTCCGGCTCCTGGACCGGCAGCTCCTCGTCGATAGCGGCGTTGACGAGGTCACGCCGCTCGCGGATGGCGTCGAGCACCCGCGCCTCCTTCGTCTCGCTCGTCATTCGACGAGCTGGATGGTGGACCCGTTCTGCGTGACGTGGACGTCACGTCCGAGCTTGTACCCCTGCGACTTCGCGAGGTCGACGTACGGCGACCGGCCCTTGAGCGTCTGGTGGCCGGGGATGAGGTGCTGGGGCTGGAGTGCCTGTAGCATCTCGTAGTGGCCCTCCTCGCGGAGGTGGCCGGAGACGTGGATGTCGTCGTAGAGGCGCGCGCCCTGCATCCGGAGCAGCTGTTCGGACTGGTAGCGCTGGCCCTCGTTGGTCGGCTCCGGGATGACGCTCGCGCTGAAGACGACCTTGTCGCCGTCGTCGATTTCGTACGGCGTCTCGCCGCGGCCCATGCGGGTGAGCATCGCGCGCGGCTCGCCCTGGTGGCCCGTCACGATGGGGAGGAAGTTGCCCTTCCCCTCCTTCATGATCCGCTTGAACGCGCGGTCGACGGACTTCCGGTGGCCGTACATGCCGACGTCGCCCTGGAAGTCGACGAAGTCGAGCCGCTCCGCGGTGCCAGAGTACTTCTCCATCGAGCGGCCGAGCAGGACCGGCTGGCGGCCGATTTCGCGGGCGTACTCGACGAGGGTCTTCACGCGGGCGATGTGGGAGGAGAACGTCGTGGCGATGATCCCACCGGTGTAGTCCTCCATCGATTTGAGCGTGTCCTCGACGTGTTTCTTCGCGTACGACTCCGAGGGGGTCCGACCCTTCTGGCCGGCGTTCGTACAGTCCTCGATGTACGCGAGGACGCCCTCGTCCTGGCGGCCGATCTCGCGGAACCGCTCCATGTCGATCGGGTCGCCGATGACGGGGTCGTGGTCCAGTCGCTTGTCGAGCCCGTAGACGATCGCCCCCTCGGGCGTGTGGAGGACCGGGTTGATCGCGTCGATGATCGAGTGCGTGACGTTGACGAACTCCATCTCGACCTGTTCGGAGTCGCCGATCGCCATCGTGGCCCCCGGCTTCATCTTCACGAGGTCGTTGTCGACCTGGAACTTGCCCTCGTCTTCGATCTGCTGGCGCACCAGTTCGATCGTGTACGGCGCGGAGACGATCGGCGCGTCGTACCGGTGGGCGAGCTTCGGGATCCCCGCGATGTGGTCGAGGTGACCGTGGGTGGGAACGATCGCTTTCACGTCGCCCTCGAGTTCGCTCATCACCCGATCGTCCGGGATCGCTCCCATGTCGATCAGGTCGAGGCTGTGCATGCTTTCGGTCTCCACGTTGTCGTGGATGAGGACCTTACTGAGGTTCAGGCCCATGTCGAAGATGACGATGTCCTCGCCCGCCCGGACCGCCGTCATCTGTCGACCGACCTCTTCGTAACCGCCGAGTGTCGCAATTTCGATTTCCATGGTGTTGTCGTGTCGAACGCCGTGTGGCGTCCATCACTGAAACCCCGCAAGGAGCCGTCAGCGCTGCGTCCGACTGCGTCGTTGAGGCCCCGCTACGGCCGAGCCGACGTCGGCTCACCGTGTCCCGCGGGAGTGTGGTACATCGGCGTACTCTCGCCCGCTTTAAAAACACCGGGGTTCGGCCGCGCTGTCGCCGGTCTCGGCGCTCTCGCCTCGGAGAGCGCCCACGCCGTGTTTCCGGACCGCGATTCCGGATCTCACCGCGCTCGTCTCGGTCGGATCCTCCGCGCCGAACCCGCAACGCACTTGGGCCACTCCGCGAAACGGTCCCGGCAATGGACCCGCTCTCCGCGTTCGCGCTCGCGGCGCGTTCCCTCCCCGCACCGGCCCGGATTCCCGACGCCGCGGTTTCGGCCGTCTTCGGCGACGTCGGCGGCGCGCTCGCGGCCGCCGGCGGGCCCGTCCAGTACGCCCTCGTCGCGCTGTTCGCGGCGTTTCCGTGGATCGAGATCCTCGTCGTGATCCCGGTCGCCGTCGGTCTCGGTCTCGACCCGGTCGCCGTCGGCGTGACCGCGTTCGTCGGCAACGCCGGCTCCGTCTGGCTGCTGCTCGCGTTCCACCGACGCGCGGCGCGGTGGCGGGCACGGCGGCGCGGGGACGACGCGGAGGAGGAGGAGTCGGAACCGAGCCGCCGACGAGAGTGGGCTCGCCGCGTGTGGGACCGATACGGACTCCCCGGGCTGGCGTTGGCCGCACCGGTCCTCACCGGGGTCCACCTCGCCGCCCTGATCGCGTTAGCCGCCGGGAGTCGGTCGCGCGACGTGGCCGCTTGGATGGGCGTCGGCATCGCCGCGTGGACGGTCGCGCTCGTCGCGGGGTCGGCGCTCGGGGTGTCGGCGCTCGGCGGCTGATCGCGGGACCACCCCACAAAGCGTTTCACGCTCTCGATTGAATCGCCGACGGTGGCAGAAATACCCCGCCGCCGAGCCCTCCTCGCGGCCGCGTCAGGGATCGCCGCCCTGGCCGGGTGCGCCGGCAGCGAGACGGCGTCGAAAAGCTATCTGAGCAGAGACCGACCGATCGACGACTACGAGCTGGAGACGGCCCGCGACGAGACCGGGGGCGCGTTGGTCACCGCGACCGACGAACTCCCGTCGCTGTCGGTCGACGAGCGAGCGCGACAGCGGCGCGGGGCGCGGCGCGTGTTGGTCGCGGACGGCGATCTCTCGGAACTCACCTTCGCGGAGACGGCGGCGGGAGAATCGCTCCGGTCGTTCTGCGAGGAGACCGACTTCGGGTCGGCGTCCGTGTACCTGCTCGCGATGCCCGTCGAGGCGTGCCGCGAGATCCGGCTACAGTCGGTCCGCGTCGACCGCGACGAGCTCGCGGACGGCGATCTCCACCCTCACGCCTACTTCTGTGAGGCGTATCGTCCGGCGGACATCGACTGCGCCGCCGACGCGATCCACACCATCGGATTCGCAATCCGGCTCCCGGTCGCGGCCGACCGGTCGACCGGGACCGGGCGCGGGATGTCCAACTCCTGTCAGTCGAGACCCAGACGGCCGAGGGTGTTCAACGCCTCCGCGACGGACCCGAGCGGGGGTGAAGACGCATGACGCGTCGATCGGGGTCGCGCCGCCGGTTCCTCGCGGGACTCGGAGCGGCCGGCGCGGCGGCTATCGCGGGCTGTTCGGGGCTCCCGTTCACCGGCGAGGAGGAGCGTGGCGGCGCTCGCGCGTCGATCTCGTCGGACGCCATCGGACCGGTCGACTGGCCGGGATCGCCGTTCCCCGTGGCCGTTCCCGCGTCGATGACCGACGCCCACGAGACGAGAATCCGTCGCCTGCTCGACGACGTTCCGGCTGACCCCGACGTCCCTAACGACGCGGTCGCCGCGTCGATCGCGGACGACCGCGAGCGCGCGCTCCGGAACGCGGACGGCGACCCGCCCGACGGCTGGCGCGTCGACGCGCTCTCCGCGTGGCGACGGCGGCGAGCGGACGCCGCGGAGGTGTGGGGCGCGTACCGAGCGGCCACGGGGACCGACGACGGCTCGGACGTCGTCGCTCAACGTCGCGCCGTGCGCGACGACAGGGGAGCGCTCGCTGCCGGTCTGGAGTTCCGGGCCGAGTCGCCGATCGAAGCCGTGCTGGCGTACGAGCCGGTCGAATCGCTGCTCGCGGAGTGTGAGAGACACCTCCGGCCTCGCACGACGTATCCCGCCGATCCGATCGCCGAGCCGTTCCGAGTGGGAGAGGCCCTCGCTCGCGTCGAGCGCGCGCGAGCGGCCGTGACCGACGCCGAGGGGATCCGCGCCGCGTACCTCGCCGAACGCGCCGAAGCGGTCCCGCGGCGGGCGTCCCTGTTCGCGGTCGCCGAAGAGCTACACCGGTCGGTGATAGCCACGCGCGCGGACGTCCGCGAGCGCCACGGGGGAGAGACGCCGCCGGGGGACGAGGATCTGAGCGAGACGGTCGCACAGGAGCTGTTCGCCACCGGCGAGCGGCGGGTCGAGTCGGCGACCGACGATGTCGAGCGGGCGGTCGACGCCGACGACTACGCTACCGCCGTGGCCGAGGCCGGCGTCGGGCTGGCCGAGATCGGGGCGTTTCGCGCGGCCGTCGACGAGATCCGCGACGGCGGGCATCGGGAGGACCCCTCGGAAGCGTCGATCCGTTCGGCGGCGGAACGGGCGCAAGCGGCGGTCCGCGAGGCGGCGGACGACGGTGGTCCGCTTGCGGCGCGACTCGCCCGTCCCAGCCTGGAGACGATCGGACTGCTCGGCGATCGGATCGAACGGGGGTACGCCACGCCGCGGGCGACGCAGGCGGAACTGGCGTTCGTCGACCTGTACGCGGACGCGGTCCCGCCGGCGGCCGAGTTTGTCCGCGAGCGGTTGACGTGATCGGAGCCCCGTCAAACGCCCCCGTCGCGGCCGGCGTCCCGGTATTTTTATTACCGCGAGGGGCGGCGATACGGACAATGAGTGGACGACCCCTCGACGTGCTCGAAGCGTCGCTGGAGGAGCCGGTGACGGTTCACCTGAAGGACGGCACGACGTACTACGGAATCCTGGGCGGCTACGACCAGCACATGAACGTCGTCATCGAGCCGGAGGCCGACGTGGACGACCGCGTCGACGGCGACCTCGACGGCGAGTTCGCCGTCGCGATCGAAGACACAACGATTATACGCGGCGATAACGTCGTCACCATCAAAGCATGACCGGAGCAGGTACGCCCTCTCAGGGAAAGAAGAACAAGACGGTCCACGTGAAGTGTCGACGCTGCGGCGAGAAGTCCTACCACGTCAAGAAGGAGCGCTGCTCCTCCTGCGGGTTCGGGGAGTCCGCCTCGCGTCGCGATTACGCCTGGCAGTCGAAAACCGGCGACAACTGACCGGCGCTCTCTCCGCTTTCTTCTCGCTTTTACCCGGTGAGCGACGGCTCCGACGATGTGGTAGTCAGTCGTAAATCGTTAATCCTCGCGACCACCGAAGCCTCAGCCGCTCGTCTGTACGCTGCTGATCTCGCCACGACTGTGACCACCGAAGCCCCAGCCCCGAACCGCTCCGCACAGCACCTCAGGCCTCCCCAGCCTCGTCGGCGGCTCCCGATGGTCGCCGCCGACTCCCTCGCACGCGCTCCTCGGCCGCGGTGCGGCCTCGGAGGCGCGCGCCACCGCACGAGGCCCATGGTTCCGCTCGGCCACGGTCCCACCGGGACCCAAACCGTTTCCCGGAGCGGTCGCCGACCGGGGGTATGGACCTCTCAGTCGTCGACCTCTCGCCGGTGCCGCGCGGCGGCACCGCCGCCGACGCGTTCGCGAACACCGTCGACGCCGCGCGCCACGCAGAGCGGCTGGGCTACGAGCGGTTCTGGGTCGCCGAGCACCACGGGATGGGCGACCGCCTCGCGGGCACCACGCCCGAGGTGCTGCTGGGCCGGCTCGCGGGCGCGACCGACTCGATCCGGATCGGGAGCGGGGCCGTGCTGCTCAACCACTACAGCCCGTTCAAGGTGGCCGAGTCGTTCGGCGTCCTCGACGGGCTCGCCCCCGGCCGCGTCGACCTCGGCATGGGGCGCGCGAACGGCTCGCCGGCCTCGGACCGCGCGCTCGGCACCGACCGGCGCGTCGAGAACCCGAACGAGGACCACCGCGAGCGGGTCACGGCCGTGGTGAACCACCTCCGCGATGCGTTCCCGGCCGACCACCCGTACGGCGACCTCTCCGTGCCGGGATCCGACGAGGGCCCGCCGGTTCCGTGGGTGCTCGGCTCCAGCCCGGCGAGCGGGGAGATAGCCGGCGAGCTCGGCCTGCGCTACTGCTTCGCGGGGTTCATCCGCCCCGGCTTCGCGGAGCGCGCGTTCGCGGCCTACCGCGAGTCGTTCGACCCGGAGGCCGGCCCCGGAACGCTCGACGAGCCGCGGGGGATGGTCGCGGTCAACGCCGTGGCCGCCGAGACGGACGCGGCGGCGGCCCGGCGGCGCGCGCCCGCGGAGGCGACGTTCCGCCGGATGCAGCGCGGCGAACTCGGCGACGACACCCCGACCGTCGAGGAGGCGGTCGACGAACTGGGCGGCGCGCCCGACCCGACGCCGGCGACGCTCGACCCCGACGAGTGGCCGCGGTCGATCTCCGGGAGTCCGGAGACGATATCGGGGCTGCTCGAACAGCTCGCGGACCGCGTCGGCGTCGACGAGGTGATGATCCAGCACACGGTGCCGGACCACGAGGCCGCGCTCGACTCGCACGCGCTGCTCGCGGAGGCGATGGACGTGGAGCCGCGGGCGTGACCGGAGGAAAGCGGCGGGCCCCGGTCAGCCGTCGACGGGCGGATTGAGAAAGACGCCGTCGACGATCAGCAGGCAACACACCGCCGAAGCTCCCGCGAGCGGCGGGATCCCGTCGCCGGTGTTCACCGCCAGCGCGGCGTAGACGCCGGCGAAGCAGAGGGGGAACGCGAGCAGCAGGAGATCGGCACGGTCGACCGCGTCGGGGACCGCGGCGCGGGATTCGACCGACATGGGGTCACTCCACGTACCCCAGATCCCGGAGCCGCTGGCCGATCCGACGGGCCTCGGCCTCGCTGATCTCGTCGTCGGACTCCATCTCCTGAACGACGACGTGTTTCACGAACTCCTTGACCGAGCCGAACGGCTCGTCTTCGATGTGCTCCTCCACGTCCGCGACGAACTCCTTGCGCAGCGAGATCGTCGTGTAGTCGCTCATTACCACTAGTGACCCGTTCCGCCCTGAAAAACCTAATTACATATAATTAGGACACGTCGCCGTCGGCCCTATTCCACGCGGTCGCGGGCGGCGGCGACGAGCATCGGGAGCATCACGGTCGCGTCGCCGTAGACGGAGGCGTTGCGCGCGTCCTTCTCCAGTTTCCCCCACGAGCGCGCCTCTTCGAGGGTCGCGCCGGAGAGGCCGCCGGTCGCCTCCGGGTCCATCGTGATCTGGACGGCGTAGTCGTACGCCCGGGGCGTGACCAGCATCGTCTGGAGCGTGAAGTTCTTCGGGACGCCGCCGCCGACGAGCAGGCAGCCGGCGTCGTCGGCGTCGAACGCGAGGTCGGTCAGCTCCGTCATGTCCGCGAGGGCGTCGAGCGTGAAGTCGGCGGTCTGGGCGTACATCCACGCCTGTAGCCCGAGGACGGAGTCCTGAACCGCCGGGCAGTAGACCGGCACGTCGGACTCGTAGGCGGCGGCCGCGACCCCCGGCCCCTCGGGGATGTCCTCGCGCTCGTTCACTTCGGCGTTGGCGCGGCCGAGTTCGCGCGTCAGGTCGGCGATGGAGACGGCGTCGGTGCCGTCCGCGTCCGGGTCGGCCTCCAGCGCCGGGAACACCTCCTCGCGCAGGTGTCCCTCGAACTCGGCGAAGTGCTCCTGCGGGAGGTACACGTTGTAGATCCGGTCGACGCCCTCGTCGCGCAGCCCCTCGTCGTGTTCGCGGAGGCTCTTCTCGGGGTCGTGAGTGCGCCCGTGGTGGTGTTTCCCGCCGATGGCCTCGATGGCGTCGTGGGTGAGGTTCGCCCCGGTTGTCACCAGAGCGTCGACGTAGCCGTCGCGGATGAGGTCGGCCACGATCCGGCGCATCCCCGCGGGCACCATCGCGCCGGCCAGCGAGAGGAACACGGTGCAGTCCTCGTTCGCGAACATCTCCGCGAGCACGTCGCCCGCCTCGTTGACCGCGGCGGCCCCGATGCCCGCGTCGCCGTAGCCGTCGACGAGTTCGCTCACCGTCATCCCGGCGGTCGCGCGGGTGTGGCCCACCGGGTCCGCGTGGAACTCCTCGCGGTGCGGCTCGTCGCCGCGGTCGTGGTCGCCCTCGGCGTCGTGGTCGCCTTCGGACTCGTGATCGTGGTCACTCCCCGTCTCGTGATCGTTCCCGTGACTGTCCCCGGCGTCGCGGTCGTCCCGCGCCCCCTCGTCGCTGTCAGTCATGGCTTCGGATGGGGCGGGCGCGCGTTTGAAACGACCGATCTATCGGCCGACCGAGCCGCCGCTCACCGGGGGGAAAAGCGCCAGTTCGTCGCCGCTCTCCAAGACCGCGTCGAGACCCTCGTCGTGGCGGACGCTCCGCCCGTTTCGGAGGACGTTGATGTGGTCCGCGACGGTCCCGTCCTCGATGACGCGGTCCCGGAGGTCGGGGTGTGCGTCCAACAGCGCGTCGAGGGCGTCGCCGACCGTGTCGCCCGGCTCCGCGTCGACGGTCACGGCGCGGCCGCCCGCGATCTCCGCGAGGTCGGCGAACAGCTTCCACTCCATAGCGGATCCCGGAGGGGACGACTCAAGAGCGTTGCGTCCCGTCGGAGAGGCGGTCGCTCGCGTCGCGGTCGTCGCCGACGCCGTCGGGTTCGGCGTCGCCCGTGCCCGAGCCGCCGTCATCGACCCCCGTCGAGCCGTCGGCACCGTTCGCGCCCGAGCCGTCGGCCGCGGCCGTCTCGAACCGCCGGATCGCGTCCGGGCGGCCGACGAGGTACACCAGATCCCCGGCACCGAAGGCGTACGACCGTGGCGGGATCGGCTGGACCGACCCCTGCTCGGGCCGGACCGCGGCGACGACGGCCCCGACGCCGCCGACGGTGCTCCCGTCGAGGTCGCTCCCGGCCCCGACGGTGACGGTGGCCATCGTCTCGTCGGCGTTGCGCAGCAGCGAGGCGAACTCGCGGTCCGCCTGCGGCTCGGCGGGGAGCGTCACGAGCCGGTAGCCGGTCTCGTCGGTCAGGCGCTCGGCGTCCGACTCGTCGAGCGCGACGGTGACGGCGTCGCCCGCGACGCCGCGCAGCTCCCCGGTGGCGACGCGCTCCGGCTCCGGGTCGTCGCGCCACACCTGAACCGTGTCGCCGACGGTCGCGTTGTTCGGCGGGTCCGCCACGAGCGCGACCGCCGCCGACCCCGGTGCGAGCGTCGGCCCCAGCCCGGCGGCGCGGGAGCCGACCGCGAAGTACTCGAGTTCGCCGTCCGCGCCGAGGTCGACGTCGACGTAGCCGACGCCGTACTCCTCTTTGAGCCGCGAGACGAGCCGCTCGCGGAGGTCCTCCTCCGAGAGCTTCCGCGGGAACAGGAGGGTCGTCTCCGCGAGTTCGGCCTTCTTCTCCGGCGAGACGGGGTCGTACGTGTCCATGTCTCCGATCTCCTCGGCCGGCGGGAGCGTCACCGCCGTGAACCGGCCGACCGCGCGGACGATCCCGCTCAGTTCGCCCTCCAGCTGCTTGGCCCCGGAGAGCGCGAACACGTCGACCGCGACCCGGTCGCCCGCGTACCGGCCGACGGGTGCCATCACCCCCGCGACGCCGAGCGAGACGAGGTTGAAGAACACGCTCTCGGGGGCCAGGAGGGCCGGGTTGTCGCCGATCGCGACCGACCCGAGCGAGGTCGTGTTGAGGTATAAGGCGACGACCGAGACCCCGATCAGTCCCGTCACCCCCTCCGGGATCTCCGCGCGGAAGTACCAGCGGTAGGCCAGCGCCGCGCTCCCCGCGACGGCGGCGGAGACCACCGCGAACGTGACGAGCGTGACCGCGGCCTGCCGCGGGCGGGCGAAGCCGACGTCGACGGCGGACGCGATCCAGCGGTCGGCGACGGCCGCGGCTCCGAAGTCGGCGGCGGCCGCGGCTCCGAGATCAGCGACCGCGAGGGAGACGAGCGGGGGCGTCACGCGGCCACCTCCGCGAACCGGTCGAGGGCGTCGCGGCTCCCGACGACGAACAGGTCGTCGCCGGCGGACAGCGACTGCGACCCGCTCGGCGCGATCGTCCACGACTCGTGGCGGGCCGCGAGGACGGCCACGTCGTACGCCTCGCGGACCTCCGCCTCGCCGATGGTGTGTCCGTCGAGCGGCCCGCCGGCGACGACCGACACCTTGCGGAACCGCTTCCCGGCCCGCCGCAGCAGGGCCGTCAGCTCGTATTCGCGCCGGGTGCCGCGCGACAGCACCAGCACGCGCCCCCGGTCCGCCCGGAGGAGCGCCGCCGCCTCCGAGCGGTCGAGCGCGACCGTCACCCGCCCCTCTCCGCCGGTCGTCGTCGGCGCGGTCGCCGCCGGCGGAGCGACGGCCTCGTCGTCGCCGCCGTCGGTCACGAGGTCCCCGTCCGCGTCCGGATCGTCGCCCCCGCCGGACGCGGGCTTCGGTGCCGCGCCGGCCCCCGGCTCCGGCTTCCCGCACGACCGGGCGGCGAGGACGGCCCCCTCGGCGTCGAAGTCCGGGGTGATCACCCGGACGACGTCCCCGCGGGCGATCCCCGTCGGGACGAGCGCCGACACCGACACCGCGCGCTTCCCGGCCGGCACGCGCTTCGAGAGCGCCCCGGTCGGCGGCGCGGCGGACACCGTCGCCCGCGCCCGCTCGTCGATCCGCACCGCCACGTCGGCGAGGTCGAACTCCGTCCGGAGCCGTTCGGTGAACCGGTCTTCCAGCTCCGCGAGCGGGAGGTCCGCCGGGAACGTCCAGTCGCCGTCGAGGATCGCCCGCCGGGTCTCGGCCGGCAGCGGCGGGTACCCCTCCATGTCGTTCACCTCGCCGGTCACCTCGACGGAGACCCGCCCGCGGCCGCCGACGAGCTCGATCACGTCGGTCGAGAGCGTCCGGTCGCGGAGCTGTTTGAGCGAGATCCGCTTGGGGACGCTCGCCCCGAGCCGGTCGCCCTGCGCGTGGGCGTACAGCGAGATCATCAACACCACGACGATCGCCGTGAGGATCGCCGGCGCGCGCTCCGAGGAGCGGATCGTCTCGTCGTTGAGCGCGAGCAGCCCCCCGTTGACCCCGGCGATCGCGAGCGACAACACGACCACCCCGAGCCCGGGGATGGTCACGTCGGTCACGTACTTGAACACGAACCCGAGGGTCCCGGCCACCAAAGCGGGGACGATCCCGGTGATGACACCGAGGTAGATCCCGAAGACGATCTCGACGGGCAGCGACATACCCGGTTCAACCGACGGGGCGGTTAAACGTGTGTCGGCGCGGCGGGCGCGATCCGGGTGGTCGAAACCGCCGGGGCCCGCGATCGGCGTCGAGACCGCCGTCGCGCGCTCGGCCTCGCGGGGTTTAAGTACGGTCTCGGCGACGCGGAGGTATGGAGCTGACCCGCGACTGGGTGACCGTTCGGGCGTCGATCGCCCTGACGTTCGCGGTCGCGATACTGTCGATCCTCGCCGGACTCGCGCAGATCGGCGGACTGGGCGTCGACGGCCCGCTCGCCCCGTACGTACCCGCGGTCGTCCGCCAGACCGTGGGGTTCACGGGGACGATAACCGGTTTCTCGATGCTCGGCAGCGGCTTCGCGCTGAAGAACGGCTACCGCGTCGGCTGGTACTCGACCGCCGTGCTGCTCCCGCTCACCGCGATCCAAGGGCTGATGCAGGCGTCGGTGCTGTCGTTCCCGCTCGTGGCGCTGTCCGTCGTGTCGGTGCCCGCGCTCTTCTACAACCGGCGGCGGTTCGACAGGAACTTCTCCCCGTCGCCGACGCAGCTCGCCGCGGGTGCGGCGCTCGTGACGGCGGTCTCCTACGGGACGGTCGGCACGTACGCGCTCCGCGATCAGTTCAACGGCGTCGAGACGATCGTCGACGCGTTCTACTTCACCGTCGTCACCGCCTCCACGGTCGGCTACGGCGACGTGACGCCGCAGACCGGTGCGTCCGCCGACATCGCCCAGTTGTTCGTGCTCTCCTCGCTCGTGATGAACGTCGCCGCGTTCGCGGTGGCGCTCGGGGTCCTGCTCACGCCCGCCATCGAAGCGCAGCTCTCCAAGGCGCTCGGAAAAATGACTGACAGACAGATCGACCTCCTCGACGACCACGTCCTCGTGCTCGGCTACGGGGACCTGACGGAACCGATTCTCGAAGAACTCGCCGCCCGCGAGGGCGTCGACTACGCCGTCGTGACGCCGGACGAGACCGTCGCCAGGCGGCTCGCGGACCGCGACGTTCCCGTGTACACCGCGGACCCCAGCGACGTGGAGCCGCTCGAACGGGTCAACCTCGACGGCGCGCGCGCCGTCGTCGCCGCCACCGAGGACGACGCGCGCGACGCGCTCTCCATCCTCACCGCTCGACAGCTCAACCCGGACGTGCGGATCGTCGCGGCGGTGACACAGCGAGAGAACGTCGACAAGCTCCGCCGCGCGGGCGCGGACCAGGTCATCTCCCCGTCGACGCTCGGCGGACACATCCTCGTCGACTGCGCCTTCGGCGCGGACAGCCGGGAGGCGACGGAGGGAATCATCGACGACGTCGACCTCGACCTCGACGACTGAGTCGAGGCGGAGTCGGGCTCGGCCGCCGGGCCGACTTCAGCGGCTCCGGCGTCCCTTCGTCTGTCGGTAGTCCCGGCTCAACACGTTCTCGCGCATGTGATCGCGGAACGCGTCGGCCTCGCCGTCGCTCATTTCCGCCGGCTCCTTCATCGGCACCAGCTCAAAGCCGCGGCCGCGGATCGTCGTCGCGTGTTCGGCGTCGACGTCGAAGGAGTCCGACCGCCGCGTCGTGTACTCGACGGCCAGCTCGCGGAGCGGGCGCTCGCCGACCGGCACGATGATCTGCGGGTTTATCATCCGAATCTCGGCGTTGAGGAACGGCTCGCAGGTCTCGACCTCGTGGTCCGTCGGGGCGCGGTCGGGGTGTCGGCACCGCGTCAGGTTCGTGAAGAAGACGTTCTGTACGTCCGGCTCCGCGGCGTCCGGCTCCGAGCGAACGAAGCCGAGGTCGCCGAAGATCGACTGGACGCGTTCCCCGCCGCCGCCGCCGGTGAAGGGGACACCGTTGCGCTCGGCGGCCGCGGTCGGGCCAGTGCCGACCACGAGGAACTCCGCGCCGACGTCGCCGTAGCCGTGAACGACGCGGTCGCGGACGCCGCACAGCTCGTCGCAGTTCTCGCAGTCGGCGTCCATGCCGAACGGGTTCTCGAACTCCGTCTGGTTCGCGTCCACGGTCGACGTGGGCGCTCCGCGTCCCTAAACGCTCCGACCGCGGCGCTCGCGGGCCGAGTCGATCCGACCGGAGAGCGGAGCGTCCCGCGTCAGTTCGGCACGTAGCAGTCGCCGTCGCAGTCGACGAAGCCCTCGTTGCGGAGAGTCTTCAGGATGCTGTACAGGGAGAGCTTCTTCATCCCGAGCGACTCGCCCATCTCCGAGACCGTGGCGTCGCCGTTCGTGGTCAGGTAGAGGTACACGAGTTTGGCGCGCGGGGACTGAAGCTCCGGGGGCAGCGCGGGGGCCGCCGCGGACGCGGTTTCCGTCTCGATCATCTTGTCCGATCGATTGGGTTCGACGATAATAAATCCCCTATTCAACGTTCGTCGAAACTCTCTGGAACGGTTCGTGAGCGTCTTAGGAGGACGTTTTCGCCGTATCTGCCGGACGTTCGTCGGTCGACGAACGAGAATTCGACGCGTATCGTCGGGGAGTTTCGACCGTCGACGGATGCGAGACCGTGAACGATCCGGATCGATCCGGAAGGGCGGTGCGGTCCGGGGCGTCTCGTCGCGGACCGGTTCTTCCGCGGTCAGTACGAGCGGCTCTTCGGCTCGTACGTCTTGTTCTCGCCTTCGAGGACGACCGGCTTGTACCACAGCTCCGGCTCGCCGTCGTTCCACGAGATGAGCGTGTGTTTCAGCCAGTCCTCGTCCTTCCGCTCCTGGTGCTCCTTGCGCCAGTGCGCGCCCCGGAACTCCTCGCGGGCGAGCGCGCCCATCGTCAGCGCCTCCGCGATGTCGAGGATGTTCCGCGTCTCGATGGTGTGGATGAGGTCGGTGTTGAACGTCCGCGACGGGTCCGACACCGCGACGTCCTTGTACGCCTCGCGCGCCTCGCGGAGGTCGGCCAGCGTCTCTTCCAGCCGGCCCTCCTCGCGGAACACGTTGACGTTGGCCGTCATCGTCTCCTGGACCTTCGAGCGGATCTCGGCGTGGTTGCGCCCGTCGCGGGAGAGCAGCTCCTCGACGCGCTCCTGCGCGCGGTCGACCGCCGCGCCGACGACGCTCTCGGCGTCGGTCGCCACCGCGCCGCCGTCCGCCGCGGCGGGACCGGACCCACCGGTCTCGCCGACCTCGACGCCGAACTCGTAGTCGGCGGGCTGCCAGTCGCCCGACCGACCGGTCTCGATCTCGGCCTCGCCCATCTCCTCGCCCGCCGCGTGGCGGCCGGCACGCTTCCCGAAGACGATGAGCTCCGGCAGCGCGTTGCCGCCGAGGCGGTTCGCGCCGTGGACCGACGCGCAGGCGCACTCGCCGGCGGCGTACAGCCCGTCGATGGCGGTCTCGCCGTGCTCGTTCGTCTCGATGCCGCCCATCGCGTAGTGCTGGCCGGGCTTGACCGGCATCGGCTCCGTGAGCCCGTCCGCACCCTCGAAGTCCTCCGCGAGGTGGAGGATGTTCTCAAGCCGGTCGAGGATGCGCTCCTCGCCGAGGTGCCGCATGTCGAGGTGGACGTACTCGTCCTCGATGCCGCGCCCCTCGTTGACCTCTGTCAGCTCGGCGCGGGAGACGACGTCGCGGGAGGCGAGCTCGCCGTCGTTGTTCGCGTAGCCGTGTTCGAACATGAACCGCTCGCCGTCCTCGTTGTAGAGGATTCCGCCCTCGCCCCGGACGCCCTCGGAGATGAGGACGCCGGTCGACGGCAGCGTCGTCGGGTGGAACTGGATGAACTCCATGTCCTCCATCGGGACGCCGGCGCGGTACGCCATCGCGACGCCGTCGCCGGTGTTGGCGACCGCGTTCGTGGTGTGGTCGAACACCTGCCCCATCCCGCCCGTCGCGAGGATGACGCCGTTCTCGGCGCGGAAGCCGCTGATCTCGCCGCTCTGGATGTCGTAGGCGACGACGCCGTGACAGGTCCGCTCGGCGGGGTCGTCCTCGTCGGTGACGGCGAGATCCATCACGTGCCACTCGTCGTACACCGTGATCCCGCGTTTGACCACCTGCTCGTACATCGTGTGGAGCATCTGGTGGCCCGTCTCCGCGCCGGCGTACGTCGTCCGCGGGAACGAGAGCCCGCCGAACGGGCGCTGGGAGACGCGGCCGTCGTCCTCGCGGGAGAACGGCATCCCCCAGTGTTCGAGCCGGATGACCTCTTCGGGGCTCTCCTGACAGAGGGCCTCGACCGCGGGCGCGTCCCCGAGGTAGTCGGACCCCTTCATCGTGTCGTACGCGTGGTCCTCCCAGGAGTCGGCGTCGCGTAACGCCGCGTTGATTCCGCCCTCCGCCGCACCCGTGTGCGACCGGACGGGATGGAGCTTCGACACCATCGCCACGTCCGCGCCCGCTTCCTGTGCCGCGATCGCCGCCCGGAGTCCCGCCCCGCCGGCCCCGACGACGACGACATCGTGTTCGTACATTGTTGGTATGTAATTTCGTAGGGTCTGGAGTCCCTTGATACTGTCTGTCGGGATTACCAGAACAGGCTTTGTTTAGTGTAACTGAGCATAACCTTCTACTTAATCGGGGATGACTCGCCTCTATGGTTCGAGGAGACGATCCCGATCATAAGTTGCGAAAAGAAAAGGATCGTATTAGGGGTTGCGACTCCCTATCAGAGACAGAGACAGAAGCCGCATTAGAGTTCATTCGTGCCTTCGACCCCCAGGATATAGAATACTCATGTCAAGACGAAAATGGAGAGACACAAACACTCTCACACAATTCGCTTGAGGGATACGGGCGGAGTATTCGGCTCTTGGCGAAAGAGTCGGACGCGAGCCTGTTTGAACATACCTTGGAGACGCTTACAGACGTTTTCAACGACTGGTTGGACGAGTTAGCGATCGAGACGGTACGCCAGCGGCAGGCCGCCGTCATCAAATTCCATCGATATCACGAGACAGACGTAGATCCTGACGAGATTTCCCTGAAGCAGCGAGAGAACGACACCAGCGTTGATGAACGCGATATGTTCGACGCCGACGACGTACAAGCAATTCGGGACGCGTGCGATAACGCCCGAGATAGGTGCTTGATTGAATTACTACTCTACACAGGGCAGCGTATCCGAGCGATTCAGACGCTTCGGATCAAAGACATAGACCTTGAGGAAGGGGCATACTACCTCAACACCGACGCAGACGGGCTAAAAGGGGCCGACGATGTGGGACGGAAAAGACCGCTTCTCGGGGCGGAGAACGCCGTGCGAGATTGGATCGACAAACACCCGACAGGGGAGAGAGACGACTATCTCATTACACCGTTGCCTTCGGCGCGGAATATCAGCGGGAAGGGAGAGTACCTTTCAACGCCAGCAATTCACAACCGACTGAGTACGATTGTCGAGCGGGCTGGTGTTGAGAAGCCAAGCAACGCACACAACTTCAGACACCTTTTCGTTACAAATGCGGTGCGGGAATACGACTTAGACCCGTCTACGATCAAGCACCTCATCGGTCATCAAAAAGATTCAGTCGTGATGGAAACGACATACCAACACCTTACCGATGAGGATCATATCCGAGCCGCTCGGGAAGGGTCCGACGCGGGTCGTGATCCCGAGCCGAAGGAGGGGAGTCTAACACCCGAGACGTGCCCGACGTGTTCGGAGCCGTTACCACCCGCCGCGAAAGCCTGCTCACGGTGTGGACAGGTGTTCGCCCCTGACGCCCGAGCCGCCAAAGAGACAGTCGAGAACGTTGTTCACGAAGGCGCAAAGGCGGCAGAATCTGACGCCGAACGGGAAGCGATAGATGCTGTGCGGGGATACCTCAAAGAGAACCCCGAAGTCGCCGCAGAGAATCCCGAACTGGTGAAGCAGTTGCTCGGGGAGGAATAGGTTCGTCCGTAACGGACGGGGAAGATCCGCCCCGAGGGTTAGTCGGCGGCGGCCCCCCGTCCGTTCCGCGACGAGGCTGACGGTGGATCTCTGTCGTCGTTCCCCTCGATACGACAGATAAGCCGTGCGAGGGGAGCGGCAGGGTTGTCAGCCTCACGGAGAACGCGGACGTGTTCTCTTGTGACTTTGTTTTGAGTCATGAGGTTTGCCTTGCCCATCGTTTGACGGATGAGTCGGCAGATGATTTTCACCCGCATTCTCCACCACTAACTGACGTTTGTCCAATATATAATATCGGCGGCGGGGATCGTTCGGTGCCGTAGGCACGGGGACATACGGCCGCCGCGGTGGTTCCCTTCGGTGGGGTCACACGCGCACAGACGCTTGCCGTGGCGCGGCTGCGAATTAGGGATGATTACATTATAGTATAACGCTGTTATCCGCATTATCGGTAACAACAGGTTATCCCCGATTTAGGCTACCCCGGTTCGCGTCCGCGACCCGCTCCGCTCAACGCAGCGTTTTCGGCTATCTGCTGTGGTTAAATCGTGCTTATTGAAGTTCACTCTGAGTATGCTGCCATACTGAACCTACTGATGATTTTCAGTATTGACGCGCCGATGGGATTATCTCATCCGTTTGTCAAAGGCGAGGTATGGCTCGACAGATCGCTCTTGACCTGATTCAAGTTGTTGGGCTGATGCTGCCCGTTGTATTTCTCACAATGCGGTTTTTACAACGAAACACCTCCCCTGAGACAGACAAAGAAACCGAATCGCTATTTGTGAGAATCTTCTTGTTGATGCTGGCGTCGTTAACAGCATCTGGTTTCCTTCTTCTCTTGGGCGTCTTGGATACCGCTTGGGCATCATCCGTTGTCTTCTTTGGAGTTGTGGCGATGATGGCATTCTTTGTATTCTTCGGAATATTTATTTACTACTTTGTTCAGGCTATGAAGCCCGAATACAAGCAACATTTGACCTAATAGCGAACAAGTAGCCGAGTGTCAGATAGTATTTCACTCTGGAAAGACCGTCATCCAGACCCACTTCGTTCAACGCAACCCTTTGAAGCAAGCACTCGCAGAGGTCGGCGGCGACGAGCGGGGGGGGGGGCAGACGGAGCGGTATCAGTCGGCGCGGACGACAACAGGTAGTGAGATACCTCAGACTGATTCATACTGCGCCGTGAGCGCGGACTGTCAACTTTTTCGGGGTAACGAGACCCAACAATGTCATTGGAACAGAAAGCTCTTAGAGCGACCTCAGGCTTCTATCATAGAGTTATGACACTTCGCGTATGTGTGTGTGTGTGTGTGTGTGTGTGTGTGGTCCTACACGGGTACACGGGAGGCCACGGTACGGACACATGGTGGATATGTGGGGGTCGCCCGTCGCCTCGCATTACCGCTTAATCGCGTTACGGAATCCGTATAAGTGGGGACCACCTCCACCTACACATACATGTCGAGTTTCGGATGTAATCAACCCCGTGGGGGGTCAGGAGGAGTCTGTTTGGGTACCTGATTGTTGGTGCGCCTGTATGGGCTGTGTTGAATCGCTGTAAGGCGTAGAGATTCACTGTTTGACGAAGCGCTTGATGTTGTAGACCATACACATCAGAGCGATCTCGCGGAACTCACGGAACCAGGACCGCGCTCGCACGGCGAAGCCGAGCGAGCGCTTCACAGCCGAGTTCACGGTTTCGGTCATAGAGCGCTGATTGTAGCGATTATCGTCGATTCTGGCGTTGTGTGCGTGGTCGTACGGCGCGAAGATGCGGTGCTTGATCAGCGGTCTGATCCCAAGATCGCGTAATCCTTCGCGGAGCGATTTCTTGTCGTAGCCCTTATCGGCCGCAAGAGACCGCAGATCGCCCGCGTTCCGGCGGGCGATCTGCTCAGCGAGATCTGCGTCACTTCCTTCTCGGTTCGTCGAGCAGTGAACGTCAAGGACAGCTTGCGACGCTGTATCGACGAGTTTCGTGACTTTCAGCTTTTGAACGCGGTAGCTGATTCGCTGGCAGTAGTGGCGGCTGGCTGGTGAGCGGTCGTAGAATGTGGCGTCGATCGCGGCGTGTTCGGAGAGATCGTGCAGCTGCGCCGACTGGCGCAGCAGCACTCGACAAACACTCATACTGATCCGGTCGAACGCCTTACACAACGTGGACGGCGCAGGGAGATCGGCCGCGCTGAGGCCGATCTCCCCGGTTATTTGTGGCATCTCTTTGAGCAGGCCGATCGTCATGCGGTACGATGTATCGAGGTAAATTCGCAGACAGTGGAGGGAAACGAGTGCGTAGTCGGCGAATCCGCCGCCGCCTTCCGGGGCGGCGGATTCGCCTCCATCGCCAGTAACTCTTTGAGCAACCGGCACAACCTCCCCGATGAAGCGGGAGATTTGTGTCATAGGCAACCGAATCTTCCCGCTTCAACGCCTTTGATTTAGCGACCTACCCTGCCGCCGTATGGCGATTCAACACAGCCCCTGTATGTCGCGACAGTCGCCCTTTAGCACATCTTGATTCACCTTCCTTCTGTGGTATTGACGTACCATGGAACACGATTCATGGACGGCTGACGCCGATCTGACTGACAGAGACATAACCACGGCGACGACGCCGTCGACGGCAGACGTGACGCGGCTCGTCGACGAGGCGTACCGTCTCGGCGTCGACGACGCTCGAGTGACGGACGCAACCACGGGGGTTGTTCCGCCGAGACCTATCCACCACCACTTGCTATGTAACGCCAACCCGTCCGAGCCATGGACAGACTCTGAGGGGCATGTTCGTTTCACCGTGTGTGAGACGGTTGAGACTCCTTACCGCGACGGCGACGCCGTGGCCTTCGTTACTGTCGTCGGGAAACCGAGCGGGGAGATCGTCGAGGTGACTGTCGGTGTGAACTACGAATAGGTGCGTTTCACATACGCCATCTGATATGACGCCCCGACTTTCTCTTTGTTTCGTGAACCAACATATATCTGAGACAGAACAGCCCGTTAGTAAGATGTGGTTCGTAATTGCGTGAGAGTGTAGAACAAGTATAGCATGGAAATAACCATTACTGCCAGCAAAATATAGTCCGTAAATTCGATGTTGCCCATTATTACACCGTCAATACCATTCACTCCTGTGAATAGGACTACACCCAGTGCTCCTACCGCTTTGGCTATATCAACGAGAAACCCAGTGAATCCCATATATCGAATTAGTCAATTCGTAATTGAATAAAACTGCCTCTGTTCAGTTAGCTGTCAGTCGGGTTGCGACATGGACGGTCCGCTCCGTGGGGGTACGTCCCGAACGGGTAACTGATAAAGGCAGGAGGTTTTTCTAACCTAATTTCACCAAAACTTCAGGTTGTTCTTGACCGCCTCGCGCTTCAGCTCCTGGATGTGCTCGGTGAGGGGGATGTCCTTCGGGCACACCTCGGTACAGGAGAACTGGGTCTGACACCGCCAGACGCCGTGCTCCTGCTCGATGATCTCCAGCCGCTTCTGTTTCATCTCCTCGCCCTCGCGCTCGTCCATGGCGAACCGGTACGCCTTGTTGATCGCGGCCGGCCCGAGGTACTCGTTGTCGCCCGCGGCGATGTTACACGAGGACATACACGCGCCACACCAGATACAGCGCGTGGACATCTTGATCTTCTCGCGGTTCTCGCGGTCCTGCCGCTGCTCTTCGAGTTCGCCGTCCGGGAACTCGTTCGTCTGGAAGTACGGCTCGACGGCCTCCATCTGGTCGTAGAAGTGCTCCATGTCGACGACGAGGTCCTTCGTCACCTCGGCGTGCGGGAGCGGCTCGACCCGGACCGGCTCCTCCAGCTCCGAGATCTGCGTCTTACACGCCAGCTTCTGCCCGCCGTTGACGAACATCGCGTCGGACCCGCACACCGCCTGCCGGCAGGAGTGGCGGAACGTGAGCGAGGAGTCGTACGTGTCGCGCGCGTACATCAGCGCGTCGAGGACGGTCATCCCCTTCGTGAACGGGACGTGGAAGGTGTCGAACCGCGGCTCCTGTTTCCCCTCGACCTGCGGGTCGTAGCGGAACACCTTCAGCTCCACCGTGCTCTCGTCGGCGGCGGCCTTCTCGGCCTCCTCCTCCTGTCGCTGCTCGCGGCGCTCGGCCGCGCGGCGGCGCTTCTCGGCGCGGCGCTCCTCGCCCTTCGAGGCCGGCTCGGCCGCCTCGGTCTCGGTCTCGGTCGATTCCTCGGTCTGCTTCGGAATTTGCGTGCTCATTGTCGGTTCAGTAGAGTCCAATTCCCGCCCACGCGTTCGCGGTGCGGATTCCCTGCGCGATCAACACGACGCTCGCGGCGACGAGCGTCCACTTGATCACGGTGCGTTTCGTGCCGGTGAGGCCCTGATTGACCAGGGCGTTGTAGACGCCGTTGACCCCGTGGAACGTCGCGGTCACGAGGAACGTGATCATCAGCGAGTAGTAGCTCAGGCTCTCCATCCGGCCGGAGCTGGCGAGGAACGACACCTCGTCGGCGTGGTGGACGAAGTGGAGCAGGAAGAAGTGGAAGGCCAACACGACCAGCAGGAACACCGCCGTGACCCGCTGGAGGAACCACATCCGACCGCCCTTCTGGAACGAGGAGTAGCGCTCGGCCATCTCAGAACGCCCCCGCGAGGAACGTCGGCACGGACGCGACGGTGATCGCGCCGGTCAGGATTAGCGACGCGTAGAAGCTCTTGTCCTGTGCGCCCAGCCCGATCCCGAGGTCGGTGAGCAGGAGTCGGGTCCCGTTGAGCATGTGGAAGACGGCGACGGCCAGCAGGCCGACTTCGAGGATGCGCACGAGCAGCAGCCCCTCCAGCGAGACGATGGTCTGCGTGTACACGTCCTCGCCCGCCATGATCGCCGCCTCGCTCGCCCCGGCGGCGGGAATTCCTGTGCTCAGCACCGCGATGTGCGTGAACAGGTACCCGATGAGCACCCATCCCGTGAACTTGTGGAAGATCCACGCCCACATCCCCGCCTCGAACTCCCGCCAGCGGCCGAAGTCCTCGATGAGGCCTCGATTGTACGACTGACTCATACCTAACGGTTCTGAACCGGTGTCGTATAGTAGTTACTAACACGGAGTCGGTCGCCCGCGCGACCCGGAAGTCAACGGCCTCGCTTCCGCCCCGCGCTCCCTGCGTGACACGGCGTTCCACGGCCGACGAGTCGCGGAAAGCTTTTATGTGCCGGTGCCGGTTCTACGGTCGCAATGGCGAAAGGCGAAGTTGATTTCTTCAACGACACTGGCGGCTACGGTTTCATTTCGACTGACGACGCGGACGAGGACGTGTTCTTCCACATGGAGGACGTCGGCGGCCCGGACCTCGAAGAGGGTCAGGAAGTCGAGTTCGACATCGAGGAGGCGGAGAAGGGTCCGCGCGCGACCAACGTCACCCGTCTGTAAGTCGGCGACGACACCGAGGCGAATCGGCTTTTCGACCGTTTTCGACCCGCGAGCGGCGGCTCCGTAGCGCGCGTCGTCGCCACCGACGGACCCCCGGTCCGATGGTCCGTCGACGGACCGCGGGGCCGTCCCGGCCGGGACGTTTCCGGCCGGAGCGGTCCCGACCGATAGGGATTTACCGCTCGTTGACTGACCGGTCAGTCAATGAGCGACGCGCCGAGCGCGGCGGAGGAGATCATGGACGGGGTGTACAGCGCCCTCCGCGCTCACGGCTACGCGGACCTGACGATGCAGGACATCGCCGACGAGTGCTCGAAGAGCAAGTCGCTGCTCCACTACCACTACGACACGAAGGAGGACCTGCTCGTCGCCTTCCTCGAGTACATCGTCTCCGACTCCGAGAAGCGGATCGCGGCCCGCGCCGACGACCCGCCCGTCGAGCGGCTGGTCCAGTTCATCGGGTGGTTCGTCTTCGCGCCGGACGAGACGGACCGCGAGGCGTTCCACATCGCGCTGCTCGAACTGCGGACGCAGGGACCGTTCAACGAGCGGATCCGCGAGCAGCTGGCGCGCAGCGACCGGCTGCTCCGGGGGACCGTCGCCGACATCCTCGCTGACGGCATCGAGGCGGGCGTCTTCCGCGAGGTCGACGTCGAGGAGACGGCGGCGATGATCGTGGCGACCCTCGACGGCGCGCGGACCCGGCAGATCACCCTCGCCGACTCCGTGCGCGGCGACGAGGACGACGGCTACACCCGCACCGTCGCCGAGGCGACCCTCCGGCGGATCGTCGAGCCGCTGCTCGTCGAGGGGGCGGAGCTACCGCCGCTCGACGCGGCGATCGAGGCGCTCCGGCGGGACCCGGACGGGGGAACGGACGCAGGCGCGGACGGGGGAACGGACGCAGGCGCGGACGGGGGAACGGACGCAGGCGCGGACGGGGACGCGGACGACCCCGAATGAGCCGGCTCGGGTTCGAGCGGCCGCCGCCGGTGCTGCTCGCGGTGATCGCGAGCACGTTCTTCGTCGGCTTCGGCGGCGGCGTCGTCTTCCCGATCTTACCGAACCTCGGCGCGGTCCTCGGGATCTCCGCGTTCACCGTCGGCATGATCCTCTCCGCGAACCGCTGGGTGCGGCTCGTCGCGAACGCGCCCGCGGGGGCCTTGGTCGACCGGTACGGGACGCGGACGCCGTTCGTGGTCGGCCTGTTCGTCGAGGGCGTCGCCACCCTCGGCTACGTGGTCGCGCTCGCGATGCCGCCCGCCGAGTCGCTCCGCCCGCTCGCGGCCTCGCTGCCGACGCTCGCGGCCGGCCCGCTGGCGGTCGGTCCGGAGGGCTGGTTCGGCGCGGTCGCGCTCGTCGTCGCGCCCGAGACGTGGTTCCTGCTCGCGCGGGTCCTCTGGGGGCTCGGCTCCGCGGCGGTGTTCGCGACCGCGTACACCATCGCGGCCGACCTCTCGGACGGCGGCTCGCGGGGGACGAACATGGGGATCGTCCGGGGCGGGATCACGATGGGGTTCCCGGCCGGCCTCGTGCTCGGCGGCGTCGTCTCCGCGGTCGCGGGCAACGTCGCGGCGTTCGTCGTCGCCGCCGCGTTCGCGCTCACCGCCAGCGTCGTCGCTTACCGCTACGTCCCCGGGACCCACGTGACGGGCGACCGCTCCGGGGACTCGATCAAGCCGTGGGAGGTCGACACCGCCGTCCCCGCGGTGACGGTCGGGCTGGTCAACTTCGGGCTGATGTTCGCGTACATCGGCGCGCTGTTCTCCACGCTCGTCTTGTTCCTCGGCGCGAACGACATCTCGCTGTTCGGCCTCGCGCCGCAGGGGACCTCCGGGCTGTTCATGGCCGGCACGGTCCTCTCGGCGGCGCTGTTCATGCTCGTCGGCGGACGCGTCTCCGACACCCGCGACTCGCGGACGCCGATCCTGCTGACGTTCCTCGTCGTCTCGTTCGTCGGGTTCCTGCTGCTCGCCCGGGCGGGGTCGGTCTTCTCGTTGGGCCTCGCCTGCGTCTTCATCGGGGCCGGGCAGGGCGGGACGAGCGGCCCGATGATGGCTCTGCTCGCGGACCTCACCCCTGACGAGCGCATGGGCCGCGCCTTCGGGGACGAACAACGTCCTCGGCGACGTGGGCGGCGGCCTCGGCCCGATGGTGTCGCTCCCGCTGATCGAGGCGGTGGGATTCGCTCCGATCTACGCCGCCTGCGCGATACTCCCGCTCGCAGCGGGGGCCGTCCTCCTCGTCGGGGTGCGCCGGGAGACCGGGACGTTCCTCCCCGGACACGCGACCGGCGAGACGAGTCCGAGCGAGCGGTCAAGCGCCGCGGACTCGTGATTGAGGGTTCTTTCGGAGTCGGTGGTACACCGCCCTTATAAGCTGAGACGGGCGGTGGCGCGTGCCGGCGAGCGCCCGGAGGGCGCGAGTCGCACGCGCGAGGGAGTCGCTGGTCCCGGAGCGAAGCGGAGGGGCCAGCGACGAGGCTGGGGAGGCGTGAGGTGCGGTCCTGTGCGGGGTGGGACTCGAAGGGGCAGTCGCGAGGCGGACAGAGGCGACGTAAGCACCGCAGGAGCGAGTGGAACGAGCGACGAGGAGCGCAGCGAGCGTCTGTCCGCCTCGCGACTGGGGCTTCGGCGGTCGTGTCCCCAGAGGTAACTGCGTCGTAGCGAGCGACTGGGGCTTCGGCGGTCGTGTCCCCAGAGGTAACTGCGTCGTAGCGAGCGACTGGGGCTTCGGAAGTATCTACAGCACACGCCGCGACGACAGTTCGACCCGCTCCCTCACACATCGCGTCGCAGCCGGTATCGTAAGTGTGCGAATCGCTGACTCCCCCTACCCGAAAGAACAACCGTTAAAAGTCGCCGACGGGTTCGTACGGACATGGCTGGAACTATCGAAGCGCTCGTCCCCGGCGGGCAGGCCACCCCCGGCCCGCCGCTCGGTCCCGAGCTCGGGCCGACGCCGGTGGACGTTCAGGACGTCGTCGCGCAGATCAACGACGAGACCGCCGCGTTCGACGGCATGGAAGTGCCCGTCACCGTCGACTACGACGACGACGGCTCCTTCAGTATCGAGGTCGGCGTGCCGCCCACGGCGGAACTCATCAAGGACGAGGCCGGCTTCGAGACCGGCTCCGGCGAGCCGCAGGAGAACTTCGTCGCCGACATGTCCATCGAACAGGTGAAGACGGTCGCCGAGCAGAAGTCGAGCGACCTGCTCGCGTACGACACGAAGGCCGCCGCCAAGGAGGTCGGCGGCACCTGCGCCTCCCTCGGCGTCACCATCGAGGGCGAGGACGCCCGGACGTTCGACGACCGCGTCGACGCCGGCGAGTACGACGACGTCCTCGACGAGTAACGCCCTTTCTGCGGCTCTCCGATTTTCGGCGGCGCTTTTGCTTCCGACCGGTCAGACCGCGGGCCGCTCCGCGGGCTCCGGCCCAGGCGGCTCCGTCCCGGTCGGGCGCACGTCGCCCCACGTCCAGCCGATGATCGCCGCCGCGGCGACGAGCGCGTAGAACTGGACGAAGACGCCGGCGACCGTCCCGAGGACCGGAACCACCGAGAGCACGCCGATCGCGAGCGAGCCGGCGAGGACGACGACCGCGGCCGCGAGCCAGCCGGTCGCGTACGCCCGGCTCGTGACGACGCCCCAGAGCGTCCCGAGGGCGAACCCGTCGCCGACCTTCCCCGAGTCCGCCACCGCGGCCAACGCCGCCGGCGTCACGTAGAGCCCGACGAGCGACAGGGCGAGCGCGACGAGCCCCGCGACGAGGACCGTCAGTCCGACCACGACCGTCCCGGCACCGACGGACTCGCCGCCCGGCACCGCGACGAACGCGCCGAGGCCGATCACCGCGGCGACGGCGACGACCCCCAACGGCAGCAGCGAGTAGACGAACGCGACGGCGAATCCCTTCAGCCCGTCGACGAGGAGGTCCCCCCACGCGTCGAAGACCGGGGGTTCCGCGTCGCCGTCGGCGGTCCGCCGCAGCACCCGAACGACGTAGCCGAACACGGCGAACGCCGGGATCAACAGCGGGCTCGCGAGGAGTAGGACGCCGCCGATCAGGACGGTCACGAGGGCGTCGTCACCGTCGCGCAGGTAGTTGAGAGACGCTTCGATCATGGTGTGTCCCGTGTAGTGAGGCTTCGCGAGCTATTAAACCGGTACGGCGGGCGAGAGGCGCGAGGAGAGCCGGCCACTTATGCCCGAACCGAGGCGATACGGTGACATGCCCGATCTCAATCCCGTCGCGAAGCGGATCCACAACGTTCAGCCCCGAGCGGTGCGGCTCGAACTCGACTCCGGCGAGACCGGCGTCTACGAGTTCTCGTCGACCGAGTTCTTCCAGCGGGAGTTCCGCGGCGAGGGCGTCCGGGTCGACGCGGACCCCGACGCCGACTTCCGGCTGATCAGTTCCGAGGACTACGAGCGGATCCTGCTCGGTCGGTCCGGGCCCGACGAGGAGGGCTGGTCGATGGTCGGCGAGGTGGTCGCGGCCGAGCGCGCCGAGGAGTAGCCGCCGACCCCTCGTTGACGACCGCCGCCGCTCACCGGACGACGGTGACGGGGACCTCGGCGCGCCGGACCACGCCCTCGGCGACGCTGCCGAGGAGCACGCGGGAAAGCCCGGTTCGACCGCGGCTCGCCAGCACGACGTGGTCGAACGGCTCGCCGGAGTCCTCGTCCTCGCCGACCGCCGCCTCACCGCCCGCGACGTCGAGTATCGTCTTCGTCGGGCGTCCGACCTCCAGTCTCGTCGCGACCGGGCGGTCGACCGCCTCCGCCGCCTCGGCGAGGACCCGCTCGCCGCGCCCCTTGGCGCTCTCGTACCACTGGTCGGAGGCCCCCGGGAAGCCGCCGTCGGCCCCCGTGGCCGAGTCCGCCGGGTTGATCACGTGGAGCGCCGTGAGGTCGGCGTCGGGCCACTCCTCGGCGGCGAACTGTAGCGCCTCGGTCGCCTCCGCGGAGCCGTCGACCGCAACGAGGATGCGCTTGGACATACGCGGCGGTTCGCCCGCTCGGGTTAAAAATGCCGACCCCCGCTCCGATTCGGCGACAATCCGGCACGGGAGGGCGACGGGACCGGACGGCGCAGGAGTCAATCAGAAAACACTTGGCTGCGAGACGGCGAGCGAATTCCATGAGTACGCCGTACGCGCGGTCGCAGATGGCGTCGGTCGCCTCCCGCGGGGGCGCGTGGCTCGTCGACATCGTGGCGAGCCTCGCCGTCGCCGCCGTCGTTTCGGCGGCCGTCAGCGCCGTCTCCGGCACCCTCGCCGACCTCGCGGTCCTCCTCATCATCCCGGGATGGTACGTCGTCTCGGAGGCCGTCTGGAGTCGGACGCCGGGAAAGTGGGTCGCCGGTATCAGGGTCGTCGATACGAACGGAGACGACATCAGTACGCTCGCCGCCGTGGTGCGAAACGTTACCAAGATCCTCGGCGGTGGCTCGGTCCTCCTGATCCTCGCGGGCGTCGTGTTCATCGCCGACTCGCGCGACAACCAGCGGCTCGGCGACCGGTGGGGGGACACGCTGGTCGTGCGGGTCTGAGTCGGCCGTCCGCGTCCGAGTCGCTCGCTCGGCTCACGAGTTCGTGACGCGGCCCCGACGCGCCGAATGGGGCGTCAGTCGTGCCGCGTCACGCACTCGGAGAGGCCGATCAGCTCCACCGGCTCGGAGTTGTCCGGCGAGTAGACGACCATCTGTCCCTTCTCCATGTACGGGACCTTCCCGGCGAGGTTCGAGGGGATGTTGACGCTCGATATCGCGTCCTCGTCGCCGAGGTTCAACACGATCTTCGTGTTCACCTGCTTGAACACCGACTCGGCCACGTCCTGCGGATCCTGCGTGATGAGGAACAGTCCCAGCCGCTCCTTGCGGCCCTGCTTCGCCGCCTCCGTGAACTTCTGGACGACCTTCTGCGCCTGGACGTTGTCGGCGTCCGCGAGGAAGTTGTGCGCCTCGTCCATCCCGACTAAGAGCGGCGTCTCCTTGATCCGGTCGCTCGCCGGGTCGTTCGAGAGCTTGTCGTCGATGAGCAGCCCCGCGACCGCGAGGACGACGATCTCCTTCTGCCGGGAGGTCGGCAGGTGGTAGGTGGGGACCACCGAGAGCCCGCCGGGACGCACGAGGGTGTGGTCGAGTTCGGTGATCGGCTTCGCGTCCTGGTCGAACACGCCGCCCGGGACCCCGCGGACCCGGCGCTTGACGGCGTCGAACGTCGCCTCGTGGACCCGCCCGCTCTCGTGGAGCTCCTCTTTGAGCGCCGGGTCGTCGAGGTACGAGAGGAACTGGCTGTAGGTGCCCGAGTCGCCGTAGTTGTCGAAGAAGCGGTTAAGCAGCGTCAACAGCGCCGGGTACTGGTTGTCGTTGAGCCCGGAACCAGCCACGAGCCACGGCATATCCTGCGCCAGCGAGAAGGGAATCGTGAACTCGACGCGCTCGGCGCGGTGCCCCTCGCCGGGGTACGTCGCGTTCGCGACCCTTGGCACGAGCGCGACGGTGTCGTCGTGGCCGCCGTGGGCGATCCCCTCGCGCTCCAGCCGGCGCGCGAACGCGTCGTCGAGGTCGGGGTTGTCGTCGTGCATCTGCGCGTACTCGTCCTGCGGGTCGAACTGGACCACCGCCATGCGCGACTCCCGGCCGTCGCCCATGGGGTACGTGCGGTCCGCGTCGAGGTACTGCCGGAGGACGTTCTTCGAGGCGTGCGTCTTCCCCGACCCCGTCCCGCCGGCGACGAGGGTGTGTCGGAACGCGAGCGGGTCGCCGTCGGCGTAGTCGTCCTTCACCCGGTAGTCGACGGTGGGCGGCTCCGCCGCGGTCCGCACCTTCTCGCCGCCGACGGAGAGGTGGCCGAGGAAGACGCCGTCGTCGGGGATCTTCAATCCGGTCTTGATCTCGGCGTCGTCGGCCGCTTCCTCCGCGACCGCGCCGGGCTTTGGGACCCGGTCGGTCATCCGGCGTTTCATGTCGTCGCCCTCGCCGTACACGACCGACATCGGCTCCAGGTCGGCGACGAACTTGTAGTCGCGCTCGGCGAACTCGTCGCGGCGCATCTGCCGCCGGGCGTGGATCTCCGTCGCGTCGTCCGACTGGAACTCCTGTGCGTACTCCAGCGCCGTGATCCGGCAGAACAGCCGCTCCCCGTCCGGGTACGGGATCAGGAGGTACTTCCCGAGCCGCACCGCCTCGCGGTTGTCCGTCGTGACGAACGCCTTCAGCGACGTCTCCTCCTCGTCTTCGGCCACGCGGAGCCCCCGCGACACCGACACGACGCCGAGCCCCGCGTCGCTGCCCGCGGGCGTCGCGTCGTAGGCGGCGAACGCGTCGCCCTCGGCGTCGCCGGACGGGTCGCCGCCAGCCGCCCCGGCGTCGACCGCGCTCCCGCCGTCGACCGCGGACTCGGAACCGGTCGCGGACCCGGGTCCGCTCTCGGCGTCGGCGGCTCCGGTCGGGTCGCCGTCGGCGTCGTCGCCCGCGGCGTCGCCCTCGCCGTCACCGTCGCCGGTGTACTCGGTGAAATCCTCCAGCGTCATGGCGTATCCACCGGCCGCCGGGCCGAAAGCGTTTGCCCTCGCGCCGCGGGGCGGTTCGTGGAGTGACAGGCCGTCGCGGGGGCCGTTCGCGGGGCGACGGGCCGTCGCGGGGCCCTTATCCCGCTCGCCCCCCTACTCGTGGCATGATACTCGTTCGCGGCAGCGGCGGGGGGACGGACCTCACCGGAACGGTGTTCGAGCGCGGCGAGGAGCCGCCGGCGTACAAGGGCGCGCCGAACGAGGACGCGCCGTACGTGTGGGTGTGCGACTCCTTCTACGAGGTCGAGAGCGGCGGCTCCCCGCTCGTCGTCGACGGCGAGGAGATCCGGGTCGCCTTCGAGGAGCCGATGCCGCGCGGCTTCGACACCCGCGACCAGGCCGTCGAGGCGGCCCGCGACCACGTCCGGACGCAGTTCGCCCGGATCGGAGTGGATCCGTCCGACGTCGAGGTCGAAGTGAGCGCCGCGGACCCGGCCTGAGGACCGGCTCGGGAGCGACCGGACCTCGGTCCGAGAGCGACCGCGCCTCGTGGTTTTACCCGTTCGGCCTCGGTACGGGAGGTATGCCCGACCCACCGGAAGACTTCGACCCCGAGTCGCGGGAGGAGCGCGAGGTCGCGGCCGAGGCCGCGGGCGACCGGTCCGACTTCCTCTCGCTGATGGGCCACACCTACCGCGGCGAGATCGGGCGGACGAGCTCGTGGCGGACCCGCATCGACCGGACGACCAACTGGGCCGTTGTGGTGACGGCGTCGCTGCTGACGTGGACCTTCTCGAACGAGTCGCGGCCGCACTACGTGCTGCTCATCGGGCTCGTCATGCTGAGCGTCTTCCTCGGAATCGAGACGCGCCGGTACCGCACCTTCGACGTCTGGCGGTCCCGCGTGCGGCTCTTGGAGGAGAACGTGTTCGCGAACGCGCTCGACCCGGGAGGCGTCGAGCAGTCGAACTGGCGGGAGCTGCTGAGCGAGGACCTCCGCGAGCCGACGATCAAGATGCCCACCGTCGAGGCGGTGTCCCGGCGGCTCCGACGAGTGTACGCGCCGCTGTTCTCCGTCCTGATAGCCGCGTGGGTCGTCAGGCTCACTGTGTTCGCGTCGCCGGAGAGCGGGGTCGTCGGAACCGCCGCGGTGGGCGCGATCCCCGGAGCGCTCGTCTTGGGGCTCGTCGTCTGCTTCTACCTCGGCGTGCTGACGCTGACGCTGCGCCGGGCCCCGCGGCAGGCAAAAGGCGAGATGGGGACCGCCGAGGACGCCCACGAGTGGAAGTGAGCCGGCCGCACCGCCGGTACCCGCAACCCCTTTTCGGTCCCGGTCCAACCACGCCGTATGACGGAGCTACCGGACCGCGTCGTGGGCGACGCGCGGACGAGCGACTTCGGGTGGAACCTCCTCACCGACCTGACCGACATCGGGAACCGCATGGCCGGGTCGGCCGGCGAACGCCGCGGCGCTGAGCGCGTCGTCGAGGCGTTCGAGGCGGCCGGCCTGCGGAACGCCGGCCTCGACGAGTTCGAGATCCCCGGCTGGTGGCGCGGCGACTCGTCGCTGTCGGTGTCGGGACCGGTCGAGCGTCACCACGAGCACTCCCACGAGGTGATCGCGCTTCCGGGCACGCCGAGCGGGGAGGCGACGGCCCCGCTGGTCGACGTCGGCGACGGCACGGACGAGGAGTTCGCGGCCGCTGGCGACGCGCTTGAGGGCGCGGTCGCGATGGCCTCCTCGCGCACGCCGGAGAGCCACGACCGATGGATCCACCGGATGGAGAAGTACGTCGCGGCGGCCGAGCGCGGCGCGGTCGGGTTCGTCTTCCGGAACCACATCGAGGGGGCGCTCCCGCCGACCGGCGAGGTCGGCTACCACAACCGCCCCGGCCCGATCCCCGCGGTGGGCGTCTCGAAGGAGGTCGGCGACCGGCTCTCGCGGCTCGCGAAGGGAGCGGGGACGGAGGGCGACGGGGATCCGGCGGACGACGAGCGACCGACGGTCTCGCTCGACGTCGACTGCCGGAACGAGCCGACGACCTCGGTGAACGCGGTCGCGGAGGTCGGGCCGGACACCGACGAGGCGGTGTACCTCACCGCCCACGTCGACGCTCACGACGTGAGCGACGGCGCGAACGACAACGGCGCGGGGTCGGCGCTCGTCGCGGAGGTCGGCCGACTGCTCGCGACGGTCGAGGACGACCTCGACACGCGGGTCCGCCTCGTCACGTTCGGCTCGGAGGAGATCGGGCTGTGGGGGGCGTACCACGCCGCCGAGACCACGCCGCGGGAGGAGATCGCCTGCGTGGTCAACCTCGACGGGGGCTGTAGCTCCCGGAATCTCCGCGTGGGGACGAACGGGTTCGACGGGATGCGTTCGGTGTTCGAGTCGGCCACCGACGCGTTCGACGCGCCGCTCGCGACCGGCGAGACGATCTCGCCGCACGGCGACCAGTGGGCGTTCGTTCAGGAGGGCATCCCGGCCGTGATGGTCTCGACGACGAGCGACCAGTCCGGTCGCGGCTGGGGCCACACCCACGCCGACACGCTCGACAAGCTCGACTCGCGGGACCTCGGCGAGGTGGCGACGCTCGTCGCCGCGTCCGTCTACCGGTTCGCGACGGGAGACGTCGAGGCGACCCACCGGTCGAGGGAGTCGATCCGCGACGCCATCGACGAGGGGTACGTCGAGGAGTTGAAGACCGGCGGACGGTGGCCCTACGAGGAGTGAGCAGAGGGGCGGCGGAGCGAGTCGGAGACGGCGGAGCGAATCGGGGATGCGACGGAGCGAGTCGGAGGCGGCAAAGCGGATCGGAGACGGTGAGGAGAATCGCGGTACGACGGAAGAAATCGGAGGAGCGAAGGAGATTCGGCGGGCGCGGCGGCTCGGGGGTGACTCCCCCGTCGGGCGGCCGACTCACTCCCCGTCGGAGCAGTCGGAGACGCCGAGCGGGAGGCCCTCGGGGGAGTCCGGCTCCCCGTCGAGGCCGGCGTACGCGTCGTCGATGAGCCGGGCCAACTGCGTCTCGGGGCTCACGCCGCGGGCGGCGGCGAGGGCCGCGAGCCGCTCGTACTGCTCGTCGGGCACGGACACGGTTCCGTCGCTCATACGCGGCGCTGCGTGCCGGAGGTACAAAAGCGTTGTTCGGGACCGGACGGTAGTGTTCAGATAAGCTGATTCCATGCGAAGGCAAAGGATCTGAGCCACTCGTTTGCTGTTTCTGCTTCGGCGTTGCTGAAACAGTTTGAGAAACTGGTAGTTCTGCGTTTTACCTCACGAAAGACACGTTCGACGCTGTTCCGATTTCCATGTCGTTCGTATCTGAAATCGAGGCCGTGTTTACGACAGGCTCGCTGAAGTGGAGCCGCACCATCAACGAGAAAGATCGCGTCATCTACGTCGTGTTTTTCGCGGAGTTCCGCGAAAAACCGATCTGCGATCGCGTTATTTCTCGTCGGTTCAAGCCGTGTGTGTAGCAGATCATTTGATTCGGGATCGACAGCAGCGTACAGCCAATATTGCTCAGTATCGAGTTGAATCACGGTCTCATCAACCGCGACGTGATTCGGGTTCCGATCCGATTCCGGCTGTAGGTCGGCTTTGTGAACCCAGTTATGAACGGTCGATCGAACTCGATCAACACCGAATACCTCAAGAAACGAAACAGTATTCGAAAGCGATAGTCCAGACAAATGGAGCTGAATACTGAGCTTCATCAACAGCTTCGGTGTTGCTTCTCGCTCCACAAACTCTAAGTTGATCTCGTCTAAACAGCCGCTGAGGCGGTCGTTTTCTGGCATAGAACACTTTGAAAACGCACCGCCTCACTTTCAAACCTTATCTGAACACCGTCGACCGGACCTACGAGCGGTCCGAGCGGTCCGTCTCGCGGACGGCGGTGACCGGCTCGCCCTCCGCGAACCGGTCGAACAGCGCGTTCATTACCGTCGACTCGGCTCGCGAGAGGTGTTCCCACACCGTCGTCGAGCCGAGCCCGAGTTCGGCCGCGACCTCCTCGACGCCCACGCCGCCCTCGTGGTCGTAGTACCCCGCGGCGATGGCGGTCGCAAGGACCTCCCGCTGTCTGTCGGTGAGGTCGTCGAGGAGGCCGGACGCCGGGAGCTGCGGCGAGCGCTCGATCGACGCGAGCTCCACGTTCCGCGCCAGCTCCACCTCGTTGCCGCCGCGTTCGAGCTCGCGCATCACCGCGGAGAGGTCGTCGTCGTCCTCCAAGTACGCCGTCCAGCGCTCGACGCCGCCGGAGATGGTCGTCCCCGTCCGGTAGTGGATCCCCATCCGGGAGAAGCGGTCGCCGATCCCCTCCCAGTCGGCCGCCTCCGCGTCGATCGTCAGCGCGACGTACGCGTGGGTGCCCTCGATCGGCGCGAGCGGCTCGGCGGAGACGATCAGGTCGAACTCGCGGAACTCCTCGACGAACGCCTCGATCTCGGCCGACGGACCGGTGAGTTCGGCGATCCGCTTCCGTTCCGGACCGCTCCCGGTCATCGACGAGACGGACCGGTACCGGACCTCCGGGTGGCGCGCGCTCACCTCGCACTCCGGCTCCCCCGCGTGGTGGATCCGGAGCGTCACTTCCCGCATGGCGGGTCCGAGGTCGCCGGGGTTAAAACGGGTTCCGGACCGGTCGCGAGCCATTTATATCCGCGACCGCGCAACCGTCGGTGTGGTGGCGATGACGAGTCGGTTACCCCCACTGAGCCCCTTGTGACGACGGGTTTCGACCGAGCCACCGTTCCTACGACCGCCAGCGACGCGACCCGTCCGCGGTCCGCTCGCGGCCCGCTCGTGACGTGGATTCCCGCCGATCGATCGCGGACCGGCGGCGCTGGGGCGGTGCGGAGTGAAAGTGATCTCGCACGGTGACGGGGCGTCGCTGTCCGAGGGTTTCGACGCGAAAGAAGTGGGCCCGGTCGGAACGGCGGAATCGGGGATCGGCCGGCGGTCAGTCCGGCGCTCAGTACGACGCGGCGCGCTTGTCGAGACCGGCGGCCTCGATGTCGTCGCCGTCGACGGAGGTGCGGAGCACGTCCATCCCGTCGTCGCGGTCGATGTCGAAGTTGCGGGCGTACAGGTCGTCGAGGCGCTCGTACTCGGCCTCGGAGAGGGACGGCACGTCGCTCGCCGCGCTCCACTCGGCGATGTCGTCGCCGTCGCGGAACGTCGGCGTGACGGAGGCGACCTCGTCGTGCGCGAGCAGCCAGCGGATCGCGGCCTGCGCCATCGTCCGGGTCCCCTCGGCGTGGTCCGGCTCTTCGAGGAACCGGATCGCCTCGACCTTCTCCCAGCCCGTCTCGTACCACTCCTTCGGGCGGTGCGAGCGGTGGTCGCCGTCCTCGAGGACGGTGTCGGGGGTCACCTGCTCGTTGAGCAGCCCCGAAGAGTGCGGGACGCGGGCGATGACGGAGGTGTCCGAGCCGCTCTCGCGGATCGTGTCCACGAAGTGCCGCCCCGGCTCCTGCTCGAAGAGGTTGAAGACGGTCTGAACCGCGTCGAACTCCTCGTACTCGACGGCGGCGTCGCCCTCGGCGAGCCAGCCGATGGAGGGGCCGAGCGCCCAGCCGAGCGCGCGGACGCGACCGTCGGCCTTCCACTCCGCGAGGAGGTCGCGCACTTCCGGGGTGACCTCGTCGACGTCGGCGTTGTGTAGCTGGAGCACGTCGACGTAGTCGGTGTCGAGCCGGTCGAGCGAGGCCTCGAACGCCTCCGTGAGGTACTCGCGGTTCAGCTCCTTCGGCAGTTCGCCGTGGCCCGCCTGCGGGTTGTCGTAGAAGTCGTAGCCGATCTTCGTCGACAGCGTCACCTCGTCGCGGCGGCCGTCGATCGCTTTCCCGATGATCTCCTCGCTGTCGCCGTGGCCGTACACGTCGCCGGTGTCGACGTAGGTGACGCCCGCGTCGAGCGCGTCCTCGACCATCCCGACCGCCTGTTCGTCCGAGCGGTCGCCCCACCAGTCGGTGCCGACGACCCACGCGCCGAAGCCGATCTCGGAGACCTCCACGCCGGAGTTCCCCAGTTCGCGGTGTTGCATACCACCCGGTTGGCGGTCGGGACACTTATCGGGCGCGGTCGCTCTCGGGACGCGGTAGCGCCGGTTCGCCGAGATGCCGGGTCCGGCGACAGCGACCGTCCCAGTTTATAAGCGTCACCGGCGAGTTCCCCCGCGTATGGACGAGTCCCTCCACGACGCGCTCGACGTGATCGCCTTCCTGCTCGCGGTGATCGCCGCGGTCGGGCTCGCGGACCTCACCGTCCGGTACGGCCCCACCGGTCTCATGCTCGCGGTGCTGTTCCTGATTCTGCTAAGCGTCGTCGGCGTCGCGCTCGGTCCGGACCGGGACCGGCGCGTCGGCGGCGAGCCGGGAGGTGCGGGCGGCGACGCTCCCTGACGCCGCGTTCGCACAACCGAATCCATTTGAACCACGGCGACGAAGGTGGGCCGATGACAAAGCGACACGTGTCCCTGCCCGACGGTGCCGAGGCCGGGGTCCGAGGGTTCATCGACGAGGTGGACGAGCGGCTCTCCTCGGACGAGGACACCTGCGAGGTCGTCCGCGACGTGCTGGTCGACCTCCACGGCGACCGCGAGGCGTGGGAGGCGTGGCGGGACGGCGAGTCCGTCTCGCGGGCCGAGCGCGTTCGCCTTCAGGGGTACGACCCGTGTAACGCGACGCTGGAGTCGGAGTACTACGCCGAGAAAGACGAGGACCGCTTCCAGCGCTCGAAACACCTCCAGTGGCTCTGGCGGCAGTTCGACGCGACGCCGATGGCCGACAACGTCGAGTTCGCGCTCCGCTTCCGGCAGATGCTCGGCAACCACCTCTTCGCCGAGTGCGGGGACAACTGTCGCTTTTTCAAAGGCATCTCCGTCACCTACGGCCACAACATCGAGGTGGGCGACAACGTCGTGATCCACGACGACGTCCACCTCGACGACCGCGGGAAGCTGACGATCGGCGACCGCGCGTCCATCTCCGACGGCGTCCACCTCTACAGCCACGACCACGACATCGTCGACCAGACCACGGTCCGGAACTTCCACACGATCGTCGAAGACGACGCGCGCGTCACCTACGACGCGATGGTCCGAGCGGGCTGCCGGATCGGCGAGAACAGCGTCGTCGGCGCGCGCTCCGTGGTTCAGGGCGACGTGCCCGATCACCACATCGTGGTCGGCTCGCCCGCCCGCAGCGTGCGCGTGAAGCCCGGCTGGGAGGAGACCGCCGAGGAGCTGGAGGACGGGCGGCTCCCCGACAACCAGGACGACCGCGAGATCGAGTACGAACTGCCGGACGACTTAGCGCAGTTCGACGAGTTCGGCCGGGACCTTCAGCCGCCGGACGTGGAGAACCCCTCGCCGCCCCCGACGGACCAATAAGACGTTGGTTCGCGGTTTTGCGAGCTTCTCGCGGTGACCACTGGGGGACGATCCGCTCGGCAATACGAAGACGTGGTCGCTCGTGAACGGTCGGTCGACCCGAACACCACCGAAGCCCCAGTCGTGAGGCGGACGCACGCTCGGGGCGGTCCTCGCTCGTTCGCTTCGCTCACTCGCTGCGGTCCTGCCTTCGCCTGCGTCCGCCTCACGACTGCCCCTTCGAGTCCCACCCCGCACAGCACCGCCCCGCACCTCACGCCGCCCCAACCTCGCGGTTCGCGCCCTTCGGGCGCTCACCGCGTCCAGCGAGAATCGAAGATTCTCTTGCGGCCGGCGGCGAAGCCGCCGGCGACCTCGCGCGTGCTCCTCGCGGCCGCCTTCAGCAGCCACTCGGAGGCACGCGCCACCGCGAACCGCAGTCGAGGTCGATCGTCGCCTACCACGCGTCAGTTGGGACGTGGTATGCTACCGCCCGCCAGTATCGTTATGAGATTGCGACGCGTACCACCGCGTGGTGTTACACGCATGACAGGACAGCGGATACTGATGATCGTCGGCGACTTCGGCGAGGACTACGAGATCATGGTCCTGTTTCAGGCGCTTCAGGCGGTGGGACACGAGGTCCACGCGGTCTGCCCGGACCGAGAGGGCGGCGAGTCGGTAAAAACCGCGATCCACGACTTCCGGGGCGACCAGACGTATCTGGAGGAGCGCGGCCACGACTTCGAACTCACGCACGGATTCGGCGAGGTCGACCCCGCGGACTACGACGCGCTGGTCGTTCCCGGCGGGCGCGCTCCCGAGTACCTCCGCGGGTACGACGAGGTGCTGGACGCGGTCCGGCACTTCTTCGAGGCGGACAAGCCGGTCGCGTCGCTCTGCCACGGCCCGCAGATCCTCGCGGCGGCGGGCGTCCTCGACGGCTACGAGATGACGGCGTACCCCGCCGTCAGGCCCGAGGTCGAGGCCGCCGGCTGCTCGTGGGTCGACGGCGTGACGACCGACGGCAACCTCGTCACGGGGCAGGCGTGGCCCGACCACCCCGAGTGGATCGCGCAGTTCCTCGACTTGCTTGGCACCGAAATCGAACACGGGCCGACCGCGGCGACCGCGGACTGACCGCCGTCGCGCACCGATGTCTGACCCGCGCACCGTCGCCGTCAACGTCGCCGCGAACACGAACGACCCCGGGTTCCGTGGGCCCGTCTACCCCGACGGCTCCTTCGCGTACGTCCCGATCCCGGAGCCGGCCGCGACGCTACCGCGCGACCGATTTCCGGTCGACGAACCGCTGCCGACGTACGCCGACCTCGATCTGCCCTTCGCGCTCCCGAGCGAACTCCGGGAGGTCCCCGTCCACGCGGATCCGGAGTCCTCGGACGCTCACGGCCGCGAGCGCGCGAGCTACGGCGACCCCCACGGCGTGAAGGCCGGGCGGATCGCAGGGCTCGGCCCGGGCAACTGGCTGTTCTTCTACGCGACGCTGTCGCTGCGGCCGCGCGACTGGCGGGGACCGGGCGACGAGCGCGTCGGCGACACGGGCGCGGACGTTCGCGGCGGGGAGTGGCTCCGCGAACGGGGCGTCGCGGTCGACGACGACCTCCCGCCGCAGTGGGGCGCGTTCCTGTTCGCGGGGATCCGCGTCGACTGGGCCGTCTCAGCTGACGGGGGCGGCGTCGTTGAGCGCGCTGCCGCCGTCGAGGCCGCGCCGACGAACGCGCACCTGAAACGCGACCCGTTCGACGCGCGGGTCGTCGTCGCGGGCGACCCCGACGCCTCAGGCCTCTTCGACCGCGTCGTCCCGCTGAGCGCGCCCGAGGCCGGGACGGCGGCGAACCCGATCGTGACCGACCTGTCGAGCGACTCCGGGAAGGGACCGTGGTGGCGGCGGCCGATCGCCTTCGACGAGGCGGCGACGGCGCGGCTGCTCGCGCGGATCGAGCGGGAGTGATGGAGTGGAGGCGGCTGTCCGCGGAGGCGACCCGCCACCCCGATTTATGGGCCGCGGTCGCGTTGTGACCCACATGAGCGACGACGAACCCACGGAGAAAGCCGACGAGTCGGCCGATCGCGGCGCGCCCTCGCGGCTCGGCCGCGTACTGCTCGGGGTCGGCCTCGCCGCGCAGGCCTCGGAGGACTTCCGCGACATGGACGACACGGTGGAGTACGCCGAGTCGGCCGGGGTCCCGATGCCCGAGGTCGCCGCGCCGTTCGCCTCCGGCATGATGGTGGTCGCCGGCCTCGGAATCGCGCTCTGGCGGCTCCCCCGGGTCGCGACCGGCGCGGCGGTCGCCTTCCTGACGGTCGTCACCGCGACGATGCACGACTTCTGGAACGCGGACGAGGACGACAAGAGCGGCGAGCGGCTCGCCTTCTTCGGGAACCTCGCGATGCTCGGCGGGGCCTTGGTGTTCCTGCGCGAGGCGTACAAGAACTGAACGACGGCGCGGAAGGCGGACCCGGGAGCGCAGTCGGTTACTTGTAACTGATTGCCGGCAGGTCGGCGGTGACCACCGCCGGAGCCCCAGCCGCCCCTACCGCACGGCCCCGCAGCCTCACGCCTCCCCAGCCTCGTCGCTGGCACCCTCCGCTTCGCTCCGGGGCCAGCGACTCCCTCGCGCGTGCTCCTCGCGGCCGCCTTCGGCGGCCACTCGGAGGCACGCGCCACCGCGATATCAGTTATAAGAACACTATGACGGACGCCCGAAGTACTTGCTCTTCGGTTCGCTATCCTCGGTTATGCTGCGCTGTTCACTACTTTCTGTAACGTGTTTTATCCGGTAGTTATCTCGTGGCGACAATGCCGGCCTTGGGTTTATATACGGGACCGGGGGAAGTCGGGATACGATGGACGAACGCAGTCGAGCGCGACGGAGCGTGTTGAAAACAACGACCGGCCTCGCCGCGGCCGGATCGGTAATCGCGACCGCCGGTTGCCTCGGTGGCGGCGGGTCTGACCTGGACCTTGACGAGGAGGTGACGACCGAAGGGCCGGTGGAGGTTTCCACCACCGCGCTCGCCGCCACCGACGACGGATACGAACTGGCGATCACAGTCACGAACGATTCTGAGAATCCGGCCGACGTGGGCTGCGAAGTCGTCTGGACGGATAGCAACGACGAGAACGTGGCCGTAACCGGATCCGACACGAAAACAGCCGATGCCGGCGGAGAGACTACGCTCACCGTCACGGCCGAGGATCCGAACGACGCAATCGTGGCCTACTCCGTGACCGTCCTCGCCGCTCCGGCCTGATCTGGCCCGTCTTTCCCCCGCGCGTCGTTCCGACTCGCGTTTCCTCGGGGTATAACAAACAGCACTCCGGTTCAGCCGACGTTGTTGGGTAACCAGAGAGCGGCGGCGATACCATCCGGGCGGATCCCGAACCGAAACCTCTCGTTCCGAATGATCACAGTCCGATACTTTGCTAGGTCAATCTACCCGGGGATGTCTACCTTCCAACCGCTCTACCAAGATTGCTTCTCAGGATTCTCTCGATAGTGGTACTGAACCGACTGTGAAGTGGCCCGATCTCAGCGTCTTCCGCGGACTCAACGGAGCAGTTATACGTTGTCGGCGTCCAGCGGGTCCTCCAACTGTCCCATCACCGCTTCGAGGGCGTCGGTCGCGGTGACGAGCCCGACGACCTCGCCGTCTTCGACCACCAGGGCGAGCTCCTGCGCCTCCGCCTGAAATCGGTCGAACGCGTCGCTGACGCTCGTGTCCGCCGTGATCGTCATCGGCGGGGCGGCGATCGACGCGAACGTCGCCTCGCCGGACCGGAGCTCGTCGAAGCGGCTCACGATGGAGGGGGCGTACACGATGCCCTCGAACGCGGTCAGGTCGTCGCCGACGAGCGGGAACCGGGTGTGCGGCGTGTCGCGGATCCGGTCGAGGTTCTCCTCGACGGACGCGGTCGTCGTCAGCGAGACGATTTCGCCCGCGGGGGTCATCACGTCCGCCACGGTCACTCGGTCCACGTCGAGGGCGTTCAGGACCTCCTCGCGGCGCTCCGCCGGGAGTTCGATCTCCTCCATCATCGAGCCGATCCGGGTGCGGAGCTGGGCGCGCGTCTCCAGCACCTCCCCCTCGGCCTCGGTCCACGAGCCGGTCATCTCGACGCCGAACAGCCCGAGCGTGGCCTTCGCGACCCAGTCGCCGAACCGGATCAGCGGCGAGATGAGCCACGCGAACCAGTAGAGTGGGCGGGCCCCGTACTCGGCGACCTGTTTCGAGCGCTCGACGCCGAGGTACGTCGGCGTCTGCTCGCCGTGGGTCAGGTGGACCATGTTGATGATGAAGAAGCCGAGGAGGGAGCCGGCACCGGCGGACGCGAACGTCGTGTTCTCGAATATCGGGGCGAAAAGCGCCGCGAGCCCCGGCTCGGCGACGATACCGAGCGCGATCGAGGTCCCGGAGATCCACACCTGACAGGTCGTGAGGTAGAACTCCAAGTCGTCGGTCATCTCCCACGCGCGCCGCAGCCCGGGACTGTCCATCTCCGACTCGGGGTACTGACGGAGTCGCGTCAGCCCGAACTCGATCGCCACGAAGTACGCGTTTATCAGGATGAGGCCGACGCCCGCGGCCACGCGGAGAGCGACCTCGGTCGGGGGCATCGCCGTCGAGAGCGGGATCATCGTTCCCACCCTCCCGGCGCGCGATTGAAAAGCGTTCAGGGATCCGCGCTCGCCCCCCGGACGCGCCGCGGCGCTACTCGTAGTCCTCGTACGTCGGGAGTCCGCTCTCCGGCGGGAACTCCTCGACCGGAACCGTGGTCTCGTCGCCGCTCGCCATGTCCTTCACCGTGTACTCGCCGTTCTCTAGGTCGCGCTCGCCGACCACGACCACGGTCTCGGCGTTGATCGAGTCTGCGTAGCCGAGCTGCGAGCCGAACGAGCGGCCGGAGACGTCCTGCTCGACGACCACGTCGTCGGCGAGCGCGCGGAGGTCGGTCGCGAGCGCGGCCGCCTCGCTCCGCGTGTCGCCCACCGAGAGCACGTAGTAATCGGTCGAGAGCTCCTCGTCGGGCCAGACGCCGGCGCGCTGACAGAGGAGCTTGAGCGTCGCGTGGCCGGGCGCGACCCCGACCGCGGGCGTCGGCTGCCCGCCGAAGCTCTCGATCAGGTCGTCGTAGCGCCCGCCGCCGAAGACGGAGCGGGACACCTCGCCAGTGGAGTCGAAGCACTCGAAGACGACGCCGGTGTAGTAGTCGAGCCCGCGGGCGGTCGTCAGCGACACCTCGCAGAACTCGCCCGCGCCGAAGTCGTCGGCGGCGGCGAGGACGTTCCGGAGGTTCTCGACCGCGGCCTCGACCTCGTCGCCGCCGGCCTCGGCGACGGCGTCGAGGTCGTCGACCGTCTCGACGCCCGCGATGAGGTCGTCGAACTCGCGCGCGGTGTCGCGGGCGAGGCCCGCGTCGGAGAGCAGGCCGACGTACTCGGCGTCGTCGACCTTCGCGCGCTTGTCGACCGCGCGGATCGCCGCCTCGGCGTCGACCGCGTCGGGGTCGTCGGCGAGCGCGCGGACGAGCCCGCCGAGGATGTCGCGGTGCGAGACGCGGAACTCGAAGTCGTCGCCCGTCAGCCCGAGGCTCGTGAGCGCGTCGGCCGCGACCGCGAGCACCTCGGCGTCGGCCTCGGGGGCCGAGGAGCCGAACACGTCGATGTTCGTCTGGTAGAACTCGCGGAACCGTCCCTGTTGGACCTGCTCGTAGCGCCAGAACGGGCGGGTAGACATCCACTTGATCGGCTTCGACAGCTCCTGACCCTTCTCGACGACCATCCGCGCGACGGTCGGGGTCAGCTCCGGCGTCATCGAGACGCCGCGGCCGCCCTTGTCGTCGAAGGCGTACAGCTCCTCAACGATCTCCTCGCCCGACTTGTCGACGTACATCTCCGTCCGCTCTAAGGCGGGGGTGGCGATCTCGCGGAAGCCGTGCCGGCTCGCGGCGTCCTCGATCGCGTCGGTCACCTCGCGGCGGGCGGACTGCTCGCCGGGGTAGAAGTCGCGGAATCCCTTGAGGCCGTCGTACATGGACGCCGGTTCGGCGAGCGCCCGCTTGAAAGCATCCCTTCGGGGGCGGCGGATCGCTTCGGCGTCGCGTCGGGGTCCGAGTCGCGTGACGCGGGGCGTCGTCCGGTCGACGTCAGGGCGCTCTGGTGTGCGGACAGATCGGTGTCTCCGGGTGGCTCTCGCCTCGGTCGCTCTCGTCTTGGTCCCTCTCGGCTCGGTCGGTCGCGGTCGGGGCCGAGGCGTTCCGCGCATCTTCCGCGGACGCCGGCGGAACGCGCGTCCGAGTCGCTATCGGATCCGCGGCGTCTCGCGCTCGCTTCGCCTCGCCCTCGCCGACCCCCGCGGGACCGGAGTCGTCGGCATCGGTTCGGCCCGTCGCTCGGTCGTCTGGCATCTCACCCGTAAGTGTGCCGTGTGTCGTGAAGGCGGGATGCCCCGAATAGCGTGGCAGTTTAAACGGATCCGGACGCCGTCAGCGCGGCGCTACTCGGCCCCCTGCCTCCCGCCGTCGGCGGTCGCGCGGGGGCGCAGACTGGCTCGCTCGTCCGCCGCCGGATCGACGTCGGCGTCCGTCTCGAATCGATCGAGCGTCTCCGAGAGCCGGGTCGCGCGCTCGGAGAGCGACGAGACGGACTCGGAGACCTCCCCGAGCGAGGTGGTCTGCTCCTCGGCGGCCGCTGCGACGGTGTCCGCCTCGGAGGCGGTCTCCTCGCTTATCGTCGCCACCTCGTCGGCCATGGAGACGACCTCCTCGGTGGAGGCGGCCTGCTCCTCAGTCACGTCCGAGATCTCCTGAACGCCGTCGTTGGTCTCGTCGGCGAGGTCGGCGATGTCTTCGAGGTCGTCGACGGCGGTCTCGACGCGCTCCGCTGCGTCGTCGATCTGGTCGCTCGTCGACTCGACCTCGGCCGTCGACTGGTCCATCCGACCGCGGATCGCGTCGATGCGCGACTCCGCGGTCTCGGCGGCGTCTTTCACCTCGTCGGACAGCGCCTTGATCTCCTCGGCGACCACCTCGAACCCCTTGCCGCCCTCGCCGGCGGAGCGGGCGGCCTCGATGTTGGCGTTCAACGCGAGGATGTTCGTCTGCTCCGCGATCTCCGAGATCCGGTCTATCAGCTGGTCCACCTCGCTCACCTCCTCGTCGAGCGCGTGGATCGCCGCGACCGCCTCCTCGACGGTCTCCTCGGTCGTCTCCATCTCGTCGATCGCCTCCTCTGCGGCCTCCTGCCCGCGGTTGCCCACCGCCGCCGTCCGCGCGGCGGCCTCGGCGACCTGGTCGGACGAGGAGGCGACCTCCTCGATCGTCGCCGAGAGGTCGCTCATCTCGCCGCTCACCTCGGCCAGCGACTCGCTCTGGTCCGCGGCCCCCTGCGAAATCTCGTCGACCGAGCCGGCGACCTCGTCGGCCGTCTCGGCCACCTCCTCCGCGGCGGCCGTCGCCTGCTCGGACGCGGCGGCGACCTCGTCGGCGAACGCGGAGAGGCGGGCGTGCGTCCGCTCTATCTCCGCGATCATCCCGTTGAACTCCTCGGCGATCGCCGCCATCGCCTCGTCGTCCGCGTCGGTGCGCATCCGCGCCGTGAGGTCGCCGTCGGCGGCCTCCCGCATCGTCTCCCCGTAGTCGTCGGCGGTCGACTGCAGCCGGTCGTTGCGCTCGGCCATCCGCTCTCGCTCCGCCTCGGCGGCCTCCTGTGCGGTCTCCGCCTCGTCGATCTTGGCGCTGAGGGAGTCGCGCATCGCGCCGAACGAGCCGTACAGCCGACCGATCTCGTCGATCCGGTCGGTCTTCAGGTCGACCGAGAGGTCCCCGGACTCCATGCGCTCCGCGCGGTCGCGGAGGTCGCGCAGCGGCCCGACGGTCTGTCGGTTCAGGGCCAGCCCGACGACGGCGAGCGAGAGCAGCCCGGCACCGATCACCATCAGGACGCTCGTGCCGACCGCGTCGCTCGCGGCGAAGGCCTGTGCGGTCGGGACCGTGGTGACGGCGACCCACTCCTTGTCGCCGGTCGAGGCGTACGCCGCCACCCCGTCGTCGCCGCGCTCGAAGGCGGCCCCGTCGCGGGACGCGCCCAGCTCGGCGACGAGCTCTTCGTCGGCGTTCAGGGCGTCGTCGCCGCTGGAGAGGATCGTCTCGCCGTCAGCGCCGACGATCGTCGTCTCCTGGTCGGCGTGGAGCTGTCGGAGGTTGTCGACCCGGTACTCCAGCGTGCCGACCAGCACGACGACGCGCGACTCGTCGCCGGCAACGGGACTGGCGAACGCCATCACCTGATCGCCCATCGCGGTCGACTCGTAGGCCGTCGGCGAGTTCCACACGTCGTTCGACGAGGTGAGGTCGACGCCGGGCTCCACGTCGCTCCACGGGGCGTCGACCGCGTCGACCGACTCGCCCCGGAGGGCGGGCGACGTGCTCGTGACGACCTCGCCGCCGGCCGTGTCGACGAGGTGGATCGCCCGCACGTCGACCGGCAGCTGCGCCTGCTTCTGTATCAGTTCGCCCTCGGCGGTCCCGGCGTCGGCCCCGGAGAGCGCCTGCGTCGACGAGACGGACCGCGTGTGCGTCTCCATCGAGACCGCCCACTCGTTTATCGAGTCGGCGTACATGTCCACCGTCGCGGTGAGCTGCTGTTCGGCGTCCCGCTCGACCGTGGCCTCGGCGCTCGCGTAGTTCACCCCGCCCACGGCCGCGAGGACGACGACGACGAGGAGGATGGAGATGAGGAACTTCGCCCGGTAGTTCCGCCGGATCACGCCCGGCGTGAGCCGCCGCGCGACGCGGCCGAGGGCCGACCCGACGGCGTCGGTCGAGGCGTCGTCGCCCGGTCGGGAGTCGGCGTCGGGACCGCTCATGCCTCCACCTCCGGGGAGACCGTCTCGATGACGCTGATCCCGTCGGCGTCGTACCTGAAGTACTCGTAGTCGATCCCGGAGACGTCGCCGTTCTCGTCGAAGACGACCTCGCTCGACGCGCCCCGGTACTCGACCGGGTCGCCGGCGGCCGCCCGGCGGACCCCCTCCGCGAGGGTCTCGGGCGTGACCTCGGTGCCGCCCTCGGAGGCGACGGCGCGCATCTGCTCGCGGATCGCCCCTCCGTCGTTCTCGCCCGCGGCCGCGTTCGCGAGGAGGAGCACCGCGGCGGCGTCGTACCCGTTCGCGGTGAAGATCCCGGGGGAGCGACCGTACTCGGACTCGTAGCGCTCGGCGAAGGCGTCGTAGCCCGGTCCGTTCGAGGACGGCGCGGTCCCGTACACGTTCGACATCGGCTCGCCCACCTGCTCCGGGAGCGAGGGGTCCATCATCCCGTCGGTGGTGAACACGGTCTCGTCGCCGGCGCGGCCGTCGTAGTAGTGGGTGAAGATCTCGACGCCGTCCTCCGGGTAGCCGATCACGAAGAGCAGGTCGGGATCGTCGGCGAGCGCGGTCGCGAGCGGCTCCTCGTAGGCGTCCGAGAAGGAGACCTGTCGCTGTACCTCGCCGTCGAACGACGTGGCGAACGCGCCGGAGAGCTGCCGACCGTAGTCGCCCGCGATGTAGAGGGTCGCCGCCGAGGAGGCGCCGTGCTCGTCGGCCGCGAGGCCGGCGGCGACGACCGCCTGCAGCGAGTCGTCGGGCGCGGTCCGGTAGCTGAACCCGCGGTCGTTGAGGATGGAGAGCGTCGGGGTCGTGCTCGCGGGCGAGCAGTTGACGACCTCCGCGGGGATGGAGGCCTGCTGGACGGCCTGAAGCGTCACGTCGGAGCCGAGCGGCCCGGCGACCGCCGGGTACCCCGCGTCGACGAGCGTCCGCATCGCGTCGATCCCGCCGCGGGCGGTCGTCTCCGAGTCCTCGATCCGCCACTCGACGCCGGCTTCGACGTCCGACGCCTCGAGCTGTCTCCCCGGGAGCTCGACCGCGTCGGCGATCGGTTTCCCGACCGATCCCAGTCCGCCCGAGAGCGCCATCACCCCGCCGTACCGGAGCGTTCGCTCCGAGAGTGGCGTCCGGCTGTCCGCGGTCTGTTCGGCGTCCGATCCGAGACAGCCGGCGAGCCCGACGGCCGCGACGCCGGTCGTCGCGGCCAACAGCTCGCGGCGGCTGCGTTCCGAGATCCGCCCGTTGCGATACATACGCGACCGGAATAGGGACCGGGTTTTAACGCCTCACCCCGAATTCTCGAATCGGATAATCTAGTGAGGAACGATCGCGATCGAAGTGAGGAAACGCGTGTCACGCCATCTGACGGCTGTCTGACGTGATCCGGTCAGTCGGGGAGAATTATCAATCGGCGAGAACTGCGGGGTCGCCGGTCAGTCGTTGCGCCCGTGGACGTACGTCTGGTCGTGGTCCGGGAACACGTCGCCGACGGTCCCCTCGCCGTACTCGTCGGCGATGAGCGTTCGGAGCTCGTCCTCGTAGTCCGCCTTCGGGACCTCCTCGCTGGGTCCCTGCTGAACGTCGAACGTCGCGTCGACGAGCTGGTCGACGGCGTGGCGGCCGAACCCGGAGAGCGGCGAGATGTAGTCGATCCCGTTGCGGTCCTCGAGGCTCTGCGCCTGCGCCCGCGACACGGTGGGAACCCGGTCGTCGCGGCGCGTCCCGTCCGCGATGGCGTCGACGTCGAGCGCGGCGATGGTCTCTAACGCGTGCTCGTGGACGCGCTGGATCCCGTTCCGGGGGTAGCCGTCCGCGACCATCGTCTCGGCGGCGCGCTCCGCCACCTCGCGGTCGAGGTCGACGCGCTCGAACGGGAACCCGAGCTCGTCGGCCGCGCGCTCCGCGTGCCGCCAGTCGTCCGTGAGCCCGAAGCTGCCGGTGACGCAGCGGACGCCGTAGAACCGGTCGAGCAGGTGGGCGGCGAGCGAGGAGTCTTTCCCCCCGCTGTACAGCAGCGCGAGCTCCATCTACCGGCGGCGGATGTCGAAGCTCTTCTGTTCGGGCTGGAGCTCCTTGAGGAGCTCCCGCATCTGGTCTTCGTCGATGCGACCCTGAACGCGCCCGCTCTGTGCCAGCGCGGCGACCTGCTGTTTCACCTTCTCGCCGAACTGCGGCTTCGACATCTCCACGGCGTTGAGCCGCTGGCGCGCGCCGTCGGTCAGGTGCTGTTTCAACACCGCCTCCTGCTGGGCCTCGGCGCGCTCCTGCGCCTCCTGTTGCGCCTCGGCGGCGTCGCCCTCGCCGCCCTGTCGCTCGCGAAGCTCCTCCATCTTCTTCTCGCGCAGTTCTTCGAGCCGTTCGTCGTCGGGGTTACCGCTCATACACGCCCGTTCTCGGTCCGTGCGAAAAACCATTTCGGAGGTCGAGACCCGCGCGGATCGGCCGGCTCCGCGCTCGCAGCCCGTGACGGCGACCGCCGCGGTCCGCGCCGCTTAAACGGGTCCTCGGCGTAGCCGCGGGCAATGAGCGAGTCGCGAGAGTTCTGTCCGCGCTGCGGCGACCCGGTCCCCGAGCGGCGCGACCCCCTCCCGGGCGAGCCGCGCGGTCGTGACGCGCTGCTCTGTGACGACTGCTACTTCGAGGACTTCGAGCTGGTCGACGCGCCCGACCGGATCGAAGTGCTGGTCTGCTCCGGCTGTGGCGCGGTCCGGCGCGGGGAGTCGTGGCGCGACGTGGGCGCGCGCGACTACACCGACGTCGCGGTCGACGAGGTCGCGGAGGCGCTCGGGGTCCACGTCGACGCCGACGACGTCGAGTGGGGCGTCGAGCCGGAGCAGGTCGACGAGAACACGGTTCGGATGCACTGTCGCTTCTCGGGGGTCGTGCGCGGGACGCTCCGCTCGGCGGAGGTGACGGTCCCGGTGAAGATATCGCGGGGGACCTGCGACCGCTGCGGCCGCATCGCCGGGGGCTACTACGCCGGGATCGTTCAGGTCCGCGCGGACGAGCGCGACCTCACGCCCGCGGAGCGCGCGGAGGCGCTGGAGGTCGCCGAGACGTACGTCGCCGACCAGAAGGCAGACGGCGACCGCGAGGCGTTCATCACCGAGGTCAAGGAGACCGACGACGGCCCGGACGTGAAGCTCTCCTCGAACCGCCTCGCGCAGAACGTCGCGACGCGGATCACGGAGTCGCTGGGCGGGAGCTTCGAGTCGTACCCGACCTTAGTCACCGAGGACGGCGACGGCAACGAGGTGTACCGCGTCACGTTCGCGGTCCGGCTCCCGAAGTACGCGGAGGGCGAAGTGATAGACCCCGAGGACGGCGACGGCCCCGTCCTCGTCACCGGCGTCTCCGGCCGGCTTCAGGGCGTCCGGCTCGCCACGGGCGCGGCGTACACCTCCGCGTTCGCCGACGGGGAGGCACCCGACGCGACCCGACTCGGCACGCGCGACGACGCGACGGAGACGACCGTGGTGACCGTCGAGGACGAGAACGCGATCCAGGTGCTCGATCCGGTCACCTACGAGGCGAAGACCGTTCCGAACCCCGCGTTCGTCGACGAGGACGCCGACGAGGTCCTCGCGTTCGAACACGAGGGCGAGGTTCACCTCGTGCCGAGGGAGGGCGAGGCGTCGGTCGGAGACGACGCACGACCGACGGAGAACTGATCGGTCGTCGGAGAACGCGGAAAATCGAGGGGTTTCGGGACGACCGGGAGCCGTCGTCGCGTCAGTCGGCGCGGGCGGGCTGCTCGCTGCCGAGGGCCGCGGCGCGCTCGGAGTCGGTCACCTCGATGCCGCGGCGTTCGAGCTGCTCGATGAACTCGGCCTCGCTGAGCCCCGCCTGCGCGGCCGCCTGCGACAGGGTCAGCGTTCTCGCACCGTACAGCGTCAGCGCACTCGACAGCCCGTTCGTGGCCATACACCCAGTAGTCGGGTGAGGGATTATGAAGGTTACTACTTCATTGAGGGGCCTGATATACCTTATACGATATATATATTGACGAGTGATCGAAACGGTAGTGATAATACGCGAACCAGTGGCCGCTCGTCTCGGGGAGCCGTCAGCGGCGCGATCGAGCGCGTTCGGCCGTGCGACCGTCGCCCGCAGGAGTTATGTCGCTCTGCGGTCGAGACGCGGGCATGGACAGACAACAGATCTTCGCGCTGTTCTTCGCGTTTCTCATGGTGAGCTCGATGGTCGCCTACGGCGTCTCGCTGCTGTAGTCGGCGAGGAGTCGCGCTCCGGGCGGCGGTCAAGGTCGTCGGCAGTCGAGGCCGTCGGCAGTCGAGGCCGTCGCCGTCGCCCCCGGGTTACGGCCTCGGGGGTCCCCGAATCAGCCGTCGCCCCAGACGTCGGACAGGGGGTGGTCGGACCGTCGCTCGGCGTCGCGCTCGGAGCGGGTCCGGACCGAGCCGTCGCCGTCCGAGTCGCCGGGGGCGGTCGCGCCCGCGTCGCCGTCACCGTCGCGGGCGGCCGAGCGGCCGCCGCTCGTGCCGCCCGACCCGCTCGGTCCCCCAGATCCGCCGGACCGTCGGCTCCGTCGCCGCCCCGCGCCCGCGCCGCCGGCGGGCGACGCGTCGATTCCGGCGAGCGCCGCCTCGGGGTCGACGGACGGCAGCGACGGGGTCGTCATCGCGTCGATCTGGTCGCGGAACCACGCCGGGGTGTCCGGCTCGGCGCGGTCGAAGAGGTCGAGCAGGGAGTCGTCCGCGAGGTACGTCGCGCCGCGGTCGTCGGGGGCGCGGACGACCCGCCCGCACGCCTGGATGACGGTCCGCAGCGCGGTGCGGTGGTACCACGCCCACTGGCCGTCCGCCAGTCGACGTTCGACCCGCGAGTCGTTCGTGTTCCGGTACGGGGCCTTACACACCACCTGCCAGCGGCAGAGGTCGCCCTTCAGGTCCAGCGCCTCCTCCATCTTCACCGAGACGAACACCTCCGGGTCCGAGCTCGCCTTCCACGCCTCCAGCTCGGCGTCGCGGTTCTCCCGGTCGTGCCGCCTGACGCGCGCGGCGACCCCGAACTCCCCGAGGCGCTCGGTGAGACGCTCGGCGATGTCGTAGGAGTGCGCGTGGATCAGTCCCTTCTCGTCGGGGTGTTCGGCCATCAGGCGAACGATCAGGCGGGCGATCTTCGGCACGGTCTCGTCGCGGTGTTCGTACGTCATCGACCCCTGCGTCACGTCGTACAGCGGGCGGTTCGCGAGCGGGAACGTGTGCTCGACATCGATGAGGGCCACGTCGGCGGGGTCGAGGCCGACGCCGCGGCAGAACGCCTCCTTCGAGAGGATGGTGGCGGACAGGAGCGCGAAGCGGTTCCCGCGGTCCCACACCGTGTGCCTGAGGTAGCGCGCCGGGTCGAGCGGCTTGATGTCGATCGCCGACCCCTCGCCGCCCGGCTGGTCGACGACCCACGAGGTCTGCGACTGGGGATCGCGGTAGTCTTCTAAGAACCAGCCGAGCTCGCTTATCAGCTCCTGAAGCCGGTCGCGGCGGGCGACCTCCTCGCGGTTGAGCTCGGGCCGCCCGACCAGCTCGTCTTTCGCGCGGATCGCCACGTCCCGGAGGGTCTCGACGAACCGCGCGGTGCGGTCGAGCGCGTCCTCCTCGGGGCCGGCGTCGGCCGCGACGTCGGGGACGCCCACGTCGTCCCACACCGGGACGCGCTCGGACGATATCTCGATGGTGGCGTACATCTCGGCCCACTCCGCGAGCCCGTGCGCCTCGTCGATCACGACCACGTCGCGCTTGCGGAACACCTCGGAGCCGGCGGTGCGCATGAAGTAGGCGAGGGTCATCGCGGCGAAGCGGTTGCCGGAGGCGATCGCGCGGTCGGAGAAGTACGGACAGCGGTGCCGGATCGAGCAGTCGAACCCCTGCTGGCGCGCGCAGGGCGCGCGGTTCACGGGCGTGTCGTGCTCACCGGGCAGCACGCAGTCGTAGTTCGACTTGCCGCGGATCACCGCCAGATCGTCGAGGAGGTCGTCGGCCTCGACGTCGTCGATCTGCGACACCTGCGGGGTCGTGTAGTACGCGCCGGTCGCCTCGCTGGGGGCCGCCTCGCCGGCGGTTTCGGCCGCGCCCATTATCGCCCGGGCGAGGAGCGACTTGCCGCTCCCCGTCGGCGCGCGCACCAGCACGACCCGGTTCCCGGCCGCGAACGCGTCGCGGATGTCGGCGACCGCCTGTTCCTGCGCCCCGCGGAAGCTCGCCGCGGGGAACTCGTCGGGGATCCGGCTCGGGTCCACACGACGCCCTCGCGCGCTGTCGGAATTAAACCCTCGCTTGGCGGATCGAGTGCCGGACGCCGCGCCGCGACCCGTCACCTCGGAGCGGCCTGTCAGTCGTCGGCCGCAGCCTCGTGCGGCTCCGCCTCCTCGGTCGGGGCGTCCGCGGCCGCCGGCTCGATGGTCCCGATCGTATTGTTGACGCCGTGGGTGCTCCAGCCGCACGTCGCCGAGCGAGCGACGCCGGGTTCGTCGGAGGTGACGAGTCGGTGGCCGTCGGGGACGACTGACTCGTCGCGGACGACCGAACCGGAGCGACCACCCCGACGCGGTCGAGGCACGCGACGCTACGGAAGTTCGGTGCGCGTCGTTCGAGAAAGTGCTCCGGCTGGGATTCGAACCCAGGTCATCACCGTGAGAGGGTGATATGATTGGCCGGACTACACCACCAGAGCACGTCCGTTCGTCGCAATCTACGGTAGGAAAGACGATAGTAAAACAGTTCCGTTTCGACGCCGCCGTGCCCCGGTTTGTCGTGGCGAACCGACCGGCAGCGGGGCCGTCAGACGTCGACCGCGAACGGGTTCGGCGTCGAGTGGGCGTCGCCCGCGGCCGACCCGATCGCGGCGAGGAGGTCGGCGACCGCGTCGAGATCACCGGTATCGATCACCTCGACCGGCGTGTGCATGTAGCGGTTCGGGATCGAGACGTTGAGCGCCGGCGTCCCGCCCCGCGTCGTGTAGAACGCGTCCGCGTCGGTGCCGGTCCGGGTGCCGGCCGCCTGTAGCTGGACCTCCACGCCGGCGGCCTCGGCCGCGTCACGGGCGAGGTCGACGAGGACCGGGTGGTTCGCGCTGCCCCGACCGATCACCGGACCGGCCCCGAGTTCGACCGGGCCGCGCCGCTCGCGGTCGACGTCCGGGTTGTCGGTGGCGTGCGTGACGTCGACCGCGACGAACGCGTCGACGTCGTCGAGGTCGACGCCGACCATCCGCGCGCCCTGGAGGCCGACCTCCTCCTGAACGGTCGAGACCGCGTAGACGGTGGCGTCGACGCCGTCCTCGGCGGCGCGTCGGAGGCCCTCCGCGGCCGCCCACGCGCCGGCCCGGTTGTCGACCCCGCGAGCGGCGATCCGGTCGCCGACGAGGTCGCGGACCCCCGTCGAGAACGTCACGGGGTCGCCGACCTCGACGTGTTCGCGCGCCTCGTCGGCGTCCTCGGCACCGATGTCGACGAACTGACCGGCGACGTCCTCGTACTCGTCGTCGCCGCCGTCGCGCAGGTGGATCGCGGTCTGGCCGATGACGCCCTGGACCGGCTCCTCGGCGTGAACCGTGACGTGTTGGCCCTTCGAGACGGTGCGGTCGGCACCGCCGATGCGGGCGATGCGGAGGAACCCCTCGTCGAGCACGTCGCGGACGATGAACCCGATCTCGTCGGCGTGGCCGGTGACCGCGACCGTCGGCGCGCCGGGGTCCCCCTCGTGGACCGCGACGGCGTTGCCGTACGCGTCGGTCTCCACGCGGTCCGCGAACGCGCGGACGTAGTCGGTCCAGACGCGCTGCGCGGCGGTTTCGAATCCCGAGGGGCTCGGCGTCGCGAGGAGGTCGTCGAGGAACGCTCGGCGCGTGTCGTCCATGTGTGCGGCTGTGTGGCGTCCGGCAAGAAAACGTCGGATCCGGATCCGACGTCTCCCCCGAAAGGGCCGGCCGACACAAGCGCTTTGAGGCGGCCGCCCGTCCGATCGCCATGGACATCCTCCGAAGCGTCCGGGCCGTCGCCGAGGCCGAGGGACCGGGCGTCGTGGACTGGGACCGGGCCGCGTCGGCCGCGAAGAGCGCCACCGACCCCGGGTCGATCGCGCTCGACGACGCCGAGCGAGCGGGGTACGCGGGAGACGTGCGCGACGCCCGCTCGCGGCTCTCGGCGGTCGCGGGGATCGACTTCGACGTGCCCGACACCGTCGAGGTCCAGAACCGCCACCACTGGATCGACGCGAGCGTCGGCACGTTCCGGCGCGTGATGGATCCGATCGAGGCGGCCGCGGCGGCCGCGGACGGACCGGACAGGACGTTCGACGCGACGCCCGAGGCTCGCGGACCGGCGTTCGCGCGGGACATCTCGCGGATCGCCAACACCGGGTCGATGGCGTTCGCGTTGGGATTCCTCTCGCGGAACGTCCTCGGCCAGTACGACCCCCTCCTGCTGGCGGACGAGCCGGACGCCGACCACGGGCTCTACTTCGTCCACCCGAACATCGTCGCGGTCGCGGCCGCGCTCGACGTGGAGTACCCGCGGTTCCGCCGCTGGATCGCGTTCCACGAGGTGACCCACGCCGCCGAGTTCGGCGCGGCACCGTGGCTCCCGGAGTACCTCGAGTCGCGCGTCGAGCGCGGGGTCGAGGGGATGACCGGCCGCGGCCTCGACCCCGACGCGTTCGCGGAGCTTCAGACCGCGATGACCGCCGTGGAGGGGTACGCCGAGGTGCTGATGGACCGCGCGTTCGACGGCGAGTACGCGGACCTCCGGCGGAAGCTCGACGACCGCCGCGGCGGGGGCGGCCCGGTGCGGCAACTGGCGCAACGCCTCCTCGGGCTGGGGCTCAAACGGCGGCAGTACGAGCGCGGGGCCGCCTTCTTCCGGCACGTCGCCGACGAGCGCGGCATCGAGGCCGCCGGGGCGGTCTGGGAGCGCGCCGAGAACCTCCCGACCGCGGCCGAGATCGACGATCCCGAGGCGTGGATCGTTCGCGTCGACCCCTGAACTCCGAGGTCCGGTTCATTCGAGTTCGAGGTCGCGTTCGCGGCCCGCGCCGGATCCTCGGGACGCCGATCCGTCGGACTCGACGCGATCGAACCGCTCGTCGAGGTCCTCCGTCGCCAGCAGCCGGTCGAGTTTCCGCTCGAACTCGGCCTCGTCGATCTCGCCCGCCGCGTACCGCTCGCGCAGTTCCGCGATCGGGCGCTCCGCGGTCGTCGACTCGGGCGCATCGGTGGACCCGGACGCGACCAGCGGGAAGTCCTCGCCGAGGACCCAGATCAGCGGGATCACCACGAAGAACCCGAGGATGAACGTGGCAGGGATCAGCGGTTCCAGTAGCGCCGGCAGCAGGACGGCGAAGAGCGACGTGAGTCCGAACGAGAGTATCCCGACGAGGGCGGTGAGTCGCGTCTTTCCGAACGTGGGGAGGGCCATGGTCGGACGATCCAATTACGTTGACAAAAACGTACTGCCGGCGGCCCCTCCGCCGCCCGCGACCGACGCCTATTCCTCGCGGGCGCGCCCACGCCGATCCGTGCTCAGGTACGTGACGACGAACCCGGGGAAGGTGCGCGAGGCGGAGCGGTACCTCCCGGACGGCTCGGTGGAGCGGCTCGACTTCGACTACACGGAGGTTCAGGCCGACGAACTCGGTCCGATCGCGGCGCGGGGGGCGCGCGAGGCGTACCGCCACGCCGACGCGCCGGTCCTCGTCGACGACGCGGGGCTGTTCGTCGAGGGGCTCGACGGCTTCCCCGGCCCGTACTCCTCGTACGTCGAGGACACCCTCGGGGTCGAGCGCGTCCACGAGATCGCCGCCGACCTCGACGACCGCCGCGCCGCCTTCCGGTGCGTCCTCGGCTACTGCGACGGCGAGGGGTTCGCCGCGAGCCCCGATCCCGTCGACCGGGGCGACCGCGACGCGGCCGCCGCGGCGGGCCCCGGAGCGGGCGAGAGTGCTGACGACGACTTCGACGGCGACCGGGACGACCCCCTCCCCGTGAAGCTGTTCGAGGGGTACGTCCCGGGCCGGATCGTCGCGCCGCGGGGCGACGGCGGGTTCGGCTACGACCCGATCTTCGAACACGACGGCGAGACGTTCGCGGAGATGGACACCGACCGGAAGAACGCGGTGTCACACCGCGGGCGGGCGTTAGAGAAGTTCGCGGAGTGGTACGCGGACCGCTGAGTCGCGGTCCCGGTCTCGCCGGCGGTCCCGAGCCGCGGTCGACGCCTCAGGCCGCCTCGGCGATCGCGTCAGTCAGCAGGTCGGCACCGAGGTCGATCTCGCGTTCGGTGACGTCGAGCGGCGGGAGGATCCGCAGGACGTTGTGGCCGCACGCGAGCGTCAGGAGCCCGCGCCCGAAGGCGTTCTTCACGACGGCGTCGCGGCGCTCCTTCGTGTCGAACTCGACGGCGCACAGCAGCCCCTTCCCGCGCACGTCGTCGACCGGGTCGAGGTCGGCGTCGCGCATCGTCTCGGTGAACTGCCGGCCGCGCGTCACGGCGTTGTCCATGAGGTCGGCCTCCTCGATGGCGTCGAGCGTGATCGCCCCCTGCGCCGAGGCGATCAGGTCGCCGGCCCCCCACGTCGAGGAGAGGCGGCCGGTCTCCTCGGGGAACACGTCGGAGCGGGAGACGGTCGCGCCCACGCGGAGCCCCTTCGCGCTCGTGATCACGTCCGGCTCGTAGGCGTAGTGGTCGGACCCCCACATCTCTCCGGTGCGGCCGACGCCGGACTGGATCTCGTCGGCGATCAGCGTGATGTCGTGTTCCTCGGTGATCGCCGCGATCTCGTCGGTGAACGCGTCCGAGGGGAACCGGTAGCCGCCCTCCCCCTGGATCGGTTCCATGATCAGGTAGGCCACGTCGTCCGGGTGGACGTTCCCCCGCTTCGGGTCGAGTTTCCGGCGCAGCCGCGAGACGCCGTCCGCGAAGAAGCCGCACGAGCAGGTCTCGGGCGAACAGGTGCGGTCGTCGCAGTAGGGCATCTCCATCACGCCGCTCAGCTCCGGGAAGTCGCGGCGGTACACGGACTTCGAGCGGTTGAGGGAGAGCGCGCCGAGCGTCCGGCCGTGGAACGCCCCGTCGAAGGTGATCGCGTACTTCGCGCCGTCGGAGGCGTCGTAGGCGATCTTGATCGCGTTCTCGACCGCCTCCGCGCCCGAGTTCGAGAGGAAGGCGGTGTCCATGTCGTAGTGGTCGGTGACGTCCGTCAGCCGGTCCATGAGCCCCGAGGAGCCGGGGAGCCCGTCGTCGGGCGTCGGACCGCCCGCGGCGTAGAAGTCCTGTCCCGCGATCTTCAGCGGGTCCACGAGGTCGAACTCCGCCAGCCGGTCCATGATGAGCGGGTTGTTGTAGCCGAGCGGCGCGGCGGCGACGTGGCTGGTGAAGTCCATGAGGACGTTGCCGTCCACGTCGGTGCAGAACGGCCCCTCGGCGGGGGCGGTGCGGTCCCAGACGAACTCGTAGACGTAGGTGCTCGGCGCGGCCGACTCGTGGTGGTACTCGACCCACTCCCGGGCGCGCTCGCCCGGGAGGTCGTCGACGACGGGCGTGGCGGTGTCGCGGTCCATGGGTCCGACTGGCACGCGGATAAAATAAGTCCGGGGCGATCGCGAAACGGTTGGAGATTTCTCCAACCCGAACCCGGGGGTTCGGCGTTGGAATGCGGTCCGAGAGGTCCGCCCGCCCGGATCGCTCGGGACACCGAAGATTCGGATCGGAACACAATTGATCGAACGGGTACGAGGAGCGGTATCCAGATGACCGAAGACAACGGTTCCGACCGCGCCCGCAGCCAGCCGGTCGTCGTTCAGGAGGACACCCACCAAAACGAGATCCCCGAGAACATCGACTCGGAGCTGTACTCGGCGGACAGCCCGAGCAACTCCTTCCACGAGTTCCGGATAGAGCCGGACGACGACCTCGTCGAGGCGCTCCGCGAGAACGGCCACACGGTCGTGTTCCGCGATTGACACCGATCGGACACCGCGACTGACGCGGATCGGACGCCGCGCCGACGCCGTGCCGACCGGTCGTGTTAACTTAAGCATCGGTTCCAGCAGACGGCGAAGGCTCGGAGCCACGATTCTGCTGCCGTCGGCTCCGCATTTCTAAACGTATTTGAAAACGAAGAGGTCCGTCGTTTTACTTCTCGAAAGACACGTTCGATGGCATTCCGATTTCCATGACGAGTGATTTGAAATCGAAGTGAGGTTCGTGAGAGTGCTGCTGTGAGGTGTCCGCCAGCATCAACGAGAAATAGCGCATCCTCAACGTGGTGTTTCTCTCTAAGATCGCGGAGAAATACCAGCGTGAATTGTTTGCTTTGGACGGGAAATACGTCAACATGGAGGAATTCGTTTGTGCGAGGATCTACAGCAGCATACAGCCAGTATCTGTCCGAATCGATCTGAATCGCAGTCTCATCAACCGCAACGCGATTCGGGCTCGCACCGTCAACTGGCTGTAGGTCGGCCTTTTGAATCCAGTTGTGAATTGCTGTTCGACTCCGCTCGACACCCAACCTTTCAAGATACTGTTTGGTATTCGAGAGTGATAGTCCGGCAAGATGGAGTCGAATACCGGTTTCAATGATCTCGTGGGGTGTCCGCTCACGCTCCACAAACTCCAAGTCGATCCATCCTGTACAGCCGTCGAGGCGGTTGGATTCGGACATAGAGCATTCGAAACACCGGCCGCCTCGTTCTTAACTTAACACCGCCGTGCCGACCCCGTACGACTTTTAAGTTCCGTCGCCACGGGAGAGACATGAACCGCGAGGAGTTCGCCGCCAGCATCGACCACACCGTGCTCGGTCCGGAGACGACGTGGGCCGACGTGCGGACGGTCCTCGACGAGGCCGCCGAACACGGGATGAACGCCTGTATCCCGCCCTGCTACGTCGCCGAGGCGGCCGAGTACGAGGGCGCGCCCGACACGCTCGCCACCGTGGTCGGGTTCCCGCACGGGCAGCACGCCCCGGAAGTCAAGCGCGACGAGGCGGTCGCGGCGTGGGAGGACGGGGCCGACGAGGTCGACGTCGTGATCAACGTCGGCCGGCTGAAGGCGGGCGACGACGGCGCGGTCGCCGACGAGCTGTCCGACGTGGTCGCGGCCGTCCCGGTCCCCGTGAAGGTGATAATCGAGACCGCGCTCCTCGACGACGGCGAGAAGCGCCGCGCCTGCGAGGCCGCCGTCGCCGCCGACGCCGCCATGGTGAAGACCGCGACCGGCTTCGCCGACGGCGGCGCGACGGTCCCGGACGTGGAGCTGATGAGCGAGTACCTCCCGGTGAAGGCCTCCGGCGGCGTCGGGTCCTACGAGGAAGCGGCGGACATGCTCGACGCGGGCGCGGTGCGGATCGGGGCCTCCTCCGGCGTCGAGATCGTCGAGGGGTTCCCCGAGAGCGCGGATTAGCTCCCGGCCGACGGTCCAGCCGACTCGTCCGAGTCCCGGTCCGCCCCGTCCGACGGCCGTTCTCTCCCGTCGCCGTCGGCCGCGAGACCGTCACCGGGCGTCGAGTCGCTGCCGGATTCGGCGGTCGCCCCGTCCGCCCCGTCGTCGATCTCGTCGGGGTCGACGTCGACCTCGAAGGCCGAGACCGACTCCGAGAGCGCCTCGGCCTGAGCGCGGAGCCGGTCGGCGTTCTCCGCGATGGTGGTCACGGTCGCCGTCTGCTCCTCGGCGGCCGCGGACACCTGCTCGGACCCGGCCGCGACCTCGCCGCTCACCTCGGCGACGTCCTCGACGCCCTCGACAGCGCGCTGCGTCGACCGCGCCTGGTCCTCCGCGGCCTCGCTGATCTCCTGGACGCCGTGGTTCGTCTCCTCGACCGCGTCGACGACGGCTTCGAGCGACGAGGAGGCCTCCCTGACGGTGTCCGACCCCTCGTCGATCCGCGCGTTCGCCTCGCGGATGTCGTCGACGGTCTCGTCCGCCTCCTCGCGGACGGTCTCGATCTGCGACTCGATCTCGGCGGCGGCATCCTGCGTCTCCTCCGCGAGGTCCTTGACCTCGTCGGCGACGACCGCGAAGCCCTCGCCCGCCTCGCCCGCGCGGGCGGCCTCGATCGAGGCGTTCAGCGCGAGGATGTTTGTCTGCTCGGCGACGTCCGTGATGAAGTCGACGACCTCGTCGATCTCGTCCATCCGCTCGTCGAGCGACTCCATCTGCTCGACCGCGGCCGCGGAGCGCTCCTCTATCGCGTCCATCTCGTCGAGCGCCTCGGCGGCCGCCTCGCGGCCGGTCGCCCCGCGCTCGGAGGCGGCCTCCGCGGTCTCCGCGACCGACGCGGCCGACGACGCGACCTCCTCGATGCTCGCGGAGAGGTCGCTCATCTCGTCGCCCACCGCGTCGAGCTGTTCGTCCTGTCTGACCGCGCCGTCCGCGATCTCCTGGATCTGCTCGCTGACGGTCCCGCTGGCGGTCTCGACCTCGTCCGCGCCGGCCGCGAGGTCCGCGCTCGCGTCGTCGACCTCGCCGGCGAAGTCGGCGACCCGGGCGGTGGTCCGCTCCAGCTGCGCCACCATGTCGTTGAACTCCTCGGCGATCTCCCGCATCGCGTCGCGGTCGGCGTCGGGGTCCATCCGCCGGGTGAGGTCGCCGTCGGCGACCGCGCCCATCACCTCGCTGTAGTCGGCCGCGCGGGCCTCCATGTCGCGGGTGACGGCCTCCGCCTCCTCGCGGGCCGCTTCGGCCTCGTCGGCCGCGGTCTCCGCCTCGCCGATCCGCTCGCGGAGCGAGTCGCGCATCTCGCCGAAGCTCGTGAACAGGCGACCGATCTCGTCGATCCGAGAAGTCGAGAGGTCCACGTCCAGCTGTCCCGACTCGATCCGCTCGGCGCGGTCGCGCAGCCGCGCGAGGGGGACGACGGTCCGGCTGCCTAACACGACGCCGACGACCCCGAGCGACGCGAGCGTGAGGAGGATGAGGAGCAGCACCGAGTTCCCCACGTCGTCCCGGACGGCGAAGGCCGTCGACTGGTCGACGCTCGTGACGGCGACCCAGTCCGTCTCGGGGACCGACGCGTACGCGTGGACCTGCCCGTCGCCGATCCGCGTCGCGGTCGTGGCGTTCCCGTCCCGGACCGTCTCGATGCCGTCGGCGTGGCGGTCCTCGTCGACCGTGCCGTCGATGTCGAGGACGGTCTGGCCGGCCGCGTTGAGGATCATCGTCTCCTCGCCGGTGTCGGTGTTCTGGATCCGTTCGAGCTGCGGCTGGATCCGGGTCACCACGACGAGGTATCGCCCGTCGGACCGGGGCACGGAGCTGGCGAACGCCATCACCGGGCGGTCGTTGAGCACGGGCGACCGGTACGAGCGGTCCGACCGCCAGACGCGGTCGTCGTCGCCGACCCCCTCCGGCACGTCGGCGTCGCTCCACGGCGCGTCGAGGTCGCTCGGCGCGCGGCCTTCGAGCGGTTGCTCCGTGCTGGCGACGACCCGGTCCTCCCCCGAGTCGACGACGTGGATACTGACGATGTCCTCGGAGAGCAGCTCGTCTTTCAACAGGATGTACGCCGGCGCGCGCCGGTCGGACCGCAGGGCGTCGGCCGCCGACATCGACCGCGTTTCGGTGCTCATCCGCTCGGTCCACGAGCCGATCGCGTCGGCCTGAAGCCCGCCGGTCTCGGCGAGCTGCGTCGTCGCGTCCGACTCGACGGTCTGCTCGGTCTGGAGGTAGGTGAACGCGCCGCCGGCGACGACGACCGCCGCGACGACGAGGAACGCCAGCGCGAACTTGGCGGCGTACCGGCGACGGACCGCGTCGGGCATGACCCGCCCCGCCGCGCGCGCCACCCGCTCGACGATCCCGTCGCTCATTGGCCCACCGCCTCCGGGTCCGAGGGGACCGACAGGTCGCCGTCGGCGATCCGCTCGCCGGACTCGGCGATCGCCGCGCGGACCTCGTCCGGGATCGCCGGACCGAGCGACGTGCCGTACACGAGCGCGACGCCGTCCTCGGCGAGGCCGAGCGCCCTCGTCGACCCGGTCTGGAGGTCGTCGTCGATCGTCCGCTCGGCGGCGTCGTACACCGCGGTGCCGACCCGCTTCACCATCGACCCGAGGATCACGTCCGCGTACCGCGGGTTGCTCCGCGACTGGTCGGAGTCGACGCCGATCGCGTACCGCCCGTACTCCTGTGCGGCCTGGAATACGCCGAGCCCGCTGCCGCCGGCCGCGTGGTACACCACGTCGGCCCCCGCCTCGTACATCTCCGCGGCGGCGTCGTACCCGCCCTCGGGGTCGTCGAAGTCGCCGAGGTAGGTGGAGCGGACCGACACGTCGGCGGCCGCGTGGTCGACGCCGGCGCGGTAGCCGGCCTCGAACTTGCGCACGAGGTCCGACTCGACGCCGCCGACGTAGCCGACGGTCCGCTCGTCGGGGCGGGTCGACCCCGCGCCGACGGAGAGGTCGCGGCTCGTCACCAGCCCGGCGAGGTGCCCGGCCTGGAACGACCCCTCGTGTTCGCGGAACACGTAGCTCGCCACGTTGTCGCGGTCGACGACCGAGTCGACGATGGCGTACCGCTGGTCGGGGTACTCGCCCGCGACCGTCGAGAGCGCGTCCGCCTGAAGGAAGCCGATACAACAGACCAAGTCGTAGTCGGGGTCGTCCGACGCCGACAGGTCGGCCTGCGTCGTCTCGAACTCAGGGAGCGAGCCCGGTTCCTCGTTCGCGAAGGCCACGTCGTGATCGAGGCGAGCGCGCTGGATCCCCCGGTTCGCGGCGTCGTTGAACGACCGGTCGTCGAGTCCGCCGAGGGCGTAGATCATCCCGACCGTGGCGCTCGCGTCGCCCGCGTTTCGGATCGCGTCGGTTCCCCCGTCCGTCGAGTCGTCGTCGCCGGACTCCATCGACGCCGTCCCGTCGGTCCCGTCCCCGAGACACCCGGACAGCGCGCCTGCGACCGCGCCGCCGAGGCCGACGGTGAGCCGCCGCCGAGAGAGCGTGGCAGTTCGCACGTTTTTCATCCCGTGAGAATCGGCAAGATGGACCTAAAACACCTCGGCGTAAATTATCAACAGCGATAGAAAAGCGACAGTAGCTACGCTCTATCGCGGACTGGTCGGCGTTCCCCGAGAGTGAGAATCCTGCCGGACGGGTTTATGTTCGAAGCGCGTATAGAGAGATATGAGCCACCAACCGGGATCGGCACGCTTCGACCTCGACGCGGCGTTCAAGGCGTTCGGCGCGGTCGGGATCGCCATCTCCGTCGCGCTCGTCGTCGCCGTGTTCGCGCTGACCGACCCGTTCGGGGACTACGTCACCGCCTCGCCCGCCGTCCTCGGCACCCTTCTCTCGGCCGCGCTCGTCGTCGCCGTCGGCTACACGACGTACGCCCTGCGGCGGCGCTGACGGGGCGCTGAACGCGCGGTCCGCGGGCCGAGCGCGCCGTCCGAGAGCTCCCGGCGGGAGACATAAACCGCTCGCGGGCGGAGGGACGGGCATGACCGACGAGCCGACCGACCCGGCGGTGGAACGGTTCCTCGACCGAGCGGCGTCCGCGCTCGACGACTACGACGAGGGGTACGCCGACGCGGACGCGACGCTGGCGACGCTGCGGACGCACGTCGACGAGCTGTCGGCGAGCGTCGAGGAGAGCGAGGAGTAGCCGGGTCGGCTACGGACCGGCACCGATCAGTTCCCGTACGCGGCCGACGTACTCGGCGAAGGCTGCGTCGCCGCGCTCTCGCGGCCGCCCGACGTCGACGTCGACGACCTCGCGGACGCGGCCCGGGTCGGCGGCCATCACGACGATCCGGTCCGCGAGCGTCACCGCCTCCGCCACGTCGTGCGTGACGAAGAGGACGGTCTTCCCCGTCGACGCCCACACGTCGAGCAGCTCCCGCTGGAGCATCTCTCGGGTCTGGGCGTCCACCGCGCCGAACGGCTCGTCCATCAGCAGGAGGTCCGGGTCGACGGCGAGCGCCCGGGCGATGGCGACGCGCTGTTTCATCCCGCCCGACAGCGACTTCGGGTAGGCGTTCCGGAACTCCGTCAGGCCGACGAGGTCGAGCATCTCGCCGACCCGCCGCTCGCGCTCGTCGGGCGAGCGGTCGCTCCGTTCCAGTCCGAACCCGACGTTCTCGGCGACCGTCAGCCACGGGAACAGGTGGTACTCCTGGAACACCACGCCCATGTCCGTCGTCGGGCCCGTGACCTCGGTCCCGTCGAGGAGGACCCGGCCGCCCGTCGCCTCGGTCAGCCCGGCCACGATCCGGAACAGCGTCGTCTTCCCGCAGCCCGACGGGCCGACGAGGCAGACGAACTCGCCGTCCGCGACCGAGAACGACACGTCGTCGAGCGCGCGCACCGGGTCGCCGTCGCCGTCGGCGGGGTACGTCTTGCCGACCCCGTCGAGCGCGACGCTCGCGGCCGCGGGCGGGAGGGATCCGGCTTCCCCGTCGTCCGCGCCGTTCCCGTTCATGCGCGCCACACCAACACCCTCCGTTCGACCGCGCGGAACGCCACGTCGACGAGGAGGTACATCAGGCTCAACACGAGGATGTACGCGATCGCCTGGTCGACGCGCAGGTTGTTGCTGGCGCGGATGATCTCGCGGCCGACCCCGGGAACGCCGAAGATCTCCGAGGCGACGACGAGCATCCAACACCGCCCCAGTCCGGTCCGGATCCCGGTCATGATCCCCGGCGTCGACGCCGGCAGCACGATCGACCGGACCGCGTCGAGGTCGCCCCGGACGCCGAGCGTCCGCCCCACGTCGAGGAGGTCCTCGGAGACGCCCTCGACCGCGCCGTACGCCGCGTAGAAGTTGATCCAGAACGCCCCCACCGCGATGATGAAGGCCGCGCCCCAGTCGTTGATGCCGAACCACGCGATCGCGAAGCCGATCAGCGCGAGCGGCGGCACGGGTCGCAGCGTCCGGACGAGCGGCGCGGTGAGGTCGTCGAGCAGCCGGCTCCACCCGAGCGCCACGCCCGCGCCGACGCCGAACGCGGTCCCGACGACGGTGCCGGGGATCCAGTGACTGACGCTCTGGAAGAGCGCCGCGGTCATGTCTCCCGACGCCAGTTCGCTCGCGAACGCCTCGGTGACCGCGACCGGCGAGGGAACCACGTACGCGGGCGAGCCGAGCGAGACGACGTACCAGACGACGAGGAACCCCGCGACGCCGAGCGCGCCGCGGAGGAGCCGGCGGGGGTCGCCGAGCCCGACCGCGACGGCCGCGTCGCCGCCCAGTTCCGATCCGGTTTCGGTCGCCATCAGAGCGAGTCGTACGCCTCCAGATCGAAGATCTGATCGGTCGACAGCTGCTCGTCGATCTGGTCGTTCCCGGCCGCGAACTCCGAAAACACCTGCGTCGCGTCCGTGATCTCGTTGGGGTCAGTGATGAAGTTCGACAGCGGCGAGTCGAGCGCCTTCCGCGCGCGGTCGACCGGCATCCCGATCCCCTCGTTGACGTGTTCGGCGGTCGCGTCCGGGTTCGCGTCGATGAACTCGGTCGCGCGGACGTGCTGTTCGAGGAACTGCGCCGCGAGCGGCGAGTCCCGCACCGCGTCGCTCATCAGGGTGACCGCGGCGGGCTGGCCGGGGAGGACCTCGGCGGCGGTCCGGAGCATCGTCACGGACGAGCCCTCCGCCTGCGCGATGGTCGGCACCGGTTCCATGATCGAGGTGCCGTCGATCTCGTCGTTGGCGATCGCCTGCCACACCGCGCTCGCGCCGTTGATCTCGATGATCTCGACGCTCTCGTTCGCGGCCGGGTCGACGCCGACGTCCCGGAGCCAGTAGCGGAGCAGCACGTCCGGGACGCTCCCCTGCGGGAACGTGCCGAAGGTGAACGGCTCGCCGGTCTCCGCCTCCCACGCCGCGAACGCGTCGGCCCCCTGCGACTCGAACGTCTCGTGGAACGACTCCTCGGCCATGATCCCCATCGGCTCCCGGATGTTCGCGGCGGTCACCCGCGCGGGGACGCCGCGGTCGATCGCGATCATGGCGGGGACGATCCCGAACATCGCGACGTCGATGTCGCCGCCGCCGAGCGCCTGAACGATCGCGGGACCGTTGCCGAACTCCTGTCCCGTGATCTCGGCGTCGATCTCGGAGAAGTAGCCCTCGCCCTCCATCACGTACCACTGGAGGTCGGGATAGATCGGCATGTGCGCGACCGTCAGCTCGTCGAGTCCGCCGCCGTTGCCGCCGCCGACGCAGCCGGCGAGGCCGACCGTCGCAGTTCCGCCCGCGGCCGCGAGGAAGGACCGTCGCGACGCTGTCCGCGTTAACTGGTACATATACCTGAAAGCGGGGCCGCGGGCAACACCCTCGCGTCACCAGCAACTGAAGCGGATTTCGATGACACCGCCGATCGACTATATTGACATTAGAACCGCTCAAAGCCCTATTTTCCTAAATATTCCGCTGTGAGAGACGTCACCGACTACGGCGAGTATTGCTGCCGGCCCGTGCGGGCCGAAGCGTGGGTCCGGGGTCGGCGAGACCCGCTCACGGCTCCTCGGTCGCCTCCTCGTCGAACAGGCCCAGATCCTCGGCGACGAGGTCGGCGAGGCGGTCTTTGATCGCCGGGTCGACCTCCGCGACGGCGTCGCCGTCGTGTTTCTGGGCGTTGTGTTTGTCGAGCGCGTCCGCGAGGTCGTCGAGGGGGACGCGGGTCTCCGTCTCGCACTCGTCGCACACGATCGGGACGGACGGCTCGTCGGTGGACATTGTCCGGACGATCGCCCGTGGCGGATATATGCCTTCGGGCGTCGGCCCGAAGTTCGGGGGCGGTCGGACAGGTGCCGCTCCGGCGCGCGGGTTCCGGTCCGCCTCGCCGGGACGCCGCGAACCGCCACCGTCTACTGACCCCGTCGCGAATCGCCGGCCATGGACGTGCTCGTGACGGGGGCGGCGGGCGGGATCGGCGGCGGGGTCGCGCGCTCGCTCGCGGCCGCCGGGCACGACGTTCTCGGAGTCGACCGCGACGCGGACGGGCTGGCAGACCTGCCCGACGCGGTCGAGACCGCCGCGATCGACCTCCGCGACGAGGCCGCCGTCCGAGAGCTGCTCGCCGACCGGCCGCTCGACGCGGTCGTCTCCTGCGTCGGCGGCTACGAGATCGCGGCGGTCGAAGACACCTCCGTCGAGGCTTTCCGGCGGCAGTTGGACACGAACCTGACCGCGGTCCACGCGACCGTCTCCGCCGCGCTCCCGGCGCTGCGCGAGCGCGGCGGGCGGGTCGTGGTCGTCGGCTCGATGGTCGGGTCGGTCGCGTTGCCGTATCACGGCGCGTACAGCGCCGCGAAGGCCGGACTCGACGGCTACGTCGACGCGCTCCGCAGGGAAGTCGGCCACCGCGGGGTCGACGTGACGCTGATCGAGCCGGGGCCGGTCCCGACCGGGTTCAACGAGCGGGCGGCCGCGGCGGCCGCGGCTGCCGATTCGGACGGCCCCTACGCCGACGCCTACCGCGCGTTCGAGGGGTACTCGCCGGCCGCCACCGACCTCGAAACGGTCGTCGAGCGCGTGGTGACCGCGACGACGGCGGACCGACCGCGGACCCGCTACCGGGTGAGCCGCCGGGCGCGGTGGCTGCCGCGGCTCGCCCGCGTGCTCCCCGACCGGCTGTACGACCGGCTCGTGCGCGCCGGGCTCCCCGGCGGAGTCCTGTGGCGGCTGCTCCATCGGTAAATCGCCGCGTCTCACCGGAATGCCGCGCTCGCTCTGCCGCCTCAGTCGTCGGCCGCGCCGGACGAGGCCTCGTCGGCGTCGTCCGCGGTCCCGGTTTCGGACGGGTCGGCCTCGGCGGCGGCGTCCGCGTCGGGCTCGGCGTGGAACTCCTCGGGCGAGGCGTCGATCCGCTCGAACTCGCCGAAGTCGCGCTCGTGGTGGCGGATCATCTGTTCGACGACCCACGCGCTGTACCGCTCGGAATACTTCCGCTCGGCGTCGGCGTCGTCGACCTCGAAGCGGTCGTCGGTGGCGAGCGCGGCGTACAGGTGGTAAAACCCGAGGACGACGTCGCCGAAGTCCCTCGCCTCGCCGCCGATCGCGGCGCGCTTCTCGGCCAGTTCCTCGCGGCCCGCGTCGGTGAGCGCGAAGTACTTGCGGTCCGGCTCGTCGGCGCGCTCGACGCGCTCCGCGACGCCCTCCTCCTCGAACTTGTAGAGGATGGGGTAGACGGAGCCGTAGGAGGGCTCCCAGTGGCCGCCGCTTATCTCCGTGATCTCGCCGAGCAGCTCGTAGCCGTACCGGGGGCGCTCGTCGAGCAGCTCCAACACGAGGTACGAGATCAGGCCTTTCGGAGGACCGCTTTTCCGCATCGTCTCCACCTTTCGGGGTCGCAGTGAAAGGGTTTCGGTCACGGCGACAACGGACGCGAGCCGCGACGGGCCGGGCGGTTCGGGGGGTTCGGCGGCCCCGAAGCGCAACTGGACAGCCACATGCGGTGGCGCGTGCCGACGAACGCCCGGAGGGCGTGAGTCGCACGCGCGAGGGAGTCGGCGGTCCGAAGCGAAGCGGAGGACCGCCGACGAGGCTGGGGAGGCGTGAGGTGCGGTGCGGTTGCGGGGCGGGACTCGAAGGGGCAGGCGTGAGGCGGGCGGAGGCGATGTAAGCACCGCAGCGAAGGAGCGGCAGCGACTGAGCGAGGAGCGCAGCGAGCGTGCGCCCGCCTCACGGCTGGGGCTTCGGCGGTCTTGACCACGAGAGTACCCGAAGCGAAACGACGCACGTACAGGCGATCGACGGTGGTTTCGAAACCACTAGATGCGTTTTCGTCTCAGACACAAGCGGAGACTGTCTGTTTGATTACGTCGTCTCGGGACGACCCGCAAGCCCCTAAGTCGCGGGGACCCAAGCCCGCGTATGGTCGAGGCTCCACAGACCGCCGAAGGGTGGTTCTCGCTACACGACTTCCGGTCGATCGACTGGGACGCCTGGCGCGACGCGCCGGAGTCCGAGCGACGGCGGGCGATAGAGGAGGGGGCGTCCTTCCTGAAACACCGCGAACGGATCGCCGACGCGGACGACGGCGAGTCGGCGCTGTTCTCCGTGCTGGGCCACAAGGCGGACCTCCTCTTCTTACACTTCCGCCCCTCCCTCGACGATCTGTCCGCCATCGAGCGCCGCTTCGAGGACACCGCGCTCGCGAAGTTCACCGAGCGCGAGACCTCCTACGTCTCCGTCACCGAGGTGTCCGGGTACGTCTCCGACGACTACTTCGAGGAGGGCGCGGACGCCGTCGACGAGGGGCTGCGCCGGTACATCGAGGGGAAGCTGAAGCCCGAGATCCCGGACGACGAGTACGTCAGCTTCTACCCGATGAGCAAGCGCCGCGGCGAGGAGCACAACTGGTACGACCTCGACTTCGAGGAGCGCGCCGACCTGATGGCCGGCCACGGCGAGGTCGGCAAGGAGTACGCGGGGAAGATCAAGCAGGTGATCGCCTCCTCCGTCGGTTTCGACGACCACGAGTGGGGCGTCACGCTGTTCGGGGCCGACCCCACCGACATCAAGGACATCGTCTACGAGATGCGGTTCGACCCCGCCTCCTCGCGGTACGGCGAGTTCGGCGACTTCTACGTCGGCCGCCGCTTCCCGCCGAGCGACCTCGACGCGTTCCTCGCGGGCGAGACGGTCCCGACCGGGCGCGTCCCCGAGGCGGACAGCGCCGGCCACCCCCGCGGCGAAGGGGGCCGCGACGGCGCGCACGGCCACGGGAGCGAGGGCGGCGGCCACGCCGACGACGGACACGGCCGCGGCGAGGGACACAATCACTCGGGCGCGGGCGGCGGGCCCGCCCACGGCGACCACCCGCACGGCGACGAGGAGGCCGGCGGCGATGGCGACCACCCCCACGGCGAGGGCGGCGGTCGCGGCGGGGACGCCCACGGCGGCGAGGGCGACGACGACGACGGTGACATCCGCGGCGAGCTCGCCGACCTCGACATCTACGCCGGCAAGCCCCACGGCGAGGACGTGTACGCCACCGTCCTCTACAGCGAGGCCGACGTGGACGAGCTGTTTGACGAGGTCGAGGGGCTGCGCGGCAACTTCGATCACTACGGCACCCACGTCAAGACCGCGGTGTACGAGGGGCGACACACCGACCGCGCCGCCGTCGTCTCCATCTGGGACACGGCGTCGGCCGCGGAGACCGCGGGCGGCTTCCTCTCCGAACTCCCGGACATCGTCGCGCGCGCCGGCGAGGAGTCCGGCTTCGGCACGATGGGGATGTTCTACACCGTCAAGCCCGACTACCAGACGGAGTTCGTCGACACCTTCGACGACGTTGGCGAGCTGCTCGGCGAGATGGACGGCCACGTCGAGACCGACCTGATGGTGAACGTCGAAGACGAGAACGACATGTTCATCGCCAGCCAGTGGAACGCGAAGGAGGACGCGATGGCGTTCTTCCGCTCCGACGAGTTCTCCGAGACCGTCCAGTGGGGCCGCGACGTGCTCGCCGACCGGCCGCGGCACGTCTTCCTCGCCTGAGGCGGTTCGGACTCATACGTTTCGAGCACCGAAGCCCTCGCTACGAGACGGCGAACTCGATGGTTGAGACCGCCGAAGCCCCAGCCGGGAGGCGGGCGCACGCTCGCTGTCGCCCGAAAATCGGAGACTTTCGGGATGACGAGAGAGCTTTGCTCTCTCGAACCACGCTCCTCACTCAGTCGCTACCGCTCCCTCGTTGCGGTGCTTACGTCCCCTGCGCTCGCCTCCCGACTGCCCCTTCGAGTCCCGCCCCGCAACAGCGCCGCAGCCTCACGCCTCCCCAACCTCGCCGCTCGCTTCGCTCGCGGCGTCCCTCGCGCGTGCGACTCACGCCCTCCGGGCGCTCGTCGGCACGCGCCACCGCCTGCCTCCGGTCCTCGAATCACCGACTGTCCGTGCCCGAGTGCCTCGCCCCCGAGTCCGGCCGACCGCCGGGTTTTACCTACTCCACCGGTCAACGACTGTCCATGTTCGACACCATCGTGGTCGCGACCGACGGCTCCGACAGCGTCGGGCGGGCCGTCTCGGTCGCGGTCGACGTCGCGGCGCGGTTCGACGCCGAGGTCCACGCGGTGTACGTCGTCGACGCCGGCGAGGTGGAGTCGTCGCCGGACACGGTCCGCGACGACCTCCGCGACGCCTTAGACGATCAGGGGCGCGGCGCGCTCGACCGCGTCGAGGACGCGGCGCACGACCGCGACGACGACCTCGACGTGACGATCGAGGTGCGCGAGGGGCGGCCCGCCTCGGAGATCGACGCGTACGCCCGCGACGTCGACGCCGACCTCGTGGCGATGGGGACGCGCGGGCGACACGGCGAGAACCGCTTCCTCATCGGCTCCGTCGCCGAGCGCGTCGTCCGCACCTGCCCGATCCCGGTGTTGACCGTGCGACAGCTCACCGAGGAGGACCCGCGGCGCACGACGATCTGAGGGGCAGCGAGCGACGCCCACGTAGTCGGCGGCTCGCGCGGGCGACGTCCGGGTCCCGCGACCGCCGACCCGGCGCGAGAGCGGCGGAGTTTTCCGGCTGCCGCCCGCCTCGCCGGTATGGACGACGACCTCATCGAGACGGGGGACGCCCCCCGATCGCGGTACACGAAGCTGCCGGGGAAGGGCTTCTTCTACCCCGACTCGCTGGACGACGAGCGCGCGGAGCGACGAGCGAGGGAAACGATCGAAGGCAGCGAAGCGATCGTGATCGCCGACGGCGACGCCGACGGCCTCGCCTGCGCGGCGATGATCCGCGAGGCGTACGACGCCGCGCTCGACGTCGAGCCCTTCGAGGACGCCATCGCGGCGCGGCTGGAGGACGACGAGGAACCGGACGAGGCGGCGGACGGCGACGAGGGAGACGCCGCCGACGCGGACGACGCCGACGACCCCACCGCCGACGCCCACGCCGAGTCGCCGGTCGGGCTGCTCGCCGCGGGCCCGTACTCGATCGACACGGCGCTCGAACGCGTCGAGGCGTACGCGGACGACGACATCGATCTGTACGTCTGTGACCTCTGTCCCGACGACTACGAGTGGATCGCGGAGCCGCTGGAGGCGCTCGCGGAGTCGACCGCCGCGATCCGCTGGTTCGACCACCACCAGTGGGACGACGACACCGCCGCCGCGGTCCGCGAGGCGGGCGTCGACCTCGTCGTCGGCGAGTCGGACGAGGAGTGCACCGCCGACGTGACGCTCCGCTCGCTCGACCGCGAGTTCGACGACCGCTGGGCGGAACTCGCCGCGGTCACCCGCGACCACGACCTCTGGATCAAGGAGGACCCGCGCTCGGAGGACCTCGCCGACTACTCCTACTGGGCGGGCGCGGAGGAGTACGCGGCCGTGATCGGCGCGTACGGCGTCGACCTCCCCGACACGGTCCGGTCGTTCGTCGAGGAGCGCCGCGTCGAGAAGGAAGCCAGAATCGATCTGGCGGTCGACCGCGCGGTCACCCACGAGGTCGGCGACTGGCGCGTCGCGGTCACCTACGGGCGCTGCTCGCAGAACGAGGTCGCGGAGCGGCTCCGCGAGGCGGGCGCGGACGCCGCCGTGATCGTCAAGCCCGCCGGCTCCGCGTCGATCCGCGGTTCCGACGGCTTCCGGCACGCCCACGAGGTCGCCGGCCGGGTGAACGGCGGCGGCCACCCGCAGGCCGCGGGCTGTAAGCCAGACATATACGACGACATGCTCGATTACGCCCACCACTGGAGCACCGAGGGGCAGGCGTGTAAGCGCGTCATCCTCGCCGCGTTCGAGGCGGTCGCCGAGGCGGTCGCGGCCGATGGGAGCGACGCCGACGGCGAGACGGCCGAGTAGGCTGATGGCGGAGTTCTTCGTGGCCGGCGAGACGCTCGTCGACTTCGTGCCCGGACCGGGAGCGACGCTGCGCGAGGTCGACGGCTACGCGCACCGGCCCGGCGGCGCGCCCGCCAACGTCGCGGTCGGGCTGGCGCGGCTCGGCTCCCCGCCCGCGTTCTGGACGCGCCTCGGCGACGACTCGTTCGGCGCGTTCCTCGCCGAGACGCTCGCCGACGAGGGGATCCCGGAGACCCACGTCGAGCGCGTCGAGGGGAAGACGACGCTCGCGGTGGTGTCGCCGCCCGACGCCCGCGGGCCCCGGTTCGGCTTCTACGGCTCCCGCGACGTGACGTTCGGGTTCGGCCCCGACTCGGTCCCGACGGAGGCGCTGGCAACCCCCGACGGAGAGGCGTCGCCGGAGGGGAGGTCGCTGGGAGAGGCGTCGCCGGGGGGAGCGGACGCGCCGCCGTGGGTCCACCTCGGCGGCGCGGCCCTGACCCACCCGAGCGGGCGGGCGGCGACGCGAGAACTGCTCTCGGCGGCGACCGAGGCAGGCTGCCCGGTCTCGTTCGACGTGAACTACCGGGCAGATCTCGTGCCCGACGGCGACGCGGCGGCGGTGTCGACCGCGGTCCGCGAGGCGGTGGCCGCGAGCGACGTGGCGCTGTGTAGCGACGAGGACGTCGCGGCCGCCGGGCTGTCGACGAAGGAGGGGACCGAACTGGCCCGAGACCTCCTCGACGCCGGCGCGCACACCGCGGTCGTCACGCAGGGCGACGAGGGCGCGGTCGCGGTGGGTTCGGCGGCGGCCCCGTGGGGCCCCGCGACGGCCCGGCACGACGGCTTCGCGGTCGAGGCGGTCGACGCGACCGGGGCGGGCGACGCGTTCACCGCCGGGTTCCTCTCGCGGATCGCGGGCGCTCGGGTGGACGAGTCCGGCGATGGCGACCGTGACGGAAGCGCACTCCGCGCCGCGCTCGCGTACGGCAACGCGACCGCGGCGCTGTCGGTCGGGTCGGTCGGCAGCATGGGGTCGATCCCGTCGCGGGAGGCGGTCGAGTCGTTCCTCGCAGAGCGAGAGTGAGGAAGGCAGAAGCCGGGAAGCGGCGAACGGAGCGAAAACGCGGAACGGACCGCGTCGCCTACGAACCCGACGGCGACATCTCGATGTTGAGGCTCTTCTGGACCAGCTGCGTGAACGCCATCGAGCAGAGGAAGTACCAGAGGATCCACATCTGGATCGGGCCGACGATCCCGGTGTCCCACGTGACGGTGCCGGCCAGCGGGACGACGAGCTCTTGGGCGGCGACGGCCGGGTACGCGGCGTCGGACCCGCGGTAGCCGATCACCCAGAACATCCAGAGGAACGCGGGGATGGTGAGGAACATGATCCACACCATCGGGCGGAACTGCTCTTTGAACATGCCGAGCTGGTCGCCCATCGCCTCCATCTGCTCCTCCTGAATCTCGTCGAGCGCCTCGTCGTCGTCGCGCTCCTCGGCGGCCTTCCGGCGCTCTTGGATGTCCTTCATCCGCTCTTGGTACATGCTCATCTTCTCCATGTCCATGAGCCCAGCGCGAAGCAGCGTCGAGTACAGCCCCGTCCCGAGCGCGATCACCATGATCACCACGTAGAACGGGACGACGTTCAGGAGCGGCCCGAGGACGACGTCGATCCCGCCCGCGATCGCGTTCCGGACGGGCCCGACCGCGTAGCCGACGAACGCGCCGACCGTCGCCAGCCCCGCCAGCTTGTCCCACTTCGACCAACTGGTCGTTTCGGGGGTCTCCACGTCGCTTCCGCCCGAGTCGTCGTCCTCCAGACCGGCCGCGATCTCGTCGCGGTCGGCCAGCGCGAACCCCTCCTCGCCGTCGACCAGGATCTCCTTCTCGATGAGTCGGCCCCACTGCCCGCTGGATATCTCGTCGCGGACGTCGACCCATCGGACTTCGCCGCCGCTGGCGTTGTCGAGGACCACTTCGATGGCGTCCCGCATCTCGCCGTCCTCGCGGACGAGCGAGCGGACCCGCCGTTCGACTTTGCTCATTAGCGGCCGGTTGGCGGTCGACGGTTAAGAACCTTGTAGGATCGCGGCCCGGATCCGCGGTCGACGACCCCGGAGACGGGTCGTCGACGACGGCGGGGGGACCGGTCGTCGACGACGCGGAAGTTAGCTCTCGACGATGTCGGCGATACGGTCGAAGACCTCGTCCGGCGTCGCCTCGCCGTCGACCTCGACGAGGACGCCCTCGTCGCGGAAGTGTTCGATGACGGGTTCGGTGTTCTCGTAGAACACCTCGAGGCGCTCGCGGGCGGTCTCCTCGGTGTCGTCGTCGCGCTGGATCAGTTCGCCGCCGCACTCGTCGCAGACGCCCGGCTCCTCGGGCGGCTGGAAGTCGACGTGGAAGTTCGCGCCGCAGTCGTCACACACCCGCCGACCGGTGAGCCGGTCGACGAGTACCTCCTCGTCGACGTCGAGGAGGATCACGGCGTCGAGGTCCGTAATCGAGGAGAGGTACTCCGCCTGATCGAGGTTGCGCGGGTAGCCGTCGAGGACGAACCCGTCGGCGTCGTCGAGCGCGGCCTCGACGATCTCGTTGACGACCGGGTCGGGGACGAGCTCGCCCGCGTCCATGAACGACTTCGGCGTGCCGTACTCCGTCTCCATCTCCTTGTTCGCGCGGAGCGCGTCGCCGGTCGTGACGTGTTCGACGCCGTACTCGTCGGCCAGCTTCGCGCTCTGTGTCCCCTTTCCGGCACCGGGTGCCCCGAGGAGCAGAATTCGATGACTCATACCGGAGCGGTCGCGCGCCGCCCCTAAAGGCTTGAAGATTCCGGCCAACCCTACTCGTCGCCGTCCGGTCCGTCGACCTCCTCGCCCGATCCGTCGGTCTCCTCGTCGGGATCCGGGCACAGCCGCAGCCCCATCTCCAGTTCGAAGCTCTCGGCGTCGGAGGTCTCGAAGCCGATCTTCTTGTACAGGGAGACGGCCGCGCGGTTCCACCGCTCGACGGTGAGCCACACCTTCTCGACGCCGTTCGCCTGCCCGTGGCCGAGCAGTCCGCGGATGAGATGCGTGCCGATCCCGGCGCGCTGGTACGTCTGGTGGACGAAGATCGCCAGTTTGTAGGCGTCGCCGTCGGGGACGAGCGTCGCGTGGCCGGCCGCCTCGTCGCCGCACCAGGCGATCACGTTGTAGCAGTCGCCGGGGAGGATCGCCTCCAGCCACTCGCGGATGCGCTCCTCGCCGCCCGGCGGGATCCCCTGCGCGCGGTCCGCCGGGTCGAAGCTGTCGTACATCTCCACGAGCGCCTCGCGGGCCTCGTCGTCCCCTCCGTACGGCCGGATCTCGATCTCCCGGTCCTCGCGGTCGGTGAACGTCGTCGGCGGCGGCGGGAACTCGTCGGCCACCGCGTCCGGGTACCCTCGGTCGCTCATCTGACCAGCGTGACCGAGGTCTTGGCGTTCAACAGGACGAACTCCGCGATCGACCCGATGGTGATCTTCCCCATCGGACTCGTGTGGCCGCCGCCGAGGACGATCTCCTCGAACCCCTCGGTCTCGGCGATCTCGACCAGCCGACTCCCCGGGTCCCCCTCCACGCGTCGCACCTCGGCGTCGATCCCCGCCTCGTCGACGGCCGCGGTGGCACGGTCCGCGACCTCGTCGGGCGAGGTCTCGGAGTCCTCGTTGTCGACCACGGCGATCGTCAGGTCGTCGTTCGCGACCGCCGCGCGCTCCACCGTCCGGTCGAGCGCGCGGAACGAGTCGTCGCTGCCGCCGATCCCGCAGAGCACCTTCATGTGGTTCCCCTCCACGCGACGGTACAAAAGTGGATCTCCGCGGGGCCGACCACCGACAAGGCTTTTGCCCGGCCGCGGGGTTTCAACGATATGAGCGACGACACCGGTCCGGCCGCCGACTCGGCCGACGAGACCGGCGATCCGGCCGCCGACCGGTCCCCCTCCGAGACCGGCGAACCGGCCGGTGGGGAGAGCGACGGCGAAGCGGACGCCCCCGGCGATGGTTCGGGCGCTACCGGCGGTAAATCGGACGACACCGACGGCGACGTCCCGCGCGACGTCCGCAAGTACGAGCGCTTCAAGAAGATGGACGGGGCGCGCTACGAGCGCGTCAACGAGTTCCTGCGCGACCGGACGTACATCACGGCCCGCGAGTGGGCGATCGCGCGGCTCTGCGCCGACTTCCGGACGGAGACCGGCGTCGAGATGACGAAGATCGGCGAGAACCTCCCCGAACTCGTCCCGTTCATGACCGACACGTACACGCCGCAGGCGGTCAACCAGGCGCGCTACTCCTTCGAGGAGAAGGTGACGAAGGCGGGGGCGACGTTCCTCTACGGCGCGATGTCCGGCTTCTTCACCGCGGAGGACTTAGACGAGATGATGTACGAGGTGACGGAGGTGGCGAAGTTCCTCCTCGAGGTCGAGGGGGTCGACCTCGCGGTCGCCGACGAACTGGAGGCCGAAGATAGGATTAGCGAGGTGATGCGCGACGTGCGCGCCTCCTCGGCGGACCTCCGCGGCGAGGAGGTGCGCTGCCCCGAGTGCGGCCACGTCCACGAGCCGACAGGGGAGTGAGGATGGACGAGTTCTCGGCGGCGTTCGACGCGCTCCCCGACCCGGTCGTGACCGTCGACGGCGACGGCGTCGTCCGCGGCGGGAACGCCCGCGTGGAGTCCGCGTTCGGGCACGCGAGAGACGACCTGGTCGGGATGGCCGTCGGAGAACTCTTCTTCGACCCCGACGAGGGTGACGCGGGCGACGAGCTCGGCCGGTACGTCGCCGACCCCGAGCACCGGTCGGTGTCGGTCGGCCTCGACCTCTGTGTCCGCCGGGCGGACGGCAGCGCGCTGCCCGTGACGCTCGGGTTCGCGCCGTTCGAGCGGGACGGCGAGACGCACCTGCTCGTCACGGTCGTCGACGACGGCGACGAGCGCACGGCGGGGTCCGACCTCCACCGGCGGACGCAGACGCTGGAAGCCCTCCACGAGGCGACGCAGGACCTGTTGAAGACCACCGACAGGGAGGTGGCCGCGGAGGCGGCGGTCGAGTACGTCGAGGAGGTCCTCGGCCACCCGATCGCGGCGATCTGGCTGTACGACGGGGAGCGGGAGCTGCTCGAACCCGTCTCGTGGACGACGAAGGCCGACGAGATCGTCGGCAAACATCCGACGTACTCCGCCGGGGAACGGAGCATCTCGTGGGCGGTGTTCGAGTCCGGGCGACCGGAGTACGTCTCTGACACGCGGGCGGACCCGGACCAGTACAACCCGGACTCGCCGATCCGGAGCGAACTCGTGCTGCCGCTCGGGCGGTACGGGGTGATCGACGTCGGATCGACCGAGCCGGAGGCGTTCGACGAGGCCGACCTCGCGGTCGCCCGGCTGTGGGCCGCGACGGTGACGATGGTGTTCGTCCGGATCGAGCGCGAGCGACAGCTCCGGAGACGGGAGGCGGAGATCGCCCGCGAGCGCGACCGGCTGGAGGAGTTCGCGAGCCTCGTTTCCCACGACCTCCGCAACCCGCTCAACGTCGCCGCCGGGAACCTCGACCTGCTCCGCGAGCGACTCGAATCCGAGCAGGAGGACGTGAGCGAACTGGACGTGATCGGCCGGTCGCTCGACCGGATGCAGGAGCTCGTCGAGGACATGCTGGCGCTCGCCCGACAGGGGACCGAGATCGACGACACCGAGGCCGTCTCGCTCTCGGAACTGGCCGAGGTGTGCTGGGACGGCGTCGACACCGCGTCGGCGTCGCTCGTCGTCCGGGGCGACGTCCGCGTCATGGCCGACCGGAGCCGGCTGCGGCAGGCCCTCGAAAACCTGTTCGCGAACAGCGTGGAACACGGTTCCACGGGCAGTCGGGCGGAGCCCGACGATGCCGTCGTCCACGGCCGCGACGACGTCGCCGTCGCGGTCGGCCCGCTCGACGACGGCGAGGGGTTCTACGTCGAAGACGACGGCCCCGGAATCGACCCGGATCGGCGCGAGGAGGTGTTCGAGCCGGGGGTCACGACCGAGCCCGACGGCACCGGGTTCGGGCTGAGCATCGTCGCCGAGGTCGCCGAGGCCCACGGCTGGACGGTCGGTATCGCGGAGAGCGAGAGCGGCGGGGCGCGGTTCGAGTTCCGGGGCGTCGGCGTCGAGTCGGGCGACGCGAGCGGGGAGTAGGGGGCCGAACGGACCCGAGCCACGGCGACCGGTTCCCTGAGCCGCGGCGACCGGTCGTCACCGGCGAGTCGGGCGTCAGTCGTCGCCGGCCGGTCGACGCTCCGCGCCGAGACCGGCGGCGTCGCCCGGGACGGTGCCGTCGTCGTTCCAGCCGCGGATCGCGTAGTACTCCGAGAGCGCCGCGTCGAAGCCCTCGATCGCGTCGGCGTACGGGAGGGTGTCGTCCTCGCGGTCGAAGCCGCGGGCGTTGTTGAACGCGCGCTCCAGCGCCACGACGCGAGCGCCGAGCGACTGGAGGTCGTCGTAGTCGGCGTCGAGCAGCGCCGCGAGGTGGTCGTCGGTGACGGTGCCCCGCGAGAACTTACAGACGACCGCCGAGTCGAGGACCGCGTTGCGGTTCTCCTTCTCGACGAGCTTCGGCGGCTTCCCGTCGAGCCCGGTCGGGTCGAAGGCGTCGTCGGGGTCGACGAGCGGGTACTCGTAGGGGTAGAACTCCCCGTACATGTGGTCCGCGCCGCGGTTCGCGGTCGCGAACGCCAGCCCCTGCCCGTTGAGCGCGCGGCCGTCGTGGCCGGAGAACTCCATCCCCTTCACGGTCCAGTCGTCGGCACCGAACTCCTCGTGGGCGCGGTGGACGCCCTCCGCCAGCTTGTCGCCGACCCCCTCCCGGTAGGCGATCTGCTCGACGAGCGAGCGGACGAGCCCCGCGTTGCCGAACTCGTCTTCGCTCTCTAGGAACATCGAGACCACGTCGCCACAGGAGATGGTGTCCATCCCGAGCTCGTCGCACAGCTCGTTCGCGCGCATCACGTCGACCACGTCGTCGACCCCGGCGTTCGAGCCGAACGCCATCACCGTCTCGAACTCCGGCCCCTCCGTCTCGACGCCCGTCTCCTCGTCGCGGGTCGGGAGCTTACAGGCGAACGCGCAGCTGGAGCAGGTCCCCTTCTTGTACTTCTTCTCCTCGACGCGGTCGCCGGAGATGCCCTCGACGCCCTCGAAGGAGGTCTCGGCGAAGTAGTACGACGGAAGCGCGTCGACCTCGTTCGCCAGCTCCGTCACGCTCGTCGTCCCCTGTCGTTTCATGATCGAGTCCGAGGTGGCGGCCTCGCGGTGGATCTCGCCCGCGTCGTCCGGCCAGTCGAGGTCGAGGTCGGCGTCGGCCTCGCCGTCGAAGGTGAGCGCCTTCACGCCCTTCGACCCGAGGACGGCCCCCAGCCCCCCGCGCCCGAACGCCCGCGTGTCGGAGGTCATCACCGACGCGAACCGGACGCCGTTCTCGCCCGCCGGGCCGATACAGGCGACGTGTTGCGGCTCCAGGTCGTGCGTCTCCGCGAAGCGGTCGGAGACCGCCGACACCTCCGACTGTTCTAAGTCCGAGACCTCCTCGAACCGCACGTCCGGTTCGCCGTCCGGCCCGATCTCGCGGACGTGGACCGCGAGGAGGTCGTCGCTCGCGCCGGCGAGTTCGACCGCGGCGTACCCCGCGCCGGTGACGTTCCGCGAGAGGAACCCGCCCGCGTTCGACGACAGCAGGCCGTCCGTGAGCGGCGAGACGCTCGTGGCGGCCATCCGCCCGGTGTAGGAGGTGGTCGAGTACTGCATCGGACCGGTCGAGAAGTAGACGCGGTTCTCCGGGCCGAGCGGGTCGGCGTCCGACGAAATCCGGTCGTACGCGAGCGAGGTGTTGAGCCCGCGGCCGCCGACGAACGAGTCGAGCCGGTCGTCGATCGGCGTCGTCGTCGCGGTCCGCTCCGTCAGGTCGACCGTGAGGAGCGGTCCCTGTGCGTGTCTCATGAGAGCACGGAGCGCGCGAACGGCGATAAAACTCGGGGTCGACGAGCCGGGCAGCGGCCCGCGTCCGTCGATTGCGGCCCCGTCAGCCGTCCAACACGTGATGCGTCACCGCGTCGACGCCCGACCCGGCGGTGTCGAGCGTCGCAACCCGGAAGGCGTTGTCCGCGCCCTCGACCGGAATCGGGAGTCCGCCGGGGTTCACGCGGACGGTCCCGCCGCGCGCCTCGACGCCGTGCGCGTGGGTGTGGCCGTGGAACACGTAGTCGTAGTCGCCGCAGTCGACGAGCGCGTCCACCACGACGTCGCTCGTCCCGTGCGTGACCGCGACATCGATGCCGTCCGCTTCGCCCGCCCCGCCGAACGAGAGGCGGGCGGCCTCGCCGTGGTAGGTGCCGAACGAGCCAACCGTCGACTCGACCGCCCACTCGCCGTCGTTGTTCCCGCGGACCGCGTGGAAGGCGAAGTCGGCGTCGAACGGCGTCACGGAGAACGGCGCGACGAAGTCGCCGCAGTGGACGACCGCGTCGACGCCCTCGCGCTCGAACAGCGAGACGGCCGCCTCGACCGCGTTCAGGTCGTCGTGGGTGTCGGAGACGATGCCGACGAGCATGTCGACGGAGAGGCGGGCGGCGCACTTGAACCTCCGGCCGCTCCCCGCCGCGGAGGACCTCGCGTCACTCGCCGGTCAGCGCCTCGCTCGCGGGCGCGAAGTCGATGGTCTGGCCCCGACCCGCCTCGCTCGCGCGCTCGTAGAGCATGTGCGCGGCCGCGACCGTCTCGACGCCGGTGCCGCCGGAGTCGAAGACGGTCACCTCCTCGTCGCTCGTTCGACCGGGATGCCCGCCCGCGACGACCTCGCCGAGGTCGGCCGCGATGCCCGCCTCCGCGTCGACGAGTCCGGCCTCGACCGCGGCGAGGTACGAGCCAGCGTCCTGCGTCGCGCGCGCTCGGAGGTCCGGGACGTATGTCGCCCGCGCGACGAGTTCGGGCGGGAGTTCGTTCTTCGCCGGGTCGTACTGGCCCATCGCCGTGACGTGCGTCCCCGGCTCCACGTCGGCGTCGGCGATCACGGGGTCGCTCGCGGTCGTCGCGGTGATGACCACGTCCGCGCCGTCAAGGGCGTCGGCCGCGCTCGCGACCGCCGACACGTCGGCGTCGAGGCGGGCGTCGAAGTCGGCGGCGAACGACTCGCGGCTCTCCGGGGTCGGCGAGAAGACGCGGACCGCCTCGAACTCGCGGACGGTCGCGGTCGCCGCGACCTGCCCGCGGGCCTGCGCGCCGCTGCCGACCACGGCGAGTTCGGTCGCGTCGTCGTGGGCGAGCGCGTCGACCGCGACCGCGCCCGCCGCCCCGGTCTTGAACGGGTTCATCGACGCGCCGTCGAGCAGCGCGAGCGGCTCGCCGGAGTCGGCGTCGAAAAGCGGCGTCATGAACCACGCGTCCTCCGCGCCGAAGCCGGCGGAGTAGGCGTAGCCGCCCATCGCGCCCGTCTCCGGGAGGACGGCGGCGTAGGTCGTGAACATCCCCGGCGGGTCGCGGTTGAGCAGCTTCGTTCGCGGCTCCGCGGGCGCTCCCTCGCCGACCTGTCGGTAGGCGTCGCGCACGGCGGCGACGTAGTCGGCCGGCTCCGCGAGGTCGTCGACCTCGGCGCTCGAGAGGAACAGGGCGTCGGTCACACCCGACCCGTCGGGGCGCGGGAACTAAACGGTACAGGAGCCGGCGATCGGTCGAGCGTCAGGCGGACGACCCCCCGCCGCGACCGGTGTCCCCCCGGCCGGGGCGCGACGCCTCCGCGACCGCGGAGCCGTCGCCGGTGACTGGGGCCCTGACGAACAGCGCGTGGGCCATCACGGCGGCGGCCGCCGCCGCGCCCGCGGACATCGCCGACGTCGGCGACAGCCCGACCAGGGTGAGGACCGCGGTCACGCCGATCAACGCTGCCGGAATGAGTCCGAGGACGTAGTCGTAGTATCCAGTCATGCTACCGTTGAATACTAATGGAAATTCCGTATTAAATTTTTTGTGGTTCCAAAGGTGTTCGTCCATGGGCACACTAATGTAACTCATAACTTATGGGCCGACGCGAGCGCACCGCGGGAGTCGTGACGGGAAAGGAATGGGAAGGCGGCCGGGGACGGCCGCGGAAGCGGAGCGGTGTGGGCCGAAGGCCGCCACCGAAGTCGGATCCGCTGTCTGGACCGAAGCCGGATCCGCTATCGGAGTCGGAAGTAGAGCGCGCGCCAGCCGCCGAGCCCGAGCGAGCCCACCACGAGCATCACCGCGGCGAAGGCGAGTTCGGCACCGCCGCGGAAGACGAACGCGCGGAGGGCGAGCCCGACGACCGCTGCGGGGATCCACGACCGGATCGCGAGCGGGACCGAGGACTTCGCGGTCTCGGCCGCGCCCGCCGAGTACGCGCCGACGAGCGGCGCGATGACGACCCACGCGATCAGGAAGGGAGCGAACACGCCCGGGAGGTACAGCGGGTTCGCGGTCAGGAACTCGACCGAGGAGTGGTTGAGCGTTCCGACGGTCAACAGGAGCATCAACGCGATCAGGTCGCCGACGACCAGCGGCGCGGCGTCGCGGTCGAGGCGAGCGGCGAGAAACGGCGGAGCGTCCATACCGACCCGTGGGACCCGCCCCCACTTTTACGCACGGATTCGTCGTCGCGGGACGGGGCGGGCGTCGGTCACGGGCGGCGACGGCAGAGCGCGGTCGCGCTCACTCGTACAGCGGGTGCGCCTCGCAGAGCTCGACGACGCGCTCGCCGACCTCGTAGATGACGTCCTCGCTGTCGACGTCGTCGACGACGCGGTAGATCAGGTCACCGACCTCCTCGATGGCGTCCTCGTCGAACCCGCGCGTGGTGAGCCCGGCGGTGCCGGCGCGGATCCCGGAGGGGTCGAACGGCGACCGCGTCTCGCCGGGCACCGTGTTCCCGTTGAGGACAATGTTCGCTGCCGCGAGCGCGTCCTCCGCCTCGCCGCCCGAGAGGTCCGGGTGCGAGTCGCGCAGGTCGGCCAGCACGAGGTGGTTGTCGGTCCCGCCGGAGACCAGAGAGAGGCCGTGTCCCTGAAGCGTCTCGGCGAGCACCTCGGCGTTGTCGACGACCTGCCGCGCGTACTCCTCGAACTCGGGCTGGAGGGCCTCCTTGAAGCCGACCGCCTTGCCGGCGACGTTGTGCATCAGCGGGCCGCCCTGTCCGCCGGGGAAGACGGCCGAGTCAATGTCGTCCGCGAACTCCTCGTCGCACATCACGATTCCGCCGCGGCCGGCGCGGATCGTCTTGTGGGTCGAGCCGGTGACGAAGTCCGCGACGCCCACCGGCGAGGGGTGGACGCCGGCGGCGACGAGCCCGGTGATGTGGGCGATGTCCGCGAGGTGGTAGGCGTCGACCGCGTCGGCCGCGGCCTGGATGCGCTCCCACTCGACCGTGCGCGGGTACGCGGAGTAGCCCGAGACGACGATGTCCGGCTCGAACTCCTCGGCGGCCTCGCGGAGCCCCTCGTAGTCGATGTAGCCGGTCTCGGTGTCCACCTCGTACTGCTCGACCTCGTACAGCTGTCCCGTGAAGTTCGCGGGGTGGCCGTGCGAGAGGTGGCCGCCGTGGTTCAGCTCCAGCGAGAGGATCTTGTCGCCCGGTTCGAGGACGGAGTAGTACACGGCCTGATTCGCCTGCGTGCCGGAGTGCGGCTGGACGTTGACGTGGTCCGCGCCCCACAGCTCCTTCGCTCGTTCGACGGCCAGCTCCTCGACCTCGTCGGCGTACTCGCAGCCGGCGTAGTAGCGCGACCCCGGATACCCCTCGGCGTACTTGTTGGTGAGAACGCTCCCCTGCGCCTCCAGCACCGCCTCGCTCACGTGGTTCTCGCTCGCGATCATCGCGAGCGTCTGCTCCTGTCTGTCGCGCTCGCCCGCCAGCGCGTCTGCGACCGCCGGGTCGACCTCCCGGACGTGCTCGTGGTCCATGTGAGAACCCCGGTGCGACCGCGCATTAATCCTTCCGTCGCCGTCGGTAATTGGTCCGGTCACGCCCGCGGACGCGGTCTCGTCGCACCCCCGGACACGGTCCCGCCCCGGCTCCGGATGCGGTCTCGTCGCGCCTCCGGACACGGTGTCGCGTTCACCGGCGCGTCGCGGTCCGTCCCCGGCGCTGTCCGCCGCTCTTTCCGCCGACCGTAATTTCCACTTTTCGGCCGTTTCAGGCCCTCTACGGCGGTTGTTCGCCCTTCAAATCCCGTTAATATTAAATACGCAACCGGCTTTTATACGGAGAGATAGATGGTGTCGAATTTACTGGAGTCCGACGTCGAGGCGGCGCTCGAAGCGGCCTTCGCCGGGGACGACGACGAACTGCTCGTCGTGGACCCGTCGGCGGAGACGATCGAATCGCTGGTCGAGACCGCCGTCGGGCGGGACGACCTCCCGACGCTGTCGATGCTCGCGGACGAGCGGACGCTCAAGGACGTGTTCGACGACTTCGTCGTCGCGTCCCGGGCCGCGGACCTCGTCGCCGACGGGGCCCTCGACCTCCGGGTGCTCGACGGCGAGGTCGACAACGCGCTGTTCGTCTCCCCGTCCCGCGTCGTCGCGCTCGTCACCGTCGGGGAGGGCGTCGCCGCGCTCTCGACCGACGACGGCGAGTTCGTCGACGAGGTGTACGAGACCCACCGGAGCGCGTTCGACGACGCGGCGGCGTACACGCTCCGCACCCCGGCGATCAGCCGGGTCCGCGAGACGCTGGAGTCCGAGATCGGCGCGGAGGCCCGCGCCGACTTCGACGCCGTGCTCGACGCGACCGAGGGCGACGCGGCCGTCGACCTCGACGAGGTGACCGTCTCGCTGCTCGTCGCGGCGAAGAACGACGTGCTCCTCTACGACATCTCGAAGTGGGGCGAGGACGTCGGCATCGCCTCGAAGGCGACGTTCTCCCGGACGAAGACCCGGCTCGAAGACCTCGGGATCATCGACACCGAGAAGGTCCCGATCGACGTCGGCCGCCCGCGGCTCCGCCTGAAACTCGGCGACGAGCGCCTCCAGGGCGTCGCCGCCGCGGAACTGGCCGCCGAGGCCGCCGAGATGATGGCCGCGACGCCGGCCTGACCGCTCCGTCGTCGACCGACCGCCTCCCCGCCGCCTGACCGCCTCCTCGCCGCCTGACCGCCTCCTCGCCGCCTGACTCCTCCTCCTCTCGGTTCCGCACCGAATCCCCGCGGCGCGGCCGCAGACGTACCACGGGCGCGCCATAGACGTGCCACGGGCGCGCCGCGGACGTGCCGCGGACCCGCGGCTTTTTTTCGGCTCCTCGCGTCGACCGGGTATGGACATCGGACTCGTCGGTGACGGGCCCGCGGTCGAGGCCGCGAGCGCCGCCCTCGGGGACGTCGACGTGAACGCGATGCCCGTCGAGCCGGAGCTGCTCGACGGGTTCGACATGGCGGTCGTCGTCGACACCGCCGGGTCGGCGGCGTTCGCGGCCGCGAACGAACAGCTCGACCGGTGGATCGCCGTCGAGGTGGGCGGGCTGGGCGGCGTCCCGCTCGCCGACCTCGACGCCGCGGTGACCGCCTTCGACGACGCCTGCTACGACTGCCTGCGCGCCCGGGTCGAGAGCGGCCGGCCCGACCCGGCCGACGCGCCGACGGGCCGCCGCTCCGCCGTGCGCTACGCCGGAGCGGTGGCGGGGCGACGGGCGATCCGCCTGCTCGCCGGCGACCCGGTGGCGGACACCGTCGTCGAGGTGCCCGGCGGCGAGCGGACGCTCCTGCCCGTTCCGGGCTGTAGCTGCGGCGTCGAGCCCGGCGACGCGCTCCCGCGGGACCACGCCGAGCGGGACCTCGACGGAACGATCGACCGCGCGGAGCGCGCCGTCGACGCCCGGATCGGCCCCCTGAGCGAGGTCGGCGAGCAGGAGTCGTTCCCCGTGCCGTACTACGTCGCGCGGGTCGCGGACACGACGCCCTTCTCGGACGGCGACGCGGCCGACTTCGGCGGCGGCGCGGCGGCCGACTGGGACGCCGCGTTCATGAAGGCGCTCGGCGAGGGGTTAGAGCGGTACGCGGCCGGGGTCTACCGCGAGGCGTCGTTCACGCGCGCGCCGGCCGCGAACGTCCCGACTCCCGTCACCCCCGACGTCTTCGTCCGTCCGGAGGGGGCCGAAGCGTACGACCGCGACGACCGGCTCCCGTGGGTGCGCGGCGAGCGCCTCGGGACCGGCGAGCCGGCGAGCCTCCCGGCGGAGTTCGTTCACTTCCCGCCGCCGGAGCGTCGGTATCGACCGCCGATCACGACCGGGCTCGGACTGGGTAGCTCCGGTCCGGACGCCGCGCTCTCGGGACTGTACGAGGCGGTCGAGCGCGACGCGACGATGATCAGCTGGTACTCCGCGACCGATCCGCTCGGGCTCGACGTCGACGACCCGGACTTCGCCGAGCTGGAGAAGCGGGCGCGCGCGGAGTCGCTGTCGGTGACGCCGCTGCTCGTCACGACCGACGTGGACGTGCCGGTGGTCGCGGTCGAGGTCGAGCGCGACGGCGACTGGCCGCGGTTCGCCGCGGGGTCGGGGGCCGACCTCGACCCGGCTGCGGCGGCGCGGAGCGCGCTCGCCGAGGCGCTCCAGAACTGGACCGAACTGCGCTCGATGGGGCGCGAGGCGGCCGACGAGCAGGGCGCGGCGATCGGCCATCACGCCGACCGGCCGGCGGAGACGGCCGCGTTCTTCGACCCGGACGCGACCGTCTCGGCCGCGGAGGTCGGGGAGCCGGACCTGTCGGGGACCGAGGAGCTGGCGGCCGTCGTCGACCGCGTCGAGCGCGTCGGCCTCGACCCGTACGTCGCGCGGGTGACCACGCGCGACCTCGCGACGCTCGGGTTCGAGGCCGTCCGGGTGCTGGTCCCGGGCGCGCAGCCGCTGTTCACCGGCAAGCCGTTCTTCGGCGAGCGCGCCCGCGAGGTACCGCGGTCGATGGGGTTCGAGCCGGCGCTCGACCGGGAGTACCACCCGTTCCCCTGAGTCGGCCGGGACGACGACCGCGGCATCGGTCGCCCGCTCCCCCGGATTTAGGTGGCTCCGGGTCGCCGGGGAGCGTATGGACGTCGTACCGGACGCGGAGGCGGTCGAGGCGGTCGACGGCGTGTTCCTCACGCAGGGGGCCGTCGGGGAGGAGACGAGCATCCAGCGGTTCGAGATCGACCCGGGCGCGACAGTGCCCGAACACGACCACCCGCACGAGCAGATCGGGGCGATAACCGAGGGGGCGATCACGTTCGTGGTCGGCGGCGAGGAGCGCGTCGTCGAGGCGGGCGACACGTACGTGATCCCCGGCGGCGAGCCCCACGCCGCCGAGAACCGCGGCGACGAACCGGTCGTCGGCTACGACATCTTCTCGCCGCCGCGGGCGAACCCGGACTGGCAGGAGTAGCGGCGCGGTCCGGAGGGCGAGCCGCCGCGAGACCGGCGGCTCCGGGCGTCCGCGGTACCCGCAAGACGTACCGGACCGAAGGTGTGTTAGTGCTCGGGGCCCTACATATGGTAATGGGAGTTCAAGGACAGTACCCGTTCGACGTGGAGGCGCTCCGCGCCGACTTCCCGATACTCGACCGGAAGGTCGGCGGGGACCCGGAGACCGCGGGCGAGGGCGAGGGCGACGACACGCCCCTCGTCTACCTCGACAACGCGGCGACCTCGCACACGCCCGACCCGGTGGTCGACGCCATCTCCGACTACTACCGGAGCTACAACGCGAACGTCCACCGCGGGATCCACCAGTTGAGCCAGGAGGCCTCCGTGGCCTACGAGGAGGCCCACGACGCGGTCGCCGACTTCGTCGGTGCCGCGGGCCGCGAGGAGATCGTCTTCACGAAGAACACGACGGAGGCGATGAACCTCGTTGCCTACGCGTGGGGGCTCGAAGAGCTCGGGCCGGGCGACAACGTCGTCCTCTCCGAGATGGAACACCACGCCTCGCTCGTCACCTGGCAGCAGATCGGCAAGCGGACCGGCGCGGACGTGCGCTTCATCGATGTGACCGACGAGGGGCGGCTCGACATGGACGACGCCGCCGAACTGATCGACGACGACACCGAGATGGTGTCGGTCGTCCACGTCTCGAACACGCTCGGGACCGTGAACCCGATCGGCGAGCTGGCCGACCTGGCGCACGACCACGACTCGCTGATCTTCGCCGACGCCGCGCAGTCGGTCCCCACCCGTCCGGTCGACGTCGAGGAGCTCGGCGTCGACTTCCTCGCGTTCTCCGGCCACAAGATGTGCGGCCCGACCGGGATCGGCGCGCTGTACGGCCGCGAGGAGATCCTAGACGAGATGCAGCCGTACCTCTACGGCGGCGACATGATCCGGCGCGTCTCCTTCGAGGACTCCACGTGGGAGGACCTCCCGTGGAAGTTCGAGGCCGGGACGCCCTCCATCGCGCAGGGGATCGGTCTCGCGGCCGCGATCGAGTACCTCGAAAAGGTCGGGATGGACCGGGTCGAGGCCCACGAGGACCTGCTGGCCGAGTACGCCTACGACGAGCTGGAAGCGCTCGGCGGGGTCGAGATCTACGGGCCGCCGGGCGACGACCGCGGCGGGCTCGTCGCGTTCAACGTCGACGGCGTCCACGCCCACGACCTCTCCAGCATCCTCAACGACTACGGCGTCGCGATCCGCGCCGGCGACCACTGTACGCAGCCGCTCCACGACGAGATGGGCGTCGCCGCCTCGGCGCGCGCCTCCTTCTACTTCTACAACACCGTCGAGGAGGTCGACGCGCTCGTCGACGCGGTCCGCGAGGCCCGCGACCTGTTCGCGTAGACGGCAACGACCGAGCCCGGCCCGCCGGCGAGCGATCTCCCGCGACCGAGTTACCGGATCGAATTTCCGCTACCGACCGCCCGGCGTCCGGCGATTTTCTCGTTGTATCACCGAATAATCGGCTCTGAGAGCCGTGACAACGGTGATCGCGCAATGGTTATACCCGTGACGGCCTGAACAGGACATGACGAAATATCACAACTTTCGTAGTAAGTCGCTTCTCGCAGAGTCGTCGCCCGCCACCACAACACATGACCGACCACTCACCGTCCGACGCGCCCGCGGACTCGAACGCAGCCGCCGACCGATCCGAATCGCCCGCCGACCGAGAGCCGATCACCGTCCTCCACGTCGAGCCGAACGCCCGCTCCACGGAGCTGCTGGAGGCGTTCGCGCGGCGTCTCACCGACCGCGTCCGGATCCGTTCCGTGGACAGCGCCGCGGACGCGCTCGACGCCGTCGAGGCGGGCGTCAGGGTCGACGGCGAGCGGGTCGCGGTCGACTGCGTCGTGACGGAACAGCGCCTCACGGACGGGTCCGGGGTGGAACTCGCCGAACGGCTGCGCGAGGCGGACCCCGGGCTTCCGGTCGTGTTCTACACCACGTGCCCGAGCGAGGAGGAGGAGGCGGCGGCGTTCGGTGCCGGCGCGGACGCGTACTTCGAGAAGGGCTCCGACCGAGGTCGGTACGACGCGATCCTCGACCGGATCCGCGCGCTCGTCGAGGACCGCCGCGACCGCGAGGGGGAGCAGGGAGGAGACGCGCGGCCGAGAGAGGGACGCGCGGAGGTCGCGTCGACGCCGCAGACAGACGGGTCGCCGGAAGCGACGCTGCGCTCCGAGGAGTGAGGAGCGACGCCGCCGAGCGGCGGACGCGGAGCGGCCGCGGCCCGGCGGAGTCGGCGTAGTCGGCGGAGAGACTCAGCGAGTTAGCGGGGCGGTTCGACGGAGGAGAACGCTACCGTTCCAGTTCGACCGTGAGATCGGTCGCGATCCACGCGTCGGTGTTGCCCTGTTCGGTGAAGACGGTCCGCTCTTGCGAACAGCGGGTCGCGGCGACCGTCGGCCGTTGGTCGGCCGCCGACTCGACGTCCCGCTCGATCCGGTCTCCCGTTGTCATTACTACCCGGTCAGAGTGGGGCGGGCATATAGATTTCGGTCGGCCTAAACCGGCCGCGGCGATCCGGGCGGGGAATCGGAGGGACTTACCTCCCGGCGGTCGTTCGCCCGCCCGTGACCGACACCCTGTTCACGCCGCTCACGCTGCGCGACACGGAGTTCCGGAACCGCGTCATGCTGTCGCCGATGTGCCAGTACTCCGCCGACGACGGACTGGCGAACGACTGGCACCGGGTTCACCTCGGCTCCCGGGCCGCCGGCGGTGCCGGGGTCGTGATGACCGAGGCGACGGCGGTCGCGCCCGAGGGACGGATCACGCCGGACTGCCTCGGGATCTGGTCCGACGAGCACGCCGAGGCGATCGAACCGATCGTCGAGTTCGTGCGGTCGCAGGGCGCGACCCCGGGGATCCAGCTGGCCCACGCCGGGCGGAAGGCCTCGCACCGCCCGCCGGCGGAGGGGAGCGACCCCATCCCCGCCGACGAGCCGGACGGGTGGGAGACCGTCTCCGCGACCGACGAGCCGTACCCGCACCCGAGCGTCGACGCGGACGGCCTGACCGACACCCGCCGGCTGGACGCCGCGGGGATCGACGGAGTGATCGAGTCGTTCGCCGCCGCCGCGGAACGCGCGCTGGAGGTCGGCTTCGAGGTGGCGGAGGTCCACGCGGCCCACGGCTACCTGCTCCACCAGTTCCTCTCGCCGGTCACCAACGACCGGGACGACGAGTACGGCGGGAGCTTCGAGGACCGCACCCGGCTCCTGCGCGAGGTCGTCGCGGCCGTCCGCGAGGTCTGGCCCGACGGGAAGCCCGTCTTCGTCCGCATCTCCGCGACGGACTGGCTCCCCGACCGCGACTCGTGGGACGTGGACGACTCGGTCCGGCTGGCCCCCCTCCTCGCCGAGGCCGGGGCCGACCTGATCGATGTCTCCGGCGGCGGGATCCACCCCGACCAGCAGATCCCCAGCGCGGGACCGGGGTATCAGGTCCCCTACGCGGAGGCGATCCGCGAGGGGACCGACGTTCCCGTCGCCGCCGTCGGCGGGATCACGGAGCCGACCCACGCCGACGCGCTGGTCAGGAACGGGCGGGCCGACCTCGTCGCGCTCGGTCGCGAGATGCTCCGGCACCCGTACTGGCCGCTGGAGGCCGCCCACGAACTCGGCGAGGAGACCGACTGGCCGGTCCAGTACCGCCGCGGGCGGTTCGACTGAGTCCGCGCCGTCCTCCCGTCCCCGGCGGAAGCGGGGAGAACGAACGGTAGAGAACCACACGCAGGCACCGGGAAGACTTATCGGCGTTCCGGGCGGCGACGGCGTATGGACGACCTCGACTACCGCCCCTTCCCCGGGGAGCGCGACGACGAGTTCCGCGCGTTCATGCGGTACGCGTTCTCGCCCGAGGAGGGACCGTACGATCCCGAGGCCGACGACGACGACCGCGAACACCTCGCGGCGTACCGCGGGCTCTTCGACGGGGAGGACCCGGTGGCGGTGTGCGGGCACCACGACTTCTCCCTCCGGATCCGGGGCCGCGACCGCGACGCGGCCGGCCTCTCCGCGGTCGCCTCCCCGCCCGAACACCGGCGACGGGGACACATCGAGCGCCTCCTCCGCGAGTCGCTGACCGAGTACCGCGACGACGGCGTCGACTTCTCCGTGCTGTGGCCCTTCGAGTACGCCTTCTACCGGCGGTACGGCTGGCGGACCGTGAGCCGGTACCGGTGGGTGAAAGCCCCGCCCGAACAGCTGTCGTTCGCGGCCGACGGGAGCGACGCCGGAGACGACGACGACGAGGCTGGCGAGTTCCGCCGGCTCGACGCCGACGACTACGACGCGGCCGCCGACCTCCTCGCCGCGACCGCCGACCGTCGCGACTTCACGATGGCGCGGACCGAGGCGTGGTGGCGCGAGCGGACCCTGCGCGGGTGGAAGACCGATCCGTTCGTCTACGGCTTCGAGCGCGACGGAAGGCTCCGCGCGCTCCTGTCGTACACGTTCGAGGAGCGCGACGACGGCGACGGGCGGGCGATGGTCGTCTCCGACGCCGTCGTCGCCGACCCGGCGGCGTGGGACCTCGTGTTCCGGTTCTGCCGCGACCACGACTCGCAGGTCGAGCGCGTGCGGCTCCGGCTCCCGGTTGACGTGAGCGTCCTCGACCGCGTCGCCGATCCGCGCGCGGTCACCGAGGAGGTCCGGACCGGGCCCATGTTCCGGCTCGTCGACGCCCCCGCGGCGCTGGAGGGGCTCTCGCCCGACCCCGACCTGGAGACCGCGTTCACGCTCGCGGTCGACGACCCCCTCGTCGACTGGCACGACCGACCGATCCGCGTGACCGTCGCGGGCGGCGCGGTCGACGCCGAACGGGTCGACGCCGACTCGGCCGGAGACCCCGACGTGACCGCCGGGGTCGGCGCGCTCTCCCAGCTGTACGCCGGCTACCGCGGCGTGGACGACCTCCGGGCGCACGCCGAGTTCCACGTCCGCGGCGACGATGGGGGCGAACGCGGGCCGGCGCTCGCGGACGACCTCGCCGCCCTCTGTCCGCCGCGGCGGACGTTTCTGCGAGAGGGGTTCTGAGGGTGGTCCGCGGCCCCGGTTCCGACCGGGCGCGGGGCGCTGCCGGGCTTTTTATCCGCGCGGGCCGTAGCGGACGACATGAGTTCCCGCGACCCGCGCGACGACGACCTCGAGGAGCGGCTCGACGAGCTGGAGGACGTGCTGGGCGAGCTCCGGGCCGACCTCCGGGAGACCGAGCGCGACCGCCGGGGCCCCCCACGGCCGCCCCGCCTCTCGGAGCTGGTCCGGTTCACCGAGCAGTACACCATCCCGACGCTCATCGCGCTGTTGGAGACGACGATCAAGTCGCTCGAACTGCTTCAGGGCACCCTCCGGCTCGCCGACCCCGGTCGGAGCGTCGCCGAGGGCGCGGGAGAGGCGAGCGACCGCCTCGCGGACGTGCGCGACGGCGCGAGTGCCGGCCTCTCGCGGTCCCTCTCGGAGCTTCGGACCGCGCTCTCGGAGGCCGACCTCCCCGAAGAGGCCGCCTCGCGCTCGATCATCGCCGACGCCCGCGACCTCACCGCGGAGATCGAGGCGCGGATCGACGAGGGACGCCGGGAGGCCGACGCGGCGCGAGACCGACGAGCCGGACGCGACCGCGACCGGAACCGGGGGCGAGACGACGGAGAGGGGAACGAGACGGACCGACGGGCCGACGACGACGAGAGTCCGGTCCGGATCGACGTGACCGAGCCCGGCGAGGGAGACGACGGAGAACCTTCCGATTCGGAGACTGCGACCGACTCCGACGCTCCGGAGGTCGACGTGGAGTCCGAGTTGGAGTCGATCAAGCGACAGATGGACGAAACCCGGGCGGCGGCCGCGACCGACGACGCGGCGGTGGACGAGGACGCAGGAACTGACGACGATTCGGCGGCGGACGACGCGAACACGGGCGACGAGGCGGACCCCTCGGGCGACGCAGGCGACGAGAGCCCCGACGAGCCGGCGAACTGAGCCCCGGTCTCAAAAGGACGCGCCGAGGCGGTCCGCGACGCGCTCGGCCGAGTCGAGGAGCAGCGCCTCGTCGTCGGTGAACACCTCCAGCGCGACCGTTCCGTCGAACCCCGTGAGTTCGGACGCGACGAGGCCGTAGTCGACCTCGCCGGCCCCCACCGGGAGGTGCGTGTCGCCGCGGCGGCGCACGTCGTGGCAGTGGAGGTGCGAGATCCGGTCGCCGTGGCTCCGGAGAAATCGCTTTATCGCCTTATTGCCGCCCTCCATGTACGCGTGCCCCACGTCGAAACAGATCGCGGTGTCCGTCTCACGGGCGATCTCGCCGAGGACGGAGAGCTGGAGCCCCGCGTGCTGGTGGCCGACGTTCTCGACGACGACCTCGACGCCCGCCTCGCGGCCGGCGTCGGCGACGCGGCGGAGCTGCTCGGCGGCGACCTCGCGGAACTCGACGTCGTCGCGGTCGGCGGAGGTGGCGTGGAGGACGGCCTTCTCCGCGCCGAGGTCGCCGGCCGCGTCCAAGAGCCGGCGCTGGTAGTCGACGATGGCGTCGTTCACCTCGGGGACGTACGTCGCCAGCCGCTGGCCGTACGGGAGGTGGACGCACAGGTCGCGGCCGTCGAGCGCGCGATCGAGCCGGTCGGGGTCGATCTCGCCGGGCACGAGCGTCGGCTCGCCGATCCCGAGTTCGTAGAAGTCGAACCGCACGGGCGACGCCGCGAGGCGGTCGAAGTCGTCGCCGACGGTGAGACCGATCTCCATGGAGGCATTGCGTCCGGCTCGGTCTTATAAATAGGGACGCCGATTCAGTCGTCGGCGAGCGGGTCGTCGAGGTCGATCTCGCCGGCGTCGATCTCGGCTTCGATCTCGCGGACCGCGGTCACCATGTTCTCGGTCTTGCCGTACGCGATGTCGCGCGGGAGGAGCTTCAGCCCGCAGTCGGGCGAGATGGTGAGCTTCTCCGGCGGCACGACGCGGAGGCCCTGCCGGATGTTCCGTTTGATCTCCTCGACGGACTCCACCTCGGCGGTGTGAGCGTCGACGACGCCGAGCGCGAGGTCCGGTTCGAGTTCGGGCTCCTCGAGGACGGGGATCTGCTCGTAGTCGCCGTTCGAGAGCTCGATGTCGAACTCGTCGATCGGGTAGTCGTTGATCTCGGGGTACACCCGCGAGTAGTCGCCGTAACAGACGTGGAGGCCGATCCGGACCTCCTCGGGGATGCCGTCGGCGATCCGTTCGAGCGCCTCGCCGACGATGGCGTGGTCCTCCGGGGTCGTCGCCAGCGCCGGCTCGTCGATCTGGATGTAGCGCGCGCCGGCCTCGACCAGCTTCTCGACCTCCTCGTTGACGAGGTCCGCGAGGTCGTAGACCAGCTCCTCGGTGGAGGGGTACGCCTCGTTGAACGCCCAGAATCCGAGGGTGTACGGGCCCGTGATCGGTACCTTGACGGGGCGCTCGGCGACCGAGGACGTGAACTCGAACTCGTCGACGAGCCACGGCTCGTCGTACTCGACCTCCTCGACCACGCTCGGCTTGTCGAAGTAGTTGTGGCCCCACACCTTCACGGGGCCGTTGAACTCGTAGCCGTCGATGCGGTCGGCGAAGAACTCCACCATCTCGTTGCGGCGCATCTCGCCGTCGACGACCGTGTCGAGGCCGGCGCGCTCGTGCTCGTGAGTGATGAGCCGACAGGCGTCGTCGTGGGCCTCTTCGAGGTCCGACTCGTCGAACTTCGAGTCCGGGTCGTCGACGAGCTCGTCCGCGCGGTTCAGCCACTTCGGCTTCGGGTACGAGCCGACGACCGTCGAGAGCAGGAACGTGTCGTTCGGGTGGTCGTCGGGGCGGAACTGGTCGCGGTTGGCTGCGGGGTTTCGGGCCATCAGTCGAGCACCTCCGTGGCGGCGGCGAGCGCGTTCAGCTTCGCGCGGTACTTGTTGGTCGGCAGGTAGAACAGCTCGGTGTTCGGCGTCAGGTAGGTCCGGTCGAACGCCTCGTTGGGGATCTGCGACTCGAACCACTCGACGCGCTCCGCGACCGTCTCCGGCTCCTCGACGAGCGTGTTCTGCCCGTCGACGAGGCCCAAGGCGAGCGAGTCGGTCGCGCCGAACTCCTGGACGTTGTACACGGAGTCGTCGCGGTCGCCGGCGACCAGGTCGAGGCCGAGCGCGTCCGCGCCCGCCTCGTCGACGAGGTGGGCGTACAGCTTCTCGCCGAGCGCGCCGTACGAGGTCTGGACGACCACGTCGGCGTCGGTCGCCGCGGCGACCGTCGCGATCGCGTCGGTCGCGGTCGACTCCTCGCCCTCCGCGGGCGGGTCCGTGACGAGCGACGGCTCGACGAGGAACAGCGTCTCGTGGGCCGGGAACGCCTCGACCTCGCCCGCGAGGAACTCGGCGATCGCGGCCTGGAACTCCGCCTCGTCGCCGTACTGCTCGTCGGTCGCCAGCCGCGCGAGCGAGTACGGGCCGGGGAGCGTGGCGGCGAGCGACGCGTCCGCAGCGCCGTCGGCGTCGGCGAGCAGGTCGCTCGCCCGCTCCAACTCGCGCGCCACGTCGCCCGAGAAGCCGAGGTCGTCGACGACCCGGGGGTCGCGGTAGAAGTTGTTGTTGTCGTAGTACCGCACGATGCCGCCGGTCTCGACGGCGTCGTGGACCGTGAGCGGGTGCGCGATCATGTCGTCCCAGCGCCCCTGTCCCTCGGTGACCAGATCCAGGCCGGCGTCGAGCTGGTCGTCGACGTACTCGGCGCGCACCTCGGCGTACTCCCCGACGATCGCCTCGCTCTCGTCGCCGCTCAGCAGGTCACCCTTCTGGTGGCCCTTCAGGTTCGAGAGCGTCTCTTTCGCCCAGTCGGGGAGCGGATACAACCCCGGCGTGGCCGCGACTCGTTCAGTCATCACCGTTGGTTCGATATGCCACCGTATAATATTTGCTAATGTGTATTATGTCCTGAAGTAATTCACGGCGGCGCGGACTACGTCCGCCGCAGCGCCAGCACCGTGAGCGTCTCGAAGGGGAACGACTCCTCGACGACCGGCTCGGCGGAGAACCCGGCGTCCTCGGCCAACGCCAGCACCTCGTCGTAGCCCGTGAGGGAGGAGACCAGAAGGAGGACCACGCCGTCGGGCGCGAGGACGCGGCCCACGTCGTCGAGGAACGGCTCGATGAGCGCTCGGCCCGACTCGCCGCCCGAGAGCGCGTGTTCCATCCAGTCGTCCCACTCGTTGTCGGGGTCCGTCGGCAGGTACGGCGGGTTGAAACACACCGTGTCGAACGCGTCCGCCCGGAACGGCGAGCAGAGGTCTGCGACGACCCCCTCCACGCCGCGCTCGCGGGCCTGTCGCGCCGCGTGGGGGTTGAGGTCGCTGCCGACGGTGTCGAGGCCGCGCTCCTCGGCGATCCGCTGAGCGACCCAGCCGGACCCCGTGCCCACCTCCAGGACGCGGCCGTGCGCCTCCGCGACCGCCGCCTCCGCGAGCAGGCCGGAGTCCTCTGCTGGCTGGTAGACGACGGCGTCGTCGAGGCCGCGCCGCGACGCGAGATCGCCGCTCTCGTCGTCGGTCATCGGTCGGACTCACCCGACCCGTCGTCGCCCTCACCGCCGGATTCCGCGTCGCGATCAACGGAGTCGGACCCGCCGCGACCCCCGGAGCCGGACCCGCCGCGCGTCGCGGCCCGACCCTCGACCGACGCGTCCAGCTGCGGCCCGGCGGCGTCGTCCGACCGGGCGGAGAGCGTCTGCTGCGGGAACGGGATGACGATCCCCTCGGCTTCGAGGGCGTCCTTCATCGCGTTCATCGCGGCCGTCTGGGTCCGCCAGCGCTTCCGCATGCTGGGGTTGCGGATCCAGTAGCGGAGCCCCAACACGACCGCTGAGTCGGCGAAGCGCTTCGTCACGGCGTTCGGCTCCGGCATCTCGGCGACGTCCTCGACGCCCGCGACCGCGCGCTCGACGTCGGTGTCGTAGTCGACGCCCACCTCGATCTCGATCCGCAGCCGGTTCCGCCGGGAGCGGTCGACGATCGACCCCGACCGGACGGTGTCGTTCGGCATCGTGATCACCTCGCCGTCGAACGAGCGCAGCCGCGTGCTCATGATCGATATCTCCGTCACCGTCCCCTCGTGGTCGCCGACCTCGACCCAGTCGCCCACCTCGAACGGGCGGGAGAACATCAGCACGAAGCCGGCCAGCACCGCGCCGAGCGTCTGCCGCGCCGCCATCCCGACCACGATCCCGAGGAACCCCGCGCCGACGAGGAGGCTGCCGACGTTGTCGGTGAACAGGCCGACGACGGAGACCGAGGCGGCGGTGTAGACCGTCAGCTGCGTGATCCGGAGTATCACCTCCTGCTGGTGTTTGGAGATCGACGCGCTCTCCGAACCGATCTCGCGGACGACGCCGCCGAGGAAGTCCGTGAGCGCGTACGCGATCGCGAGGAGGATCACGGCGAGGACGACGTTCGACAGCTGGTCGGCGCTGAGCGCCGACTGAACGGTCTCGAAGAGCGCGCCGCTCCGGTCCCACACCGCGATCAGCGCGATCGCGCCCAGCGCGGTGGCGACGCCGACCGCCGCCGAGAGCAGCAGCCGATAGGTGGAGGAGAGCGCCTCGTCCCGGCGCTTCAGGCGGCCCGTGAGGAACCGCACCGCCAGCACGGCGACGACGATCCCGGCCGAGGCGACGAACCGCCGCAGGTTGCCCGCGAACGCGTTCTGAAGCTCCGTCGCGAGACCGATCCACCCGCTCATCTCACGCCTCCGTAGGCGACCCGCGTTCGCGGGCCAGCTCCGCCAGCGCGGCGAACGCGGCCGGCTCCAGCGTGCCCGGCCGGCTGCTCAGCAACTCCTCGTCGGCCGCGTCGACGACCGCTTCGGGCTCGTCCAGCCCCGAGATGTGACCGGTGTTCCGGATCGCGTTCCGCACGGTCTTGCGGCGCTGGGTGAAAAGCGCCTTCACGAACCGGAGGAAGAACGTCTCGTCGCCGACGGCGTAGTCGGGGTCGCGGGGCGTACAGCGCACGACCGCGCTCTCGACGGCCGGCTGGGGGTCGAACGCCTCCTTCGGGACGCGCTCGACGATCTCGGCGTCGGCGTAGTGCTGCGCGGAGACCGAGAGCCGGCCGTACTCGGACTCGCCGGCCGACGCCACCATGCGCTCGGCGAACTCCGCCTGAAACATCAACACGAGCGGCCGCTTCTCCGGGAGCAGGCGGAAGGCGATCTCCGAGGAGACGCCGTACGGGAGGTTGGCGACGCAGGCGGAGAACGGCGGGAGGTCGACGTCGAGCGCGTCGCCCTCGACCACGTCGAGTAACCCGTCCGCGATCGCGGCCGCGAACTCCTCGCGGAGGAAGTCGACGAAGGCCCCGTCGCGCTCGATCACGGTCACGTGGCCGGGTTCGGCGGTCGCGTCGGCGGCCGTGTCGCCGGTCGCGCCGGCGGTCGAAGGCGCGGTCGCCGCCGCCAGCAGGCGGTCCGTGAGCGCGCCCGCGCCGCCGCCGATCTCCAAGAGACGGCTTCGGTCGGCGTCGTCCGGGAGGTAGCCGGGGATCCGGTCGAGGACCCGGTCGTCGACGAGGAAGTGCTGGTCGCGGTCGGGGTCGGCGCGCGAGCCGGCCCGCCTCGCGAGCGCGTCGGGGTCGCGGCCCCCGTACGCGGCGTCCTCACCCGTCGATGAGTCGGTCATGGCCGCGATACACGCGGTGTTCGGGTAAAAGTCTCGTTTCCGGGACGCTGCGGCGGGTCGCGGTCCGCGCCCGCTGCGGCGGATCGACGCCGGCCCCCGCGCAGCCCTCGGGACGGGAGGGACCGACGACGCCCCGACTCACTCCTCGCGGCCGACGAACGTCCGGTACTTCAGGTCGGACTCGCGGATCTCCTCGACGATCCGTTCCAAGATCACCTCCCGCGGGCGGTGGAGGCCGGCGATGCGCTCCTCGACGTCGTCGAAGCCCTCGAACGGGCCGCGCTTCCGCTCGTCCAACAGGTCGTTCCGCAGCTTCTTGCCGATCCCCGGCAGCAGGTTCAGCTGGTGGAGCCGGAGGGTGATCGGGCCCGCCTCGTTGTAGAAGTCGACGAACCGCTCCTCGTCGGCCTCGACGATGGCCTCGACCGCGTACTCGATTTCCGCGGCCGCGTTGCGGGTGAGGTCGTCGAACGACACCTCGCGGTACCGGCCGACGGCGGGGCCGTCCAGCGCGATCCGGTCGCCGACGGAGACGTCGGCGTCGCCGTCGAGCGACAGCTCGTACAGCGCGAACGAGGCGTTCCCGAGCCCGTACGCCACCGGCGACTTGCGCGACTGCGGGCGGTCGTCGTCGGGGCGGCCGTTCGGCAGGACGTCGAGTAGGACGGCGGTGGGACCGCCGTCGTCGACGCCGTCCGATCCGGCGTCCGCGGCGTCGTCACCCCCGTCTCGATCGTCGCCCGGCGTCCCGTCGCCGTCGGCGTGGTCCATGTATCGTTTATCGCTCCGAGCGGTGAAAAAACCGCTGGCGAGAGCGGGCACTCGCTCGAACGGGACGGGTCGAACGCGCGGAAACGCCGCGGAACGCGACGGCCCGAAAACGGGGTGGCCGGAGGAGGGGGCGGTCCGCGGTCAGGCGTACTTCGCGACGACGTCGAGGATCTCGTCGAGTTCCTCGCCGTCGAGCGAGTAGCGCTCCTGGGCGAACACCGAGCGGAGCTCGGTGCGGTCCTCCGGGAGCAGGTCCGTGATCTTCACGGCTGTCGGCACGTCGATCTGGTCGAGCTCGGTCAGCTCCTCGACCAGCTCGCGGGACTCCTCGGCGTCGAGGTCCGCGAACCGGTTGACGTGCTCGATCGCGCGCGCCAGCTCGTAGCGGAGGTCGCGGTCCTCGTCGGCCGCGCGCTCGTCTTCGATCTCCACGAGGATCTCCTTCGCCTCGGAGACGGTGACGTACTCCTCGTCGAGCTTCTCTTTGAAGATCGTCATCTCAGTTCTGCTGGGCGCGCATGTGGGCGGCGGTGACGATGAGCGTCTTCGTCTTGCCGCCGTCCGGGATCTCCACCTTGAACGCCGATCCCTGCTTGCCGACGACGGTGCCCGTCCGGCCGTCGAAGCGCGGGTGGAAGCGCCCGTTGGGGACGCTGGGGTCGATCTTGAGGTGGACCTGCGACCCCTCGTCGAACTCCTGGATCGCTCGCTGCGGCGGGGAGGTGCCGCGGTTGCGGGGTTTGTTCGAGAGCTTGTCGCGAGTCGCCTTCTGCGGCCCATTGGAACTCGGCATGGTCTTGAGATGTCTTCCGCTGCCGCCGTTATAAATCGTGCGTTACGGGCCGCAGAGAGTGTGCGGCTCACACACGTGACGGTCGCGGGGTACGTGACGGTCGCGGGGCGGCCGTCGCGCGCAGTCCCGCCTCACGCGCGCCGGCTCGCACGCGCGCAACTACCAGACGGACCTCCCCCTTCCGAAAGGGCTAATCCCGGGAGTCCCTATCATGTTCGTAATGAGTCATCAGCTGCCGGACGTACAGGCGTCCGCGCCCGACGTCACCGTCGGGCTGTCGCAGGTCGGCGTCACCGGCGTGGAGAAGCTTGTCAAACTGGCGCGGGGCGACAAACGACCCATCGTTCTCATGGCGGAGTTCGAGGTGTTCGTCGACCTCCCCAGCGGCCGGAAGGGGATCGACATGTCGCGGAACCTCGCCACGGTCGACGAGATCCTCGAAGACATCACCCGCGAGGAGGCGTACCGCGTCGAGGACGTGTGCGGCGACGCCGCGGAGCGGCTCTTAGAGAAGCACGACTACACCACCACCGCCGAGGTGTCGATGTCGGCGGAGCTCGTCACCCGCGAGAACACCCCCGCCTCCGACATCGAGACGCAGAGCACGGCGACGATCGTCGCCAGCGCGACCGCCACCGAGGACGGGACCCGCGAGGAGATCGGCGCGGAGGTCACCGGCATGACCGTCTGCCCCTGTTCGCAGGGGATGAGCGAGTCGCGGGCCCGTGACAAGCTCGCCGAGCTGGGCGTCGACGAGGAGACGACCGAGGAGTTCCTGGAGGCCGTCCCGCAGCCGGGCCACTCCCAGCGCGGCCACGCGACGCTGACGATCACGACCGACGGCCACCCGGACGTCGACCTCCGCGACGTGATCGACGTCGCCCGCGACTCGATGAGCGCGCGCATCTACAACATGGCGAAGCGGCCCGACGAGGACCACATGACCTACGAGGCCCACGCGGACGCGAAGTTCGTCGAGGACTGCGTCCGCGCGCTCGCCGAGGGGACGGTCAAGGAGTTCCCGCACCTCTCCGACGACGCCGTGGTCCACATGAAACAGTCGAACGACGAGTCGATCCACCAGCACAACGCCCACGCCGAACGCGAGGTCCGGCTGGGCGACCTGCGGGACGAGCTCGATCGGTAGGCCTCCCTTCTCGCGGTCACACTCGTCGAACGACACGACACACTCAGAGACGTTTCCGACCGGTCGCGGGAGCGGATACCGTATTCCGTCGGTGGCGCTTCATCTGGACGTTTCGTCGCGGTTGGGCCGGATGCACCCGTGTATCACGCGGTTTCGACCAGCGCCCGACGGACGGAGCGAGCGAACTCGTTCGGCCGTTCGAGGAACTCGATCCGGCGCTCCGTGCCGTCGTACCCCCGGATCCTCACGTCACCGTCCACCGAAACGGCACGGACGTTGTCGGAGAGAACCCACTGCGGTTCTTCAAGAAACGCGTCGTACGCGACCAGACTCCCCTCGTAAACGCGGTACTCGACGTTCGCGCACCCGAGCCGCATCCAGGGGAAAGTTACCGACAACGTGACGACCAGCGTGAGAGCGACCCAGAGTGCGGTCGTGGCCGGGGTTATCCGGAGCGAGTCGAACGACACCACGGCGGCCACGCCCCAGGGACCGGTCACGAGGAGACCCGGGTAGATCGCGTAAACCAGTCCGAACGCCAGCGCCTCGCGGTCCACCGCCCGATCGTCGGTCCCGAACACCCGGTCAGGGGTTCCGGCCGGAACCTCGACGGGTTCCTCCGTCGCACCGGCGCGGGGATCGAAGGTCAGCGGGCAGGGGCCGATCCCCGCCTCGCGGAAGTCAAAGGCGAGTTTCGGAACGAGCGCCAGCGCCGTCGCAGCCGCTACCTGTTCGGAGCCCCGCGGCCACGCGAACGCCACCAGAACCGCAGCGAGCCCCACGAGAACCGTGTACAGGAGTTCGCGAGGTCGAACGGTGACCGCGGAGGCCCGGTCGTACACCCCCGTCGCGTGCCATCCGGCGAGGATCGAGAGGTGTTTTCCGACGACGAACGGGAGCACCGCGACGAGAGACGGGGCGATTCCGCCCGCCGGGAGGCGAACGTACACCGCCGTCAGGGCCGCCAGCACGCCGAGCGCGAAGAAGACGATGTGCCTGCTGAACACGAACGGAGCGTTACGGGGATACAGCGCGGGGAGCCGGTGAGCGACTCGTATCGCGCCGCGCTTCGCCAGCAGGTATCCGTAGAACTGCTCGAATGAGTTATACGGATCGTCCGGGGGAACCGCCTCGCCGGGTGGGCGTCCGGCGAGCGAGCGCTCCAAGAGGATCCGGGCGGTTCCGAGGGCGGCGTCGATCACGAAGGCGGCGACGACAGTCAGGGGACTCCACCCGAAGACGATCGTCCCGGCGAGGATCGCCGCGTTCGAGAGGAGAACGACCCCGGCGCGGATCGGTTCCCGTTCCGTCATCCGAACGTCAGCGGCTCCGCCTCCGCCCAGCGCGGCTCGAACTGCTCTTTGACGCTCGTCGCGAACTCAATGTCCTTCACGTCGATCATCGCGAACGGCTCGTCCGCCGAGAGGGGATGCGGCACCTCGATGCACACCTCGATCTCGTCGAACACGTTGAACGTCCCGTCAACGCCGGGCGAGGTTCGGACCTCGAAGCCGTCCGCCTCGGTCAGCTCCGACGTGTAGCGGCGGCCGACGCTCCGCGGGAGCGCGTCCACCGTCTCCGGCGACAGGAGCACCCGGATCTCCACGCCGCGTTCGAGCGCGGACTCAAGTTCCGCCGTCACGCGCTCGCCGATCGTGCCGAGGTCGAACCCCGTCGCGGGCGCGCCCGCCACCACGACGACCCGGCGCTCCGCGGCGGCGATCCGCTCTAAGAGGAGGTCCGTCGCCTCCTCCGCGCCGACGGCCGCGGTCCAGAACTGGCCGTCGACCGGCTCGCCGGCGTCGAGTTCGGTCGACAGGTCGTCGACCACCGACTCGTACTGTTCGGCCTGCGTCTGAAGCTCCTGCTTCTTCTCGTCGAGGAGGCGGTCGAGCGCGGCGTCCGGCTCGACCGCGACGTACTTCTTCGGCCGGCTGGCCGCCTGACTGCGGACCAGGCTGTGCTGCTCTAAGCTGTTGAGCACGTCGTAGATCCGGCCCATCGGGACCTCGCTCGCCCGGGAGAGATCCTTCGCGGTGGTGGGCCCGGTCCGGAGGAGCGCGCGGTACGCCCGGGCCTCGTACTCGGAGAGCCCCAGGTCGCGGAGAGATGCCATACCCGGGGATGCCGCGGCACCCGTATAAACGCGTCGCACGTTTACGATCCGCGCGAGCGCGCCGGCCGAGCGCGACCCGGCCGCCGCCGATCCGACGACGCGTCGCCCCCGACGCGCCCCCGCGCGTCAGGCCAGCACGTCGCCGACGCGATCCATCAACTCGTCCGGCGTTTCCGCCGGCTCGGAGGCGTCTTCGCCCGCGAGGACGACCGCGGTGCCCGCCGGGACCGACCGCGGCGCGGGCGCGTCGTCCTCGTGGGCGTTCGGCGCGACCACCTTCTCGTGGTCGGCGACCCGCCACGCGGCGCGGTGGAGGTCGCTGCCGGGATCGGTCCCGACCGCGATGACCGTCGTTCCGCGGCGGAGCCGGGCGGCGAGGCTCCCGTAGCCGGCCACCTGAACGCTGAGCCGCTCGGTCGCGCCGGCGAACGCCTCGGCCGTGTCGCGGGCGACCTCGCGGTACCGGTCCTCGCCCGTGAGCGCCGCCAGATCGGTCAGCGCCGTCGCCATCTCCACGTTGGCGTCGAGCGGCCGGAACGACCGGTCGAGCAGCCCCGACCCCGAGCGCGGCCCGTCGACGAACGAGCCGTCGACGCGGAGTTCGTCGATAGCCCGGTCCGCGACCGCGCGGGCGACTTCGACCCCTTCGCCGCGCACGCCGGCGGCGCAGACGTACGCGCCGACGACGCGGGCGGCGTCCTCCAGCAGGTCCGACTCGCCGGCCTCGTCGCTGCCGCGGTAGTGGGTCACCTCGCCGCTCTCGGCGTCGATCAGGTCGCGTTCGAGGCCGTCGAGGATCCGGTCGGCGTACTCGCGGGCGCGCTCGTCGTCGGTGTAAGCGGCCACCGCGAGCAGCGCGTCCGCGGCGAGCGCGTTGCCGCCGGCGAAGACGGTGAGGTCGCGGCGGGGGTCGTCCAAGTCCGCGCGGTCCTCGGCGGGTGCCGCGTAGTACGCCCGGCCGAGTCCGGGGCCGAGGCTGCCGCCGACGCCGTAGCCGGTCCAGAGGTCGTCGGTGAGGAAGCCGACAGCGTCGAGCGCGGGGTCGAGGTAGGCGTCGTCGCCGGTGTAGAGGAAGGCGTTGGCGAACGCCCGGGTCACCGCGGCGTTCGTGTCGAGCGGCTTCTCGTAGGCGACGTCGCCCCAGTCGCGGGTGCCCGCGTAGCGGAAGAACCCGCCCGCCACGTCGTCGGCGAGGTGGTCGCGGACCGCGTCGAGCGTCCGCAGCGCTCGGCTCCGGTCGCGATTCAGCGCGAACTCGACGGTGCGCGGCAGCGGGAACTTCGCGTCGGTGCCCCAGCCGGCGTACTCGTCGTCGTACTTCGCCTCCAACTGGCCGGCGAGGTGGCTCTCGATCCCGTCGGTCAGGTCGCCGCGGGGCGGCAGGTCGGCGTTCAGCGCGCGTGGGACCCGGCCCGCGTCCCCGCCCTTGTCGGCCCACATCTCCCGGACCGATTCGAGGACCTGCCGCATGCCGTCGACGTCGAGGTACCCCGCGCCGGTCAGCAGTTTCCCCTCGGGCGTGAGGAAGGCGGTCGTCGGGAACCCGCCCATGTTGTACCGCTCGCGGACTCGCGGGTGGCGGTCGACGTCAACGCGGACGGGGACGAACCCCTCGTTGACGTTGGCGGCGATCCGCGGTTCGGCGTAGGTGACGGCGTCCATCTCGTGACAGCCCTCGCACCACGTGGCCGACAGCGAGAGCAGCACCGGGCAGTCGCGCTCGTCCGCCTCGGCGAACGCCTCGGGACCCCAGTCGCGCCACTCGACGCGAGTCTCGTCGCTCATGCCCGCAGTCGGACCGGGGCGGAGGTAAGCGCTTCGAGAGCGGAAGGCGAAGAGCAGGCCGGGGGCGGGAGTCGGTGGCGGAGGAGAGAGACGGCGGTCGGCGAGGGGCGGCAGAAGGCGGAGGGCGGGAGGGCGTCGCGTCCGTGTCCACGCGGCGCGGCAGGTGATCGTCCGGGCGGTTCGGCGGGAGTCCTCAGCGCTTGTAGTCGTGGCCGAGCGCGAGCGCGAGGGCGTTGGCGAACAGGAGGGCGACGAACAGCCGGCCGGTGCCGCCGTCGAGCCCCGAGTACAGCAGGACGGGGTACGCGGCGGGGATCGCGATGGCCGCCCAGAAGGCGGCCGCTTTGACGGTTCCGGTCATCAGCCCGGCGAGCCGTTCGCCGGAGGCGATCTGCGTGGGAGCGGGGGTTGACATGGACGCTTCTCCGTACGACGGGGGACCACATATAGCCCGACGAGGGTTCGATGAATTTCACCACGTTTCTCGGGCGCGAGAGACGTTTTAAAACCGCGTCAGATTCGGTTTAACTGTTTATCGCGCGCCCTAATCCTTTGTTTCCGAATTCCACTCGATCCGGCGGTTTCGGTCGGATCCGGCCCCGCGGATCGCTCCGACCGTCGCCGCCGGCGGCGAGCGACTGCCGCGGCACCAACCGATTTGTCCGTCGGGAGCGAGGGAGTGGTGTGAACGGAACCGATCGCTGCGACCGACGCGAGGACCGAACCGACCGAGACCGCTCCGCGGCGCGCGCCGACGGCGGCCGCCCGCTGGTGGCGGTCGTCGCCTGCGGCGGCACCATCGCCTCGGAGCCGGGCGACGACGGCGCGGCCCCCGAGAAGTCCGGGGCCGACCTCGTGGAGGCGGTGCCGGCCGTGACGGACCACGCCCGGGTGACGACCAGAGAGGTGTGCTCACAGCCCGGGTTCGACGTCCGCTGGAAGGACGTGCTCGCGACCGCGACCGCAGCACGCGACGCGGTCGGTGAGGGACCGGACGACGACAGCGGTGACGAGTCAGACGAGGGACGCGCGGACGGCGTCGTCGTCACGCACGGAACCGACACCCTCGCGGACACCGCGTTCGCGCTGGACCTGCTCACCGACCTCGACGCGCCGGTCGTCGTGACCGGGGCGCAGCGTCGCCTCGACGAGCCCTCCAGCGACGTGCCCGCGAACCTCGCGCTCGCGGTCCGGGCGGCCGCGGACGACCGGTTCGCAGCGGGCGTCCACGTCGCGTTCGACGACGAACTCCACGCCGCCCGCGACGTGGTGAAGGGCCACAGCAACGCGCTGTCGACGATGACGTCGCCGGGAGCGGGCCCGGTCGCGACGTTCACCCGGGCCGCCTCGCGACACCTTCGGACGCCCGAGCGCGGCGTCTCCGTCGACCCGCTCGCGGACGCGGTCGAGGACGCCGCGGCCGTGCCCGAGGTCCCCGTGATCTACTCCGGGACCGGCGTCGGCGCGGGCGCGCTCGAACGCGCGCTCGACGCGGGCGTCGGCGGGGTCGTCGTGGAGGGGACCGGGCTCGGGAACGTGACCGGCGCGCTCGGCGACGCGATCGGCGAGGCGGTCGGCTCCGTCCCGGTGGTCGTGGCGGGCCGTCCGCCGGCCGGACCGACGGAACCGGTGTACGGAACGCCGGGCGGAGCCGTCACGCTCGCCGAGCACGGGGTGACGTTCGCCGGGGACCTCCCGGCCGCGAAGGCGCGCGTCGCGCTCGCGCTCGGCCTCGCCGCCGGCCTCGACCGGGACGGGATCGAGGCGCTGTTCGAACCGGCGTAGCCGCCGTCGAGCCGTATAATCGCCGGCCGCGGTCGCTCAGACGGCTGTTTGTGCGTACACGAAGCCCTTATACGTCGGCCGCGTACCGCGGGGTATGACCGAGTTCACGCGACGGAGGGTCCTCTACGGCGTCGCCGCCGGCGGCGTCGCCGCGCTCGCGGGGTGTACCGGAACCGGCGATCCCGTGCCGGGCGGGAACGGCTCCGCCGACGGAGGCGGCGTCGATCCCGGGAACGATACCGCCGGGGACAGCGGTGACGGTGACGGCGATGACGGCGACGGCGGCGACGCCGACATCGAGACCGCCGTCCAGCAGGTCGGCGAACCGCTCTCCGGCCCGGCGTGGGACCGGACGCAGCGGCGCGGGATCTGCGTGCTGATCACGGAGGGGAACGGCGACGGCACGGGAATCTTCGACGAGGCCCCCGAGTCGGCCCGCGAGTTCCTCGCGGGGACCGACTTCGCGGAGTCGGTCGTCTGCTACGTCGAGTCCGTCGGGCCGACGACCTGCCACGACGAGGTCGCGCTCGACGGGGTGGGCGTCGAGGACGGGACGCTCGTCGCCGACGCGACGGTTCAGGGGGCCGACGACGACGTTGCCTGCGGCGAGGCGGTCACCTACTCGTCCGCGCTGCTCCGCGTCACGAGCGATCCGCTCCCCGATGCGGCTCGGCTCTCTGTGACGGACGGCTGGGGCGAGACGGGAACGGTCCGGAACGGCGACGGGGTTCCCGAGCAGTAGTCTCGCGGGCGGCGTTCGGCCCGACGGCGACCCGCCGGGCGCTCCGGTCTCGTTCGGTCGCGACGGCGCGCGTCAGGCGCGGACCTCGATGAGGAGGTCCGTCTCCGGCGACTCGCCCATCGTCTCGCGGACGCGCTCCCACGAGAGGTCGGTCCGCGCGGTCACCGACTCCGTCGCGACGGCACCGCAGGCGTTGGCGACTAGGATCGGCACCTGGTAGTCGCGCGGGTCGTGCGAGAAGCCGTCGCCGGTGATCTCCGGCTCCCGCAGCGCGGCCGCGAGGAACCCGGCCGCGAAGGCGTCGCCCGCGCCGGTCGTGTCGACCGGGTCGACGTCGAACCCCGGGTGCGAGACGCTGCCGTGCGGGGTGCGGACCGTCGCGCCCTCGCCGCCGAGCTTGATCGCGACGACGCGGTCGTCCGGCTCCCACGGGTCGACGTCGGTCTCGGCGTCAAGCGCGTCGGCCTCGCGGTCGTTCAGGAACAGGACGTCGCTCGCCGCGAGCGCGGCGTCGAACTCGCGGTCGGCCACCCGGCGGCCGGGGTCGAAGCTCCGCGTCGCGCCCGCCTCCGCGGCCGCGGTCGCCAGCGCCGCCGCGGTCTCGGGCTGCTGGCCGGTGAGGTGGAGGTGATTGGCGGCCGCGAGCGTGTCGCGGTCGAGTCCGGCCGCCGAGAACGACTCGTTCGCGCCGTCGTTGGCGAGCATGAGCAGCTCCCCGCCGCCGTCGACGACGACGTACTTCACCGAGGTCGGCTCGGCGGCGTCGACGAGCACCTGTCCGGGGTCGACGCCGGCCTTCGACAGCTCGCGCAGCGCCAGCGCGCCCGACTCGTCGCCGCCGACGCTGCCGTAGACGACCGACTGGCCGCCCAGATCGACGAGTCCGACCGCGACGTTCGCGGCGCTGCCGCCGCCGGACTGTTCGAGCCGCTCGATCCGGGTCTCGCCGTCCGGCTCCGGGAGGGTGTCGACGTGGATCGTCACGTCCCAGTTGATGTGACCCGCGGAGACGACCTTCGGGACGCGAGCGCCCTCCTCGGGGCCGAGGTCCGGATCGGCGTCGACCTCGGGGTCGACGGCGTCGTCGCTTCCCCCGGCGTTGCCGTCGGCGGGCGCGTCCTCGCTCCCCTCGCCGCCGTCGGCGGGCGCGTCCTCGCTCCCCTCGCCGCCGTCGGCGGGCGCGTCCTCGCCCTCCCACTCGTCGAGTTCGCGGTCCCACTCCGCGACCGTCTCGTCCCAGTCGTCGACGCCTTCCTCGGGGGCAGCGACCGGGTCGTCGGCGTCGCCGTCTGCCGCGTCGTCGGGCCCGCTCATGGCTCCGCCCACGGTTCGGCCGCGCCCTCGCCGAACAGCTCCCGCATCAGCGTCACGATGCTCTCCGGCGGGAACTGTCCGTGTTCGGTGACGATCGCGTCCATGTACCGCGGCGGCGTCACGTCGAACGCCGGGTTCTCGACCGCGATCTCGCCGATCGCCTCGCGGGTCCCCGGCTCGATCACCTCGTCCTCGTCGCGCATTTCGATCTCGACGGTGTGGCCCGTCAGCGTCTCCGGGTGGAGCTTGATCGTCTGGGCCGCGGTCATGATCGGGACGCCGCGCTCGCGGGCGTTGACCGCCAGCCCCGAAGTGCCGATCTTGTTGATGACGCCGCCGTCCGCGGCGATCGAGTCGGCACCGACGACCACGTGGTCGACCTCGTCGAGGTACCGCCGCGCCGCCGAGTCGACGATCAGGGTGACGGGGACGCCCATCTCCCGCAGCGCCTCGGCCGTGATGTGGCCCTGCTGGCGCGGCCGCGTCTCCTTGACGACCGCCGAGATCGACTTGCCCTGTTCGACGGCCGCCTCGATGCACGCGAGCGCGTCGGTGGAGTGACAGTGGGTCATCACCGTGTCGCCGTCGGCGAGGCGGTTCGCGCCGACCTCCCCGAGGTCGTCCTGCGCGCGGTCGAGCTGGCGGACGAACGCGTCGCTCGCGTCGACGACGCTGTCCCGGAGCGCGTCGACCGTCTCCCCCTCCATCCGCTGGAGGACGTACCGGAGGGCGTTCGGCAGCGACACCGCCGTCGGCCGCGTCTCGCGGAGGGTGCGCCCCGCGGCGCGCAGCGACGCGCGGAACGCCTCGGGGTCGCTCGCGGTCGCGTCCGCCTCGGCCGCCGCCGCCGCCTGCTCGGCGAGCGCCTCGGCGGCCGCGGCGGCGATGGTCGCCGCGCCGCGGGTCTCCATGGTCGCGATCGCCTCGGCGGTCTCGCGGACCGCCGGGGCCGGCTCCGTGTCTGTCATACCGATCCCGTAGCCCGCCGCGTATTTATAAAACCGGCCGACTGCCGGAGCGGCCGGGGGTCACTCGGCGTCGGGCTGCTGGCCGTAGCTCTCGAACCGCTCCTCGACGGTCGCCATCTGCTCGTCGGAGAGGACGTGCGGCTCGCCCACCGCGGACGCGCGGAGGTAGAGCCGACAGATGTCCTCGACGTGGCGAGTGTTCTCGACGGCTGTCTCGACGTCGGGGCCGGTCACCACCAGCCCGTGGTTCGCGAGGATGGCCGCGTCGGAGTCGGCCTCGGCCATCGCGGCGACGACGTTGGCGGCCAGCTCCTCGGTCCCGTACGGCGCGTAGTCGGCCAGCGGCACCTCCCGTCCCACCGCGGCGATCATGTAGTGGATCGGCGGCAGCTTCCGGTGAAGCGTCGCCATCGTCGTCGCCCACGGCGAGTGGGTGTGGACGATCGCGCCCGGCCGGTCGTGCCCGTAGATGCCCGTGTGCATCGGCACCTCGCTGGACGGGGCCATCCGCCCGGCCAGCCGCTCGCCCTCCAGCGAGACGACGGGCACGTCGACGGCGTCGAAGGAGTCGTACGGGACGCCGGTGGGGGTGACGGCGACGCGGTCGCCCACCCGGACGCTCAGGTTCCCGGTCCGGCCGGGGGTGAGGTCCGCCAGCGCGGGCGCGTGCTCGACGACCGCCTCGCGCGCCTCGCGGAGGAGGTCGGGGTTCGCGTCCCGGCCCGACCCGCTCGCGTCGTCGCGGCTCACGCCGCCACCTCCGTCAGGTCGGCGAGCGCGTCGAGTCGGTGGTCCGGGCGGCGCGGACCGGTGAGGTCCGCCGCGTCGGGCGCGTCGCCGTCGGCGACGAACAGCGCCGTGTCCACGCCGACCGCGTTCCCGCCGGCGATATCCGCGTCGACGTTGTCGCCGACCGCGAGCGCCTCGGACGGTCGGTAGTCGAGTTCGGCGAGCGCGGTCGTGAACGGGAGCGCGCTCGGCTTCTCGCGGCCGACCTCCTCGGAGGTGACGAGCAGGTCGATGCGGTCGTCGATCCCGAGGCGCGCGAGCTTGCGCAGCTGGACCCGCGTCGTGAGGTTGGTCACGACCGCGACGTCGGTCCCCGCCGCCGAGAGGGCGTCGAAGAGCGGCTCGACGCCCTCGCAGAGCGCCATCTCGTCGAGGAAGCCGTCCCAGTAGGCGTCGCCGGCCGCCAGCGCGCCCGCGACGTCCGGCTCGCCCGCGCGCCGGAACAGGCCCCGCTTGAAGTAGACGTGGCGGTCGTGGGACGCGGCGGTGGTGCGTGTCTCGCGTTTCGCCTCGCGGCGGCCGGTCGCGTACAGGTCGTCGAACGCCTCGCGGTCCAGGTCGTACCCGCGCTCGCGGAGGGCGTCGAGCGCGGCCCGCTTGCCCGCCTCGTTGCAGGGAGCGTACGGGTACAGCGTGTTGTCGAGGTCGAAAAGCACCGCCTCGTAGCTCATGGACGGACTCGACGCGGCATCGACTTAAGCGTGCTTCGACGCGCCGACGGGACCCGCCCCGACTTAAAAAGTGGCGTCGTCCGGTTACTGCTCGTTCATCGCCTCGCTGGCGATGTTTCGCCCGCGGGAGTTGAGCGCGACCTCCCGGCGGATCCGGACCTCCTCGACCACTTCGAGGTCGACCAGCCGCTCGAACGTCTCCTCGACGTCGTCGACGTCCATCCCGAGGAACGAAGGGATCTCGAACGGCGAGACGCCGGAGTACAGCGCCATCAGTACCTCCCGGTCGCGGCTGGAGAGGTCGACGTTCGTCGACGAGCGCTCCTCGCCCTTGCGGAGCCACGACTCGACGAACCGCATCCGGTTCGGGTCGCCCGCGACGTGCGTCTCGATGCTCGTCCCCTCGTCGTCGGTGTGTGACACCTCGATGACGGGCTTTTTGCCGCCGTTGACGGTGCGTTTCGCCGCGTCGAGACCGCTGATGTCGTCGAGGTCGAACTTCACGAAGACGCCGCGTTCTAGGGCGGCGTTGAGCCCGTTGTCGTCGATCTTCACGCGGGCCTGCTCCCACTCGGTGTCCTGGACGACGCCCCCCTCGATCGCGGGGTGTTTCGCCATCACGGTCTTCTGGTCGAGCAGCGCGCGGTAGACGTCGCGCTCGAACGACTCGTGGTCGGAGGCGGCGACGAGCAGCACCTGCTCGCCCAGATCGAAGCTCACGTAGTTGGAGACGCGCGCGACCGTCTGGTTCGCGTCGTGGCGGCCGCCGAGCCGCTCCAGCTTCGACAGCGGGACGGTCCGCTTCCCGTCGTTGCCGGCGAGGATGAGCCGCCGGTTCGAGAGGAGGACCCGCCCGGGGGTCCACGAGACGTCGCTCACCTTCCGGCCCTCGCGGACCGCGACCGCGAACTTCGCCTGCGTGTCCGTGATCTTGTACTCGCTGTCCTCTTGGGACATTTACGGTCCCCCTGCGCGCAGCTTCGAGACGGCCGAGAACACGCGCTTTCTGACGGCCTGACTGTCGTCGTCGGCGTACTCTTCGAGGCGGTTCAGCGTCTCCTGTCCGCCGATCTGGCCGAGGACGAACACCGCCTTCGCGCGGGCGTCCTCCGGGTGTTCGGGGCCCAGCTTGTCGAGCAGGCGGTCCTCGACGACCGGCCCGCCGAGGCTCTTCAGGCTCGTGGCCGCGAACTGCGCGGTCTGCGGGTCGTCGTCCGCGAGCGCGTCCGCGAGCGCCTCCACCGCGGTCGACGTATCCGGGTCCGCCACGCGCCCGAGGATCCACGCCGCGTTCCGGCGCTGGCGGGACTGCTGGCCGTCGGTGAGGATCTCGACGAGCGGCTCGACGACCGTCGCGTCGTCGGCCTGCTTCAGCTCCGAGACGACCTGATCGCGGACCGCGTGGCTCTGCTGGGTCGGCACGTTCGAGAGCAGTTCGATGACGGAGTACACCGCCGCGTTGCGCACGACGGGGCTCTCGTCGCCGAGCGCCCGCGCGAGCGGCTCGACCGGCTCCGGGTTGCTCGCCTTCCCGAGCGCGCCGGCCGCGATGCGTCGGATCGACTCGTCGCCGTCGTCGAGCAGTTCGAGGAGCGGCGACAGCGCCTGGTCCGTCCCGATCGTGCCGAGCGCGTTCGCCGCGGCGCGGCGCACGCGCGGGTCCTCGTCGCCGAGCGCGTCGCGGAGACCGGGGACGGCCCGCGCGTCGGCGAAGGTGCCGCAGGCCTGCGCCGCGCGGAGGCGGACGCGCTCGTCCTCGTCGTCGAGCGCCCCGACGAGCGGCTGGAGGCCGCTGGCGTCGTCGAGCCGCCCGAGCGCGTTCGCCGCGGCCATGCGGAGCTCCGGGCGGTCGGCCTCGAGGGCGCGGGCGAACTTGCGCGCGGTGACCCACTCGGCCTCGCCGTCGTTGCCGCCCCCGGTGAGCTCTTCGAGGAGCTGTTCGAGGGCGGCCTCGCCGATGGCGTCCAGCGCGTCGACGGCGGCCCCACGGACCTCGGGGTCGTCGTCGGTGGTCGCGGCGCGGAGCAGGCCGTCGACCGTCGGCTGGTCGCCCTCCTCGCCGATCTCGCCGAGGAACTCGGCGGCGCGGCGGCGAACGGCCGCGCTGTCGCTGCCGAGCGCGTCCCGAAGGCGCTCCGCGTTCCCGTCCCGAGCGTGCTGGTACAGCGACATCAGCGCCTCCCGAACACCCGCCGTCGCTTGTCGATCGGTTCGTAGCGGTCGCTCCGGTTCGGGGGGACGCTCTCGGTCATCCCCAACACGAGGACGCCGTCGTCGGCGAGCGACGCCTCCAGCGTGTCGAACAGGGCGGCCTTGTGGTCGACGTCGATGTAGATCAGCAGGTTGCGACACAACACCACGTCGAAGGGGTCGCGCGCCCCGTCGCGGATCAGGTCGTGCGTCTCGAAGTCGACAAGGCGCTTGACCGCCGGCCGCACGCGGAACGTGTCCTCGTCGCGCTCGACGTACCGGTCCGGGTCCGAGAGCGGCTCCAGCTCTTCGGCGATGTCGGTCGTCCGTGTCGTGTGGTAGACGCCCTCGCGGGCGTTGTCGAGCGCCTCCTCGCTGATGTCGGAGCCGAGCACCTCCACGCGCGACTCGTCGATCCGGTCGTCGTCGCAGGCCAACATCGCGACGGAGTACGGCTCGCGGCCGTCGGCCGACGGCGCGGACCACACCCTGACGCGCCGCTGGTTCGCGGTCCGCTCGCGCAACACCTCGCGGAGGACGTCCCACATCTCCGGGTTGCGGAAGAACTCCGTCACGTTGATCGTGAGCGCGTCCATCAGCGCCTGCCGCTCGTCGTCGTCGTCGCGGAGGATGCGCTCGTACTCGGCGTGCGACTCCGTGTCGCGCCGCCGCATCCGCGCCGTGATCCGCCGGTCGAGGTACGACTCGTTGTAGTACCCCGGCTCGAACGGGACCGTATCGTCGATCTGCCGGAGGACCCCCTCGAACGCCGTTTCGCCCTCGTCGCCCGGTTCGCTCATAGGCTCACCACGTCGAGCACGGCCACGACGTCCCCGTCGCCGAGGACGGCCGTGCCGCTGAGGCCGGGCGTCCCCGAGAGCGGACCGTCGAGCGGTTTGACGACCACTTCCTCCTGGTCTAAGACGGCGTCGCAGTGGAGCGCGACCTGCCGCGTCTCCTCGCGGATCCGGACGAGCATGCCGGCGTCGTCCGGGTCGCCGGCCTCGTCGCCCCCGTCCCCGGCGTCGTCGGGGCCCGGCGCGTCGGCGGTCCCGTCGTCGACCGCGACGCCCCCGTCGGCGGCCGGGGTCTCGTCGGCGGACGCCGCCGCGGACGCCTCGACCGCTCCGGGGTCGACCTCACCGAGCCGCTCGTTGAGCCTGACGACGGGGTAGAGGTCGTCCTCGTGTCTAACGACCTCGTCGCCGTGGACCTCCTCGATGTCGTCCGCGCGGGCGACCTCTGCGATCGACTTGATCGGAATGCCGTACTCCGTGCCGCCGACGTCGACGAACATCACCTTCACGATGGCGACGGTGACCGGGAGCCGGAACCGGACCGTGCTCCCCTCGCCCGGCTCGCTCTCGATCGAGACGGAGCCGTCGAGGTCGCGCGCGGTCGTCCGCACCACGTCCATGCCGACCCCGCGGCCGGAGACGTCCGTGACCTCCTCCGCGGTGGAGAAGCCGGGGTGGAACACGAGGTCGTACACCTCGTCGTCCTCCATCGCCTCAACCGCCTCGCGGCTCTTGACGCCCTCGTCGACCGCCTTGTCGCGGAGCTGGTCGGGGTCGAGCCCCCCGCCGTCGTCGGTGACCTCGATGATCACGTGGTCGCGCTCGCGCTCGGCGGTCAGCTCCACGTGGCCGGTCGGGTCCTTCCCGGCGGCCTCGCGCTCCTCCGGCGACTCGATCCCGTGGTCGACCGCGTTCCGCAGGACGTGCACGAGCGGGTCGCGCATCTCCGTGAGGATCGTCCGGTCCAGCTCCACGTCGTCGCCCTCGATCTCGAAGTCGATCCGCTTGTCGAGGTCCCGGGAGATGTCGCGGACGAGCCGCGGGAACGAGTCGGACACCTGCGAGAACGGGATGAGCCGCATGTCCATCGCCGTGTCCTGGAGGCTGGAGGCGAGCTTGTCCAGCTCGTCTAAGGCGTCGGACTCGGCGTCCGTCCCCTCGATCTCGCGGCGGAGTTTGATCCGGCTCGTCACCAGCTGCTCGACCAGCCCGTACAGCTCGTCGACCTGGTCCACGTCGACGCGGATCGACTTGATCTCGTCGCCGGATTTGGAGTCCGAGCCACCGGAGGACGGCCCGGAGTCGTCGGTTCCGGAGTCCGTCTCGTCGCCCTCCGAGTCTGCGTCGTCGGTCTCGCCGTCGACGCCCTCGGATCCGGTCGCCTCGGGGTCGGCGGCATCGAACTCGTCGTCGGCCTCGTCGCTCGGGGCGTCCGCGGCCGTCTCCTCGACCGCGTCGCCCGTCGCGTCCGCCGCCGTCCCCTCGGCGTCGTCGGCCGCCTCGCCGTCCGCCGACCCGTCGAGCGCGACCGCCGTCACCGACTCGACCTGCGTGAGCGCTTCGAGTCCCTCGGCGAGGACCGCGGGCTCGGTGCCGCCGACGAACGCGTCGAACCGCTCGTCGTACTCGCCGTCCTCCAGCGCCTCCGGGTCGGGGTCCGTCGCGTGCGCGTCGAACTGCTCGTCGAGGGCCTGGAGGACGAGCGCCGCGTCGACCCCCGCCATCTTCGCCTCGCCGATCGTCACGTCCGCGTACGCGACCGGCTCGGGCAGGTCGGCCGCGGCCGCGGGCGGCTCCGGCACCGAGACGTCGGGCGCGTCGGCCTCGTCGCTTTCGGCGTCCTCGTCTGCGCCGGGATCGCCAGCGTCGGAATCGGCGTCGGCGGTCCCGTCGATCTCGCCGTCGCCTCCGGCGTCGTCGGCTCCGGACTCGTCGCCCTCGCCGCCGCCGACGGTGCCGTGTTCCTCCATCTCGCGCAGGCGCGACTCGAGGTCGGAGGGGTCCGTCGACACCTCGCCGGTGTCGGCGATCTCCGAGACCATCGCCTCGACTGCGTCGACCCCCTCGAAGAGGAGGTCCATCAGCTCGGGGGTCACCTCGCGGTCGCCCTGCCGGACCGCGTCCAGCAGGTCTTCGAGGGCGTGCCCGAAGTCGGAGACGTCCTCGTACCCCATCGCAGCGGCGTTCCCCTTGAGGGTGTGCGCGACGCGGAACACGTCGTCCATCGCCTCGGCGTCCTCGGGGTCGGCTTCGAGGGCGAGCAGCGCGTTGTTCAGGTCCGTGATCCCGTCTTCGGCCTCGGCGACGAACGCGGCGCGGTGGGAGTCCATCAGGCCTCACCCCCCACGATCGCGCCGGCGACGTCGTCGAGGTCGTGTACCTCGTCGACCCCGCCGGTCTCGACGGCGCGCTTCGGCATCCCGTAGATGACGCAGGTCCCCTCGCTCTGCGCGAGCGTCCGGGCCCCGGCGTCGGCCATCGCGCGGATCCCCTCGGCGGCGTCGGATCCCATCCCGGTCAGCACGACGCCGACGAGCGGGTCGTCGACCACCTCGGCGGCCGAGCGCATCGTCACGTCTGCCGCGGGGGTGACGGTGTGGGAGTCGTCGTCCGCGTCGAGCTTGACGCGGAGCCGCCCCGAGCGGTAGCTGTCGATCAGGGTGTGGCTGCCGCCGCGGGCGACGAGCGCCTCGCCGGCACCGATCCGCGCCCCGTCGCTCGCCTCGCGCACGTCGTACGCGGACGCCTCGTCGAGCCGGTTCGCGAACCGCGACGTGAACGCCTCCGGCATGTGCTGGACGATCACCACGCGGCAGTCCGCCATCGGCAGCGCCGACAGCACGCGCTCGACCGCGTTCGGGCCGCCGGTCGACGCCGCGATGACCACGGTCAGGGGGCCGTCCACGTCGGCCGCGTCCGCGTCGGAGCCGGAGTCCGAGCGCTCCGACGCCGCGGAACTCGGGTCGTCGCGCTCGCGCGTCGCGGCGTCGAGGTCGGCGTCCGCGACCGACCGCACCGCCTCGACGAGCCGCTCGGACTCGCGCGAGACGCCGGTCGAGACCTCGCCGCCGGGCTTGGCGAAGAAGTCGACCGCCCCGCGGTCGAGCGCCTCGAAGGTGACCTCAGCGCCCTCGTCGGTGTGCGCCGACAGCATCAACACCGGCGTCGGCGTCTCCTCCATCAGCCGTTCGACGGCTTCGAGCCCGCCCATTCCGGGCATCTCGACGTCCATCGTCACGACGTCGGGGCGCTCCTCGGCGACCACCGAGAGCGCCTCTTCTCCGTCCCCCGCCTCGCCGACGACCGCGACCCCCGCATCGCTCAAGAGATCGCTTATCAGACCCCGCATGAACGGGGAGTCGTCGACGACCACCACCCGCGGCGACCCGTCCCGACCGCCGCGCCGATCCGTCGTCCTGCTCATGTTCAACACCGGACCCAGAATCAGCATAAATCCACGGACCCAGTAATCACCCCTGATAATTCAGGGGACACGATTATTTGTCGGTTGACCGCAGGTGCGTGTATGGCAGCCACAGAGGCGGACGCCGAACCGACCAAGGTGTTGGAGTTCGGCCTGGGCGACGGGACGTACTGTCTGGACATCGGCGTCATCGACGAGATCGTCGACGCCGGCGAGCTCACGCGGATCCCGAACTCGCCGGACCACGTCGAGGGCGTGATGGACCTGCGGGGCCGGACGACCACGATCGTCGATCCGAAGACGCTGTTCGAGATCGACGAGGAGGGCCCCCGGGAGCGCATCGTCGTGTTCGACGACAGCGAGATCGACGAGGGCGGGACGGTCGGCTGGATGGTCGACGAGGTGTTCCAGGTCCGCGACGTCGCGCCCGAGGACGTCGACCAGAGCACCACCGTCGAGGACGAGGGCGTCCGCGGCATCGTCAAGTCCGACGACCGCTTCGTCGTGTGGGTCTCCCCGGACGTCGACGACGAGCTGGCGGCCGAGCTCGGCGACGTCGAGGCCGCGGAGGCGTAGACGGCGCTGGGAGGCACGCCGAGGCGGTCGCCGGGAGGGGCCGAAGCGACGCGGTGCCGACGGCGCGAGCCGGGGGCCGTCGGCCGGCCGAACCACGGCTATCGGTTCTCACCCGTGAGAACCGGGTGGCAACGCTTATCAGCCGCGCAATGGGTTGCGTACGTATGCGCGTCTCAAGCGGCGTCCCGGGGTTCGACGATCTCGTCGACGGGGGATTCCCCGAGGACCGTCTGTACGTTGTGAGCGGTCCGCCCGGGAGCGGCAAAACCACCTTCTGTTCGCAGTTCGCGGCTCAGGGCGCTCGAAACGGCGAGGACGTGCTGTACATCAGCATGCACGAGACCAAGGCCGGGATCCGCGAGGACATGAGCGGCTACGACTTCGGGTTCGACCGCGCGCTCGACTCCGACCGCGTCACGTTCCTCGACTCCTTCTCCTCGGACGGCCGGCGGTTCTTCGGGCTGCCCGGGGACCGCCGCGACCGGTCCGGCGTCACCAACCGCCTCACCGGGTTCATCAACTCCCGCGACATCGACCGGGTCGTCTTCGACTCCACCATGCTGTTGCGGTTCCTCTTGGACGACGACGAGGACACGATGATCCAGCTGCTCTCCTCGCTGAAGCGGACCGACGCCACGACGCTGTTGATCTCCGAGATGACCGACCCGAGCGCCTACTCGGAGGAGCACTACCTCGCGCACGGCGTCGTCTTCATGCACAACTACCTCGAGGACGAGGGGATGCGCCGCGGGGTTCAGGTGCTGAAGATGCGGGGAACGGACGTCGACACCGACATTCAGGACGTCGAGTTCACCGACGGCGGGCTCCGGGTCGGCTCGGCGGCGACGGTGACCCACTGATGTACGACCGCACGTTCGGCACGGAGTGGGACGAGCTCTCGCGGGAGGAGGCCGTCGAGCGCGCCTTCGCGCTGGGGGTCGCCGCCGGGGTCGACGAGGCCCGCCCCGACGAGCTGGACCGGGTGCTGGAGGCGTTCCCCGGGAGCTACGACCGGAGCATCGTCGAACTGGCGTACGACGAGGGGCGGACGAAGGCCCTGGAGGCGAAGGCGGAGGGCGACGACCCCGACGACGAGGAGGTGTGGAGCTCCCTCGTCGACGACCTCGGAGCTCCGCGCGAGTCGCCGGTGCCCGCGGCGCTGCCCGGCGCGATACGCGAACTGACACTCACCGAGCGGCCGCGGGAGGGGCCGCCGTCCTCGCTCGACCTCCCCTCAATGCTCCGAAAGTGATCCCTCGGAAGGGTTTTACCGAACACTCTCTCACGTTCACCAAATGACTCTGCTTCCCGACGCTGTCCGCGGTGCCGACAGCGTCCTCATCAGCGGTCCCCCGATGAGCGGGAAGTACGACCTGTTCAACCGGCTGTTGGCCTCGTGGTCCGACGGCCCGGTCGTGATCTCGACGGGGCGGACGGCGGAGAAGGTCCGGGGCGACTACGAGGAACTCACCGGAAACCCGGGCGACGACGTGGTCGTCATCGACTGCGTGACCCACGAGCAGGGCGACAAGCGGGAGGACACGCCGACGACGAAGTACGTCGCGAGCGCCGGCAACCTCACCGACATCGGGATCAAGTTCACCGACGTCGTCGAGTCCTCCGCCGGCCGCGAGCGCGCGGTCGGGATCTACTCGCTGTCGCAGCTGCTCATGTACTGGGACCCCGAGCGGATCTACCAGTTCACCAGAGTGATGACCTCCCAGACCTCCGGCGAGGGGTGGCCGTTCGTCGGCGTCCTCGGCTCGACCGCCCACGACGAGCAGGTCGTTCACACCCTCCACGAACCGTTCGAGACCGTCGTCGAGACCCGGGTCGACGACGACGCGCGGGAGTTCCGCGTCCGCGGCCGCGTCGGGCAGCCCTCCGACTGGAAACCGTTCTGAGCCGGAGTCAGCGGCGGCGAGCGACCCTATCCGACCAGTTCGAACTCCACGCCGACCGGCGGGGCCCCGACGAGTCCCCAGTAGACGAACCGGTAGGGTCCGGGTCCGAGCGGCGGACACACCGTCAGGTCGACGCCGTCGACCGCGTCCGCGATCCCCGCCTCCGTCAGCGTGAGGTCCCACGAGTACGCCGAACTCACGGCGACCGAGTCCTCGCTCCGCGGGAGTTCGACCGCCTCGCCGCCCGTCCCGCCGCGGACGTCGAGCCACCCCGCCTCCGTCTCGCGCTGGACCGAGTAGGCGGACTCGCCGAGCGTGGGGGCGGGGGCGTCGCCCGCGTTCCGGAGCACCACCCGGAGCGACTGGCCGTAGGTCTCGGTCGTCCCCTCGGTGGAGAGCTCCAGTTCCGTCTCGTCGGTCTCGACGGGAGTGCCGACGACCGACGCCTCGAACGGCTGGTCGAGTCGGACGAACCCGTCCTCGTCGCAGGTCAGCGTCGCCGGCGTTCCCTCCGGTCCCTGCGGGCCATCGCCCGCCGCGAAATCGAGGCAGCCGGCCGTCGCGAGGGAGAGCGCGAGCGCGCCCCCGGCGAGCGCGTCGCGTCGCATGTGGTCCATACCGGACCGAGGAGCGCCAGCGGCATGAACCGCACGCGTCGGCGCGGACGGTCGGCGCGCCGAGCGCGTCGGGGAGCCTCGGTCGGGGCGGTTCGGAACCGCTTTCCCGTCGGCCGCCGGACTGCTCCGCATGGAGCTGTTCGGATCGAGCGGCATCCGCGGGGTCGCGCTGCGGTATCTCACGCCCGCGCTGGTCCTCGACATCGCGAAGGCGGCCGGGACGGTGTGGGACGCCGACCGCGTCGCCGTCGCCCGCGACACGCGGACCACCGGCGAGCTGTTCGCGAACGCGGCCGCGAGCGGGCTCGCCGCGGTGGGTTGCGACGTCGACCGACTCGGCGTCGTCCCGACGCCGGCGGTCGGCAACTACTGCGAGTCGGCGGGGGTCCCCGCGGTCCTCGTCACCGCCTCGCACAACCCGCCGGAGTTCAACGGGATCAAGCTCGTCGGCGACGACGGCGTCGAGCTCTCGGTCGACGTGTTAGAGCGGATCGAGCGCCGCGTCCTCGACGACGAGTACGACCGGGCCGACTGGCGGGAAGCGGGCGCGACGACGCCGGTCGACGGGGTCGTCGACGACTACGTCCACCAGCTGATCGAGGCGGTCGACCGCGACGCGATAGCGGACGCCGACCTCACCGTCGCGGTCGATCCGGGCCACGGCGCGGCCTCGGTCGCGTCTCCCCGTATCTACCGCGAACTCGGCTGCGAGGTGCTGACGGTGAACGCGACGCCGGACGGGCACTTCCCCGGCCGCGACTCAGAGCCGGTCCCCGAGAACCTCGCCGACCTCCGGCGGCTCGTCGCGACCACCGACGCCGACGTGGGGATCGCGCACGACGGCGACGCGGACCGGGCCGTCTTCGTCGACGAGACCGGCGCGTTCGTCGACGGCGACACCTCCTTCGCGGCGATGGCGGACGCGTGCCTCGAACCCGGCGACGCGGTCGTCAGCGCGGTCAACGTCTCACAGCGCCTCGTCGACGTCTGCGCCGACAACGACGCCGACCTCGAACTGACCCCCATCGGCGCGACGAACATCATCACCCGGACCCGCGACCTCCACGAGGAGGGGACGAACGTCCCGATCGCCGGCGAGGGGAACGGGGGCGTGTTCTTCCCGCCGTACCGGCTCTCGCGGGACGGGGCGTACATCGGGGCCCGGTTCCTCGAACTGCTCGCGGCCGCGGGCGGCGCGCCCGTCAGCGAGGTCGTCGCGCCGTACGCCGACTACCACTTCGTGCGGGCGAACGTCGAGTACGAGGACGACGACGAGCGCGACGAGATGCTCTCGGCCGCCCGCGCCTACGTCGAGACCGCGGACGCGGAGCCGAACACGACCGACGGCTACCGCCTCGACTACGGCGACGCGTGGGTGCTCGTCCGCCCCTCCGGCACCGAGCCGAAGATACGGATCTACGCGGAGTCCGCCGACGCCGACCGCGCCGAGCGGCTGGCGACGGACATGCGGGTCGCCGTCGAGAGCGGCCGATAACGACGACCCCTTCTACGAAACTGCGGTGGCGCGCGCCGCCGCCCGGCCGCCACCGGCGGCCGCGAGGAGCGCGTGCGAGGGACGCCGCGAGTGCCGCGGGCGACCGGAGGGAGCCCGCAAACGAGCGGCGAGGCTGGGGAGGCGTGAGGCGCGGGGTGGTGCTGTTGCGGGGCGGGACTCGAAGGGGCAGTCGCGAGGGTGAAGCTCGCCGCAGCAAGCACCGCAGCGAGTGAGCGGAAGCAAACGAGCGAGGAGCGCAGCGAGGCGCGCGAGCCGTCGCGACTGGGGCTTCGGCGTTCTCGGTCACGGAGGTACTCCCGACGAAACCCAGTACGTACAGCCGAGCGCCTAAGGGCTTCGGCGGTCTCCCCCGCGGGCTCGCTGGCAGCGATTGAGCAGTAGAGTCAGTCTAATGCGGCCAGCGCCTCGGCCGCCTCGCGGGCCGCTTCGAGGTGGTCGCGGGCGCGCCGCGGGTCGTCGGTCTCCTCGGCGGCCCGAGCGAACCGGGTCAGCGTGCGCGTCAGCGACGCGCGGGCGGCGTCGACGCCCCCCGCGTCGGCGGCCGACCGCGGAGACGCGGACGGGGAGGGCTCGGCCTGTCGAGGGGCAGAGCGATCCGGCTCGGAGCGCTCGTCCGGCGACGACCGCCGCGGCTCCGCCCGCCGCGGCTCTGGCTGCCCGGACGGCGCGGCGGCCGGGGACGAGGCCGGCGATCGGCCGTTCTCGGGTGCGCCGGAATCGACCGATGTGTCGGCGCTGGCCGCGTCGGTCTCGGCCGTTCCGGCGTGGGGGGCCACCGCGCCCGCATCGGGGGGCACCGCGCCCGGGTCAGGGTCGGCCGTGCCGGCGTCGACGCCGCCCTCCGGGGTCGCGTTCGCGACGGGCGGAGAGTCGGCGTCGGTGGCCGGAGAGTCGGCGTCGGTGGCCGGAGAGTCGGCGGCCCCGGCCGAGTTCTCGTCCGCGTTCGCGCCGGTGGCCCCGCCGACCTCGTTCCCGCAGGAGGGGCAGAACTCGCGGCCGTCGTGGCGGAAGATCGGGTCGCCGCAGTTGTCGCAGTGGCGGTTCGTCATCGTCGCGCCCTTTAAGAGGAGCTCGGACATCCGCTGGGTGTGTTCGCGTTTCTGTTCGTCGTCCGCGAGCTTCTCGCGGAGCTTCTCTCGTTCGGCCTCCTTGTCGAACCCGTCGCTCATACGCGGACGAACGTGGTTCGCGGGCAAAAGTCCGGTGGGCTCGGGGCGAGAGGGCCCTCGGCGCTGTGGGGGCGGCTCTCGGACGCGGACCGACTACTCCTCGGTCGCCGTGCGGTCGTGGTCCTCGGGGTCGAGCTCGCCGCGGTGGATCTTCTCGCCGTCCTGCGCGACCTGTCGTCCGAGCACCGCGCACTTCACGCGCATCGGGGAGATGTCGACGCCGAGCATCTCGGTGACGTCGTCGGTGTCCATCTCGTGGAGCTCCTCGACGCCCATCCCGTGGAGCCGCTCGGAGAGCATGCTCGCGGAGGCCATCGAGATGGCGCAGCCGTCGCCGGTGAACCGCACCGCTTCGACGGTCTCTCCGGCGTCGTCGAGGTCGACGTCCATCCGGATCGTGTCGCCACAGGAGGGGTTCTCGCCGACGTGCGTGAAGTCCGGATCCTCGAGTTCCCCGTAGTTGCGCGGGTTCTTGTAGTGGTCGAGGATCTGCTGCCGGTACATGTCCGAGCCCAGTCCCATACTGCCTCCGAGTAGGCCGCTCCGGCTCAAAAGAGTTCCGTCGAGCGCAGTCGCTTATAAATCCGGACGGCCGTGCGGTGGGGCGAGGTGTCGTGCGGTTGCGGGACGGGACTCGAAGAAACCGTCGCGGGGAACGACGCCGTGGACGGGAAACGGGCGGGAGAAACCGGGGAGACGGACTGTTCCGGCTCGCCGACCGCACGCGGCCGTCACAGGCCGACCGAGACGACCGCGTAGAGGAACGTCACGATCGCAGCCGCCAACGCGGCGTGTCCGATCGCCCCGACCGCGACGGTCAGACCGCACACGAAGCGGTCGATCGGTGCCAGCGGATCGCCGAAGACCTCGCGCTCGACGGGTGAGACCGACATAGTTTGCCTCCAAGCGGAAGATCCGGACGATATCACTCAACAACCCGTTAAATTCCCAACGACTAAAATAAACTCGCGGTACTTTGTTCGTTCAAACCGAAGCCCGCGGAACGGATCGAACCGGTTCCGTGCGGGTGTCTCGTACCGAGCGGTTTCGAGCGGACGTGACGACCGACCCTTCCGCCGGAACGCGCGATCGACCCCGACCTACGCCGCGTGCTCGTCGACCCACGCCGCGAGGTCCTCGCCCGGGACGAACCCATCCGCGCGCCGCGCGACCGGCTCGCCGTCGACGAAGAGCACGAACAGCGGGACGCTCCGCACGTCGAACCGCTCGACGAGCGGCGGGTCGTCGCGGGGGTTCACCAGCCCGACCGACACGTCCGCCGCGACGCCGCGAGCGACGTTTCCGACCACCGGTTCCATGCTCGCGCAGATCCCGCAGCCCTCGGTGTAGAACATCAAGAGCGCGACTCCCGCGTCCTCGACGAAGGCGTCGAGCGCCTCCTCGTCCGGCAGAGCGGTCGGCCGAGACCGGACCGCTGACCCGTCCGCGTCCGGGCCGCCGGAAGCGCCGTCGCTTCCGGGGGCGCTGTTGGATTCCATGCCTCACGTCGGGGGCGGCCGGAAATAAACCCTCGCCGCGAGCGTCGATCGCACGGAGGTGGCCGCTCTCGGCTACGATTCCGGGTGGGACTCCGACTCCGACTTCGATCCCGACTCCGGCGGCCCCGGGTCGACGAGCGGGGAGTCCTCGTTCGCGCACTCCGGGCGGCCGCAGACGCCCGCGTCGGCACCGGCCCGGGAGACGCCGGCGTCCACGGACTCGATGTCCCACGCGACGTCGTGGCCGGTCGCCGACTCGTGGTCGCTCACGGCGACGCGGGCGTCCCGGAGCCCGTCGTGGGTCGTCGCGTGCGAGCAGTCGCGACACCGGACCGTAACGCGCGTTTCGTCCATACGGTCGCCTCGGGTCACGGAAGGATAACGACCGCGGTCGAGGCGTTGTGTCGAAAGAGAGGCCGGGAGCGCTACGCGGGGTCGTCGCGCTCCGGTTCGGTCCGCCACCCGCCTTTCAGCGAGACGTACCAGACCGTCGCGCCGGCGAGGCCGAAGACGGCGGCCATGTAGGGGATGATCGGCAGTTCGACGCCGACGAAGTCCAGCACGGTCCGCATCTCGTAGACGATCACGCCGAAGATGGCGAGCGTCACGAGCAGCCCGCCGCGGGAGACATCGACGCTCACCGAACCACCTCGACGAGCGAGGCCGAGGCGTCGGTGACCGCGCCGACGAGCGGCGTCGCGGCGTCCGCGAGCGCGTCGAACAGCGGCGCGACCCACACCGGGTAGGTGCCGACGCCCGGGCCGAGCAGACCCCCGCGCTGGATGATCGCCGCTATCGGGAGGGCGTACGCGAGGACGACCAACACGACCGCGATGCTCACCCACAGGCGGAGGTTATCGAGCACCTGCGGGGCGTCTTCCGAGCCGGAGACGGGGCTCGGAAGCGGCTCCGCGAGCCCGGACACGCGAGGGTTCCCCATCGTCAACGCGAGGTTCCCGAGGAAGAGGATCGTCGAGACGAACAGCAGCGTCCCGCCGATCGCGATCTGGACGTTCAGCTCCTCGAATCCGCCGAACATCGTCGGGTAGTCGAAGCCGGAGTACTCCGGTTCCGCGGTCCGCCGCGGGACGCCGAGCAGGCCCTGGGCGTGCATCGCGTTCGACATCAGCGCCATGCCGATAAACCAGAGCACGACCTGGAACAACCCGATCTGACTGCTGAAGATCGGCTTGTTGCTGATCTGCGGCCAGATCCAGTAGGTCCCGGCCATCATCGTCAGCGCGACCGCGGTCCCGACGGTGAGGTGGAAGTGGCCGGGCACCCACAGCGTGTTGTGGATGAGGTAGTTGATGTTCATCCCCGCGTTGACCATTCCCGAGAAGCCGCCAGCGGCGAACATCAGACCGGCGAGCATCATGCCGGTGAACTCCGGCTTGCGCCAGGGGAGGTTCGTGAGCCAGCCGAGCAGCCCGGTGCCGCCGTTCTGACGAGCGCCGTACTCGACGCTCGCGACGACGGTGAACGCCGTGAGCAGGCTGGGCAACAGCAGGAACATCGTGTTCGTCATCGAGATGAACTTGAACCCCTCGGCGATGCCGGGGTCGAGGTACTGGTGGTGGATCCCGACCGGGGTCGAAAGCAGGAGGAACAGCACGAACACCACGCGGGCCAGCGGGTCGCTGAACAGTCGCCCGCCGGCGATTTTCGGCAGAACCGTGTACCAGAGCATGTACGCCGGCATCAGCCAGAAGTAGACGACCGGGTGACCGAAGAACCAGAACAGCGTCCGGGTGAGCGTCGGATTCACCTGGTCGATCAGGCCGAGCGACCACGGGAGCAGGAACAGCAGCACGGAGGCCGCCACGGCGGACGTGGCGATGTACCACATCGTCATGGTCGTCAACACCATGAACGTCTGGAGCGGAATCCGTTGGTCGGGGTGGTCGCTCCGCCACGCGAGGAACGTCCGGAACCAGTCCGCGCCGGCGATCCACGTGCCGACGATAAACACCACGAGCCCGGTGTAAAACAGCGGATGCGCCTGAAGCGGCGCGTAGAAGGTGAACAGCACGTCCGCGCTCATGTCGATGGAGTCGACGAACCCGGCGAGGATCGAGATTCCGGTGAGCGTCATGCCGACCGCCATCAGCCCGTACCACGTCCACGTGATCTTGATGTTTATCAGCGGTCGATCCAGACTGCGCGTCAGCGCCCAGGTGAACAGTCCGACGAGGAAGAAGATCGTGAAACTGATCACCATGAACACGCCGTGTGCGGTGAGAACGGTATAGTAGTCCGTCGAAGGGATGATCCGCGCGACGTCGGTCCGGTGGAGCGTCTGGATGATGCCGAATATCGCGCCGAGGAACAGCGCGAAGAAGGCGCTCAGGAAGGCCGCGCGAACGACGCGCGCCTCGTCGGGGAACTTGTCGACGAACGTCTGCTCGGCCTCGAGGGCGGTGCTCACGCCGAGTCACCCCCTCGGTTCTCGAACTCCGACTGGCTCACGACGTGGAGCTTCCCCTCCATGACGTGGTGGCCCGCCCCGCAGTACTCGTTACAGACGATCCCGTACTCGGCTGGTTCGTCCGTCTCGACGGTTATCTCCGAGACTTCGCCGGGAACGACCATCGTGTTCGCGTTCGTGCCCGCGACCTCGAAGCCGTGGATCACGTCGCGAGAGGTGACGTGTAACGTCACGGTGCTGTTCGCCGGCACGACGATCGGGGAGGGTTCGAAGGCGAACTGGTAGGCGACGACGTACGCCTCGTACTCGTTCTCGCCGACCTGCTCAACGCGGGGCTCGGAGAACCGCTCGTCCTCGTCGAGCGCTCCCGAGTCGACGGTCTGCTGCGTGTCGGCGACCATCGCCACGCCCGGACCCACCGCGCCGTACGTCACGGTTCCGATGAGCGCGAGGATCAGCACGATCGACAGCGCGAGCCAGAGCTTCTCGTAGGCGTGAATGTGCACGTCTGATCACCCCACTACGACGAGGTCCCGCCCGAGGAACTCCACGTAGTAGATGTACACCCACGCGAGCACCAGAATCGCGAAGTAGATTCCGATGAGCGTGAGCGTCCCGATCGGGTCGAACTCCTCGCCGCCGCCCACGTCCTCCGCGCCAGCGTGTGCGGTCTCGTTTTGGCCCATGGGCGGCGTTGTGTTCAGGGAAACATATAATGTCTACCCGTTCTCGGACCCTGAAAACACGGGTATTATATATTCCCTGAGACCGACAGGACACGGTATGGACTTCTCGATCCAACAGGCCGTGCTCCTCGTTCTCGGCGGCCTCGTCCCCGCGATGGTGTTCATCGCCAACCGCGCGGAGTTCGTCGTGGCGGTGACCATGGTGAACGTCCTGCTCATCTGGGCGAGCCTCCGGATCGCGACCGGCGGGAGCCTGCCGGGATTCGGCGGCGACGCGGCCGACCCGGAACACGCGTAGCCGACCCGGAACACGCGTACCCGACCCGGAACGGCGTCGCCGACCGGAACGGCGTCGCCGACCGGAACGCGCCGAGGCGAGACTGACGGACCGGGGAGGCAACACCCGGCGAAACGGCGGAAACGACCACTCATGTCACGCTGTACGCTCTGTGACCTCCCGACCGGGGACGACCCGCACACGGCTCCCGACGTCGACGGCGAGTTCTGCTGTCGGGGCTGTCTCGCGGTCGCGCGCTCGCTCGACGACGTCGATGACCTCGGGGACCTCGACGCGCGGCGACCCGACGCGACCCCGGGCGAGGGGTTCGACGGCGAGACGACCTTCCTCCACGTCGACGGGATGCACTGCGCGACCTGCGAGTCGTTCTTAGAGATGACGGCCGGCGAGCAGGAGGGGGTCGCGGCCGCCGAGGCGAGCTACGCCACGGACACGATCCGGGTCGACTACGACCCGGAGACCGTGGACGCGGACGAGCTCCCCGACCGGCTCTCGGTCGCGGGCTACACCGCGAGCGACCGTTCGGACCCGGACGACGGGGACGACGACGCGGTCGTCCGCTTCCTGATCGGGGGCGGGTTCTTCGGGATGATGGCGATGCTGTGGTACGTCCTCTTCCTGTATCCGACGTACTTCGGGTACGATCCGATCGTCGATCTCGGCGGCGTCTCCGGGACCTACCTCTTCGCGCAGATCTGGCTGTTCGCCTCGATCGTGCTGTTTTACACCGGCTACCCGATCCTGCGGGGCGCGTACGTGAGCCTGCGGGCGCGGCAGCCGAACATGGACCTCTTGGTGTCGCTCGCGGCCGCGAGCTCGTACGCGTACAGCACGCTCGCGCTGCTCGTCGGCCGGACCGACCTCTACTTCGACGTCACCATCGCCGTGATCTTGGTCGTCACCGCCGGCAACCACTACGAGTCGATCATCAAGCGCCGGGCGACCGGAATGCTCGCCGATCTGACGACGACCGAGGACCGCACCGCGCGGACGGAGGCGGGCGACGTCGTGGCCGCCGACGAGGTCGCCCCCGGCGACCGGCTCCTCGTCCGCCCCGGCGAGCGCGTGCCGTTCGACGGGACCGTCGCCGAGGGGACCGCCGCGGTCGACGAGGCCCTGATAACCGGCGAGTCGCTGCCGGCGACGAAACGCGAGGGGGACGCGGTCCGCGGCGGCACCGTCGTCACCGACTCGCCGGTCGTCGTTGAGGTCGGCGAGGACGCGGCCAACACCCTCGACACGCTCGTGCGCCTGCTGTGGGAGATCCAGAGCTCCCGGTCCGGGATCCAGCGGCTCGTCGACCGGCTCGCGACCGTGTTCGTCCCGCTCGTCGTCGCGGTCGCGACCGTCGGCGCGGTCGCCACCCTCGTGCTCGGGTCGCCGCCGGTCGACGCCGCGCTCGTCGGGCTGACGGTGCTCATCGTCTCCTGTCCCTGTGCCCTCGGGCTCGCGACCCCGCTCGCGGTCGCCGCGGGGATCCGCGACGCCGCCGGGCGCGGCATCGTCGTCGTCTCCGACGCCGTCTTCGAGGCGGCCCCCGACGTGGACACCGTCGTCCTCGACAAGACCGGGACCCTCACCGACGGGGAGATGCGGCTGCTCGACGCGACCGCCGAGCCCGGGACCGGCGTCGACCGCGTCCGCGAGCGCGCGGCCGCCGTCGAGCGCGCCTCGGTCCATCCGGTCGCCGAGGCGATCGTCTCGGGAGTTCGCGGCGGCGAGCCGGACCGCGCCGCGGACCGGGCGGCGGCCGACGGCGGGACCGCGACTGCGGCCCCGACCGGGTCGCCCGACGATCCTCCCGCGACCGACGTCGACGTCCGCGACCGCGGGGTCTTCGGGCGGGTGGACGGCGACGAGGTCGTCGTCGGCCACCGGTCGCTGTTCGCGGAGCGCGACTGGCCGGTCGCCGACCGGCTCCGCGAGGCCGGCGCATCCGCCCGCGACCGCGGGAACGTCCCCGTCTACGTGGGCTGGAACGGGCGGGCTCGCGGGGTCCTCACCGTGGGCGACGAGGTGCGTGAGGGGTGGGAGTCGGTCGTCACCGACCTCGACGCGGACGGCCGGCGGGTGGTCGTGCTCACCGGCGACGCGCCCGCGGCCGCGCGTCGGTTCGCGGATCACCCCGCGATCGACGAGGTGTTCGCCGAGGTGCCGCCGGAGGCGAAGGCCGAGACGGTGCGGCGACTCGGGGCGGACGGCCCGGTCGCGATGGTGGGCGACGGGAGCAACGACGCCCCCGCGCTCGCCGCGGCCGACGTGGGGGTGTCGATCGCCTCCGGCACGGACCTGGCGGCCGACGCCGCCGACGCCGTCCTGCTGGAGGACCGCCTCGCCGCGGTCCCGGAGCTGTTCGCGGTCACGCGCGGGACGAACCGGCGGCTCAGACAGAACCTCGGCTGGGCGTTCTGCTACAACGCGGTCGCGATCCCGCTGGCGCTGTCCGGCGCGCTCAACCCCCTGCTCGCCGCGCTCGCGATGGCGTCGAGCAGCCTCCTCGTGGTGACGAACTCCGCGCGGGTGGTGTTCGACCCCGACTGACGCCGCGCGCCGGCCCGTCAGTTCGCGTCGCCCTCGGGCCCGCCGGCCGTCGTTCCTCCGCCCTCGCTCTCGTCGCGTCCCGCCGGGAGGAGCCGCCGGGCGAGCGCCCCGAGCCGCTTGTACGCGAGGTTGACGTAGAGCCCGGAGAGGAAGACGACGCCGACGACGAGCGGGACGTCGTCGACCCCCTGTCCGAGGACGACGTCCGAGAGCAGGTAGATCCCGACGCCGAGCGGGAGCGCCGCCGGCAGCCGGAAGTTGTACCGCACGAGCGTGCCGACCGACACGTCGAACCGCTCGATGAGCGTCGTGAACACGAACCCGAGCGCCCCGAGCAGGCTGAACAGGGGGACGGACGGAGGGACCACGCCGGGCGAGAGCCCGTCGACGCCGGCGAGCGGCGCGTCGATCGCGAGCGACGCCGCGGCGGCGAGCGCGACGGTGAGGAGGAGGTCGACGGCGATCACCGCGATCCCGAGCGGCGAGCGGTACCATGTCCGGTCGAAGCGCGACGGTTCCCCGTCGCTCGCGGCCGATCCGTCGCCGTCGGTCGTCCGACCGGCGGCCGTCGAACCGTCGGCGGCGACCTCGCCGCGCGTCCGCTCCGATGCGTCCGACATCGACCGGCGGTTCGTCCGCCACCGACAATTAGTTTGTCCCGTTCGAACAGCCGGGGAAAAAACCGACAGAGCGGTCGGACCGCGTGATCCGATCAGAGAGCGGCGAGAGCCGGCGGGTCGGCGGTCACGCGGCCGCGCCGACGTGCGGCTTGACCGCGCGGACGATGGCGTCGACGTCGTACTCGTCCTCCTCCTTGTCGAAGACGACCTCGTCGTCGGCGCGGACGACGAACACGCCGGCGTCGCCCGTCACCAGCGCGACCTCGTCGATCGACTCCCCGAACTGCTTGAGGATCGCCTCGGAGACGTCCTGAGCGCGGTTCAACATGCCACACGGTACGCAGTACTCGATCTCGACTCGTGTCATGCCCCTCCGTTCGTCCCGAGCGAACTTAAAACGGGAGCCGCCCGAGGAGGGGACTCCAGCGGTCGGGCGCGGCGGCCGTGCCGCCGGGGCGACGAGGCGCTCATTCGGACTCGGGCCGCTCGACGCCGGCGAACTCGAACCGCGCACCGCCGTCGGCGCTCTCGGCGACGCGGACGGTCCAGCCGTGCGCCGCGGCGATCCGGTCGACGATGGAGAGCCCGAATCCGGTCCCGTCGTCGGCGGACGTGTATCCGGGGTCGAGGACGCGGTCGCGCTCGTCCGCCGGGATCCCGGGTCCGTCGTCCTCGACGTAGAACCCGCTCTCGTCGGCGAGCGTCCCGACCCGCACCGTGACGTCGCCGCCGTCTCCGACCGCGTCGCCGGACTCTGTCCGGCTGCCCGTCGAGCCGTGCTCGACGCTGTCGTCGGGCTCCGCCCGACTGCTCGTGGGACCGTGTTCCACGCTGTCGCCGGACTCTGTCCGGCTGCTCGTGGGACCGTGTTCCACGCTGTCGCCGGACTCTGTCCGGCTGCTCGTGGAACCGTGTTCCACGCTGTTCCGGAAGAGGTTCTCGAAGACGTGCGAGAGGCGGTCGGGGTCCGCCCGGATCGTCGCCGTCTCCGCGGTTTCGAGGGTTGCCTCGCCGGTGTCGACCCGCGCCCAGCAGTCGGCGGCGCAGGTCGCGAGGTCGACGTCTGCGGCCTCGTCGACGGTCTTCCCCTCCCGGGCGAGCGCGAGCGTCTCGTCGACGATGGCCGAGGTCCGTTCGAGCGCGTTCTCGACCGCCCGGAGGTGCTCGTCGTCCGGGTGCTCCCGGCGCGCGAGGTCCAGACGCCCGGTGGCGACGCTGAGCGGGTTCCGGAGGTCGTGGCTCACGACGCTCGCGAACTCGTCGAGCCGGTCGCGCTCGCGCTCGGCCTTCTCCCGACGGACGCGCGCACGCTCCGCCGCGACTTCCCGGTCTATCGCCCGCGCCTCGAAGACGCCGACTGCGAGTCCGATCCCGCCGCCGAAGCCGATCGCCCATCGGGCCCACCCGACGACCTGAAACGTCGTGGTCGTCGGAATCGCCGCCATGAATCCGAGGTTGATCAGGAGGAATCCGACCGTCCCCACGAGACACTAGTGGCCGATCCGGGAGTACCGGTCGACGGAGAGATCCGATTTCGGGAGGCGATGGAGGGCGTATCCCACGCCCCCGAGACTCACGACGGAGGAGACCGCCCCGGTCCAGTACCCGTCCGGCGCGGTGACGACTCCGAACGCGAGGAGTGTCCCTTCCGCGACGAGGGAAGCCGAAAGGAGGGCCCCGAGGCTCCACACCGGCCACAGCAGCCGTCCGTCGCTGAGGAACTGATCACTCATCTGACTACAAGACGCATTAGCGAAGGCGTATTTAAATCAAACTGTGCGCCGCGTTCGCGTCGAGACCGGTCGGGAGGGCGGTCGCATTCAGACCACCAGCGCGTCGAACACGACCGCGAACAGCAGCAGTCCGAGGTAGGCGTTCGAGGCGTGAAACGCGCGGAACGCCGCGCCTTCGGTCTGCTCGTAGTGGAGCCGGACGACCGTCCAGAGGAAGACGGCCCCGACGGCGACGCCGACGACGGCGTACAGCGCGCCGAGCGGGTCGGCGGCCGCGGCGAGCGCCACCGCGGCGATCAGCGTCGCGCCGAGGTACCAGAGGATGTGGCGGCGCGTCGCGGTCTCGCCGCGGACGACGGGCATCATCGGGAAGCCGCCGCGCTCGTAGTCGTCCTTGTACGCCAACGCGAGGTTGTAGAAGTGGGCGGGCGTCCAGAGGAAGATCACCGCGGCGAGCAGCAGCCCGCCGCCGCCGACCTCGCCGGCGACCGCGGCCCAGCCGATGAGGGCCGGCAGCGCCCCGGCCGCGCCGCCGATGACGGTGTTTTGCACCGTGTTGGGTTTCAGGATGAGCGTGTAGACGACGCTGTAAAACACGATCGCGACCAGCCCGAGCGCGGCCGTCAGCGGGTTCACGGTCCAGAACAGCCCGAGCGAGACGAGCGTGAGGAGTCCGCCGAACGCGAGCGCGTGCGAGACCGGCACGAGGTCGGTCGCGAGCGGGCGGTCGCTGGTCCGCTGCATCCGCTTGTCCACGTCGCGTTCGAGGACGTGGTTGAACGTCCCGGACGCGCCGATCGAGAGCGCCCCGCCGGCGAGCGTCGCCGCCACGACCCGGGCCGTGAAGCCCGAGCCGCCCGCGAGCGCCATCGCCGCCGCGGCGACGAGGCAGAGCAGCCACATCAGGCGCGGCTTCATCAGCCGGAAGTACGCGGAGGCGGTGGCTTTCAGCCTCGGAACCGTCGCGGACGGGATCTCCGGCTCGGGGGCCTCCTCGATCGGCGGGAGGTCGTCGGTGCCGGGCTCGAAGTCGTCGGGCGCGTCGCCCGGCTCGCCGGTCTCGTCCTCCAGCCACCAGGCGAGTGCGGCGAGGACGGCACCGAAGATGCCGACCCCGAGCAGGAGGTGCGCCGAGGCGAGCGGGGCCGGGAGGTCGCCGAGCGCGACGAGCGCGCCGACCCCCGCCTGGGCGGGGTAGACGACGAGCGCGGCGAGGAGCGCCGCTCTGACCCGGCGGTCAGCGCCGTCCCGCCACGCGAGCGCGGCGGAGAGGGCGACGAGGAGGCCGACGGCGACCGCGAGGACGCGGTGGCCGAGCGCGATCCACCCCTCGGTCGACGCCGGGAGGGCGGCACCGTTCCCGCAGGCGGGCCAGCCGCCGCAGGCGGTCGCCGCCTCCGTGAGGGAGGTGGTCGCGCCGACGACGACGAGCAGGTACACGCCCATCGCGGCCGCGGCCAGCACCGCGGGGAATCTGTCGGGGATGTTCACTCACCTCGATTTGGGGGTCAGTCCATTTAGATGCCGCGTTTCGGCTCCCGTACCGGACCCGCTCGGAACGGTCGATCCGGGTCGCTCGCCGGCGGCCGACCGCCCGTGGCGTCCGACCCGACGCCGGACTACGAGGGCGCGGCCGGCCACGAGGGTGCGCCGGACTACGAGGGCGTCGCGTCCGCGCCGTCGCCCCGCTCCCGGAGGATCCGGTCGACGATGTCGCCGCTTGAGAGCAGTTCGTCCTCGTACTTCGGCTCGCGGCCCGACGCGCGCTCGACGCGGCAGTCGATGCCACGGTCCGCGAGCGCGCCCGCGATGTCGGCCTCGTCGTGGTGCTGGTCGAACCCCAAGACGATCACGTCCGGGTCGAGCCGCTCGATGGGGACGAACACGTCCTCCGGGTCGCCGAGGTGCGCCTCGTCGACCGCGTCGAGCGCCTCGACCATGTCGCGCCGCTGGCGGGCGCACAGCACCGGCGCGGGCTTGTGCGTGACGTTGGTGCGGCGGGCGACGATGGCGTGGAGCTCGTCGCCGTGGGCCGCGGCGTCCTCCAGGTAGTGGACGTGGCCGGGGTGGAGCAGGTCGAAGGTCCCCTGCGCGACGACCCGGGTCATCGGAACCACGAGAGGAAGCCGCCGTCGTCGCGGTCAGCGAGCTCGCGGTCGATGTCCTCCTGCGTGAAATCGAAGAAGTGCTCGTCGGGCACCTCCACGTCGAGCACGTCGAGGGTGGTCTGGTTCCCCTCGTTGTCGAACGCCTTCCAGTCGCCCCACCCGTAGGGCGCGCCGACGATGATGTGGACCTCCCCCTGCGCGAAGGTGGCGAGGTCGGCGTCGCTCGGACGCAGCGCGCCGTTCGGGTGCGAGTGGACCGAGCCGACGGCGCGCATGTCGTTCGGCTTCATGTGGCTGCGGACGCTGGCGCTCGTCGGGCTCGACTCCGTCCCGGGGATGACGAGCACGTCGGTTATCACCTTCCCCTCCCGGTCGAGGTCCAGCTTCCGGGCGTCGTCCGCGCGGAGGAACCCCATGTACTCGTTGGGGTGCGTCTCCTCGCTCGCCTCGAGGACGAAGTCTAAGGTCTCTCGGGCGATCCCGAGGAGCTCGTCCGAGCGGAACAGTCGCATGTGCGAGACAAGTCGCCGTCGCCTCATAGGGGTTCCGGACCGCGGGACTCGGCGGCGGCGTACCGCCCCGAGCGGCGAGAGAACAGGCTTAACACCGGCCGTTCCCGAAAGATGTCTATGAGCGAAAACACCGCCGGAGGTTCCGGCACGCGAGGCGATTCGAGCCTCGAACCCGACGCCGACGCGGCGGAGGGGGCGGCCGACGACCGGCCGACCGTCTACGATCTGGCCCCGGACTGTACCCTCGAAGACGCCGAGGTCGACGCGTTGTACCACGCCGAGGTCAACGGCGTCGTCGACTACGGCGTCTTCGTCGACCTCTCCGACGCCGTGAGCGGCCTCGTCCACGAGTCGAACCTCGACGGCGACTACGCGGTCGGCGACCGACTGGTCGTCCGGCTCACCGAGGTGAAGGAGAACGGCGACGTGGCGTTCGACGACGTCGCCCCCGACGACTACCGCACCGAGACCGTCGCCCACGAGCCGACCGTCTCGCGGGTCCGCGGGCTCGCCCCGGGCGACGAGGTCACCGTCGAGGGCGAGGTCGTCCAGGCGAAACAGACGGGCGGCCCGACGATATTCGCCGTCGCTGACGCCTCGGGCGTCCTCTCCTGTGCCGCCTTCGAGTCCGCCGGCGTCCGGGCGTACCCCGAGGTCGAGGTCGGCGACGTGGTCCACGTCAGCGGCACGGTCGAGACCCGCGAGAACGCCCTCCAGCTTGAGGTCGACTCGCTGAAACCGCTCCCCGACGAGCGCGCCGCCGAGGCCCGCGAGCGCTACGAGGCGGCCCTCGACGAGCGGGCCGAGCCGGCCGACCTCGACCCGCTCGTCGAGTGGGAGGCGTTCGAGCCGATCCACGACGACCTCCGCGAGCTGGCCCGACTCCTCCGCCGGACCGTGCTCGCCGGCCGCCCGATCCGCGTCCGCCACCACGCCGACGGCGACGGGATGTGCGCCGCGATCCCCGTCCAGCTCGCTCTGGAGAACTTCGTCGAGGAGGTCCACGGGGACCCCGACGCGGCCCGGCACCTGTTCAAGCGGCTCCCGAGCAAGGCCCCCTACTACGAGATGGAGGACGTCACCCGCGACCTCAACTTCGCCTTGGAGGGGCGCGCCCGCCACGGCCAGAAGCTCCCCTTCCTCCTAATGTTAGACAACGGGTCTACCGAGGAGGACGTCCCCGCGTACGAGAACCTCGCGCACTACGACATCCCCATCGCGGCCGTCGACCACCACCACCCCGACCCCGAGGCGGTCGAGCCGCTGCTCGACGCCCACGTCAACCCCTACCTCCACGACGAGGACTACCGGGTCACCACGGGGATGATGTGCGTCGAGCTCGCGCGGCTCATCGACCCGTCGATCACCGGGGAGCTGGAGCACGTCCCGGCGGTCGCCGGGCTCTCCGACCGCTCGAAGGCGGAGGCGATGGACGACTACGTCGCGCTCGCCGAGGAGGCGGGCTACGAGGAGTCCGACCTCCTCGACATCGGCGAGGCGCTCGACTACGCCGCCCACTGGCTCCGCTACTCCGAGGGGAAGACGCTGGTCAACGACGCGCTCAACGTCGGCTGCGACGACGAACAGCGCCACGAGGAGCTCGTGGCGTTCCTCTCGGACCGCGCCGAGCGCGACGTCGAACGCCAGCTCGACGCCGTCGACGACCACGTCGAACACGAGCGGCTCGCCTCCGGCGCGCACCTCTACCGGATCGACTTGGACGAGTACGCCCACCGGTTCACCTACCCCGCGCCGGGGAAGACGACCGGCGAGCTCCACGATCGCAAGGTGAAGGAGACGGGCGACCCCGTGATCACCATCGGCTACGGGCCGGACTTCTCCGTCCTGCGCTCGGACGGGGTCCGCCTCGACATCCCGAACATGGTGACCGAGCTGAACGAGGAGCTGCCCGAGGCCGGCGTCTCCGGCGGCGGCCACCTCGTCGTCGGCTCGATCAAGTTCGTGAAGGGCCGCCGGAGCGAGGTGATCGAGGCGCTCGTCGCGAAGATGGCGGACGCCGAGATCGACGAGGCGCTCTCCTCGACCATCGCGCTCGACGACTGACCGCGACGACTCCGGTCCCGCTCCGCTCTCGGTCCCGCTTCACCCGAACGCGATCCGCCGCCGAGCGACGGCCACGGAACCCGCGAGCGCGACGCCGAACACCGCGAGGAGCCCGAGCGGGAGGTGGACGCCGCCGCCCCGCCAGTCGGCCGCGTACGCCCGGGCGTAGAACTCCGCCACCGACTCGTCCTCGATCGCCAGCAGCACCTCCCGGTTGGTCGTCTCCGCGCTCGGGTTCCAGTTGAGGCTGCCGACGACCGCGGCGTCGTCGACGACGAGCCCCTTCGCGTGGACCTTCTCGTAGCGGCCGCGCCCGGCCGCGAGGTCGACCGCGATCGGCTCGTCCACGAGGGACTCCGAGAGGTTCCGGTTCGCCTCCCGGTCGTACCACGCGTCGGACAGCAGCAGGTGAACGTCGACGCCGCGGTCCGCGGCGCGCCGGAGCGCGCGGACGATCCGGTCGTCGGGACCGCCGACGCGCGGCGCGAGTGCGAGCACCCGCTCGTCGGCGGCGTCGATCCGGGCGACGATCCGGTCGGCCGCGTTGCCGGGCGCGGTCAGCACGGTCACGTCGGCCGTCGCGGGCGCGGGCGGCGCGTCGAACCGGGTCGGGTACGAGCCGTTCGCGCGCCCGCTTCCGTGGAACTCGGTTTCGGCGCGGAACTCGGGCCACGAGCGAGCGTCGCGCGCCCCGAAGTCGGCGGCGAACAGCGCTGCCAACTCGTCCGCGACGGTCGCGTTCCGCCCCGCGTCGGTCCCGTTTCCGCCGCCGACGTCGCCCTCCACGCGGACCCCCCAGCCGCGGTTGCTCCGACCGCCGGTGCCGGACCGCTTCCAGTTCTCCGTGAGCACGACGGCGTCGTCGTCCGCGACCGCGTACTTCGGGTGGTGGAACCGAAACCGCTCGACCTCGCCGTCGAGGATCCGGACCTTGACGCCGGCGGCCGTCAGTCGGTCGAGCAGCCGCGCGCTCCGGGCGGGGAAGCCGCCCACCGGTGACCCTTCGAGCAGGACGCGGACGCGGACCCCGCGCTCGGCGGCCGCGACGAGCGCGTCGGCGACCCGCTCCGAGGTCAGGGTGTAGCCGGCGACGAACAGGCGGTCCTCGGCGGCCCGGAGCGGTTCGACCGGGACGGCGGGGCTGTCCGGGAGCACGAAGGGAGTCACGGCCGCGTCCCGGACCGGCTTCGCCGAGCGGGGCTCGTACCCCCGCGGCCGCCACTCGCCCCACGCGGCGCGCCAGCGGTACCCCTCCCGGGCGCGGTTGTAGGCGACGGCGTCGACCGCGGTCCCGTTCCGCCGGAGTTCGATCCGGTCGCCCGACGCCGACAGCGGGAAGTGGTCGGTGAGGCGGCGGACCTCCGTCGAGGCCGTCCCGGTCGCGTCCGGACCCGCTGACTCGGCGTCGCGTCGGAAGCCGTCGCGGATCGACGCGGTCCGGTTCGGCGCGGTCGACAGCACCACCCTCCCGGTCGCGTTCGCCGGGACCCGAGCGTCGTGGTGGCCGTCGGAGAGCGACCAGTTCCCCGGTTCCGGGAGGGCGACGACGAGGTACTCGCCGCGGTTCTCCTCGGTCGTCGGGTTCGGGTACAGTTCGACGATCCGGGGCTCGCGGACGTCGTCAGAGGCGTTGGTCGGCGTCGACTCGATCTCAGCGGGCGAGGCGGCCGGCGTCGGCTCCGCCCCCGGGGGAGCGGCCGCCGCCGACAGGGGACAGCCGACGCTCGCCGCGGCGACGAGCAGGACGAGCGCCGCGAGGCGGGACACGCGGCTCGGGCGGCTGAGCGGCACGGAGGACGTGGCGGCGGTATCCGGGAAAAGGGTTCGCGGTCGGGACGGGCGCTCGCGGTCGAGTCGGGGCGAGACCGAGTCAGGGCGAGACCGAGTCAGGGCGAGGCCGCGTCAGGCCGTCGCGGCGGGCTCGGGCTCCTCGTCGAGCGCGTCGCGCGCCTTCTCGCCCTCGGTCGAGACGATGAAGGAGTGCTCGTCGGCGTACTCGGCGGCCGCTTCGAGCGCCTCGCGGGTGCCGATCTGGCGGAGCGCCCAGCCGGCGGCCGCGCGGACGTCGTCGGACGGGTGCGCTTCGAGCGCGTCGGCGAGCGGCTTGACGGCGCGTGTGTCGCCGATCAGCCCGAGCGCGCGGGCGGCGTGCGGGCGGACCAGGTCCTCGGTGTCGCCGTCGGGGTCGAGCCGGTTCGCGAGCGGCTGGACGGCCTCCGTCGCGCCGATTTCGCCGAGCGCCTTGAACACGGCCTTCTGGAGCTGCGGGTTCGAGTCCTCCTCGACGTACTCGACGAGGGTGTCGGTCGCCTCCGCGGCCGCCATCTTCCCGAGGATCCGGATCGCGGGGCGGTCGCGCTTCTCGGCGCGGCCGAGTATCTCTTCGACGGACGCCTCGGTCTTGCCGCGCTTGCCCATGCGCTCGAACGCCTCCAGACAGTGGCGCTCCATGAACTCGGACCCCAGCGAGTCGAGCGCGAGCAGGATCATGTCGACGTTCCCCTGCGCCTCGTGCTCCTTCAGCGCGGCCCACTCGACCGGGTAGTCCTTGTAGTGGCCCAGCACGTCGTAGTAGCCCTGCGCGCGGAGCTGCTCGTGGGTCTCCAGATCGTCCCACTCCTCGGCTTCGTCGAGGTCGGCCTCCAGCCCGTCGGTCGCCTCCAGCAGCGCGGCGATGTCGTCGGCGTCGTCGTCCGCGTCGAGGTCGGCGTCGGCGACCGCCTCGGCGACGGCGTCGAGCGCCGCGACGAGGTCCCCGATCTCGTCGCCGTCGGGACCGGCGTCGACCGTCTCGGCGGCCGCGTCGACGAACGACGCGACCGCGGCCGCGACGTCGTCGCGGCCGTCCTCGGTCCACTCGGTGTCCTCGACCGTGCCGACGGCGGCCTCGATCGCCTCGACGACGTCCTCGCCGTAGGGGCCGCGGGCGTCTTCGACGCCGTCGCGGAGCTCCGCGACGCGGTCTTCGAGGTCGGATCGGGGATCGTCGGCGTCCTCGTCGTCCTCGTCCGGCTCGGGCAGGTCCGCCTCCTCGATGCCGGTCTCCGCGTCGTCCAGCAGCGCCTCGACGTCGTCGAGGTCCGCCTCCGTCTCGGCGGCGTCGAGCCGGTCCGCGATCTCGTCGAGGTACTCGGTCAGGGACTCCTCGGTCGGGTCTTCGGGGAGCGTCGGGGCGGCCGTCTCCGTCGACTCGCCGGCCTCCCCGCCGTCGTCCGCGGCGTCGGCCCCCTCGGAGGCGTCGGCCGGGTCGTCGTCGCCGTTGCTCATATACCACGAATTCCGCGCGTAGTCCATTAAGAGGTTTCCCTTCGCGCCGACTGGCGGCCGCGCGGGAGGGTCGAACGAGCGCGGGAGCCGGCGGTCGACTCCGCGCCGAACCGACGGCCGACGCCGGATCAGAGGGTCGTGTTCACGACCATCACACTTTTATTATCACCTGCTAATACCGGAACGATTCGATGTTGGACGTCGACCAGGAGGCGATCACCGACGGTCCGGTCGGGCGCGTGCTGCTCGTGCTCGCCGCGCCGCTCGTCGCACAGAACGTCGTGTACGTCGCGAACGCGCTGATCGACACGTTCTGGCTCGGGCGGGTCGGCGAGGACGCGGTCGCCGCGGTGGGCCTCAGCCTCCCGGTCCAGTCGCTGCTCGGCGCGACGGTCGTGATCGGCGCGGTCGGCACGCAGATCCTCGTCTCGCAGCGCGCCGGGAACGACGACGCGACGGGCGCGCGCCGCGTCGCGGGCAGCGGCGCGCTCGTCGCGTTCGCGGTCACGGCGGCGGTCGCGATCCCGGCGGTCGTCTACGCGGAGGAACTGGTGGCGCTGCTCGGGGTCGACCCCGCGCTTGCCGGCACGACAGCGACGTATCTCGCGCTCGTGATCGCGGTCCTCCCGATCGGGGCCGTCGGCGACACCGTCGAGAACTGTTTCACCGCGTACGGGGACACCCGCGCGGTGTTCCACGTGAGCCTCGCCAGCGTCCTCGTCAACCTCGTCGCCGCGCCGGTCCTCATCTTCGGGGTCGGCCCCGCCCCGGAGCTCGGCGTCGCTGGGGCCGCGCTCGGCACCGTCCTCGCGAGCGTCGCCGGGCTCCTGTGGATCCTCGGGTACGCGGCCGGGATCGGCCGCGACACCTTCCGGCTCACCCGCGAGGCGTTCGCGTTCGATCCCGCGCTCGTCCGCGAGGTGGTTACCGTGGGGGCCCCGCTGGGCGGCCAGCGCGGCGTGAGCGAGGTGGTCCGGGTGTTCGTCGTCGGGCTCGTCGCGATCGCCGGCGGCGCGGCGGGCGTCGCGGCGTACACGGTCGGCGCGCGGGTCGCGACGCTCGCGATCGTCCCGGCGCTCGGAATGCAGCAGGCCGCCCAGTCGATGGTCGGCCAGAACCTCGGTGCTAACGCCCCCCGGCGCGCCCGACGGACGACCACCGTCGGCACCGGGATGGTCGTCGCCGGGTTCCTCGCGCTCGGTGCCCTCCAGTTCCTGTTCGCCGGCGGGATCGCGGACCTCCTCGCGCCCGACCTCACGGCGACCGGGCGCGACCTCGCGGTGACGTACCTCCGGATCCTCGGGGCCTCCTACTGGGCGCTCGGCGGGACGTACACCCTGCTGGCCGGGTTCAACGGCGCGTCCAGAACCCGCACCGCCTTCGTCGCCGACCTGATCAAGTACTGGGCGATCCGGTTCCCGATCGCGGTCGCGGCGGTGCCGGTCGCGACGACGTTCGGCGCGCTCGGCGTCACCGTGACCCCCGGACTGGGGTGGGGCGTCGAGGCCGTCTTCTGGGCGGTCGCCGCCTCGAACGTCCTCGGCTTCGTCGGACTCGGCGGCTACTTCCTGTACACGACCCGGCGCGGGATGTTCGCGAACGCGGCCGAACGCGCGAGCGGCGGGGCGGGGTCGGGGGCGGCAGACGACTGAGCGCGGTCGCCCTCGGCGGTGCGGTCGCGGTCAGCGCTCCCCGAGCAGGTCGTCGCTCTCGACGACCGCCGCGAACTCGCCGTTCAGGTGCGCGAGCGCGACGCGGTGGGAGGTCTCCGGGTCGATCCGCTCGCCGTCGGGCGCTTCGCGGGCGTGCGTCGCGGTCGCGTCGGCGACGACTCGAACGTCGTAGCCGCGGTTCTCCGCCTCCCGCGTCGTGGTCGAGACGCAGTGGTCGGTGGTCAGCCCGCAGACGACGAGCGACTCGTGACCCGCCTCGCGGAGCCACTCGTCGAGCCCGGAGTCGAGGAACGCCCCGTTGACCGTCTTCTCGAAGGTCGGCTCGCCGTCGACGGGGGTCGTCTCGGGCTTCCACGCGAGGCCGGGGGCGTCCGGCCGCAGCGGCGAGTCCGGCTCGGTCGAGGCGTGGCGGACGTGCGCGACGGGCCGGCCCGCCTCGCGCCAGCGGTCGAGGAGCGCGGCCGCGACCGCCTCAGCGTCGGGGTTGTTGCGCTCGCCCCACCCCGGCTCGTCGAAGCCGGTCTGGAAGTCGACGAGGAGGAGGACCGCGTCGTCGGGGTCAGTCATCGCCGAGCCCCGCGGTGGGGGAGGCGTCGCGGTCGCCCGCGTCGGCGTCGCTCGCGAACCGCCGCCACGCGCCGGGTTCGAGCAGGGGCTCGGGGGCCTTCGGGTGGTCGCGGGTCGGCGACAGCGGGCACGCGTCCGGGCCGGCGTCGTCGTCCTCGCGGAACAGGTACTGCTTCCACTCGCGGTCGCCCTCGGCTCCCCAGTCGCCGAGGTCGGCGTGGGGGCAGACGCCGTCGTACTCGCCCATGCGGTCGCGGATGGTCTCGCGGGCGCGCTCGCCCGCCTCCGTGTCGGCCGTGAGCCCCTCGAAGACCGCCCGCGGCTGGAAGGTGATCTCCAGTCCGACCGGCGAGTACCGGCTCTTCCGGTCGTCGTAGAACGGGGCGCGAGAGGTCGGGAACAGCGGCTCGCCGCCGAAGCAGAACTCCCAGCGCGGGGTGTCCGGGTCCGTCGGGATGTCGTCGGGCCACGGCTCGGGGTCGTGGACGTGGAGGAACTCCAGGACGTGCCAGAGCCGCTCGTGGTAGTGCGCCTCGCCGCGGTCGCCCGCGGGCGGCCGGAAGAACACCGCGAGCGGCGCGCGGTCGGCGTGGTCCTCGTAGGTGTCGAGGTATTCGAGGAGGACGTCCCGCAGCCGCAGGAGGGCGGCGGGGTCCGTCGTCGACTCGCAGGCGGCGTACAGGAGGTCCCCCTCGCGCTCGACCTCGATGCCGAAGTAGCAGGGGAACGGCGACCCGTCGCGCTCGCCGAGCATCGACTCCCGGAAGGTGCGGTAGTGCTCTCGGAGCCACTCGGGAGCGTCGTCGAGCCGACCGCGGAGCGTCTCCTGATCCAGCAGCACGCCCTCGGTACCGGGCTCGTTCATACCTATCGTCGGGGACAGATCGGCTTTTGGCTTTCGGCGAGTCCGACGCGGTGGGACCGGTTCCGCGGCGTTATTTCCACCTGACCGTTTCGGTGGCGCGCGCCTTCGAGCGGCCGCCGAGGGCGGCCGCGAGGAGCGCGTGCGAGGGACGCCGCGAACGCCCGCAGGGCGTGAGCGGCGAGGCTGGGGGAGGCGTGAGGCGCGGTGCTGTGCGGTGCGGGGTGGGGTGCGGTGCGGGGTGGGGTGGGACTCAAAGGGGCAGTCGCGAGGAGCCCGTAGGCGACGTCAAGCACCACAGCGAGGGAACGTAGTGACTGAGCGAGGAGCGCAGCGAGCGTACGGGCTCCTCGCGACTGGGGCTTTGGAGGTGTTCACCGCCGATTTGAACTCAGCTATTCATAAACAACCGGCCGGGGATTCGAATGTGGTCGCTACCGCTCCGTCGACCACGAGACGCCAACCGCGACTCGGCAGCGCGCCGGTCAGGACCTGGCTTCAGCTAATCGCTTACCACCGCGAACCGCGAGGCGTCGCCGTCGGCGGTCGGCGCAGTCACGAGCGAGACGCCCACCGTCAGCGCGCCGGACAACACCATCAGTCCGAGCGCGACGTCCCACCCGCCGAAGACGGTCCGCGGCAGCGTCGGGACGAGCGGCAGGACCGACGACAACACCACGAGCAGGTACGCCGCCTGCGGGACCGCGATCCCGGCGACCATCCCCGTGCGCGTCGTCCGCGGCCAGTAGAGCGCGCAGATCACGGGGAGCGCGAGCAGCGCGAACCCGGAGAAGGCGGTGTCGCCGACCTCGATCAGCGTCCCCGGGCGGAACAGGCTCGCGACGAACGCCAGCGTCGCGAACGCCGCCACGCCGATCCGCGCGATCCACGCCTCGCGCCGCTCGGAGGCGTCCGCGTCGACGAGCGGGCGGTAGAGGTCGCGGGTGAAGTACGACGACCCCGACAACAGCATCGAGTCCGACGAGGACATCATCGCGGCCATCGCGCCCGCGATCACCAGGGCGGCGAACCACGCCGGCGCGTACTCGTTCAGCACGACCGGCAGCACGTTCGCGCCCTCGGGGACCTCGATCGGCATCCCGGCCGCCCACGCGCCGAGCATGAACGCGGGGAGGAAGAGGAGGAGGACCAGCACGGGCCACAGCGCGAACGACCGCTTCAGCGTCGCGGCCGACTTCGCGACGAAGAATCGCTGGTTGATCTGCGGGAACATCGTCACCCCGAACGCGATGGTGATCGCCGTCGAAATGATGAACCCGGGGGTGTACGTCCCGCCGCCGAAGCTCCCGAACTCGGGGCGGGCCTCTAACATTGCGCCGGTCGCGGCCCCGACGCCGCCGACCGCGGAGAGGACCCACGCCGCGGCGACCCAGACGATAGAGAGCATGAACAGTCCCTGAAGCGTGTCCGTCCACGCCACGCCGCGGAGCCCCGCGACGGTGACGTAGAGGATCATGAACGCCGTGATGAGCGCCGCGCCGCCCCAGTAGGGGACGACGCCGTCTGTGAGCCCCACGAGCGCCTCGCCGGCCCCCATCTGCTGGAGCATCACGTACGGGAACAGCCACAGGAGGCTCACGCCCGCGACCAACGCGCGCAGCCCGGTGGAGCCGAACCGGTCGCCGAGCATCTCGCCCAGCGTCACGTAGCCGTTGCGGGAGCCGATCAGCCACTGCTTGTAGCCGATGACGTACCACAGCACGGCGAACAGGACGCCGTCTAGCGTCCCCATCACGACCAGCCACTCCGGCCCGGCGGCGTACGCGAGGTTCGGGCCGCCGAAGAAGGTGAACGCCGACAGCAGGGTGGCGAACGTCGTGAAAAGCAGCACGAGCGTCCCGATCGACCGGCTCGCGAGGTAGTAGTCCTCGGCGGTCGTCTCCGAGACGCGGTACGCGATCAGGCCGAGCGCGAGCGCGACGACGAGGTAGCCGACGACGACGCCGAGCGAGAGCCCGAGCGTCATCGGCCGCCACCCCCGCGCTCCGCCGCCGCGGCCCCCTCTCGTCCCATTCCCCGCTCCCACGCGCCGCTCCGGACGAACAGCGAGAAGAGGGTCGCACACAGCCCCAGCCACGCCACGTGCCACCAGATCCACACCGGCAGGCCCGCGACGACGCGGTCGACGCCCCAGAGGGGCCACGGCACCGCGAACGCCACGAGCGTCGCGAACGTCGGTATCCACACGAGATCACTCCGTGAGCGCGTCATGTACGATGAACCTACTTCCGTAGACATTAGTCACTATCGGATAGGTTCGAAAGGGCGAATCGGAGAGAAATTTTCTTCAATAGTCGCCGACGGAGGGGCGTGGCGATAGCTATTTTCCGCGACGGACGAAACGTAAGGCGGGCGGCTTCTCCCGCCCGATATCACTATTCACACACCATGAAAGACACAGAAAAATACCTGATACACGCCACCATCGCGGCCGACGGCGTCGTCGAGCGGAGCGACGTCGTCGGGGCGGTGTTCGGCCAGACGGAGGGGCTGCTCGGCGACGAGCTGGACCTCCGGGACCTCCAGGAGTCCTCGCGCGTCGGCCGGATCGACGTCGCCGTCGAGTCGGAGAACGGGCAGTCGTTCGGCGAGGTCACCGTCGCCTCCAGCCTGGACAAGGTCGAGACCGCCATCTTAGCGGCCGCGTTGGAGACGATCGATCGCATCGGTCCCTGTCACGCCTCCGTGGAGGTGACGAGCATCGAGGACGTGCGGGCGGCGAAGCGCCGCGAGGTCGTCGAGCGCGCCAAGGAGCTGGTCGCCGGCGGCTTCGAGGAGACGAGCCTCGCGAGCAGCGACGTGTTAGAGGAGGTCCGCGACGCCGCCCGCGTCGAGGGCATCGTCGACTACGAGGGGCTCCCCGCCGGACCGCGGGTCGGCGACTCCGACGCCGTCATCGTCGTCGAGGGGCGCGCGGACGTGCTGACGCTGCTCGGCTGCGGCGTCAAGAACGCCGTCGCGGTCGAGGGGACGAACGTCCCCGAGGCGGTCGCCGACCTGACCGCAGACCGCACCGTCACCGCCTTCCTCGACGGCGACCGCGGGGGGGAGCTCATCCTCCGCGAGCTCGCGCAGGTCGGCGAGGTGGACTACGTCGCGTTCGCGCCGCCCGGCGAGTCCGTCGAGGACCTCGGCCGCGACGCCGTCTTCGAGGCGCTCCGCGGAAAGGTCCCGTACGCGAGCCTCGCGGACGCCGCCGACCTCCGGGCGGCCGCGAGCGACGAGTCGCCCGCCGACGGCGACGACCCCGGATCGGTCGCGCGCGTCGGCGACGGCGGCGCGGTGCCGAGCGACTCCCCGACGGACGACGCGGGCGGTCCGTCGCCCGAGTCGCCCGAACCGTCCGAATCCTCGGGCGTCGACCGGGCTGACGAACCGACCGAATCGGGAGAGGAACCGGACGCCTCCGACGAGGAACCGACCGAGTCCGGCGACGAACCCGCGGAATCTACGGCCGCGGGCCCCGGAACCGGCGGCGGCGCTGGGACCGACGTCGAGTCAGGCTCGGTGACGGACGACGACCTCGGTGCGGGGCCGACCGACGAACCGGACCCGAAATCGACTGACGAACCGGACGTGGAACCGACCGGGAACACGGACGCCGAATCGGTCGGGGACACGGAGACGGACGAGGCGGACGGACCCGGCGAGGCCGACGAGGACGCCGAGACCGCTGACGAACCGCGGTCGATCGGGGGCCACGTCCGGGAGGTCGTCGAGGGCGAGACCGGGCGCGCGCGCTTTCTCGGCCCGGAGTTCGACCGCCTCGACGAGGTCGACGCCGCCGACGCGTTCGACGCGCTCGACGCCGCCGACACCGCGCCGCACGCCGTCGTCGTCGACGGGACCGTCGACCAGCGCCTGCTCGACGTTGCGGCCCAGCGGGGCGTCGACGACCTGATCGGCCGCGACCTCGGGGAGTTCGTGAAGCGACCGGCGGGGACGCGCGTCCTCGCCGCCGCCGACGTCTGGGCCGAGGGCTGAGACGAGTCGCCGCCGGGAGAACGAATTTTTCTCGGAGTCGGGGTTCAGACGAGACCGACCGCGCCGAGCACCGCGAACAGCGCGTCGCCGTACGTCAGCGAGACGACGAGCCCGATCGCCATCGGGACGACGAACGGCATGCCGGGCGATACCGACACGCGGTCCGCGACGGCGACGACCTCCAGTCCGTCGCGGAGCGTCGCGGCGTCCGTGCCGTACGCGCCGTGATCGATGTCGTCGAGGAAGCGCTCGGCGGCCCACGGGTCGTCCACGACCGCGTCGTCGACCGCGCGGCCCCCGTCGGTCCGCGGGCCGACGTGGGTCCCGCCGTCGGTCGGGTCGAACGTCTCGCCGACCGAGTCGGGGTCGCGGAGCCCGTCCGGGTCGGCCCGCAGGTCCGCCAGCGTGAGGCCGCGCCAGCGGAGGTACATCCGGAGGGCGTCGAGGTCGAGTCCGCCCCGCGTCGGGCCGTCCGGGTCCTCGAACAGCCGTCCGTGTCTGTCGGGCAGCGACTCGGTCGCGACCGGGCGCGCGAAGAACATGTTCTTCGAGACCTCGCCGCGGACAAGGTTGAGCGCGGCGAGACCGACCGGGTAGGCGAGCCCGATCAACACCGTGTTCGTGAGGATCGTCAGCGAGAACACGCCGAGGTCGGTGTCGACGAGCGGGAAGAGGAGGTTCCCAACCTCGTAGGCCGGGAAGGTCGGGAAGATCACCGCGAGCGCGATCATCGCCTTGGCGTCGGCACCGCCGAACGCGCCGAGGTACCAGAAGGCGTAGCCGAGCGGCGCGACGAACAGCAGGCTGACCGCGGCCCGAACGAGGAATATCCGTCCGTCGAACCCCGCGAACGGCCACAGGGCGGCGGCCTCCCAGATCAGGAGGAGCGCGCCGAACAGGTACAGCGGCGGCCACAGTCGGTTCGGGAGGCGTCGGGTCCGGACGTCCCGGATCGCCGCCCACGCGAAGGCGGGGACGACGAGCAGTCGGAGGAGGTCCGGCAGCGTCGCGAACATGTCCCCACGGGGGACACCGGCCCAATTAGGCGTTCGGGTTCGGCTATCGCGATCGATACCGCTCCGCGATCTCCGGCGCACCGCTCCCGGATCCGCCGGGGCTTTGTGGGTCGACCGCCGACCGGGTCGCAATGCGCCGCCGCCTCGGGACGAGCCTGTACGCCGGCCTGCTGTTCACCGTCCTCGGCCTCGTCGCGTGGGCGACCGGCCAGCCGTTCGTCTTCCCGAGCCTCGGGCCGTCCGCGTTCGTCCTCGCGTTCGACCGGCGGAGCGAGCGGGAGCGCGCCGTCCGCGTGGTCGGCAGTCACCTGATCGGCGGGCTCGCCGGGCTGGCCGCGTGGACGGTCGTCGCGGACGGCGCGGCGCTCACCGCCACGCCGCCCGCGTTCTCCCCCGAGGGGTTCCGACTGACCGCGAGCGCGGTCGTCTCGCTCGTGGCGACCAGCTGGGCGATGATCGCGACCGGGACCGTCCACCCGCCGGCGTGCGCGACGACGCTCATCGTCTCGCTCGGCCTCCTCTCGACCCCGTCCGAGGTGGCGATCATCGTCGCGAGCGTGACGGTCCTCGTCGCCTTCCACGCCGCCGTCATCCTCGTGTTCAAGCGGCTCGTCGGGGACGCGCACCCGCTGTACGGGCGCGACGACGCCGGGGGCGGGGCGGGGTAGCCCGGGTCACTCGTCCGGCCGGTCCGGCCGCCTGTCGAAGACGTCGAGGACCGGCTCGGGCTCCGCGAGGCCCGGGATCCGGTACTCGTCGTCACGGAGTTCGATCACGACGGTCTCCGTGTCGAGCCGCCGAGAGAACCACCGGCGTTCCACCCGAAGGCCGGTCTCCTCCCACGCCTCAACGCGCCACAGCGGCACGCCGAACAGCCGGTCGCGCGCGACCAGCGCGCCGTCGCCGGCGCGGTACTCGACGAGTCCGTGCCGGAACTCGTGGTCGAGCGCGGCGAGGGAGAGGGGGAGCGCGACGGCCGCCGCGGCGAGGGCCGCGGCGGCCGCCGGGTTGCCGGCGAGGGCGAGCAGGAAGGCGACGAGCGCGGAAATCCCGCCGACGTACCACAGCCCCGGATGACTGAGGGGCGTCGTCAGCACTCCGGCGACCCGGGCGCGACGGGGCTGGCGGACCGTCTCGATCGGTCCCGCGAGCGACCCGTCGACCGGCTCCCGCGGAGGCGGGTCGTACGAGAACCCCAGATCGAGCGCCTGCGACTCGTCGAAGGCCGCCAGTCGGTCGGCGTACAGCCCCCCGAGGTCGAACGCGGCTTTCACCGCGACGATCCCAAGCAGGAGGGGGAGTCCGACCGCGGAGGGGTCGAGCGCCGAGATCGGCGTGTCGCTCTCCAGCGTCGTCACGGCGACGACGGTGACGGTAAACAGCGCACCGAAGAATATCGCTGCGCCGCGGGCGAATACCCCTCGGATCGCAGTCTGGGCGCTGTGATCGCGGTGCTCGCCGCGACCGAAGTACTCGACGAAGGTCGTCACCCCCTCGCCGACGAAGACGGCGAGGATCGCGAGCGTCACCGTGTCGAGCGCCTCCTGTCCCAGCCCGCCGTCCGCCGTCACCCCGACGGTGACCGTCCCGACGACCAGCCAGACGGCCGCGAGTAGCGGCACCGCGATCGGGAGGACGAGCAGCGAGGAGAGTCGGACTTCAACGCCGGTCCACGGGATCGACAGCCCGACCCGGCGCTGCGCGAGCGGCCCGGAGATCAGCACCTCGCGTTCGATCTCGGACGGCCGGCCGGCGAACAGCGCGCGGACGACGGCCCAGCCGGAGGCGATCCCGAGTTCGAACCAGTAGAGGGTCATCAACGCGGCCGCGTTCCAGCCGAGCGTGACGACGCCGACGAGCGGGAACAGGTTCGCGACCCCGACCGAGAGCGCTCGGGGGCGACGGCCGCGGGCGAGGACTCGAAGCCGGGCGAACGGACCGAGGGAGGGCATCCATCGGTCGTTCCGGGTCGCGGGACATAAGCGCCTCGGGAGCGGCGACGGTGAGGGACTCTCCCGACGGGCGAAAAACACTCGTCGCTCCCGGGGCGACGCGCGGACATGGCGGGTGAGTCCCTCCTCGCGCGGGCCGCGGTCCCCGCCGTCCTCCTCGGGGCCGTCGTGATCGCCCTCGCCGTCGCCGCGGTCGCGGTCCAGTACGTCGGGAGCGCGTGGCTCGGCGCGTACCTCGCGCTCGCCGGCGTCGGCGGGGTCGGCGTCGGGATCGTCGGTCTCGGACTGGCCGCGTACGCGTTCGGCTGATCGGCGGCGACGGATGGCCGTGCGGGCCCCGGACCGGAACCGTCGCGCCCGTCAGCGCGCCGGGCCGGCGTCGTGGTGGAGGTACAGGTACGCGAGCACCGGAACGATCGTGAACACGAGCGTCGAGAGCCCCCAGACGACCGCGTAGCGGCTGCCGCGCGCCCTCGCGTCGCGGTAGATCCACACCGCGGCGGCGACGACGACCCCGTAGATCACGAGCGTGAGCGGGAGCGACCACGGGAGGGAGACCCCGAAGAGGGTCATGGCTCCCCGCCGGTGAGGTCGGCGCACATCACGAAGTCCGGTTCGGCCGCGACCGGGACGCGGTTCGCCCCGGTGTCGCTCACGTGTTCGACCGTCTCGGGGATCAGCACGCGGGCGTTGTCGGCCTCGGCCGCTCCGGCGTCGGCGGAAATCGCGTCGTACAGCGCCCCCGCCGCGTCGGCGTCGCGCCACGCGGCCGCGCCGTACGTCGCGGTCCGAACGGTCTCGCCGTCGACCTCGCGCTCCGTCACGCGCGTCCGGACCGCGAAGCCGGCGAACCCGTCCGCGTCGACGACGCCGAGCAGTCGGTCCTCGGCGGCCGCGGTCGCCAGCCGCTCGCGCGTGAGCGCCGAGTAGGCCCACGACTCGTCGGGGTCGAGCGCCAGCCCGCGCAGGCGGTCGCGGGCGTCGCTGTCGCTCCAGAACGCCCACGCCGCGTTCGGGTCGGGGTCGGCGAGGATGCCGAGTCCGGCCGCGTCGGCGGCGACCGCGCCGTCACCGACCGCGTCCGGATCGGGGTCCGGCTCCGCGAACCGGAACTCGGTCTCCGGCTCGAAGCCGACCGCCCGCGACTGCCCGAGCCCCATGATGTTCCACGAGAAGACCATGTTGCGGCAGACGGTCGCGCCGCGGTCGCGCGACCAGTCGAGCGCGGTCTCGGAGAGCGCGGTGCCGACGCCGTGGCCGCGCGCGGCGGGGTCGACGCGGATCCCCTGCCCCCACGCCTCCCACTCGGAGAGCGAGACGGCCTGAATACAGCCGACGACGGCCTCCGGGTCGCCCGCGTCGGCGGCCCCCGTCCCGTCGCCCTCGACGTGCGTGTCGCCCGTTTCCCGCCCGTCGAGGTCGCCGGCCTCGGCGGCCGCGGGCGGCAGCGTCGCGACGAACGTCCCGCGGTCCGGGTCGTCCGACGCGGCCCAGTCGGGGAACACCCGCGGGATGTAGTCCTCGTGGCGCTCGCCCCACGTGTCCCGGGTGAACGCCGCGACCGCGTCGGCGTCGGCCGGGCGCGCCTCGCGGACGACGAGGTCGGGACCCGGATCGGAGCCGGACGCCGACCCGTCCTCCGATCCCGTCATCGCCAGGGCTGAGACTCCTCGGTCAACTCGCCCGCGAGGTCCCGCCCCATCGCCTCGGCGGGGTCCGAGACGTTCGCGAGCGCCCACATCAGCTTCACCTTCGCGGTGCCGGGGAGGGTGTCGCCGGCCTCAACGACGCCCGCGTCGAGCAGGTCGCGGCCGGTGTCGTACACGCGGTCGCAGACGCGGCCCGAGAGACACTGGCTCGTCATCGCGACGACGGTCCCGCCCTCGACCAGCTCCTCGATCCGCGGGATGAGGTCGGTGTGGACGTGGCCGAGTCCGGTCCCCTCGATCACGACGCCGTCCTTCTCGTCGAGGTAGTCCCACGCCGCCGGGTCCATCCCAGGCGTGAACTTAACGAGCTCCACGTCGCCGTCGAGGTCGGGGGCGACCGCGACGCCGTCGCCCCCGGAGGCTGCGGCCGCGTCGGAATCACCGCCGGCGGGACCGGTCCCGGTCTCGCCGCGCGGGAGGGGCTCGCGGTGCCACTCGATCGCGGCGTCGGCCGCGTCGCCCTCGCTCCCCGCCGCCGCGGCGGCCTCGTAGTCGATCAGCCCGAGCGGGGCGGCACCGACCGTCTCGAAGGCGTCCCGGCGCGAGGTGTGGTTCTTGCGGACGCGCGTGCCGCGGTGGAGCGCGCAGGCGTCGTCGGAGGGGGACGCGTGCATACACACCAGCGTCTCGGCGTGGTCGGCCTTCGCGGCCTCGACGGCGCACACCGCGTTCATCACGTTGTCGGAGGAGGGGCGGTCCGCGGAGCGCTGGCTCCCGGTGAACACGACCGGGACCGGCGAGTCGAGCATGAAGGAGAGCGCGGACGCGGAGTACTGCATCGTGTCCGTGCCGTGCATCACGACGACGCCGTCGGCCCCCGCCTCGATCTCCTCGCGGACGGCCGCGGCCAGCTCCCGCCAGATGGACGGTTCCATGTTCTCCGAGAGGATGTTCGCGACGACCCGACCGCGGTAGTTCGCGCGCCCGGCGAGCTCCGGGACGGCCCGGAGGACGTCCTCGGCGTCGAACTGCGCGGTGACCGCCCCCGTCCGGTAGTCCACGGTGGAGGCGATCGTCCCCCCGGTGGAGATGAGCGAGACGGTGGGCAGGTCGTCGTCGAAGGTGATCGCCGAGGTGGCGTCGCCGTCGTCGGTCTCGGCCGCGGGGTCGACCTCGCGGACGGCGGACTCCAACACCTCGACGTCGGCCGCGTCGCGGTCGATCCCGACGTTGTAGCCCCCGTCGAGCTTGACGACGAGGTGGTCGCGCGTCGTGGAGGGGAGCAGTACGCCCTCGTTGGTGACGCCCCCGCGCTCGACGCGGACGCGATCTCCCGGTTGCATACGACCGGGTTCCGCCGGGGCGGACTTGAATCCAACCGTTCGCGGCGCGCGCCGGGCGGTTCGGAGCGCCGCGGCTCGGGACCGAGCGAGCGGACCGGTGGGCGGTCGGAAGCGATCCGGTGATCGGGAACGGCTCGACGGAGACGAAAAGAGAGAGAACGGCTCGACGGAGCCGACGGTTATCGGTCGACCGCGGGAGTCGCGGGCGGTCGGGTCAGTGCTCGATGTACTCGGCTTCCCAGTCGGTGCGCGCCTCGATCTCGCGGCGGCCGCGGCGCGTCAGCGTGTAGTAGTTGGTGCGGCGGTCGCGCTGGCCCTTCTCGACGAGTCCCTTCTCGACGAGCGTGTCGAGGTTCGGGTAGAGGCGGCCGTGATGGATCTCCTTCTCGTAGTACTCTTCGAGCTCCTCTTTGATCGCCAGCCCGTGCGGCTCGTCGAGCCCCGCGATCACGTAGAGCAGGTCGCGCTGAAAACCTGTGAGGTCGTACATACAACTGCCAATGTATACCTGTCGAAAATAAATAAATATACCGTTATATCAGTCTTCGTACGACCGGACGCCCGGCCTTACCTCCCCGTAACGGACACGTTCGTCGTGTCAGATCCGCAACCGTCGGCGGCGGCGGACGGCGGATTCGCGGTCGAACGTCGTTTTCCCGGTCTGATACGTGGTGCGAACCGACGGCGACCGCACACGAACCGAGACGGTCCCGAGCGGCGTCGCGACTCCTCGGGTCTGGCAGGAGCGAGACGAAGTCGGCGCTAGCCGGTCGAGTTGTCGGAAGAAGGCACGCCCGACGCGGAAAAAAGCCGCGTCGGACCTGCCGATTGGTCCCCGCTGACGCTTCGGCCCTCCAGACGAAGCGTCACCTGAACGTACACCGTAGAGATTGATAAACGTGTCGTACGTCGCTCACATGTGTTCCTCTTCTAACACCCAGCCGAGCGCGCGCTTGTAGTGGGTGAACAGCTCCTCGACGCCGCGGTGGTTCATCTCCTCGTCGTCCAGCTGTTCGCGGAGGAACTCGTACTGCTCTCGGATCTCCTCTTCGGAGCGCATAGACGGTGGGAAGGCCGCCGGGCGGATAGTGTTGTGGCCGGAAGCGCCGCGGACGCCGAGCGTCGTCCCGACGGGCGTCGTCCCGACGGAGTCGGTCTACCGATACCACGCGACCAGCACGCCGACGACGAGCGACACGCCGACGACGGTCAGGACGCCGCCGAGCAGCGCCGAGGCGTCGAGCGTCGCCACGCCGAGCACCGTCGCCACGCCGACCGCCGTCGTCAGGACGCCGAAAATTAGGAAGACGGCTCCCCACACGACGTCGGGGACGACCTTGGCGATCTCGCCGACGATCACGTCGAGTATCTCGTCGAGCATGGAGGGTGAGAACGTGGGCGTCGACAGTTCCCACCGAAAAAAGCGTGCCGGTGGTCGGGGTAGGCTGATCCGAGACGCGCCGTTACCGGCGGGAACGGTCCGGGACCTCAGCCGCTCACCCGTACGGTGGTGTGGTTCCTTACGGATCGCTGATCGACACGAACACTCCGAAGCCCCAGCCGCGAGGCCTCGCGCGACTTGCTGCGCGCTTCAGTTGCTCGCGCTGCTCGCTCCTTCCAGTGCTTACTTCGCCGTGCTTCGTCCTCGCGGCTGCCCCTTCGAGTCCCGCCCCGCACAGCACCGCGCCTCACACCTCCCCAGCCTCGTCCACCGGTCTCCGCTTCGCTCCGACCGGTCGACTCCCTCGCGCGTGCGACTCGCGCCCTGTCGGGCGCTCGTCGGCACGCGCCACCGCACGCGTGATCACTACTACCATCCACTCCCTGAGTGCGGTTCGGGGTTCCCGCCCGTGCCGACGAACGGTAACGTTGATACGTCGACCGCGGGTAGGAGCGGAGAGATGGACGACCGGACCCGCGAGTATCTCCGGGGTCGCTTCGGCGACTACTACCGGTCGGTCTCGCTGTCGCTCCCGCCCGACGCGAACCTCCGCGAGTGGGGCCACATCCCGTGGACCCCGGGGTCGGGGACGACGATGGTCCGCCACCAGTCGCTCTTCGATCTGGGCGACGTCGACACGTTCTTCGCGGACAACGCGCCGCGGCACGCCTACTTCTCGGCCGCGCGCTACGACGACCCCGGCGCGGCGACGATGGGCCAGAAGGGGTGGCGGAACGCCGACCTCGTCTTCGACCTGGACGCCGACCACCTCCCCGGCGTCGACCCGGAGACGACGAGCTATCCCGAGATGCTGGCCGAGTGTAAGGACGCCCTCCTGCGACTGCTCGATTTCATCGACGACGACTTCGCGTTCGATGACGTGACCGTCGTCTTCTCGGGCGGGCGGGGGTATCACGTCCACGTCCGGGACGAGAGCGTTCGGGAGTTGGACAGCGACGCGCGCCGCGAGGTCGTCGACTACGTGCGCGCCATCGACCTCGACACCGACGGCCTGATCCACACCGTCTCCGAGCGCGGCACGACGAAGCGCGTCCTCCGCACCGAGGGCGGGTGGGGCGCGCGCGTCCACGAGGCCCTGATCGAGTACGCCGACGACCTCCGCGAGAAGGACGACGAGGCCGCCCGCGAGCAGTTGACGAAGTTCGACGGGATCGGTGAGAAGGGCGCGGAGACGATCCTCGGCGCGTTCGACCGGAACCCGACCGCGGTCCGCGAGGGCAACGTCGAGGCCGGCGGCCCGGGCGTCAGGCGGCTCGTCTCCGCGCTCGCCGCGCGCGTCGCCGCGGAGGATGCCGCGCCGATCGACGAGCCGGTGACGACCGACACCCGCCGGCTCATCCGGCTGCCGGGCACGCTCCACGGCGGATCCGGGCTGGTCGTCACGCCGCTCGACCGCGACGAACTCGCCGACTTCGAGCCGCTCCGGGACGCGGTCCCGGAGCGGTTCGTCGGCCGCGAGATCCGGATCGAGGCCGACGCGGATCGGACGGTAGAATTAAACGGCGAGCGCGTCAGAGTTGAATCCGGCACAGTCACCGTGCCCGAGTACGCGGGCGTGTTCCTGATGGCCCGCGGCGAAGCACGGAAAGCCCCCGAACGATGACGGACGACAAATGAACCTCGACGAACTCCGGTCCGCGCAGGCGAAGGAGCGCCGGAAGGACAGCCTCCAGCACCTGCGGGACTCGTTTTACGACGACGTGGGCGCGTACGTCGCGGACCTCCGCGCCGCGCGCGACCGCCGCGCGGAGCAGGTCGAGAACCCCTTCGAGGACGACGACGTGCGGCGGCTCTCCGACGAGGTCGAGACCGCCGAGGAGGTCGCCGAGGCCCTCTACGAGCGGCGGGTCGGCAAGGTCGTCAAACTCGCCTCCTTCGCCGCGGCGGACATGTCGGTCGACGAGGAGGGGATGACGACCGAGGAGCGCCGGCTGTTCGACGACCTCGTCGAGCGCATCACCGCGAACAAGTCGGAGGTGCTCGACGTCCTCGCCGGCGAGTCTCCGGTCGGCGACGAGCCGACGACGCCGGACGATTCGCCGGCGGGAGACGGGTCGCCCGCACCGGACGAGTCCCCGGTCGCCGGCGAGCCGGCCGGAACGGAGCGAGCGCCCGAGACGAACGGGACCCCGTCGACCGGCGACCCGGAGCCCGCCGGTGCGGAACCGGTCGACGCGGAGCGACCCGGCTCGCCGTCCCCCGACGCCGACGCGGGCGCGCTCGCCGGCGCGATGGGCGGCGACGACGCGGACCCGGCCACCGACGGGTCACCGGAACCGACCGCACACGACGCGGCCCCGCCCGCCGGGTCTGACGGCGACGGCGACGGGACGACGCCCGTTCCGCCCGATCCGGCCCCGCCGGGAGCCGTCGGGGTCGACGGTGAGGCCGACGGTACCGAGAGGGCGGACAGAACGGAGGGTCTCGCGGACGCCGACCCCACCGAAGACACGGCCGGCGAGACGGGTCCGGGAGCGACGACAGACGGCGGCGCGGTTCCCGACGCGCGCGCGGGCGGCGAGCCGGACGCCGAGACCGGTCCGGGGGGATCGGACGCCGAGACCGGTCCGGGGGGATCGGACGCTGAGACCGACCCGGCGGAGTCGACGGACCGAGCGACCGTCCGGATCACCCGCGACGTCGGGGCCATCTTCGGCGTCGACGAGCGCGAGTACGAGCTCGCGAGCGAGGACGTGGTCTCGCTCCCGCTCGAGAACGCCGACCCGCTCGTCCAGCGCGACGCCGCCGAGCGGGTCGACTGATCGACCGACGGACACTAACCCCGCGGGCGGCTACGGGCGGTCGATGGAGTTGGAGTTCCTCGGCGGTGCCCGCGAGGTCGGCCGGAGCGCCCTCCTCGTCGACGACACGCTCCTCATCGACTACGGGCTCTTGGCCGGCGAGCCGCCGCGGTATCCGGTGCGGGATCCCGAGCCGGAGGCGGTCGTCGTCTCGCACGGCCACCTCGACCACGTCGGTGCCGTCCCGGCGCTGCTGAAGGGCGACCGCCGGCCGCCGGTCCACTGGACTCCGCCGACCGGGGAGCTCGCGCGGACGCTCGCGGAGGACACGCTGAAGCTCCACGGGAACAGCCCGCTGTGCCCGTTTTCGGCGGAGCACGTCGCGCGGCTGGGCGAGGCGGAGCGACGGCACGGCTACGGCGACCCCTTCCTGGTCGCGGGCGGCGTCGCCGCCGGCGGCTACGAGGTGACGCTGTTTCCGGCGGGGCACATCCCCGGCTCCGCGCACGTCCTCGTCGACGACGGGGAGACGCGACTGCTGTACACCGGCGACTTCCACACCGACGACCAGCGGCTGGTGGCGGGGACGACCGCGCGCCCCGACGCCGACGTCGTGGTCTGTGAGTCCACCTACTCGGACGTCGACCACGAGCCCCGGGCCGCCGTCGAGGACGGGTTCGCGGAGAGCGTCGAGACGACGCTGTGGGAGGGCGGCACCGTGGTCGTCCCGGCGTTCGCCATCGGGCGCACGCAGGAGCTACTGTTAGTCTGCGAGGCGCACGACATCCCCTGTTACGTCGACGGGATGGGCAAGGAAGTGACCCGGATGCTGCGGCGGCATCCTGAGTTCGTCCGCGACGCCGACGCGCTCCGGCGCGCGACCTCGCACGCCCGGTTCGTCACCGGCCGCGACGGGCAACGCAAGCGGATCGCGGACCAGAACGCGGCGATCGTCACCACGAGCGGGATGCTCTCGGGCGGGCCGGCGATGACGTACGTCCCCGCGGTCCGGTCGAACCCGACGAACAAGGTGACGCTGACCGGGTATCAAGTCGAGGGGACGCCGGGCCGGAACCTGCTGGAGACGGGCAGCGCCGAGATCGACGGGCGCGTGATGACCGTCGCCGCGCGGGTCGAGGGGTACGACTTCTCCGCGCACGCGGACCGCGAGGGCCTGCGGTCGTTCCTCGACGCGTACCCGGACGCGCGGGTGCTGGTGAACCACGGGGATCGCTGTGCGGCGTTCGCAGAAGAGCTGCGAGCGGACGGGTTTGCGGCGAGCGCGCCGGAGATTGGAGAACAGATCGTAGTGTGACGCAGCGACGAGACATTGGCGCAGCGAAGCCTTACTCCCCGCCGTCGGTGTACGCCCAGTCGTCGAGCACGCGCTCGGCCCGCCGGTTCGCGGCCGCGGGGCTCGGCCGCTCGCCGTCGGCGACCGTCGCGGAGAGCTGGCGGGCGAGCTCGTACACGGCACCGCCGTCCGCGCGCTCGGCCACGCGCTCGAAGGTCGGCCGGTAGCTCGCGGCGGCGCGCTGTCCGACGTCGTCGAGCGAGGCGTCGATGGTGTATTCGAGCTGACGGACCGCTTCCTCGGGTTCCATACGCGATCCACCGGCTCGGATCCACTTAAAGCTACTCGGATTCGGAACTGAGTTAATTGCTCACCTTCGGCCGCGCCGAACCGACGTTTATACGCCTCCGGCGCGGCGAGTGGAGCCATGACCGACGCAGACGAGTCCGGCGCTGACGCCGCCGCCGAGGTCCCCGCTCCCGCCGATCGCGCCCCCGATGTCGACGAGCGCGCCGCGGCCGCGGCGGAGGCGGCGCGGGCGGGCGCGGCCCTCGCGAACGAGCATTTCCGGAGCGACATCGACGTAGAGACGAAAGGCGAGACCGACGACGTGGTCACCGAGGCGGACCGCGCGGCCCAGCGGGTCGTCATCGAGACGATCCGCGAGACGTTCCCGGACGACGCGGTCGTCGGCGAGGAGGAGGACGAGCGCAAGACCGTCCCCGACGCGGGCGCGGCGTGGGTGATCGACCCCATCGACGGCACGCACAACTACGTCCGCGACATCCCGGTGTGGGCCACCGCGGTCGCGGCCGTCGTCGACGGCGAGCCGGTCGCGGCCGCGATCGTCGCGCCCGCGCTCGGCGACGTCTACACCGCGACGCCCGAGGGCGCGTTCCGAAACGGCGACCCGATCTCGGTCAGCGACGTGAGCGACCCCCGGCGGGCCGTCGTCGACCCGACGATCTGGTGGGAGCACGACGCGCGCGACGAGTACGCCCGCGCGTGCGAGGCGATCGTCTCGCGCTTCTCGGACATGCGCCGACTGGGCGCGGCGCAGGTCGTGTTGCCCACGGTCGCCGCCGGCGGGTTCGAGGGGACGATCACCAATCTGCGGGCGAACCCCTGGGACACCGTCGCGGGCGTGTTCGTCATCCGGCAGGCCGGCGGGCGCGTGACGGATCTGGAGGGTAACCGGTGGCGACACGACTCGACCGGGCTGGTGGCCTCGAACGTCGACCTCCACGACGAGGTGCTGGCGGCCGCCCGAGCGATCGAGGAACTGGACTGAGCGTCGCTATTTCTGTGAGATGCGGACGGCGCGCCACCGAGCGGCCGCCCTCGGCGGCCGCGAGGGCCCCGCGAGGGAGGCGGCGGTCCGGCGCGGCTCCGCCCGCGCCGGGCCGTCCGCCGAGGCTGGGGAGGCGTGAGGTGCGGGCGGTCGCAGTCGGGCGGGACTCGAAGGGGCAGTCGCGAGGCGGGCGCAGGCGACGGCAGGACCGCAGCGAGTGAGCGAAGCGAACGAGCGAGGACCGCAACGAGCGTGCGCCCGCCTCGCGGCTGGGGCTTCGGTGGCGTTCTCGGTCGCGTCGATCGGACCGCCACATCGCCGAGCGACTGGACCCTCGGGCGTCACTATCTCAGCGAGTTCAACGACGTACAGCCGAGGGTTCAAATTCGGGGCCGACGAATCGACGCGCATGTACGCGGTCGTCGGCTGTAACGAGTGCGCCAACATGTGGCTGGTGACGGACCCGAAGGCGAGCGAGACGGCGAAGTGCTCGCGGTGCGGGAAGACCCATCGGACCGCCAAGCTGAAGCGCTTCTTCGAGTCCGAGGACCGCGCGGCCGCGCGGGAGGCGCGGTCCGCGCTGCTCGCGAAGAAGCGGGGCGACAGCGCCGCGTTCGCCGAGGTGGACCACGTCTCGGAGCTGGAAGCCGCCGTCGAGGACGCCGGCATCGACGACCGGGAGTACCTCGAATCGGCCGGCATCGACGCCGACGCGGTCGACGAGGCCGCCTCCCGAGCGGAGAGCGGAGGGGGCGGCTCGCGGAGCCGCACGGAGGTCGTCCGCGACGCGGTCGAGGCGGTCGACGACCCGACCGAGCAGACGGTAGCCGAGCGCGCCGCGGCCGACGGCGTGCCCGCCGAGACGGCCCGCGAGATCCTGACGCGCCTCGCGCGCCGCGGCGAGGTCACCGAGTCGAACGGCCGGTATCGCGTCCTCTGAGTCCGGTTCCGTGCGGTTCGGGGACGCGTTTGGACAAAGCACTTATCCTTCGATCGTGACGGGTCGCCCATGGACACCCGCACGGCCCTCCTGGCGGCCGCGGCCGCGCTCCTCGTCGCGGGCGCGGTCGGCGCGGTCGCCGCGCCGGACGCCCTCACCGACCCGCGCGAGACCGACGAACCGCCCGGCCACGTCGACGTCGCCGGCGCGACCGTCGCGCCCGGCGAGATCCGCGGCGAGACCGCGGAACTCCGCCTCGGAACCGACCTCGAACACCGGGGCGGGACCGTCGAGAACGTCACCGTCCGCCACCGGGCGATCGGTGCGGAGTCCGGCCTCCTCGTCGACGAGACGACCGTCGACGTCGGCGACGCCGACTTCGAGGGGCAACGCACGGTCAACGGCACGATCACCGTCGAGCGCGAGGGCGGCTACCGGATCGAGACGGTGGTGTTCGCGGACGGGGAACGGCGCACGAGTCGGACCACTCGCGTCTCCGGCGTCGCGGCGCTCACGCCCGACTACGCGGACACGCGGGTCGGGTTCACCGACGGCTCCGTCTGGCCGACCGTCGCGGTGAGCGTCGCCGACGCCGGCGACGGGAGGGCGACGCTGTCGGTCTCCGTCTCGGTGACGAACCGCGGCGACGGGGCGAGCGAGGACGTCGACCTCCGACTGTACCTCCGGCAGGCGGAGTCGAACGTGATCGCCGCGGACGCGACGGAGACGGTCGGGACCGTCCGCCCCGGCCGGACCGACACCGTGACCGCCACCGTCGAGGTGCCCGAGGGGTACAACTACTACGTCGACGCCGCGCTGTTCGACGACGACGTGCTCGTCGACGAGACGCAGGGCGTCGCGAACCTGAACCCCCAGGAGACGATTACCGCGGACGAGACGGTCCGCGACGTGGAGTTCTCCGTCGAGGACTTCGAGCGCGGGGAAGACGGTGCCGCGGGCGGCGACGACGCCGGCGCGCCGGACCGGGACGCCAGCGACGACTCGACGCCCGGCTTCGGGCCGCTCGTCGCGCTCGTCGCGCTCGTCGTCGCGGCGCTGACCGCGCGGAGGCGACGATGACCGACGAGGAGCGCGGCCGCGACGCGGCCGACGAACCGAACGCCCGAGACGCGACCGACGACGCCGGAAGCCCCGCCAACGACGACGCCGGTCACGGCGACGACGATTCCGCGACCGACCCAGCACACGATTCACAGCCCATGACCGCCGACACCACCGACACCGACCGCACGACGACCGCCCCGGATCGCACCGAGTCGGACCGCGACGCCGCATCGGACCACGACGCCGCATCGGACGACTCCGCGACGGACCGACTCTCCCCCGACGGCCTCCGCGGCCTGCTCGACCGCGTCGGACTCGCGGCGCTGTCGCTGCTCGCGGTGGTCGCCGGCTGGGGGTTTTACAGCCAGTCCGCGAACGCGATCCGGATCTGGTTCGACTCCGGGTACCAGTCCGTCGCGCTGGCGGTGTTCAACCTCGCGGTCCTGCTCGTCGCGCTCGCGGGCGTCACTCATCAGCTCCGCCAGATACGCGCGGGCGACCGCGGCGAGCCGACCGAGTGAGACCGGGCGGGGGAGCTACTCGTCGGGGATCTGGTCGGTGCTCGCCGGGATCTGCTCGACCTGCCCCGCGAGCGTCGCGGCGTCGCCGGCGACCGTCGACGGCTCGACGCCCGCCTCGGCCGCGACCAGCCTGACGTGCGCGGCGAGCAGCGCGAGCGCCCGGAGGCCGGGCCCGTCGGGGTCGTCGTCGGTGCGCTGGGCGAAGGTGGTGTCGACCTCGCCGTCGCGGACGACGCCGACGTGGACCGCGTCGATGTCGTCGCCGTCGAGGAGGTCGCGGGCGCGGTCGAGTTCCGTCTCGAAGTCGTCGCCCGCCGACGCGTCGGCGTCCGCGGAGGTGTCGTCGCTCATACCGTCCCTCGGACGAGCGGCGTGAAAAGCGCGGCGGCGGTCCTCGCGGGACGGACTGCGGGCGGGGAAACTCGAAGCTGAAAAGACCGAAGTCGGACGGTCGCGGCGTTACTCCTCGGGACGGGGCCGCGCGATGAACAGCGCGTCCTCGATGACGAACGGGTCGTACACCGACTGGTGGCAGACGCAGTACGTCCCGTCGGCGGCGTCGTAGCGCGCGGACTCCTCTAGCACCTTGTAGCCCGGGATACAACAGAAGTGGGTACAGACGTTGAGGTACGCCATGAACCCCTGATCGGTGGAGGCCTGAAGCCACGCGTCGTCCTGAGCGGCCTCCTCGATCTCCGGCGAGCGGATGACGACCGCGTTGAGGTTGGTGTCGGCGTCCTCGGAGCGCCACGTCACCGACGCCGGCTTGCCGACGCCCTCGCTGCCGATCCCGTTGCCCCACTCCTCGTAGTCGTCGAAGTCGTCGACGTGGATCCGGTCGCCGCCCGAGTACGCCTCCGACTGCCAGTCGTACGGCGGGCCGCTCGCGGCGCGGAACAGGTTGTCCGACTCGAAGTTCGGCTGGACGTTCTCCTGCGACTCGACGCCGCAGTACTGGAACCACGCGCCGGAGTAGGTGACGCCGCTGTCGCCCAGTTCCTGTTGGGCGACCTCGATCTCCTGTCCCTCCTGCGTGACGGTCGTCGTCTCGGGCCAGATGCCCTCGATGTACCCGTCGTCGGTGACGCGGACCGGGATCTGCGGGAGGCCGCGCGGCGCGGGACCGCCGGTGTGGGCGATCGTCTTCGCGATCGTCGACCCGCCGCCGACGCCGCCGGCGGTCGTCAGGGTGTTCACGGTCGCCGACCCCATCGCGCCGACCCCGGCGAGGGCCGCGCCGCCGACGACGCCCTTCACGAAGCGTCGCCGCCCGGACTCTGACGGATACTTGTCGGACGCACTCATACACGGTTCTGCGGTTGGATCGGTAAAAAGGGTGACGAACCCTCCACCGCGCTGGGAACCGTCCGTGTCGCGACCGCGGGCGGCGGGAACCGGAACACAGACCCTCCGCCCGCCGCGAGAATCGACGACCCGGACCGTCCGGCCGCGCCGATCAAACAGAAACGATCGTGAAGGTGTTTACTCAGAACCGAGGCAAACGTTCGTTCGTACCGCGGTTTTTAACCGACTTCGACGGCTGTGTCCGTGGTATGGACCTATACAATCGAGACGTGCGGACGGACGTTCGGGAGCTCGGGGCGCTGGTGGGGGACGTCCTCGCCGCGCAGGCCTCGACCGAGGCGTACGAGACGGTCGAGTCCCTCCGGAACGCCGCCATCGCGTACCGGCGCGGCGACGCCGCCGACCGCGACGCCCTCCACGAGGCCGTCGACGACCTCTCGACCACCCGGGAGGAGGTCGTCGCCCGGGCGTTCACGACGTACTTCGAGCTGATCAACCTCGCCGAGGAGCGCGAGCGGGTCCGCGCGGTGCGGAACGCCGACGACGGCACCGCCCTCCACGACTCCTTCGACGCGACGGTCGCCGAGTTCGCCGAGGCCGGCGTCGACGCCGAGGAGTTAGAGGAGCTGCTCGCGGACGTGCTCATCGAGCCGACGTTCACCGCCCACCCCACCGAAGCCCGGCGCTCGACGGTGAAGTCCAAGCTCCGCTCCATCGCGAACCACCTGGAGGAGCTCGACGAGCGCAACCTCACCGACCGCGAGCGGCGCGCCGTCTGGCGCGACGTCACCGCCGAGGTGACCAGCCTGTGGGGCACTCGACAGGTCCGTCAGCGAGCGCCCGAGCCGGAAGACGAGGCGCGGAACGTCCAGTGGTACCTCGAGAACACGCTGTTCGACGTCGTCGGCGACGCCTACGAGGAGTTCGAGGAGAGCATCTCGAAGGAGTACGACGACGTCGACTGCCCGAAGCTCTTCGAGTTCCGCTCGTGGGCCGGCTCCGACCGCGACGGGAACCCGTTCGTCACCCCCGAGGTGACCGACGAGACGCTGGAACGCCAGCGCGAGGTCGCCGTCGAGAAGTACCGCGACCGCTGTAAGCGCCTCTCCGCCGTGCTGAGTCAGGACGGCGACCGGTACGCCGCCGGGGACGCGCTGGCGCGGTCGCTCGCGGCCGACGCCGACCGGTTCCCGACCGTCGTCGAGGAGGCGCGCGAGCGCTACCCCGACGAGCCGTACCGGCAGAAGCTCCGGCTGATGCGCGAGCGACTCGACCGCGTGAACGACGTCCGGCCCGGCGAGTACCCCGACGGCGACGCCTTCCTCGACGACCTCGACGTCATCGCCGACTCGCTGCGCGAGGACGGGCAGGAGTCGGTCCTCGAGTCCTTCGTCGAGCCGTTCCGCCGACAGGTCGACACCTTCGGGCTCACGCTGGCGTCGCTCGACCTGCGGGACCACCGTGAGAACCACACCGAGGCCGTCGCCGAGGCCGTCGGCGTCGAGGGGGTCGACTACCGCGAGATGGACGAGGAGGAGCGGCAGGAGTTCCTCACGGAGGCGATACTACAGGAGGACCCCGTCGTCGACCTCGACGAGCCGGGCGACGTGTCCGAGACGACCGAGCGCGTCCTCCGGCGGTTCGAGTCGTTCGCGGACTGGCAGGACGAGTACGGCCCGCAGGCGATAGACACCTACTGCATCTCGATGACCGAGGAGCCGAGCCACGTCCTGGAGGTGCTGTTCCTGGCCGACCAGGTCGGGGTCGTCTCCCTGCCGGACCACTGCGCGGTCGACGTCGTCCCGCTCTTGGAGACCGAGTCGGCGCTCAACGGTGCCGAGCGCATCCTCGGGACGCTCTTCGAGAACGAGGCGTACGCGACCGCGCTGGAGGCCCGGGACGAGGTCCAGGAGGTCATGCTCGGCTACTCCGACTCCAACAAGGAGAACGGGTTCCTCGCCGCCAACTGGGACCTCTACGAGAACCAGCGCCGGATCGCCCGGTTCTGCCGCGAGGAAGAGGTCACCCTCCGGCTGTTCCACGGCCGCGGCGGGTCCATCTCGCGCGGCGGCGGCCCGATGAACGAGGCGCTGCTCGCGCTCCCCAACGAGACCGTCACCGGCCAGGTGAAGTTCACCGAGCAGGGCGAGGCCATCGCCGAGAAGTACGCCAACCCGCGGATCGCCGAGCGCGAGCTCGAACAGATGCTCGACGCGCAGATCCGCGCCCGGAAGGAGGCGAACGAGGAGCCGGTCGAGGACGTGCCCGACCGGTGGGTGGAGGCGATGGAGACCATGGCCCCCGCCGCCCGCGAGACGTACCGGGACCTGCTGAACACGGACGGGTTCGTCTCCTACTTCGAGCAGGCGACGCCGATCAGCGTCGTCGAGAACCTCAACCTCGGCTCTCGGCCCGCGAGCCGGTCGGGCGAGCGCAGCGTCGAGGACTTACGCGCCATCCCGTGGGTGTTCTCGTGGACGCAGACCCGGCTCATCCTCCCCGGCTGGTACGCGATCGCCTCCGGCATCGACGCCTACCTCGACGAGGTCGGCGAGGAGGAGGGAATGGAGGTCCTCCGCGAGATGTTCGACGAGTGGCCGTTCTTCCGCACGACGCTCGACAACGCCTCGCTGGCGCTCGCGCGCACCGAGCCGGAGATCGCCGCCGAGTACGCCGACCTGGCGGACGACGACCTCCGCGAGCGCTTCTTCCCGGAACTCGTCGCCGAGTACGAGCGCGGCCGCGAACTGGTCTTGGAGATCAGCGGTCGCGACCAACTGCTCCGCCGCGAGTGGCTCGAAGAGAGCCTCGACCGCCGGAACCCCTACGTCGACCCCCTGAACCTGCTCCAAGCGAACCTGCTCGGGCGCACCCACCGCACCGACGAGGAGGAGCGCACCCTGCGGCTCACCGTCAACGGCATCGCCGCCGGGATGAAGAACACCGGATAGCGAATCCGAACCCGGTCGGACCGCCGCGAAAACGCCCGCGACGCGTTCCGCTTTTCGACTCTCTGTTAATCTCGTCGACCTCCCGATAGCGTCCGCTCTCCTCGACGAGTCCCGACCGTCGATCGGGATTCGCGACGCGACCGGGTTTTGATATAGCGAGATGCGATTTACAACGGAGTAGTAGGGGAAGACCGTCGACTGCCGAAGACTGGCGCGAAGCTGTCGATTTCGGGCGTCTCGGGCCGCAGAAGAGAGCTACGGCTGGACGGGTACGGCAAAAACGAATCAGAAAGCGGCGTTACGCGTAACGTTCGAGTTCCGGACGGTCGAGGTCCTCGAAGACCTCGGTGGCGACCTCCGAGAGGAACGCCTCGCCCTCGTCGGAGACGCGGCGGCCTTCGCCGGACGCGATCGTGACGAGCCCCTCGTCTTCGAGGGCCTGGAGCGCCGAGCGGATGAGCTTGCGGGAGCCGCCCTCGTGCTCGCCGGGGCGGACGGAGTAGCGGTTCGAGCCGCGCTTCTTCGAGCCGTACTCGGTGGCGAGCCGCTCGATGCCGACCGGCTCGTTCTGGGCGACCTTGCGGAGGAGGCTCGCCGAGCGGACGTACCAGAAGTCCTCCTGTTCCGGGGGAAGCTCCTTGCCGGCCCCGCTCTTCGTGAACTCGACCCAGTCGGGCTCGTCGATCCGGTCCTCGAGTCGCGCGGCGACGGCCTCGATGAGGTCGTCGGCCGGCACGTCGTAGATGGTTACCATTGGGTCTCAATTCACGCCAGCGTCGTTTAAAACCATCGTATCGCGTACGGCCCGTGTGAGCCGTTTTCACGGGGTTGCGGGCCGCTGCGGGCGACTCGGGGATCAGAGAACGGCGACCGCCGGCTTACTCGACGTACTCGTACTTCCGTTCGTTCATCCGGCCCCAGCCGGTGAAGACGAACTCCCCGTCGGGCTGAGTGAACTCCTCGACCTCGCGGTCGAGGTCCATGTCGTACTCGTGGACGTCGTGGACGTCCTCGTACTCGTCCCACGTGAGGTCGTAGCGGGCGTCGAGCTGGTCGTCGATGTCGAGCGCCTCGATCTCCGCGCGCCACCCCTCGCGGATCGTCTCGGCGTGGATCTCGGCCTGCGCGCCGGAGCCGTAGGAGGCGACGAGCAGGGTGTCACCGACGAACCCGCGGTCGCGGGTCAGCGCGTCTCGCAGGGCGCTCACGCGGGCGATGTGGACGGAGCTGGTGTACCAGTTGCCGACCTCGCGGGAGAGTTCCAGCGTCGGCTCGACGGCCGTGTCGTACCACGACCGGTACTGCTCGGTCGTCTTCAGCTCGTCCATGTACCCGCGGATCGCCTCCTCGTACGCCTCGCGGTCCTCGTACTCCGCCTCGCGGGGCTGGCGACCGATCTCGTCGGCCAGCGCGTCCTCGTGTTCGGTGTCGCGGATGACGTGCCGGTAGGCCAAGAGCGCGGCCTTGCGGACCATCCCGGGGAACGGCGTGTGGAACGGGGCGTACGCGAAGTCCTCCAGAGCGATGTCGTCCGTGACCGACTCGTAGTCCTCCAGGGCCTCGCGCATCCGGGAGAGGTACACCTGGACCGACCGCTTCCCGTCGACGCTCGGGAACTGCTGGTTCGGCTTGAGGAAGTCCGTCTCGTCTTTCGACCCGTACCCCTGATCGGTCGACAGCTCGACGATCGAGGGGTCCTCGTCGATTAACATCGCGACGGCTCCCGCGCCCTGCGTCGCCTCGCCCGGGTCGCCGCGGGCGTACAGCGCCGTGTCCGTCGTGATCACGATGGCCGGGCGGTCCCGGTTCCGGCCGGCGCGGATCCAGTTGTACGCGTCGTCGATCGCCTGCGTGCCGGCGAGACAGGCGAACTTGCGCTCGCCCTTGTTCGCGTGGGTGAAGTCGCCGTCGTACACCTGTTCGAGGCAGCCGGCGATGTACGTCGACACCGGCTTCGAGTGGTCGAACGCCGACTCGGTGGCGACGTCGATCCGGCCGACGTCCTCCGGTTCGAGCCCCTTCCGGTCCATCAGCCCCTTGGCGGCGTTCGCGCCCATCGTGACGATGTCCTCGTACACGTCGGGGAACGAGGAGTTGGTGAGTCCGAGCCCCTTCGTGTACTTCTCGGGGTCGTCGCCCTGCTCGGGCGCGAACGTGCCCGGCAGGTCGAGCTTGAGCTTCCCGGTCCAGATCTCGATGCCGTCGATCCCGACTGCGGTCATACACGGTCGTTCACGAGGATGGCCTATGGCTTTGTCGATTAGTGATTACGACGATCGTTGTATTTCCCGGGAACAACTACGTTGACCGGTGGTCACCAACTCATCGGGACGGCGTGGCGAGAGGTCGACGGCATCGAAGCCGCCTCGAAGTCAAGCGGCCTCAGCCGGCGTACTCGACCTCTCGTGTTTCGACGACTTCGTTTCCGAAGACGTCGGTCACGGTCAGCCGGACCGTGTACGTCTGTGCGGGCGGATTTCCAGTCTGACGGAGCTGATTGGTCCCTGAAGCCCCCCCGCCGCTAACGTCGTTGAAGACCGTGTCGACGATGTTCCCGTTCTCGTTTATCAGTTCGATTTCGACCGAATCGAGATTGCCGTCGTCGTTGGTCACTACCCAGTCGACGTCGAACCGTGCCTGATTCCCGCTCTGGTCTGTCACCTCGAACGAGTTGATCGCGGAGGCACCGCCGCCGACGACGGTGACATCTTGACTCAGTTCCGTCTCCTGCGCGTCGCTCTCGTACAGCGTGGCGGTGATCTCGTCTCCGTCGGAGAGGCCGCCGACGTCGGCCGAGTCGACCTCCGTCGTCTGTCCGTCGGTCGACTCGAACGAAACCGATTCGCCGGTCGCCGCGTTCTCGACGACGACCTGTCCCGTCGTCAGGCCCTGGAACTGATCGGTAAACACGTCGAAATTGGCGGCGTTCGGGGCGATGCTGTCCTCAACGTCAACGTTTCCCGCTGGTCGCACCTCAACCGTCGTGACGAACTGCTTCGTTCGCCGCTCGCCGTCGATTTTGTAGCCGACAGTCACGCTGAACGTCTCTCCGACGACGTCTTCGACGGTCGCGCCGGTCTGCCCGACCTCGTAGAACTCCGCCAGCGTGATCGTGGCACCTTCCCCGGAGTTCAGCGGGACCTCCACCCCGGAAAAATCCGTTTCTGCGTCGACGTACTCCACGGATCCCGTGTCGTACGCCCGCTTTTCGGGGCCGGACTGGAGGTTCAACCGGAGCCCGCTGTTTGGGACGAACGTGTACTCCGAATCGAGGAGGAGAACTTCCTTGTTGCCAACAGCGCCGTTCTCCGACTCCACGTTCAGCTCGGACCGGCCCGGTCCGGTGGCGTCGGCCTTATCTGACAGCCCGTTGAGCCTCGGGTCCTCCGGGAGAACCGTTACGTCGGTGATCCGAACCTGCGTGTCGTGCTGGTTCTCGATGTCCAGTTGGAACCCGCCTCGTTCGGCGGATCCGGGGCCGTTGAACGCGACGGCCTCCTCCGGAGCGACGAGGAGCGATTCGACGCCCCCACCCGGGACGCCGGCACCGACGTTCTCGAACAGCACGGAGTCCCACGTGTCGGACCCGTCGTTGATCGCCATCTCAACGTCCGAAACGTCGCCGACTTCGTAGCTGATGCGGCCGTCGGCGTCTGTTCGCGCCGTCTCCACGGCGGTACCGTCGACCGATATTTCGACATCGGCACCTTCGACGGGGTTGTTGTACCGGTCGCGGACCTCCGCGACAGCGACGCCGTCAGCCGCCGAGACCTCCGTGATGTATCCGTCCGACTCGTTCGTCCCGGTGGCGTCGTTCCCGAGGCCGACCTTCCCGAGCTCGAGCCGGTACTCCTCGGTGCCGTCGAGTTCGATCCGAACTGTTCCGCCCGCGACGACGACGCTTTCTGCGTCGTCACCCAAGCGGTCGCGCCACTGCTGTTCGAGGCTGTCCGCCCGCTCCATCGACACATCGGTCGGCAGTTCGACGACGATCGGATCGTCGTCGGCCGAATTCAAGTTCACCGAACGCTCGATCTCCGACAGCGTCTCCGGATCCAGGCTCGTCCGTCGGACGCCCGACTCCGATACCGTCCCGTCCAAGGCAGTTAACCGGACCCGATTACGGTCGCTGTCCACCGCGATCTGTCCGCTCCGACCGAGGACGCCGGACTCGAATTCGGCAATGACGAGGGAGTGTTCATAGACGAGGTCGGGGGCGTCTCGGAACTCGTTGTACCCGGGAGAGTACCGCAGCGATCGTGTGTCGAAGGTGATGGTATCCCCGGTTGCGGTTTCGTTAGTCCGGTTCGACCAGTACGCACCGACGTTGCCGCCGTCGTTCACGGTCACGTTCTCGATGCGCAGGGCCCTCGGTTCGGTCGTCGACAGTCGGCCCGACGCCGCTGGCGGGTTCAACGCGAACGTCCGCTGCGGGTACCGAGTTCCGAGTTTCAACGACGTCGACCGGCCGTCGCCCGTGCCGCTCGCGCTCTCGACCGCATTCCGTATATCGAGGAACTCTCCCTCGACCTGCTGGCTGTGTTCGTACTCGACATCGCTGTTCTCTTGCGGGACTACCTGTACCTGATACAGCGACAGCGCCAAGATCAGGAATCCGAACAGGATCACCGTCCCGACCACGACCGACTGGCCCCGACGGTCGCGACTGAAGCGCATTGCCGGATGTCGACACCGAGCGGGTATAAAATCCTCCGTCCGACGTCTCAGTCGCGAGAATCGCTCGCGGGCGTCGGACCGGGGGACGGGTCAATCGCCGTCCGCCCGCCGCGCCGTCGCCCACGCCGAGACGACGGCGGTGACGGCGGCGAACCCGCCGAGCAGCACCGCCTGCGTCCAGTTGAAGCCGAGGAGCGCCCCGGCGACGAGCGTGACGAGCAGGAACGCGACCGTGAGGGCACCGATCGTCGAGCCGAGGTCGGCGGAGGCGTCCGCGTCTGTCATAGCCGATCCTGACGCTGTCGGGCGATAAGTCGGCCGGTCGGTCGCGGTGATCGGCCTGATCGGACCGGCGATGGGCGCGATTCAGGGGAATCAATAAATCACATATCGCGATATTGAATTCCTTTTCGGGGGCGTTCCCCGCCCGCCGACCGGTCCGTTTTTGCGCGCGGCGGCTGTCTCCGCCGATATGGCGAAACAGCCGCACCTGCTGGTCGAGGAGGGCGACGTACACGATATCGCGATCATCCCCGGGGACCCGGGGCGCGTCGACCGGATCGCGGACCTCTGTGACGACAGCGAGGTCGTCGCGCAGAACCGCGAGTACAAGGTCGTCAACGCGAGCTACGAGGGGACGGAGCTCACGATCTGCTCGACCGGGATCGGCTGCCCCTCGGCGGCCATCGCGGTCGAGGAGCTCTCGCGGGTCGGCGTCGAGACGTTCGTCCGCTGTGGCACCTGCGGGGCGCTCCAGCCCGACATGGAGGTCGGCGACATGGTGGTCGCGACGGGCGCGGCCAAGGAGGAGGGGACGAGCAAGCGGTACGAGTCCGCCAACTACCCCGCGGTCCCGGACTACGACGTGCTCACCGGCCTCGTCGGGGCGGCCGAGGACAACGACGAGGAGATCCACGTCGGGCCGATCGTCTCCGACGACGCGTTCTACAACGAGAGCGACGAGTACGTCGACGACTGGAACGACGCGAACCTGCTCGCGATCGAGATGGAGGCCGCGACCGTCTTCTCGCTCGCGCGCCGCAAGGGGCTCGCCGCGGGTGCCATCTGTACCGTCGACGGGAACCTCGTCGCCGGCTCGCAGAAGGGCGCGGACTCCGACGACGAACTGCCGGAGAAGGCGAAGGACAACGTCGAGCGCGCGATCCGGATCACGCTGAACGCGGTCGCGTCGCTGTAGGGGCCCGATTCCGACTATTCCTCGGCGCGGAACTCGACGAGCGTCAGGTCGCGGTCGAGCGCGCACGTCTCGTGCGGCGGCTCGCCCAGCACCTGATCGATGACGCGCTCGTCGTCGAAGTCGGCACCGTCCGGGACGCAGTAGCCGTGGCTCGGGCACTCGGTGTGCGGACAGGGGCCGGCGAGCGACGCCTTGCTGCCGGCGTAGGCGCGCTTCGAGGGGACGTTCGCGGGGACCGACGCCGGCTCGACCTCGACCGCGCGGACGCCGGCGTCGTGGACTGCGCAGTCGAGCGTCTGCGCGTTCTCCCGGATGCCGGTCACTCGGTACCGCGTCCCCTCGGAGAGGTTCAGACACTGCCCGCGGTAGGGACACCCCTCGCAGTCGGTCGATTCCCCCTCGTAGACGAACTCGCGGCCGACGTCCGCGAGCCGGGTCCCGATGAGCGTGACCGTGGTCATGCCCGGAGCGACGCGCCGCGAGTCCGTAAGCCTCCCGCCTCCGCCGGGGTCCGGCCCGGCACGCGAACCCCGCGGCGCGGAGGGCAAGACACATCACCGCGCCTCGGCAACGACGAGCGGAGATGATCGCGGGGGTCACGCGGGAGCTACGGGCCGAGGCCGAGCGGGCGAACGAGCGGCGCGTCCTCGCGCTCGCCGGCGACCGCGACCGCGCGATCGACGCCGCATACGACGCGGTCGAGGCGGCCGGGATCGGCGGCGGGGACGCGTCCATCGTCTCGACGCGGGAGGGGTTCCGCTTCGAGGAGCATCGCCCGCGGAGCGCCGACGAACTGCTCGGTCGCACCCGCGAGGCGGTGATCCTCGACTGTCACGAGCAATTCGTCCCGAACGCGCTCGGGAGGGCGGTCGGGGCCGTCGACGGCGGCGGGCTCCTGATCCTCCTGACGCCCGCGCTCGACGACTGGCCGGGGATCCGCGACCGCTTCGACGACTCGCTCGCGGTGCCGCCGTACGGCGTCGGCGACGTGACGGGGCGGTTCCGCGAGCGACTCGTTTCGACGCTCCGGACCCACCCCGGCGTCGCGCTCGTCGCGCTCGGCGACGACGCGGGCGGCGACGTCCTCGAACGCGACGGGCTCACGGGGACGGAGGCGGGGACCGAGGAAGCAGAGGCGGACCGCGACGCCGCGGCCGGACCGAGCGCGCCGCCGGACCAGCGGTTCCCCGCGGCCGCGTACGCCGCCTGCCGCACGGGCGATCAGTCGCGGGCGCTGCGGGCGTTCGAGGCGCTCGCCGACGCCGGGTCGGCGGTCGTCGTCGAGTCGGACCGGGGGCGCGGGAAGTCGAGCGCGGCCGGGCTGGCGGCGGGCGCGCTCGCGCTCGGGGGCGACGACGTGCTCGTCACCGCGCCCGGGTTCCGGAACGCCGCCGAGGTGTTCGCGCGAGCGCGGGAGCTGATCGAGGGCGAGGCCGGCGGGGAGCGCGGAGGGGTCGACCGCGACGACCGCGCCGGCGACGCCGCCGACCGCGACCTCCGGACGCCGGCGGGCGGTCGTGTTCGGTTTCTGCCTCCCGCGGCCGCGGCGGAGGCCCCCGGCGAGGCGGACGCCGCGGTCGTCGACGAGGCCGCGGCGCTGCCGGTGCGGCTGCTGGAGGGGTTCCTCGACGCGCCGTCGGTCGCGTTCTGCACGACGGTCCACGGCTACGAGGGGGCGGGCCGCGGGTTCGCGGTCCGCTTCCGCGAGCGGCTGCTCGACTCGCGGTTCGCGCTGCGGGACGTGCGCCTCGACGAGCCGATCCGGTACGCCCGGGACGACCCGGTGGAGGCGTGGGCGTCGCGCGCGCTCCTGCTCGACGCCCGGCCCGCGGTCGACGCGGCGGTCGCGGACGCCGCGGTCGGCGACGCGACGTACCGCGCGCTCGACCCGGCGGACCTGCTCGCCGACGAGACGCTGCTCGGGGAGGCGTTCGGGCTGCTCGTCGCCGCGCACTACCGGACCGAACCGAACGACCTCGCGCGGCTGCTCGACGCGCCGAACCTCGTCGCGCGGGCGCTCGTCGCGGACGGTCGGGTCGTCGCGGTCGGGCTGCTCGCGCGGGAGGGCGGGCTCGACGCCGAGACGCGGCGAGGGATGTACGAGGGCGAACGCGTCCGGGGGAACATGGTCCCGGACGTGCTCACGAGCCAACTGCGCGACGAGGCCGCCGCCGCGCCGCGCGGCCTGCGGACGGTCCGGATCGCGACCCACCACGCGCTCCGGGACGCGGGGTTCGGCTCGCGGCTGCTCGACGAGGTCCACGCGGAGTTCGGCGACGACCCCGCGGGGGGCGAGGCCGACTCAGTCGATTACTTCTCGGTCGGCTACGGCGCGACGCCGCGGCTCCTCCGCTTCTGGCGGCGGGCGGGCTACCGGACCGTCCACCTCTCGACGACCCGGAACGACGCCTCGGGGGAACACTCCGCGGTCATGCTCCGGCCGGAGACCGATGCCGGTCGCGACCTGCTCGACCGCCACGCCGTCGCCTTCCGGGACCGCGAGCGCGACGGGCTCTCGGACGCGCACCGCGACGTCGACCCGGACGTGGTCCGCGGCGCGCTCCGGGCGTGTTCCGCGCCCGTCCCGGTCGACCTCACCGAGACCGAGTGGCGCTCCGTCGTCGGCGCGTCGGTCGGGCCCGGCATGTACGACAGCGCGCCCGGCGCGTTCCGGGACCTCGCGCTCGCGGCGCTGATCGAGGGCGACGACGCGCTCGACCTCGACGAGCGCGCGGAGCAACTGCTCGTACGGAAGGTGCTTCAGGGCCGGCCGTGGGAGTCGGTCGCCGACGACCTCGATTTCGTCTCGACGAGCGCGTGTCGGCGCGCGCTCGGCGACGCCGCCACCTCCCTCGTCGAGCGGTACGGGACGGAGTTCGCGCTCGCGGAGCGGGAGCGGTTTACGGACGACTGAGGGGGGGGGCGACGGCGACTATTTATAAATATATCCACGGTGGCGCGTGCCTGCGAGCGGCCGACAGGCCGCGAGCCAGCACGCGCGAGGTCGCCGGCGCGTAGCGCCGGCTGCCAGAGAATCTTCGATTCTCGCTGGAGTCGGTCGCCGGAGCGGAGCGACGGCGACCGACGAGGCTGGGGAGGCGTGAGGTGCTGTGCTGGGCGGGGCGGGACTCGAAGGGGCAGCCGCGAGGCAGACAGAGGCGACGTAAGCACCGCAGGGAGTGAACGAGCGAGGAGCGCAACGAGCGTCTGTCTGCCTCGCGGCTGGGGCTTCGGCGGTCTCTGTCGCAGAATTACCTAGGTCGTGACCGTCAGTCGAAATTTCGGTGACTGTCCCAAACCGCAAAAACGCGAGGTACGGGGCTTAAATCCGGTTCTCGCGACCGGGGTCGACGTCGATGGCGTCGACCGGGCAGACGTCGACGCAGAGCATACAGTCGATACACTGGTCCTCGTCGGCGGGGTTCGCCTTCCGCTCGGACTCCGGGTGTCCGGGCGTGTCTACCCACTCGAACACGTCGACCGGGCAGTCCTCCAGACACGCGCCGTCGGCGAGACAGATGTCGAAGTCGACCGCGACGTGGGTACCTCTGATCCCCTGTTTCTCCGGCGGCTCGACGGGTCCCCACACGGCGACGCCGTCCTCGTCGCCGACGCGCTCGCGGTTCGTTTCGAAGTTCGGGTCGATGGCCATCTTACCCGTGGTTCGCCGCTCGCGGGTTTAAACTCCCCGACGAACGGATTCGGGCGAACGGCGTGAGAAACCGGGACCCGGCTCCGACCCGATTACGGGTGCGCGTAGTACGCCAGCAGGTCCTCGGAGCCGTTCGGCCCGTCCGTCTCGTCGGTCGCCTCGGGGTCGAACGCGTCGATCCGCGCGAAGCCGACGCGGACGAACTGGACGACCGTGTCGGGGTCGACGTCGGCGAGCGCCGGCTCGGCGATCCCGCGCACGTCGCCGTCGACGGTGCGGAGGAGCGTCTCCAGCCCCTCGTCGGCGGGGGCCCAGTGGATCACGTCCACGTCGCCCTCGCGGACGATATCGATGTCGGCGTCGAGGAAGACGAGTTCGTCGCCCTCGTAGCGGACCGGGCCGTACCCCTTCAGCCAGACGCGCTCGCCCTCGGCCGGGAGGTCGGGCGACTCGACGACGACGCGGCCGGCGGGCACGTCGCGCTCGCCTCGGTCCGGGTACTCGGGGTGGAGCGGCGGATGGCCCGCCTCGGGCGCGGGCGCGTCGCCGTCGACGATCGGCAGTTCCACGGCGGGCGCGTCGTCGCGGTCGCGCACGAAGAAGTACCGGTCCGCCTCGTCGTCGACGAGGTCGCGGTTGTTCGCGTACACCGAGGACATCGCGAGGTCCACGTCCGAGGTGGACATCCCGAGCTCCGTCATCGAGTCGACGAGCGCCTGCCCCCGAATTCCCCGGCGGCGCATGGACCGGATCGTCGGCGCGCGCGGGTCGTCCCAGCCGGTCAGCTCCCCGTCCGCGATCAGCTGCTTGATCGTCGAGGTGGAGAGTTTCACGTCGTACTCGTCGACCTGGACGTGACCCCAGTGGAGCACCTCGGGGTACTCCCAGTCGAAGTAGTCGTAGACGAACCGCTGGCGCTTCGCGGAGTCCTGGAGGTCGATCCCGCGGATGATGTGCGTGACGCCCGTGAGGTGGTCGTCGACGCCGGACTGGAAGTCGAGCATGGGCCAGCAGCGGTACTCCGCCGCCGCCTCGCGCGGGTGCGGGGTGTCGATCATCCGGAACGCGACCCAGTCGCGGAGCGCGGGGTTCTTGTGCTCGATGTCGGTCTTCACCCGCAGAACCATCTCGCCGGCCGAGTACTCGCCGTCGACCATCGCCTCGAACTCCTCGCGGACGGTCTCGACGTCCTTCTCGCGGTGCGGACACGCCTCGCCCGCGTTCTTCAGCTCCGAGAACGCGTCGCCGGAACACGAGCAGGTGTACACGCCGCCGAGGTCGATCAGCTCGCGGGCGTGGTCGTAGTAGGTCTCCAGCCGGTCCGAGGCCCGGATCACGCGGTCCGGCTCGAAGCCGAGGTACTCGATGTCCTCCAAGATGGCGTCGTACGCGTCCAGATCCGGTCGCTTCGTCTCCGGGTCCGTGTCGTCGAACCGGCAGATGAACTCCCCGTCGTAGCGCTCCTTGTACGTCCCGATGACGGCGGGCATCCGGGCGTGCCCGACGTGCCACGGGCCGTTCGGGTTCGGCGCGGCGCGCATCACGACCTCGCCCGCCTCGGCGTTCGGGAGGTCGGGGAGGACGCGGTCGTCCTCCTCAGCCTCCGCCTCCAGCTCCGCGAGCCTGTCGGGCGCGAGCTCGCCAAGCCGCTCCCGGCGCTCGGCGTCGTCCAGCTCGGCGACCTCGTTCACGATCGGCGCGAGGACGCCCGGGATCTCGTCGCCGTGCGGCCGGAACTCGGGGTTCTCGCCCATGATCGGCCCCATGATCGCGCCCACCTCCGGGTCGTTGCCGTGCTTGAGCGCGTTGAAAAGCGCCGCGGCCTCGCCGGCCGCCGCGACGCGCTCGCGGAGTTCGTCGTCCATACGGCTCGCTTGGCGGGGTCGGGTCAAAAACGCCGCGAAAGGCGGGGAGGGGCGGATCCCGGGTCGCGCGCCGCGCGGTCGGCTCCGACGCGGCGGTCGGCGCAGCGGCGCGGCGGTCCGGGAGGCGGGTAGGGGCACTCGACACGAGCCGTCGGACCGGCTTAAACCACCGAGACCGTTCACGGCGGTACCGACCGATTACCGGCGTGAACGGTCGAGACGTTTTTGTCTCCCGACGCGGAACTGGTGGGGTTTCGGCGGGACGGGAAGCGCCGGCGGCGAGGGGATCGAGCGCGGACCGAGCGCGGTCGAGTCGGGACGCGACCGGCAGCGGCGGTCGGAAAGAGCGGTTCGAGGCGGCGGCGGCGATCGCGAGCGAACGCGTTCGGTTCGTGGCCTTGATGGTCGCCGGGGGCGTGGTGGGCCCATGGACGCAGCGTCGGCGGTCGTCGGAGCCCGGGGGGGATCGGCGTGGTAGGACCGATCTCCGAGGCGGAGCGGGACGCCGGAAACCGGAAAATAAAGCTCGTGCTGCTCGCGATCGTCACCGTCTCGCCGCCGCTGATCGCCCTCCAGTTGGACCCGTCGCCGGTCCAGTTGCTTGCCGCGCTCGGCGGCGGCTTCCTCCTCGGGCTGGTCGTCGTGTGGTACCTCGGGCGGTTGGCCGCGGAGTTCAGCGGCGGGCAACGGCGGCCTCGTCGACGGCGCTGACCCGTTTCTGGACGCGGTTCGGCCCGGAGGGCCTCGTTGAATCACGTGGCGGTCGGCGGTTTTGCTCTCCCAGTCGCTTAGTACGGAAGAAGCACCGAACTATTCACGTCAAGCACAGGTAATGTGGTTGTGTGTCCGACCGTACCGAGCGACTCCTCGCTGTATTGGTCGTCCTGATGGCCTTGTTGGTAGTTGCTCAAACGACCGTTGTCCCACGAAACCAGTTTCTGAGTACGATAGGCATCACTTTCGGGACTATCGCTATCGTATACGGACTCGCCGAATTTCTGAAAACAGTCTAGCTGGTCGCCTGAGCCGATACACTCGTAGCTCTCGTCGGACGGCGAGAACCCGTCCGAGGAATACGACGTCAACGGAGCCGCCCGGCCGCGCTCAGTCCGCGCCCGTCTTCGCGCCGCGAGCGGGCTCGACGAGGTCCCCGGCCCGGTCGCCCGCGACCGCGCGGGAGCTCGACAGCGGCGAGACGCTCACCTCGCCCTCGACGGCCGCCCGGCGGTCGGAGCCGGGGTCGTCCGCGACGTCGCCGCGCAGGAACTCCCGCCAGAAGCGGTCGCGGAGCTCCATCCCCATCTCGCCGCGCCGCTCGCCGAACTCCCACCCCTCGGGTACGTTCTCGTCGTCCGGTCGCTCCTCGTCCGACCCCTCCTCGCCCGGGCGGAACTCGATCACGTCGAAGCCGCGCGCCGGCTCGGTCAGTCGGTAGGTGGGGTTGGCCGCCGCCTCGTCGTCAGCGGCGGGCACGTTGACGTTCAGCACGTCCGCGCCGAACGGGAGGACGCCGTCGTCGATCCGGGCGAGCAGGTCGGCGACGACCTCGCCGGCGACCGCGAAGTCGTCGTTGTCCAGCGTCGGCGGGACGGGGAGGTTGCCGCGGTCGTACAGCGACACCGCGATCGCGGGCGTGCCGAGGAAGGAGGCCTCCATCGCGGCCCCGACGGTCCCCGACTGCCCGAGGATGTGCGCGCCGATGTTCGGCCCGTGGTTACAGCCGGAGACGACGACGTCGGGGTCGAGTCCGAGCGCCACGTCCGCGACCGCGACGCAGTCGGCGGGGGTCCCCTCGACCGCGTAGCCGCGGTCCGTCTCGGTGTACTCGACGGTCGTCTCCCACCACGAGCGCGCGCCGCCGACGCCGGACTGGTTCGTCGCGGGCGCGACGACCGTCACGTCGTAATCGGCCGAGAGCGCGTCCGCGAGCGCCCGGATCCCGACGGCGTCGATCCCGTCGTCGTTGGTGAGCAGGATCTCGGTTGGCATGCGTCACCGTCCGAGGGGACGAGAGAAAACGTCGCCGGTCCGCGGCGAGCAGGAAGGCGGCTGCGAGAACCGAGCGGGGAAAGCGGCCGCGGGAATCGGACGGAGGAAGGCGGCTGCGAGAACCGAGCGGGGAAAGCGGCTGCGGACGCCGACCGAGTGGTACTCCGGGTGGTCAGTCGGAGGGTGCTGGGAGCGCGAGAATCGGGGACCGATTCGTGGGAGAGTCAGTCGGCGGCGATTCGGCGGTCCGACGTCGCCAGGTCGAGCACCTCGTCGAAGAAGCCGAGCGAGTCGTGCGGGCCGGGGTTCGCCTCGGGGTGGTACTGGCGGGTGATCACGTCGAGTTCGTCGCTGTCGAGCCCCTCGACGGTGTCGTCGTTGACGTTCACCTGCGTCACCTCCAGCGGACCGGTGTCGTCGACCGTGTAGCCGTGGTTCTGGGTGGTCATCACGACCTTGTCGGTGCGGAGGTCCTTGACCGGCTGGTTGACGCCGCGGTGGCCGAACGCCATCTTCTCGGTCGAGCCGCCGAGCGCGCTGGTGATCACCTGCTGGCCGAGGCAGATCCCCGCGAGGGGGAGCTCGCCCGCGAACTCGTCGACGACCTCCTGAGCGGCGACGAAGTTCTCGGGGTCGCCCGGGCCGTTGGAGACGAACAGCACGTCGGGGTCGACGGCGGCCACGTCCTCGGGGGTCGCGTCGTACGGGAGGACGTGGACGTCCGCGCCGCGGTCGGTGAGCGAGGAGACGATCGAGCCCTTCGCGCCGCAGTCGAGCATGGCCACGTCGACGTCGCCGCCGCCCTCGTGGACGGTCGGCTCCGCGACGGAGACCTGCGCGCCGATGTCGACGTGGTCGCTCATCGGCTTACACGACTCCATCTCCTCGACCGCGTCCTCGGGGGTCGCGTCCGGGCCGGCGGCGATCCCGCAGGCCATCGCCCCCTCTTCGCGGACGGTAGTGACGATCTCGCGGGTGTCGACGTGGTCGACGGCGGGCACGCCCTCCCCGGCGAGCCAGTCGGCGACGTCGTCGGTCAGCTCGCGGGCGACCGCCGCGCGGGGCTGGACCGAGTCGGACTCGAACCGTTCGCTTCGGACGCCGTAGTTCCCGATGAGGGGGTACGAGAAGGTGAGTATCTGTTCGGCGTAGGAGGGGTCGGTGAGCGACTCCTCGTAGCCGGTGTACGCGGTCGTGAACACCAGTTCGCCGCGAGTACGCCCCGGCGCACGGGCGCGCGCTTCGAGCACGCGACCGTCGGCCAGCGCGATGTAGGCGTCCGACATTACGAGAAACGTACGCGCAAAGGGTAATAAATGCGTCGTTCGAAGGTTCGTTACGATATTCGTAACGGGTAAGGCCGCGGGGGAGAGACTGACCGGTATGGACGACCTCGACCGACGGATCCTCTCGATCCTGCGACGGGACGCGCGGACCCCGTACACGGAGATCGCAGACCGAGTGGGGACCTCCGAGGGGACCGTGCGCAACCGCGTCGACCGGATGACCGACGAGGGCGTGATCGAGCGGTTCACGGTGACGACCCGCACCGGCAACGTGAAGGCGATGATCGAGATCTCGGTGGAGATGAACGTCAACACCGACGCGGTCGGTCAGCGGATGGTCGACTGGGAGGAGGTCGACTTCGTCTGGCAGGTCTCCGGCGAGGAGGACATCGTCCTCGTCGTCGACGCGGTCGACACGCGCGCGGTCAACGAACTGATCTCGCAGGCGCGGGAGATGGACGAGGTCAAGTCGACGAAGACGCGGCTCATCCTCGACGAACGGCTGGGGTAGTCGGCGTCGACCGGTTATAAATGAATCTGCGGTGGCGCGTGCCTGCGAGCGTGCCGCCGAAGGCGGCCGCGAGGAGCACGCGCGAGGTCGTCGGGCTTCGCCCGACTGCCCGTGGCGCGTCGCGCCACGCTGTCGCCGGCGCGTAGCGCCGGCTGTCACCGGGCGAAGCCCGGTTGCCCGAGGGACCGTGTCCCTCGCTGCCAGAGAATCTTCGATTCTCGCTGGAGTCAGTCGCCGGAGCGAAGCGACGGCGACTGACGAGGCTGGGGAGGCGTGAGGTGCTGTGCTGGGCGGTTCGGGGCGGGACTCGAAGGGACAGCCTCCCGGCCGGGGCTTCGGCGGTCTCGGTCGTGACGAGGTCCGCGGCGTACGGCCGAGCGGCTGAGCCGTCGAGCGCGTCGGGGTCGAGACCCCGGAGAAAGGGCTGAGCCGCAGAGAAAGAACCGCCCGATAGAACCGCTTCGCTTACGCCAGCTCGTCGATCTGCTCGACGACGGCGTCGGCGAACTCCGAGGTGGCGAGCTTCTCGCCGCCCTCGATCTGCCGGTGGAGGTCGTAGGTGACCTTCCCCGAGGAGATGGTCTCCTCGACGGCCTCGCGCACGAGGTCGGCGGCGTCGTCCCAGCCGAGGTAATCGAGCATCTCGCGGCCCGAGAGGATCATCGCGGTGGGGTTCACCTTGTCCTCGCCGGCGTACTTGGGCGCGGAGCCGTGGACCGGCTCGGCGAGACAGCGGCCGTGGCCGCGGTTGATTCCCGGCGCGATGCCGAGACCGCCGATCTGCGCGCCGGCGGCGTCGGACATGTAGTCGCCGTTGAGGTTCATCGTCGCGATGACGGAGTACTCGTCGGTGCGGGTCAGCAGCTGCTGGAGCATGTTGTCCGCGATGCGGTCCTTGACGACGAGCGTGCCCTCGGGCCGCTCGCCGTCGTGTTCCTCCCAGAGCTGGTCCTCGGTGATCACGTCGTCGCCGTACTCCTCCTCGGCGACCTCGTAGCCCCAGTCGCGGAACGCGCCCTCGGTAAACTTCATGATGTTCCCCTTGTGGACGAGCGTGACAGAGTCGCGGTCGTTCGCGAGCGCGTAGTCGACCGCCTCGCGGATGAGGCGCTTCGAGCCGAACTCGGAGATGGGCTTGACGCCGATTCCGACGGGGCCGTCGTGAATCACGTCGGCGACCTCCATGTCCTGTTCGAGGAAGTCGCGTACCTGCTCGGACCCGTCGGTGCCGGCCTCCCACTCGATGCCGGCGTAGACGTCCTCGGTGTTCTCCCGGAAGGTGACCATGTCCATCTCCTCCGGGTTCTTGACGGGCGACGGGACGCCGTCGATGTAGTAGGTCGGGCGGACGTTCGCGTAGAGGTCGAGCGTCTTGCGGAGCGCGACGTTCAGCGAGCGGAAGCCGGCCCCGACGGGCGTCGTCAGCGGGCCCTTGATCGCGACGCGGTGGTCGCGGATGGCCGAGACGGTGTCCTCGGGCAGGTTCTCGTCGTACATCTCGCGGGCGCTGGAGCCGGCGTAGACGCGCATCCACGCGATGGAGCGGCCCGTCGCCTCGGCGGCGGCGTCGAGCACCTGCTGTGCGGCCGGCCCGACGTCGGTGCCGATCCCGTCGCCGTGGATGATCGGGATGATCGGGTTGGACGGAACGTTCAGCTCGCCTGTCTCCTCGTCGGCGAGCGTGATCGCCTCGCCGTCGTCGGGGACGTCGACCTTATCGTAGCTCATGAACGTTCGAAGATTTTTGTGGCCCCCTAAAGTGCCTGCCGTTTTCGGCGTGAGCGTCGCGCTCGCAGCGTTTGCCGGTTTCGTCGCCGCGCCGACCCGGCCTCAGACCGGTTCGATCGCAGCGCGTCGGACCGGTTCGACCGGGACGACTCAGACCGGCTCGACCGCGACGTCGAACATCGACCGCCAGCGGTAGCGGCGACCGCCCCAGACGAATGTCCGGCGGGCGAGCGCGTACGCCATGAGCGGCGGCGCGATCAGCGCGCCGGGGGCCGCGAGCAGGAACGTCGCGCGCCGGACCCCGAACCGGGCGTACGCGAGGCCCGCGAACGCCGTGACGAGCGCGACGCCCCCGACCGGCGCGAGCAGACAGAGCGTCGCCAGCGCGACGCCGAGGAGGACGTTGAACGCGGTCGCCGCGGGGGCGTGGTACCGGGTGATCGTCAGGAAGCGGACGAACCGCTCCAGCGACCCGCGGAGCGACCCGCCGGCCGGGACCCGGCGCGTCCGGTCGACCGCGCGCACGTCGAGGTGGTCGGAGAGCGTCCCGTCGTCGCTGACCGTCCGCCGGAGGTCGCGTAGGAGCGCGACCTCCCCGTCGCGGAGGTCGCCGCGGTCGAACACCACCGCGCCGCCCCACGCGATCGCCGGCGCGCCCGGGACGGCCCCCGACGCCGCCACGGCGAGCGTCCCACCGATCACGTACGCCGGCTCGAACAGCCGGGCGAGGGGGTCGCGCCCGACGAACACCGGGGCCTCGGTGGTCGGCCCGCGGCGCTCGCAGTCGGCGTCGAGCGTCGCCAGCCAGTCCGGCGGGTGGTGGAAGTCGTCGTCGGTCCAGAGGAACCGGTCGTTCGCCGCGGCCTCCGTCCCCGCGGCTATCGCGTTCGCCTTCCCCGAACACCCCGCCGGTTCGCCGGCGATCACGATCCGCACCCGGGGCGGCAGGTCGCCGCGGCGGTCCGCGACGGGGTCGTCCGGGGAGTCGCAGACCACGAGCAGTTCGTCGGCGGCGTCGACATTTCCGTCAACAGGATCGCCGTCGCTGCCGGCGTCCCCGTCGAACGCCTCGGGACCGCGGAGTTGGTCCGCCACCTCGTCGCAGGCGTCGGTCCAGCGGACGGTCGGGAGCAGGACGGATATCGGCGCTGAACGCGTCGCCGCCGAGTGCGCTGAACGCGCCGCCGCCGAGTCCGGTTCCGAAGCGGTCACGTCGGAGCGTTCGCCCGCCGAGAACATAAACGGTCGAGCGTCGAGGGGATCGGCCGGCGAGACGATCGGGCGCGCTCGCCGTCGCTCAGACGGGGGTACACTCCCGGGAGCCGAGCGTCTCGGTCCGCGTCTCCCCCGTCTCGACGTCGACGTCGACGAACGAGAGCGACACCGACGCGACGCGTCCGCCGCCGGCGAACGCATCTGCTCGGTCGCAGAGGTGTCCGAGGACCGCGTCGACGCGAGCCGGCTCGGGGTCGTCCGCGAGCAGAGCGAGGAGCTTCCGCCAGCGTGCGGTGGGGTACGCGCGGGCGTCGGCGGGGGGACGATCCCGGGCGACGCGGTCCCCGTACAGCGCGTCGATCCGGTCGCCGTCGGCGGTCGTCGCGCTCGCCGCGACGAGCGCGTCGGTCGTCGGCGGGTTCGGCGCGAACATGTCCCAGCCGCTCTCGGTCGGGTCCGCCACCGACGCGACCGGGTCGGGCGTCTCGACCAACCCGAGCGCCATTCCGTTCCACGCGACGAGCGCGACGAGCAGGACCGCGGCGAGGACCGGAACGACGGCCGCGGCGCGGTCGCGGACGGTCCGGAGTGGTTCGCTGTCGGTCGGATCGGGCGTGGTAGGTTCGGCGGCAAATCCACGGCCCGCGACGGAGCGAATCCGGTCGGCGACGGGAGCGACCCCCCGCTCGACTCGGTCCCAGACGAACGGCGGGAAGAAGGGCAGCAGCGCGGCCGCGGAGATCACGGAGAAGACGCCGATCTGGAGCGCCAACGCCATCGAAAGGTGCGCCGCGAGAAGCGTCCCCGCGAGCGTGGCGCGGAGCCGGCCGGCAGCCGCGATCAGCAGCGGGGAGGCGACGAGCAGCGCGAGCCAGCCGTAGGTGGCGGCGGTGAGCAGGGGTGACCACTCGGGGACGAGTCCGCCGAGCGGGCCGTGGAGGTAGGTGAGCCGGAAGACGCGCTCGACCGCCTCGCCCGCGGGCCACGCGGTTCCGCGGAGCTTCTCGACCGCGTTGGAGACGTACACCACGACGACGAGGACCAGCGGGAGCGCCGCGGCGGGACCGGCGACGCGGTCGGTCGCGGCGGCGACGCGGCCGGCTGCGGGAGTCGCGCCGTCCCCGCGTCGGACCGCGTCGAGCGACCAGCGCGCGCCGAGCGGACACAGCAGGCCGGCACCCAGAAGCCGGACGAGGAGGACGTCGCCGGCGTTGAGGACGAACGGGTTCCGCGCCTGAAGCGACGCGAGCAGGACCAGCGAGACCGCGGTCGCGACGCGGGTCCGGTAGCCGAGCGCGAGCGCGACGGCGGCGACCGCGGCGGCGAGGAACAGCAGCGCGACGGCCCGCGGCTCGCCGGTGACGGCGTGGAGCGACAGCCGGGCCGCGACGGGGTACACCTCGGCCAGCGTCGCGCGGGGGAGGACGCCGGCGTCGGTGTAGAAGGCCGTCAGGTTCCGCGCGCGGAGCGCGAGGTCGACGAGGAGGACGACGCCGAGCGCGACCCGGAACGCGGCGAACGCGCGCGGGTCGACCCCGAGGCGGCGGCGGAGCGCGCCGCGGAAGCGGGAGCCCGGGAAGCGGGGGCCGGAGAAGCGGGAGCCGAGCGGAGAGCGCTCGGCGTCGTCGCCGGCGGGATCGGCTGTCGTCACGATGCCCCCGAATCGCCCGGCGGCGGGAATATGTCTTGCGGCGTCGCGGGCGCGGGAACCGACCGGCACCCCGCGCTCGCCGCCGGCTTCCGGGCGCTTATGTGGCCGCCGCGGAAGCCTCCGGTATGCGAGTCATCGTTCACGGCGGTGCCGGCGGCGTCCCGGACGACCCGGAGCCCAGACAGGCGGTCCTCGACGAGGCGGCCGCGACCGGTGCCGAGCGCGCGACGCCGCTCGACGCGGTGGAGGCCGCGGTCGGCGTCCTCGAATCGGACCCCCGGTTCAACGCGGGCGTCGGCGGCGCGGTCCAGTCCGACGGCGTCGTCCGCACCGACGCGGGCGTGATGACCTCGGACCGCGAGATCGGGGCGGCCTGCTCGATGCCCGGGGTCGAGCACGCGGCGAGCGTCGCCCGCGTCGTGCGCTCCGAGACGCCGCACGTCTTCGTCTCCGGTGAGCATGCGGTCGACCTCGCCGACGAGTTCGGGATCGAGACCGGTGTCGACCTGCTCACCGACGAGAAACGGGAGCGCTACGAGAAGGAGGATCCGCCGCGAGGCAGCCCGCGCGAGCACCTCGACTGGCTGGCCTCGCGGTTCGGCTCGGGCGACGATCAGGCGGGCGGGGGGTCGGACGAGGGGGGCGAGGAGGGGCGCGACGGCGAGAAGGACGCCGCCCCCGACCACGACACGGTCGGCGCGGTGGCGACCGACGGCGAGACGTTCGCGGCGGTCACCTCCACCGGCGGGCGGTCGTTCGCGCTCGCCGGGCGCGTCGGCGACGTGCCGCAGGTCGGGTCGGGCTTCTTCTGTACCGAGGGGGGCGGCGCGAGCGCGACGGGGGCCGGCGAGGACATCGCCCGCGTGACGCTCTCGCGGCGGGCGGTGAGGCATCTCGAAGAGGGGCTCGGCGCGCAGGCAGCGGCCGACCGAGCGATCGACGAGTTCGAGGAGATCACCGGGTCGGGCGCGGGGGTCATCGTCCTCGGGGACGACGCGGCCGGGAGCGCGTTCAACACCGAGGGGATGCAGACGAGCGTCGCCGATAGGTAGGTGGATAACCGGCTGATCGCGTACCGGCGTATTACTGCGCTCCTGTCGCTGCCCCTTTTAGTACCATCGGCGTGAGTACGAGACCGACCGCAGCAGCGGCGAACAGTAACAATTGGAGCGTTCTGTCTTCAACGACAAAAAGCGCGACTGAGACAAATAAAATTGCGTCGAACACACCCATTCCCCACCGAAAAATAGGGTTTCGATACAGGTTTTTCATACTTTATTTCACATACTCCTGTTCAATATACGTTCCGGCATATCCTGAAAGTCTGAGGAGAACGGTGGATTTCGGCGAGACAAGATCCACACAATTCAAACGAATGAATGCGTCCTTATTACCGCTGTAGAGACGCTCCTACGGCATACTAACTACCACGAGGAGAACCATATACGATAGCAAAAGGCATGAGAAAGGCAAAGATCCCGAGTGCGAACCCGAGGAGGGCTCGCTTAAATCGGATGTCATCGGTAACGTGATCCGGGGACTGCCCTCGGAGTTTCCAAAGTGACCAAGCGCCGTACCCGAACAACGAAATCCACAGACCGGCCCACGGACCACCGATCAGAATCAGGGGCAATACACTATCCCACGAGTTATCTTGGAAAGTCGATGCGTACAGTACCGATCCGAGTAGCGAGAGGAAAAACAGAACAGTCGATATAGCGGCCGATTTCCCGAGTTTCCGACCGAGATTATCGAGGCAAAACCGAGAGCTCCGTTCTTCGGTTTCGTTGTCTGCCTCTCTCATGGCGCGTTAATTCTACGCTGCCACGTATGTTGTTTCCCTTTCAATTTGTAAATCTCATTTGTCAGCTGTTTTAGGGAAGGGAGAGATTTCAACGGAGCCATCTGTTTATACACGGCCGAACGACACGGACACCACCGAAGCCCCAGCCGCTCGGCTGGACGAAAGTACAACCAATTATAAATCGTTGAACGACACGGACACCACCGAAGCCCCAGCCGCGAGGCGGGCGCACGCTCGCTGCGCGCTTCAGTCGCTCACTCCGTTCGCTCCTTCCAGTGCTTGCGTCGCCTGCGCCCGCCTCACGACTACCCCTTCGAGTCCCGCCCCGCACCGCGACCGCACAGCCTCACACCTCCCCAGCCTCGTCGCTGGCACCCTCCGCTTCGCTCCGGGGCCAGCGACTCCCTCGCGCGGCGCTGCTCGGCCGCAGAGCGGCCTCGCAGGCACGCGCCTATTGGGAAAGCCGGCCGAGCGTCGTCGTTCGTCTCTGGAATCGGCTGTGAGCGTTCACGACTCGAACGTCGGAGTTCCACGTCGCCCGCGGAGGCGAGGATACAAATCCGGGGGTCGCCTTGCGCCGGTATGGTAACCTTCCTCGCCGGGGGGACGGGCACGCCGAAGCTCCTCGACGGCGCGGCCCGGGTGTGGGATCCGGCCGAGACCGCGGTCGTCGCCAACACGGGCGACGACGTCGAGCTGGGCGGCCACCTCGTCTGCCCGGACGTCGACACCGTGCTGTTCGCTGGCGGCGGCGTCCTCGACCGAGAGACGTGGTGGGGGATCGACGGGGACACGACCGCGACCCACGAGGAGCTGGGCCGGCTCGCCGACGCGGCCGGACTCGAAACCGGCCCCCGATACCTCGACGACGCGGCCCAGACCGCGGGCCGCGAGATCGCGCGCTGGCGGCGCTTCTCGGCGGTCGGCGAGTTCATTGAGATCGGCGACCGCGACCGCGCGGTCCACCTCACGCGCACGAGCCTGCTCGACGAGGGGCGCACATTGACCGAGGCGATCCGCGTCCTCGCGGACGCGTTCGACCTTGACGTGGACCTCCTCCCGATGTCCGACGACCCGGTGGCGACGCTGATCCACACCGAGGGCGGCGAGACGTTCCACTTCCAGGAGTACTGGGTCGCGCGCCGCGGCGAGCCGCCGGTCGCCGACGTGGAGTTCCGGGGGGCCGAGGACGCCGAGCCGACCGACGCGGTGCGTTCGGCGCTCACCGGCTCGGTGGTGATCGGGCCGTCGAACCCCGTGACGAGCCTCGGGCCGATGCTGGCGCTGCCCGGCTTCGAGCGCGCGCTCCGCGAGACGCCCGTGGTCGCCGTCTCCCCGTTCGTCGGCGACGAGGTGTTCTCCGGGCCGGCCGCGGACCTGATGGCGGGCGTCGGCCGAGAACCCTCTACCGCGGGCGTCGCGGCCGCGTACCCCTTCGCGGACGCGTTCGTCCTCGACGAGGCGGACCCGACCGACCTCGACCGGCACGTCGAGCGCACCGACACGCGGATCGACGACGCGGACGACGCCGAGCGGGTCGCTCGCGCCTGCGAGCGCGCGCTGGCGTCGGTCGGCGGCGACGCGGCGGACGCAGCGCCGCGGGAGGGCGCGGAGTGACCGGAGATCCCTTCCTCGTCGCCGCGAGCCTCAGCGGTGCCGCGGACGCCGAGTGGGCCCGGCGAGCGGCCGACCACGTCGACGTCGCGCTGCTCGGCGGCGTCGCGCTCGACGCGGCCGGCCGCGCCGCCGCCCGGGACCTCGTCGCCCGCGGGCGCGACGAGTTCCTCCCGGCCGACCCGCTCGCGTTCGTCGCCGACCAGCTCGACGCGGTCGCGGACGCCGACGCGCCGGTCCGCCCCGGTATCAACGTCCGGAGCGCGACCCTCGGCCCGGTCCGCGAGGCCGCCGCGATCTGCGCCGACCGCGACGCGGTCTGCGAGGTCAACGCCCACTGCCGGCAGCCGGAACTGCGCGCGGTCGGCTGCGGCGAGTCGCTGCTGCGCGACCCCGACCGCCTCGCGCGGTACGTCGCCGCCGCGACCGACGCGGGCGCGACGACGAGCGTGAAGGTCCGCGCGGGACTCACCGGCGTCGACCTCGCAGCGACCGCGGCGGTCGCCGCGGAGGCCGGGGCGGACTGGATTCACGTCGACGCGATGGACTCCGAGGCCGCGGTCGGCGAGGTCGCGAGCGCGCTCGGCGACGCACCCACGGACGCGACGCTCGTCGCCAACAACGGGGTCCGCGGCCGGGAGACGGTCGCCGAGTACGCGGCCTACGGCGCTGACGCCGTGAGCGTCGGTCGCCCGACTGAGGAGCCGCCCGTCCTCGCGCGAGTCGCCGACGCGGTCGCCGACTGGCGGACGGGAGCGCTGCGCGAGCGCGAAGACGTCGGCGACGCGGGCTCTGAGCCGGAGCAAGAGCCGGAACCGGGGGCGCGACCGTGACCCGACGCGAGCGCCGGGAAGGCCGCGCGGCGGACCCGACCGATCCGGTCGACGACGCGACGCTCGCGCTCCTCGTGGAGGTCGCCGGGACGCCGAAGCCGGGGAACGTCGACCGTCACCGCGACCTCGACGACCTGCGGTTCGAGTCGTTCCTCGGCGGCGCGGTCGGTGCCCGCGCGGGGCTCGAACTGGCGTCGGAGACGGCGGACGGAGGCTCTGCGGACGGGGTTCCCGCGGTCGGCGACGCCTTCGAGCGCGCCGTCGAGGGGATGGCATTGCGCGCCGGCACGAACACCCAGTTCGGCTGCCTGCTGCTCCTCACGCCGCTGGTCCGGGCGGCGGCGGACCCCGACCGGGAGCTCTCGCCCGCCGGCGTCGACGCGGTCTGCCGCGCGACGACGGTCGACGACGCGCTCGCCTTCTACCGGGCGTTCGAGGCCGTCGACGTCGCGGTCGACGACCCGCCGCCGGGCGCTGACGACCTCGACGTGCGCCGGGGGGGCGACGCCGAACCCGCGCTCCGGGAGCGCGAGGCGACGCTGCGGGACGTGCTGGCGCTGTCGGCGGATCCCGACGATCCGGACCGCGTCCCCGACCGGAACGCCGCGGAGTGGGTCGAGGGGTTCCCGCGGACGTTCCGCGCGGCCGAGTGGATCCTGACCGACGAGGGGCCGCTGGCCGACCGGGCCGCGCGGGCGTTCCTCGGACTGCTCGCCGCGGAGCCGGACACGCTCGTCGCGTCGGCCCGCGGCGTCGAGGCGGCCCGCGAGGCGAGCGCGCGAGCGCGAGCGATCTTGGAGCCCGAGGGTGAGACGGACGAGGGCGAGCCGAACGAGCGGGATGCGGCGGAGCCGGGGCCGATCGGGGGCGTCGACGCGGTCGACGCCGAGACCGTTCACCGCGCCGACCGCGACGCCGCCGAGTCGCTGGCCGAGGCGTTCGTCGCCGAGGGGATCAACCCGGGCACGACCGCCGACCTCACCTGCGCTGCGCTGTTCGTCGCGCTCCGACGCGGCGCGGAGGTGACGCCGTGACGCCGGATCCGGCGGACGACGGGACGGGGGATCCGACCGGCGGAGCGACAGAACGGACCGATCCGACGGGCGTCGCGCCCGAGGGCTGGCCGGTGTCGCTCCGGGGCGTCACCGAGTCGGTCGTGACGACGCGCGGCCCGAACGACCGGTGGAACGCCGCGGCGCTCGGGCTTCACGCGCCGGACGACCCCGGGGATCCGGTCACCGCGCGCACCTACGGGCGCACCCGCACGTGGCGGAACTTCGCCGAACGCGGCGGCGGCGTGGTCCAGTTCACCGTCGACCCGCGGACGTTCGTCGACGCGGCGCTCACGGTCCGCGAGGTCGACGAGCCGGTCCTGCCGAGCGCCGACGCGTGGGTCGAGGTCCGCGTCGAGCGCGTCGGGACCGAGACGGAGGGCGACACGACGATCCGGACGTGGGAGCTGGAGCCGGTGGAGTCGCGGGTCGTCGCCGAGCGCGTCCCGACCGTGAACCGCGGGTTCGGGGCGGTCGTCGACGCCACGGTGGCCGCCTCGCGGCTGGACGTGCCGTCGTTCGACACCGACGAGCTGCTCGACCGTCTCCGGTACTTCGCGGACGTGGTCGAGCGGTGCGGCGGGCCGGCGGAGCGCGAGGCGTTCGACCGGATCGACGAGGCGACCGGGTGGCGGGAGCGCGACCGGTCACGAGGGGAGGAACGCGACCGGTCGTGAGGGCAGGGCCGCGACCGCTCGTGAGGACGCGGGATCGACGCGCCGGGTCGGATTCGAGGTGGGGACCGCGCCTCGCGGCCGCTCGCGGCGGAACGAACCCTTTTAGTTCGGGCCACCGGTATCGCTCGGTATGGCCATCAAGCCCAAGTACATCAAGCAGCTAGGGAACGCCCTGCTGGAGCGGTATCCCGACTCGTTCAACACGGACTTCGAGACGAACAAGGAGAGCGTCACGGCGCTGACCACCGTCGAGTCCAAGGGCGTCCGCAACCGCATCGCGGGCTACGTCACGCAGAAGAAGTCGCAGGCGGCACAGCACGCGTAAGCGGGTTCTCTACCGGTTCGTTTCGACAACGTCCAGCGACCGCCGCAGTCGTCGCCGGCGACGGGCGTCCGGTTTTTTCCGTCCGGTGTTTCTTCCGCCCGGTGCTTCTCCCACCCGGCGCTTCTTCCGCGCGTAGTTTCCCTCACCCGACGTTTATCCCGGAAGCCGCGGCCACCGCCGCCGATGGACGCGCTCGTGCGACCGGTGGTCGACCCGACGTTCGCAGCGGGCGCGCTGGCGTTCCTGCTCGGCGGCGTCGCCCTCGGGACGGCGAGCGGGCTGGTTCCGGGGCTCCACGCCAACAACTTCGCGCTGGTTCTGGCCGGCTTCGCCCCGTCGGTGCCGGCCGACCCGCTGTTCGTCGGCGTCGCGATGCTCGGCGCGGGAGTCGTCCACTCCTTCCTCGACATCGTCCCCGCGCTCGCGCTCGGCGTTCCCGACGCCGCGACCGCGGTCGCCGCGCTCCCCGGTCACCGGCTGGTGATCGCGGGACGGGGACGGGAGGCGGTCCGGCTCTCCGCGGTCGGCTCCGGGCTGGCGGTCGCGCTCGCGGTCCCGCTGGCGGTTCCGGTCACGTGGGTCATGGTGCGGGCGTACCCGACGCTGCGGGCGCACCTGCCGCTCCTGCTCGGGGCCGTCGTCGCGCTGCTCGTGCTCACGGAGTCGTCGCGGCGGGCCGCGGTGGGGGGAGCGGTCGCGTTCCTCGCGAGCGCCGCACTCGGGCTGGCGACGCTCGACGCCGACCCCGCGGCTCCCTTGTCGACCGGCGGCGTCCTCGCGCCGCTCTTCGCCGGGCTGTTCGGCGTCCCCGTCCTCGTCGACGCCGTGGGCGGCGAGGGCGTCCCGCCGCAGGCGGACCCGCGGATCGCGATGGACGCGCGCGCCCTCGGGACGAGCGCCGGGGCCGGCTCGCTCGCGGGCGCGGTGGTCGGCTACGTGCCGGGGGTGTCGGCCGCGATCGCCGCCGCGGCCGCGATGCCCGCGGTGCCGCGCGAGTCGGCCGACCGCGGGTTCGTCGTGGCGACGAGCGGCGCGAGCACGGCGAACACGGTGTTCGCGCTGTTCGCGCTGGTCGCGCTCGGAACGCCGCGGACGGGCGTGACCGTCGCGATCGACCGGGCCGGCGTCCCGTTCGCGCTGCCGATACTGCTCGTCGCCGCCGCGACCGCCGCGTGCTTCGGGTTCGCCCTCGTCGTGCTGCTCGGCGACCCGTACCTCCGGATCGTCGGCGACGCCGACTACACCCGGCTGTCGCTCGGCGTGCTCGGACTGCTCGCGCTCCTCTCGTACGCGTTCGCCGGGGCGTTCGGCGTCGGCGTCCTCCTCGTCGCCGGCGCGCTGGGACTCGTCCCGCCCCGGCTTGGGGCCCGGCGCGTCCACCTGATGGGCGTGCTGATCGGGCCGCTGATCGTCGGCTGAGACCGCCACGGGGGCGTTAGGAAGCGCTCCGGAGAGCCGTCGGCGGGCGCGGTTCGGGCGGTCGAGCGGTGCGGTATCGGGCCGCACGGGCGTTCCGGGGCAAAGAACAACGGTTAAAAGTCGCGCGCCGGTGAGTACGTGTATGAGCCAGAGCGACTCGAAGGGTACCCCGCAGTGCGTCTCCTGTGGGATCCAGGTGTCCGGCATGAACGCCGCCCAGTTCTCCTGTCCGGACTGCGGCGCGACCATCTACCGGTGCGCGAAGTGCCGGAAGCAGAGCAACCTCTACGAGTGCCACGACTGCGGCTTCCGGGGGCCGTAAGATGGGGGACGTCGCCGCGAAGATCAAGGTCATGCCGAACAGCCCCGATGTCGACCTCGACGACCTCCAGGACCGCTTAGAGGAGGTCCTGCCCGAGGGCGCGAAGATCCGCGGCTTCGAGCGCGACGACGTCGCGTTCGGGCTGGTCGCGCTCCTCCCGACCGTCATCGTTCCCGACGGCGCGGGCGGCACGGAGGCCGTCGAGGAGGCGTTCTCCGAGGTCGACGGCGTCGAGTCGGTCAACGTCGAGAACGTCGGTCGCCTCTGAGGCGGCGACCCGGCTGACGCGTCGCGGACGCGACGCTCGCGGTCCGTTCTGCGGATTCGTTCGTTTCGGAGAGCGGCAGCGCCGCGGACCGCGGGAGGCCGACCTACCGGCCGGACTCGTAGAACTCCTCGCGGTACACGCGCCCGAAGGCGTTGCGTCGGAGGGTGCTGGCCGCCGCGTCCGGCTCGTCCTGATACGTCGCGGCGATCACCGCGTCGGCGAAGGGGATCGGGTGCCAGACGACGTTGTCGACGTTGTCGGAGCCGATCCGGACCACGTCCTCGTCGTCGAACTCGCTGTCGGCGAGCCACGCGTCGAACTCGTCGCCCTCGCCGACGTGGACCGCGAGCAGTTCGGCGAACGTCGCGTCGCGCGCGGTGCGGATCACCTCGGGCGTGACGCGCTCGTCGTACTCGTCGGCGTCGAACGACATCGCCTTGGTCGCCTCGCGCACGACGACCTGCGCGACGGGACCGACCTCCTCGTAGCGTTCGAGCGCCTCGGCTCGCGTCTCGGGAGCGAACGTGCCTCTGGTCTCCATACGCGGTGTTGACCGGGCGCGGGCAAGGGCGTTCCGCTACGCGTCGGAGTCGTCGGGGTCGTCGGGGTCGGCGGAGTCGTCGGGGTCGGCGTCGCCTTCCTGGGGGTCGGTGTCGTCCGCGGCGTCCGCGTCCTCGGTTCCTTCTCGGGTCAGTTCGCGCGCCTCGCGGATCGCCTCCGCGACGGCGGGGTCGTCGAGCGCGTCGGGGTCGGGAACGCTGACCCCGCGGGACCCGCTCTGGTCGGCGTGGTCGTGGCCGGCGTGGTCGTGACTGTGGTCGTGGCCGGCGTCGGTCGCGCCCGACCCCATCCCCACGTCCGGGCGGCCGCGGGCGACGGTGTCCTCGAACACCTCCTCGTACTCGGCGTCGTCGGCGTGAAGCGTCACCTCGGCCGCGAGCCCCGCCGGCTCCCGGTCGCCCCAGTCGGGGACGCGCTCGTCGAGCCAGTCCTCGTGGTCGCCGCCGTGGAGCATCGCGGTGAACGCGAGGTGGTGCGCGAGGTGTTCGCCGTCGCGCTGCGGGGTGTCACAGACGGGGCACGCGTATCCCATGTCGGGCGTGGGTTCGTCGGTGAGCCGTAAAGCCGCGTCGGCCTCAGACGTGGGAAACGCGTCGAACGATCGGAACGGTGTTGTCGGGTCTAGAACAACTACAGACTGGACCACCGAAGCCGCAGCCGCTCGATACGAGACAGTCGTTACCGGCGACACGGCCGCCGAAGCCCCAGCCGCGAGGGCTCGCGCGCCTTGCTGCGCTCCTCGCTCGCGCCGCTCGCTGCGGTGCTTGCTACGGCGTGCTTCGCCCTCGCGGCTGCCCCTTCAAGTCCCGCCCCGCTCCGCACAGCACCTCACGCCTCCCCAGCCTCGTCGCTCGCTCCGAGCTCCCTTTGGTCGCCCGTCCGCTCGCGACTCCCTCGCGCGTGCGGTTCGCGCCGCGGGGCGGCGCTCTCCGGCACGCGCCACCGCGTTTCGGTTTATAAATCGAATCGTCGCCGTCCTGTATCGATAACAGCAACTTTATCACTCGCACGGGGCGAATTTCCGGTAAGACTACTCCGTTAGGAGGTCCAACAGTGACTGAAGCCAACACACAACCGGAGGTGAACATCGGTCTCGTCGGTCACGTCGACCACGGGAAGACGACGCTGGTACAGGCGTTGTCCGGCTCGTGGACCGACCAGCACAGCGAGGAGATGAAACGCGGTATCTCGATCCGGCTGGGGTACGCGGACGCGACGTTCCGCCGCTGTCCCGGCGTCGACGAGCCGGAGTGTTACACCGTCGACGAGGAGTGCGAGGACGGCTCCGCGAGCGAGCCGGTCCGAACGGTGTCGTTCGTCGACGCCCCGGGCCACGAGACGCTGATGGCGACGATGCTGTCGGGTGCCTCGATCATGGACGGGGCGGTCCTCGTCGTGAGCGCGACCGAGGACGTCCCGCAGGCCCAGACGGAAGAGCACCTGATGGCGCTCGATCTCATCGGGATCGAGAACATCGTCATCGCGCAGAACAAGGTGGACCTGGTCGACCGCGACCGCGCCGTCGACAACTACGAGCAGATTCAGGAGTTCGTCGAGGGGACCGTCGCCGAGGACGCGCCGATCGTCCCCGTCTCGGCCCAACAGGAGGTCAACCTCGACCTCCTCATCGACGCCATCGAGTCCGAGATCCCGACGCCGGACCGCGACCCGAGCGAGCACGCCCGGATGTACGCGGCCCGCTCGTTCGACATCAACCGACCGGGCGCGACCGCGGAGGACCTCAAGGGCGGCGTCGTCGGCGGCTCGCTGGTCAGCGGCGAGCTGTCGGTCGGCGACGGGCTGGAGATCCGCCCGGGCCGCGAGGTCGACGAGGAGGGCCAGACGGAGTGGCGACCCCTCGAAACGACCGTCCGGTCGCTTCAGGCGGGCGACCACGACGTCGAGACCGCCCACCCCGGCGGCCTCCTCGGCGTCGGCACCGGGCTCGACCCGAGCCTGACGAAGGGCGACGCCCTCGCCGGACAGGTCGCGGGCGAACCGGGGACGCTCCCGCCGACCCGCGAGGAGTTCGAGATGAAGGTCGACCTCCTCGACCGCGTCGTCGGCAAGGAGGACGACGAGAGCGGCGAGAGCGACATCGAGGAGATCAGCACCGGCGAGCCGCTGATGCTCACGGTCGGCACGGCGACGACGGTCGGTGCCGTGACGAGCGCGCGCGACGGCGAGTGCGAGGTGAGCCTCAAGCGCCCCGTCTGCGCCGAGGAGGGCGCACAGATCGCGATCAACCGGCGCGTCGGCGCGCGCTGGCGGCTCATCGGCGTCGGGACCCTCGCGTAGCGTGACCGACGACGCCCGTTCGGACGGTCGGACGCCGACCGTCGCGGGCGACGCCCACGCCGAGGGGCTCGCTGGGGACGGGGACGGCGGCGTGCCCGTCGTCGCGCTCGACGCGAGCGCCCTGATGGCCCCGGTCGAAGCCGACCTCCGGCTGTTCGAGGAGTTGGACCGGGTCCTCGGCGGCTACGAGGCCGTGGTGCCGGAGACGGTGACCGCGGAGCTCGACGGCCTCCAGCGCGGAAACGGCGCGGAGGCGACCGCCGCGAGCGTCGGGGCGGACCTCGCTGGGCGGGCGGATCCGGTCGAGACGGACGAATCGTACGCCGACGACGCGCTCGTCGCCCTGGCCGCGGCCGGCCGGGTCGACGCCGTCGTCACGGTCGACGGGCCCCTCGCGACCCGGGTGCTGGACGCGGGCGCACCAGTAATCGGTTTAAGGGGTCGGAACACACTGGCGATAACGGAACCATAGCGGCCGCGGACAACCAACAACATGTACAAACGAGTTCGACTCAAGGACACGGTCGAGGTCCCGCCGAAGCACCTGGCGGACGTCACCGACGAGCGGGTGAAAGCTCTGCTCCAAGACAAGCTGGAAGGACGGATGGACGAGGACGTCGGCAGCGTCGTGAGCGTCATCGAGGTTCACGACATCGGCGAAGGGGCGGTGTTACACAACCGGCCCGGCGTCTACTACGAGGCGGAGTTCGACGCGCTCACCTACGACCCCGACATGCAGGAGGTCGCCGACGGCACCGTCGTCGAGACGGTGGAGTTCGGTGCCTTCGTCGGGATCGGTCCGGTGGACGGGCTGCTCCACGTCTCGCAGATCACCGACGAGTACCTCACGTTCGACGGCGCGAACCAGCAGCTCGCCTCGTCGGACTCCGACAAGACGCTCGGGGTCGACGACGCCGTGCGCGTCCGCGTCGTCACGAAGAGCATCGACGAGCGCAACCCCCGCGACTCGAAGATCGGACTCACGGCGAAACAGCCCGGCCTCGGGAAACACGACTGGCTCGAAGGCCAGCGGAAACACCGCGAACAGACCGGTGAGGAGGCCGACTGATGGTCGAGGACCGCCTGGCGTGTCGGGAGTGTCACCACGTCAACGACCCCGACGCCCAGACCTGCGCGCTGTGCGGGTCGTCGTCGCTGACGGAGGACTGGGCGGGCTACGTCATCATCACCAAGCCCACGGACAGCCAGATCGCCGAGGAGATGAACGTCTCCGAGGCGGGCGCGTACGCGCTCAAGGTCCGATAACCGTTCCCGCGGCCGCCGACGGAATCCGATGACCGACTCGCCCGACCCCCTTCTCACGCTGCCCGAATCGCTTCGCGACGCGTTCAAAGAGCCGCTGGGACCGGTGACGACCGACGCCAGCGCCCTCCTGAAGGCCGCCGACGAGACCCGCGAGCGGCACGGCTCCGCGGCGACGGGTCGCCCGCAACTGATCGCGGTCGGCGACGTGGTCACCTACCACCTCCGGGAGGCCGGTCGCGCGCCGGACGTGGCGTTCGTCGACGGGAAGACGGAGCGCGAGGCGGTCCGCGAGGAGATAGCGTCCGCGCTCGCCGAGACAGAGGGGCGACGGACGACCGTCGAGAACCCGGCGGCGGCGCTGTCGACCGCGCTGCTCGACGCGCTCGCCGAGGCGCTCGCGGCCGCCGACCCGGTGACGATCGAGGTGGCCGGCGAGGAGGACCTCGCGGCGCTACCGGCGATGCTCGCGGCACCGCTCGGGTCGACCGTCGTCTACGGACAGCCGAGCGAGGGGATGGTCCGCGTCGCGGTCACGCCCGAGGCCCGACGGCGGGCGAGGGAGCTGTTCGAGGGGCTGGACGGGGACGCAGCGGTCGCCTACGAGATCCTCGGCGTCGACCCGGACGAGGTCGGCGGGACCGACGCGGACTGAGTTCGGGGCGGCCGGGCGGCGTCACTCGGGGTCGACGGCGACGACGGTCGCCGCGAGGACGGCGAGACCGGCGACGAGGCCGACAGCGCTCACCAGCCACGGCGTCAGGGGGATCCCCGGGAGCGAGAGGTACGGCTCGATCCCGTTGCGCCGGAGGCCGTCGAGCGCTTCGAGCCCCCAGTGACCGCTCGCCAGCAGCGAGAGACCGACGACGACGCCGAGGCCGCCGGTGACGAAGCCGATCCCCGTGAGCGCGTCTTCGACGGCGAGGAGCGTCCAGACCTCGTCGTCGGTCGGTTCCGGACCGCGGGCCAGGCGGCGCTGGAGCGCGACGAGGCCGAGGCCCGCGCCGCCGGCCGCGACCGTGCCCGCCAGGGCGACGGCCGCGACGCCGAGCGGGGCCGAGGCCGGCGGGCCGGTGAAGGCCGATTCGCGGACGGACGCCGGGAGCGTCGCGACGAGCGGCGCGGCGAGCGCGCCGAGCAGGGCGATGACGCCGCAGGCCCGGGCCTTCCGGATCGGCGAGAACGGGACGACGATGTTCGCCGCCCGCTTGAGTTCGTATCGCGATCGGTCGGCCGGGTCGAACCGCGTGTCGTCGTCGGGCATCCGTGTGACAGGAGAAGGCACGGTCCGGAAGGGTGAAACCCTGACGCCGAACGGGACGGTCGGTCGACGACCGGCGAGCAGTTCGGCGGGGACACCCCCGCTTCGAAATCCTTTTACAGCTTTCGAGGGGATATACGCTTAACTGAACCATGGACGTCGATATCATCTCCGAGGAGGAGAACCCGATGCTGCACCGCACGGACATCCGTTTCGAGACGACGCACGAGGAGGCGACCCCCTCGCGGCTGTCGGTCCGCGACTCGCTCGCGGCCAAGCTGGACAAAGACTCCGAGGAGGTCGTCGTCCACGAGCTCGACACGAAGTTCGGCATGCGCAAGACGATCGGCTACGCGAAGGTGTACGACTCGGCCGCGGACGCCTTAGACGTCGAACAGGAGCACATGCTCGAACGCAACAAGATCGGCGACGAAGAGGCGGACGCCGAGGAAGCCTAACGCCCGCCGGATGCGCGTTCTCGGCATCGAGGGTACCGCGTGGTGCGCGAGCGCCGCGCTGTACGACGCCGAGGCCGACTCAGTTCTCATCGAATCCGACCCCTACGAGCCGGACAGCGGCGGCATTCACCCGCGGGAGGCCGCCGAACACATGTCAGAGGCGATCCCCGAGGTCGTCGACCGGGTGTTGACCGCGGCCGAGGCGGAGTACGGTCCGAACGCGGTCGACGCGGTCGCGTTCTCGCGCGGACCGGGGCTCGGTCCCTGCCTCCGGATCGTCGGGACCGCGGCGCGGTCGCTGGCCGGCACGCTCGACGTGCCGCTCGTCGGCGTCAACCACATGGTGGCGCACCTGGAGATCGGTCGCCACCGGTCGGGGTTCGAGAACCCGGTCTGCCTGAACGCCTCGGGCGCGAACGCCCACCTGCTCGGCTACCACGACGGGCGCTACCGCGTGCTCGGCGAGACGATGGACGCCGGCGTGGGCAACGCGATAGACAAGTTCACCCGCCACGTCGGCTGGAGCCACCCCGGCGGGCCGAAGGTCGAGGCGGCCGCGAAGGAGTTCGCCGCGGACGCGAGCGAGGCCGGGGGCGGAGGGTCCGAAGCGGCGGCCGAACTGCTCGATCTGCCCTACGTCGTCAAGGGGATGGACTTCTCGTTTTCCGGGATCAGCTCGGCTACCAACGACGCCGCGGACGAGGGCGTCGACGTGGAGCGGATCTGCTTTTCGCTCCAAGAGCACGTGTTCGCGATGCTCGCGGAGGTGTCCGAGCGCGCGCTGTCGCTGACTGGCGCGGACGAGCTGGTGTTGGGCGGCGGGGTCGCGCAGAACGACCGCCTGCGGGAGATGCTGGCCGTGATGTGCGAGGCCCGCGGCGCGGACTTCTTCGCCCCGGAGCCGCGCTTCCTCCGGGATAACGCGGGGATGATCGCCGTGCTGGGCGCGAAGATGGCCGCCGCGGGCGACACCCTCCCAGTCGCCGAGTCCGCGGTCGACCCGAACTTCCGGCCCGATCAGGTGCCGGTGACGTGGCGGGCGGGCGAGTCCGTCGCGCGGGTCCCCGGCGGCGGAGAGGCAACGGGCGCAGGGAAGACAAGCGCGGAGGCGGCCGACCGCCGCGGCGCGGAGGCGACCGTCGCGGTCAGCGGGGCGGGCGACGACCGCCGCGTGACCAAGCGGCGGGTGGCGAAGTCGTACCGACACCCGGAACTGGACCGGACGCTCAGGCGCGAGCGGACCGTCGCGGAGGCCCGGCTGACAAGCGAGGCGCGGCGCGCGGGGGTCCCGACGCCGCTCGTGTACGACGTCGACCTCGCGACCGCGACGCTGACCCTCCAGTACGTCGGCGAGCGGGACCTCGCGGCCGCCCTCGACGAGCGCTGGACGGAGCGCGTCGGCCGCCGCCTCGCGCGGCTCCACCGCGCGGGGATGGTCCACGGCGACCCGACCACCCGGAACGTCCGGGTGTCGCCGGGCGGTCGGGGCGACGGGAGATCGAACGGGGGCGCGGGGGAGACGCCGGAGACGTACCTCATCGACTTCGGGCTCGGCTACCACACGGGCCACGTCGAGGACCACGCGATGGACCTCCACGTGTTCGAGGGGTCGATCCGGGCGACCGCGACCGACCCCGACCCGCTGATCGCGGCGTTCGAGGCCGGGTACGACTCCGTCGGCGACCCCGAGGTCATCGACCGGCTCCGAGACGTCGCCGACCGCGGGCGGTACCGCTGACGGCGGCGGTGCGGCCGGGCAGCGGTGCGGAGAGGCGTCGGGCGGCCGCGCGGCGCGACCAGAGACCGGTTGCGCCACGATTTATGGTGCCGGCCGACAGAGTGCGTCGTATGGCAGACAAACAGTCGTCGGGAGAGATTCTCGGCATTCCGTACAACTTCGAGCGGCCGAGCCTCGGGCGGCTCCTCTCGTCGTACTGGCAGCCCGGCAAGGGGATGCTCGTCGAGAAGCCGTTCGGCATCGGCTACACGCTGAACCTCGCCAACTGGCGGTCGTGGATCGTCCTCGCGGTCGCGGGCGGACTGTACTACCAGCAACAGCAGTCCGGGGGTTCGGGCGGCCTCGACGAGGACGCGCCCGAGGACGACGACGGGCCGGTGGAAGTGATCGTCGACGACGACTGAGCGCGGTCGCGCCGGATCCACCGGTCGGTTCCGCGTGCCGCGACGACGCGGTCGCCGGTTCTCGCCGCTGATTCCGTATCGGTTTCTTTTAAATACGAGAAGGACGGAGTGGAGCCAATGAAGGTACAGTTCGAGTGCTCGTGTTCGGAGGAGATCTCCGAGTTCACCCGCGGAGAGACCAGCCGCGGGGTTCACGTGGAGTGCGGCAACTGCGGCGCGGTGTACGCCGTGACGATCACCGAGTTGGAGTAGCGGGCGGGGTCGTCGACTCGAAGCGGAGCCGGACCGTGGTGCCGTCGTCGTCCGCCTCGAACCGGACGGTGCCGCCCTGCGTCTCGCACATCCACTTGACGAGCCACAGTCCGATGCTGCTCGCGTGCGAGAGCGCCGTCTCCTCTTCGGCCTGTAACACGGCGCGTTCGTCCGAGGGGATGCCCGGGCCGTTGTCGGTGACCTCCAGGCACGTCGTCGCCCCGTCGTCGCGGATCGTCGCGTCCACGCGTCGGGTCGACGCGTCGTTGTGCGTCACCGCGTTCTCGAACACCTCGCGGATCGGGAAGGCGACGGAGTCGTCCGCGCGGATCCACGCCTCCGAGGGGCCCTCGACGGTGACCGAGGCGTCGTCGGCGTCGACGGTTCCGACCGCCTCGCGAACCGCGTCGACGAGGTCGACCCGACCGTCGGGTCGCTCGGGCGACGCGTCCTCGATCACCCGGAGCTTCTCGCTGATCGCGACGACGTCGTCGGTCGTCTCCCGGATCGTCGCGACGTACTCCTCGCCGCGGTCGTCGTCGATCCGGTCGCCGAGGAGGTCCGCGTACCCGCGGATCACGTTGAGGTCGTTCCGGACGTTGTGCCGGAACACCCGGCTCAACACCTGTAGCTGCTGGTTGGAGGTTTCGAGGTCCCGACGGGCGAGCTCCGCCCGGCGGCGGTGGTAGGTGACCGCTCCGTAGAGGAGACCGCCGGAGCCGGCGATCAGCAGCCAGTCGCCGACCAGACGCGTCGGCGTCCACGCGGTCGCGGTGCCGCTCGCGGCGGCGACCGCGAGGTCGGCCGCGACCGCGAACAGCGCTCCGACACAGAGGTACGCCGCCGTGAGCGCGGTCGCCGACCGGCCGTAGACGAATTCCGATCTACATTTCATTTGTATTTAATTTATACTCAAGTGAATGTTCTCGTAGGGGGCGCGTCTACGGCCGACGGCTTAAACTTTGACCGCCCGACGCCGGAGCGGCGGGGGGTCACCACGCGGCGCAGTCCGCACAGACGAACGCCTCGCCGTCGCGCCAGCGGCGCTCGACGCGCTCGCCGCACCGGTCGCAGGCCGCGCCGTCGGCGTGCCACGTCGAGGTGGCGGTCGCGAGAGCGGCGTCCGGGGCGTCGGCGGCGGGGTCGGTGTCCGGGGGATCGGCGTCCGAGTCGGCCTCGGTGGTCTCGTCGGAGTCGTCGACGGCTCCGTCCGGGGCGAAGTCGTCGAGCGACCGGTCCTCGGACATCTACGCCTCCCGCCGGAGCCGGTCGACGACGTACTCGCGCTCCAGTTCGCCGAGGAACTCGCCGAGCCGGGGCCCCTGCGTGTCGTCGAAGAACAGGCGGTACCCCGCCGCGAAGAAGTCGCTCACCTCGACGCCGTGGTCGCGGGCGGTCTCGTACATCTCCGCCTGAATCTCCTCGCCGTCCTGGCCGGCCGCGACGAAGTCGGCGAGGTCGTCGAGCGCGGCCGCGACGTCGTCGTCGAACTCGGCCTCGGGGAGGTCGGTCTGGAGCCGGTAGTCGTACTCGTTCCCGGTCCGTTCCGACCAGTTGCGGGCCTGCTCCACGCGGGCGAGCGCGGCGTCGACCGCGGCGTCGTCGGCGTCGTCGGGGATGTGCCCCTCGTCGCGGGCGAGCCGCTCGCGGAAGTCGGGGTCGTCCACCATCCCGAGGACCGCCGCGAACGTGTAGGGGAGCCGGATCGGCTTCTCCGTCGGCGGGTCGTCGGGCCGACCGACGACGAACGGGTACGCGCGCTCGGCGAAGGCGGTCAGGTCCGGGTCGTCGACCTCGCCGAAGTAGGCGCGCTCGAACCGGTCGAAGCGGTCGACGAGCTGGTCGAGCCGCTCGACGTCGAGGTCGCGGGCCTTCTTCGGGTGGAGCGCGAAGAAGAAGCGCAGCACCTCGGGTTCGAGCAGTCCCAGCAGCTCCTGTACCGTGACGACGTTGCCCTCGGAGGAGGAGAACGCCTCGCCGTTGAGCGTGAACCACTCGTACACCATCGGCACGGGCGGCTCCTCGCCGAACACGTTCCGGGCGACGTCGACGCCGGAGGGCCACGACCCCTCCGCGTGGTCCTTGCCGAACGGCTCGAAGTCGACGCCGAGGACGCCCCACTGGGCGGGCCACTCCAGCCGCCACGGGAGCTTCCCCTCCCGGAACGTCGCGGTGCCCTCGTGGCCGCACCCCTCGATGGTGTTGCCGCCGGCGTCCATGTCGGTACAGAGGTAGTCGACGGTCTCACGATCGAGGTCGATGGCCGTCACCGTCTCCGTGACCTTCCCGCACGACTCGCAGACGGGGTTGAACGGGACGTACTCGTCGTCGACCTTGTCCTGATACTCGGAGAGCACCTCGCGGACGCGGTCGACGTCGCCGAGGACCGTCCGGACCGCGTCGTCGAAGTCGCCGTCGGCGTACAGCTCGGTGTTCGAGAGCATCTCGACGGGGACGTTCAGCCGGTCGGCGTCGGCCTTCAGCAGGCCGGCGAAGTGGGCCGCGTACGACTCGGACTCGCCGAACGGGTCCGGGATCGACGTGTACGGCTTCCCGAGGTTGCGGCCGAGCGCGCCGGCGTCGACCTCGCCGAGCCCGACGATGTCGCCGTCGGCGTTCGCCAGCTTGCGCGGGACCTTCCGGAGCGGGTCCTTGTCGTCGGAGGTGAACACCTGTCGGACCTCGCGGCCGCGGTCGCGGAGCACCTCGGCGACGAAGTAGCCGCGCATGATCTCGTTGAAGTTGCCGAGGTGCGCGACCCCGGAGGGGGAGACGCCGCCCTTGATCACGATCGGCTCGTCGGGCTCGCGCGCCTCGATCTCGTCGGCGACCACGTCGGCCCAGAAGGCGCGGAACGTCTCGTCCGCCCGGTCGTCGGTCGCCTCTCCCTCGTCTAACGCGGACGCCTCGGAGAGGATGTGCGGGGAGTCGTCGGGCTGGGAGTCGGCCGGCGAGTCGTCGGCCGGACCGTCGCGGTCGGCGTCGTCCGCGCTCATCGCTCACCCGTCCAGTAGCTCGGTTCGTCGCCGTCGGTCGGCACCACGTCCGTCCCGGTGTGGTCGCCGCGGAGGACGGCGTCGACGACGGCGGTCGGGTCGGTCCCGTCGAGGACGATCGACCGGATCCCCGCCCGGTCGATCAGCTTTGCGGCGAGCAGGTCGACGGGCGCGGAGGCCCCAGCGTTCCGGCTCATCGGGAGGACAATATCGACGAGTTCGGCCGGCGACAGCGACGCGTACTGCGTCGCATCGGGGTCGGCGTTGGGGTCGGCGTCGTACACGCCGTCGGCGCTGGTGGCGTACACGAGCAGGTCGGCGTCGACCGACTCCGCGAACGCGGCCGCGACCGCGTCGGTCGTCTGTCCCGGGGTGACGCCGCCCATCACCGCGGCCTCGCCGCGGCGGAGCGCCGCGCCGGCCTCCTCGTAGTCGGTCGCGGGCGCGAGGTTCGCGCGGTCGCCGAGCGCCGCGATCAGCAGTCGCGCGTTGAGCCGAGTGGTGCCGATGCCGAGCCGGTCGAGTTCGACCTCGTTGGCCCCGATCTCGCGGGCCGTCTCGATGTACTCGCGGGCGACGCCGCCCCCGCCGACGACGACCCCCACCTCGCAGCCGTCGGTGACCAGCCGTTCGATCGCCTCGGCGTACGCGGCCACGCGCTCGGGGTCGAGGTCCGGCGCGAGGACGCTTCCGCCGACAGAAACGACGACTCTCATTGGCGACGAGTACCCCTGTCGCGGTCTTAAGGATTGTCAAGCCCGGACGCGCGGGTCGCGCCGAGGGAGCCGCCGACCCCCGGCCGTCGCCCCGAGCCGACCGGGAAACGCCTAAGCCGGTCGCGTCCCGCTCTCGGGTATGCGACCGATATCGATCGTCGGGGACGGTGCTCCGAGGCTGGCGCGACGGCTCGCGGCGCGGCTCGGCGGGCGCGTCGCCGTCGTCGAGCGGGACGACGCCGCCGACGGCGACCGACCGGGCTCGGGCGACGCGACCGCCGACGGCGGGGTCGTCGACGGCGGGGTCGCCGACCCCGGACAGCGCCCCGGTGCCGACACCGCGCTCGCGTTCGACGGCGACGGGAACTGGACCGGCCGAGGGGAGACCGAGGGGTTCGACGACCTGCTGGACGGGCTCGCCCCCGACCACGACTACCTGATCGCGGTCGGCGAGTCGCGGCTGCGGGTGCCCGCGGTCCTCCTCGGCGAGGACCCGGACCCCGAGAGCGTGCCGGGGACCGTCCTCGCGACCGCGCCCGCCCCGGACGCGGTCGACCTCGAGGGGCTGGTCGCGGACCTCGACGCCGCGGAGCCGTGGATCACCCGCGAGACGCTGGTGCGGCGCGTCGAGGCGTCGGCGGACGCGGACCGGTCGGGCGCGATCGCCACGTTCACCGGTCGCGTGCGCGCCCGCGATGGTCCCGAGGACGACCGGACGACGCACCTCGCCTTCGAGAAGTACGAGGGGGTCGCCGCCGAGCGGATGGACGCCATCGCCGACGAGCTGACGGACCGCGACGGCGTCTTCGACGTGCGGATGCACCACCGCACGGGCGTGATCGAGGCGGGCGAGGACATCGTGTTCGTCGTCGTCCTCGCTGGCCACCGGCGGGAGGCGTTCCGGACCGTCGAGGACGGGATCGACCGCCTGAAAGACGAGGTGCCGATATTCAAGAAGGAGGCGACGGAGTCGGAGACGTTCTGGGTTCACCGGCGCGACTGAGGGAGCCGGAGGCCCGCGCGGACGGTGCGGACGCCGGCGCGGTCGACGCCGCGCGAGGGGCGCGCGGTCGGTCCGAGGGGCCGGAATAGGGTCGTTTTTGCCGCAAACCGTCGGTCGAACGGAGCGACGACGACGGCATCGATGACGAAGTCGTGATCCGAGAAGAAGGGTTTAGAACTGTTTATAAAATTTCTAAGCCGGTTTAAAACGTTTCTAAAACGTCCGTCAGACACGTTTTAGCCGCGCGGTCTCGGTGAAACGCCCTGAAACCCTCTGAACGTCACCCAACGGTGTCACCTTTATAACACCCTCCGGCGGCAAGCGTGGGATGTACTATGAGCGCGACTGCGAACCCCTCCACGAACGCGAGCGCGAACGACGACCGCAGCAAGGAAGAGCGGCTGAAGGACTACCTGCTCGACCGCGCACAGGACGGCGAGATGTATTTCAAAGGGAAGTTCATCTCCGAGGACGTCGACCTCTCCCCGAAGGAGATCGGCGCGCTGATGGTGAAGCTCCGCGACTCCGCGACGGAGCTCACGGTCGAGAAGTGGTCGTACACGGGCGCGACGACCTGGCGCGTCGAGCCCGCCTGATCCGGTCTCGCGCCGCGACAGCAGCCGACTCGTTCGATCCCCGCCGCGCTCGACCCGCGGCGCGGTCCCCGCCCGCGCTTTTCGGACACGCTCGAATCCGCGAGCGACCGCTCCGGTGGTTCGGTTCCGGTCCCCGTGCCCGCCGACGCGGGGTTTATACTCGCCGACCGGTTACGACGTGCCGATGTCAGACCACGAGGACGCGGCGACGCCCGACGACGGCGCGCCGCGTCCGGAGCCGCTCCGAACCTTCTTCCGGATCGACGAGGTCCGTCGCGAGGACGGCCGCGTGCGATACCATGGCGAGTCGTACGTCCCGGAGCGGACGCTGCTGCGGAAGCTGACTCCGTACTTCCGGGAGGCGGGTTACGAGGTCGACGTCGAGGCCGTCGAGGGCGGCCACGTCGTCGTCGCGACGCCGTTCGACCGCGGCGGCGACGGGATCCCCTGGGTGAACGTCGCCATGTTCGCGGCGACCGTGCTGTCGACGCTGTTCGTCGGCGCGTACGGCTGGTACTACGTCCCGCTCTCGGAGATCCAGTCGAACCCGCTGACGCTGCTTCGGGCGTGGCCGTTCACCGCCGCCGTCCTCGGCGTCCTGATGACCCACGAACTCGGCCACTACGCCGCCGGGCGCTACCACGGCGTCCCCGTCTCGCTCCCGTACGTCATCCCGTTCATTTTCCCGTTCGGGACGCTGGGCGCGGTCATCCGCATCCGCGGCCGCATGCCCTCGCGGAAGGTCCTCTTCGACATCGGCGCGGCCGGTCCCATCGCCGGGCTGGTCGCGACGGTGGCGGTGACCGCGATCGGCCTCTCGCTCGACCCGATCCGAGTGCCCGCGGAGCTGGCGAGTTCCTCCGGGGCGATGATCCGGTTCAACAACCCGCCGCTCTTGGGGCTCATCGCCGACGTGCTCGGTCAGCCGACGAGCTACGGCGACCCGCGGCTCACCGCCCACCCGGTGGTGATCGGGGGGTGGGTAGGGATGTTCTTTACCCTCCTCAACCTCCTGCCGGTGGGCCAACTGGACGGCGGCCACATGGTCCGGGCGATGCTCGGGCCGCGACAGGAGACGGTCGCGGCGCTCGTCCCCGGCGTCCTGTTCGGGATCGCCGCGTACCTCCACTTCTGGCGGGGGCTCGGCCTGAACGAGTCCGTCGGACTGTGGGCCTTCTGGGGCGTGTTCGCGGCGGTGATCGCGTTCAACGGCCCGGCGGACCCGACCGACGAGGGCGGGCTGGGGCTGCCGCGGCTCGCCGTCGGCGTCGCCACGTTCGCCGTCGGCGCGCTCTGCTTCCTCTTAGTGCCGATCCAAGTCATCGGAGGGTGACGCCGCGATGAGCGGACTCACCTCGCTGCTGTCCGCGCGGGCCGAACGGCTCGGCTTCCGGACGCTGTACCGGCTCGCCGACCTGACGTACGCGCTCGGCGTCGCGACCCCGAAGCGGACGGTCGCCGGGACCTACTGGAGCTACGAGCCGACGAACCCCCACGGCGACGATCCCGGGCTCGCCGCGCTCGACCGCCTGCCGGACGACGCGGTGATCCTCGACGCCGGCGCGCACGTCGGCGAACACGCGATCCCGCTGGCTCGGGACACCGACCGGCGGGTGGTCGCGTTCGAGCCAAACGGCGAGAGCGCGGACCGGCTGGCCCGGAACGCGGAGCGGAACGGGCTCGGCGACCGGATCGACCTCCGGCGGGCGGGAGTCGGGGACGCGGACGCGACGCTGACCTTCTACCGGTCGACGTTCTCGAAGTGCTCCGCGTTCGACCGCGACCTCGCCACGAGGTGGGGCGCGAGCGTCGCGGGCACGGAGTCGGTCCCGGTCCGGCGGCTCGACGACCTCGTTGAGGGGGTCGGCGATCGCCGACCGGACGAGAGGGTCGGCGATCGCCGGCCGGGCGAGAGAGCCGGCGAGTCCGGGGCGACCGGGGGCGTCCCCGTCCCGTCGCCGGACGCGATCAAGGTCGACGTGGAGGGCCACGAGGCCGCGGTCCTCCGGGGGGCGGCGGGGGTGATCGAAACCCACCGCCCGCTGCTCGTGGTCGAGGTTCACGACGCCGAGTCGGGAGTCGACGGGGGTGAGGCGGCCGAGGGTTCCGCGACCGACGACGACCTCCGCGAGTGGCTACAGGCGCGCGGCTACGCGGTCGAGGACGCGGAGGACGTGTGGGTGTGTCGGCCGACCGAGGAAGCGTCGGCGCGGAACTGAGTCAGTCGTCGCGCCGGTTCTTCATGCCCTGTCGGGTGAACTGCGGCGTGGCGCGGAGCCCGCGCTTCGTGCGGAACGACCGGTACAAGGCGATCGCGAGCGGCGCGGACAGCGCGAGGATGCCCAAGGCGATCCGCCACTGCTGGGTGAACGAGTAGAGGATCGTCGCCGAGAGGACGCCGACGGCGAGCAGCACGGAGTAGGCGATCCGCATCGCCAGCTTCTCCAAGACGTCGGTGTCGTCCTCCAAGACGACGTTGACCGTCAGGTCGTCGCGGTTGGCGCGGTCGAGGAACTCGTCCGCCTTCGGCGGCACGGTGAACAGCGCCTCGGTGGTCCGTTGCACCTGCCTGCCGGCGTCCTCGGCGAGGTCGCGGGCGGTCTGCTCGTAGTACCCCTCCTCGCGGAGGTAGTCGGTCGCGGTCGAGATGAAGTCGAACTCGGGGTCGAGCGTGACGCAGACCCCCTCGACGACGGTGGCGACCCGGAGGACCAGCGCGAGGTTCGGCGGGAGCCGCAGCGGGAACTCGTAGATGGTCGACTCCACCTGCTCGATGATCTGGTTCACCTGATACTGCTCGATGTCCTCGCCGCTGGCGTCGGCGATGGCGAGTTCCATCACGTTGCCCATTACCTCCCGGTCGGCCTCCGGGGAGAGCGTGCCCATCGAGACCAGCGTGTCGAGGATGGCGTCGATGTCCTGTCTGGCGACCGCGACGTAGAACTCCACGATCTTCTCCTGGATGAACGGGTCGACCCGGCCCGCCATCCCGAAGTCGTAGAAGATGACGGAGCCGTCGTCGTCGACCGCGAGGTTCCCCGGGTGGGGGTCGGCGTGGAACACGCCGTCCTCGATGATCATCTGGAGGTACACCTCCTGAAGCGTCTCGGCGATCGCGGTGCGGTCGTGGCCCGCCTCGTCGAGCGCGTCGACGTCGCTTATCTTCGTGCCCGGAACGTACTCCATCGTGAGCACCCGCGGGCCGGAGACCGCCTCGTACGTGCGCGGGATCCGGATCCGCTCCTCGTCGGCGAAGTTGCCGCGGATCTCTTCGAGCATCGTCCGCTCGCGGGCGTAGTCCATCTCCTCGTGGATCGTCTTGTCGAACTCGTCCGCGAGGTTCTCCAAGGAGAACGCCCGGCCGGCACCCGTGAACCGCTTGATGAGCGGGATCGACCAGCGGATCGTCCGGAGGTCGGCCTCGACGAGCGACTCGATGCCGGGACGGCGGACCTTCACCGCCACCTGATCGCCCTCGTACCGGGCCGTGTACACCTGCCCGAGGCTCGCGCCGCTTATCGGGTCGCGGTCGAAGTCGTCGAACGTCTCGTCGACCGGGCCGAACTCGTCTTCGAGGACGACCCTCGACTCCTCCCACGACGCCGGGGGCACGTCGTCCTGGAGCCCCTCCAGCACCTCGATGTACGCCGGCGGGAGGATGTCGGGCCGCGTGGAGAGGATCTGGCCGAGCTTGATGAACGTCGGCCCGAGCGTGAGCAGGATGTCGAGCAGCACCGCGGCCCGCTCGCGCTGGGTCTCGGCGTCGACCTCGCGGCTCCCGCCGAACAGGAAGTACCGTCGCCTGTCACGCCAGTAGGCGACGATGAGCGGCGAGAACTGCCGCAGGACGACGACGAACCGCCAGTAGGCGCGAAGGTTGACCAGCGTGACCACCCGTCAGGCGTCGCCCTCGTCGTCCGCGTCGTCGACGGGGATGGTCCGGGAGACGTCGCTGTCGCGCTTGGGGAGCGAGATCTCGAGGACGCCGCGGTCGATCTCCGCGTCCGCGCCCGCCCCGTCGGCGTCGGTCGGGAGGGTGAGCTCCGCGTCGAGGAACAGCGGGCGGTCCTCGCGGACGTACTCGAACCCCTCGGGGACCGCCTTCTCGCGGCGACCCTCAATCTCGATGCGCCCGTCCTCGACGAGGACCTCGGTGGTCTCGGCGGTCGCGCCCGGGAGGTCGATGACGAGGACGTACCCCTCGTCGGATTCGAGTAGGTCCGCAAACACCGCGTCCGGGAGGTCCCGGAGCGCGTCGCGTAGCGCTGACATAGAGGCCGGTAGGGTCGCCGCGGCGAAAAAGCTGTGGAAAAGCGGGGTTCGATCACTCCGAGCGGTCTCGGTCGCCGGAGCCGCGGCGGCCGGGCCCGGAGCCGTCGGAGTCGCCGTCGAACGGGTCGAGGTCGATCGGCCCGATGTCCTCGCCCTGCGACTCGCCCGGGAGGATGTCGCCGAGCCCAGCGCCGAACGCGGCCGCGGCCCAGACGACCGCGATCCGGCCGGCGCGCTCCGTGCCCGTGGGATCGCCCTCGTGGAGCCGCCCCCAGAACAGCAGCATCACCGTCGACGTGGTCAGCGAGACGAGCAGGACGCCGGCGTACCGGCGGGGGATGAAGCCGAGTATCGGGTGTCTGATCGTGATCTGCCGGAAGTCGGCGAAGTAGAGCAGCCCGGCGACCGCGGCGAAGACGAACCCGACGTGGACGAGGAGGAGGACCGGCACCCCGGCGACGGTGATCGCCGCGAACCACGCCGCGATCTCGAAGACGCCGCCCTCGACGAGCAGCGGGAGCGCGAACAGCACCGAGCCGACGAACGACTCGGCCAGGTCCCGGGACGTGTACTTTGTGATCCGCTCGGCGAACGCCGCGCGGCCGGGCATGCGCTCGACGAGCGAGATCGTCTGTCGGACCTTCTCGCGCTCGTGGCCCTCGTCGACCGTGTCGCTGAGCGCGTCGAGCTTCGCGAGCAGGTCGTCGATGTCGGGCTCGTCCGGCCCGTGCGCGGCGTCGGTCCCCTCGCCGGACCCCGCCCCGCGGATCGTGTCCGCGTCCCGTTCGTCGCTTTCCACCATGTTCTGTCGCGACGGGCGACCGGCCTAAAAGCGTGACTGGCTCGCGGGAGGGGACCGCCGCAGCGGGGCGGGCCCGGGCGCGGTGCGGGCTACAGTCCGTCGAGGAAGCCCGCGAGCGCCTCGTTGAACGCGGCCGGGCGTTCGAGCATCGCGAGGTGGGCGGCGTCGGGGAGTTCGGTCCACTCTCCGGCCGGGATCCGGTCGGCGAGGTACTCGTGGTACGCCGGCGGGGTGAGTACGTCGTGCGCGCCGACGACCCCGAGCGCCGGGACGTCGACCGCGTCGAGGCGCTCCCGGACGTCGAAGCGGTGGCAGGTCAGGAAGTCCCGTTCGGTCACCTCGCGGCCGCACGCCCGCATCGACGCCTTCGAGAGTTCGACGTACTCGGCGGGGGCGTCGTGGAACAGTCGATCCGGCTCGTGGAGCGTCGACACCGCCCGGTCGAAGTCGCTCGCGAGCGCCTCGCGGAGGGACTCGGCCACCGCGAGCTTCGCGCCCGTGCCCGCGAGGACGAGCCCGTCGAGCGCGAGGTCGCGCTCTAAGGCGACCCGCAGCGCGACCGCGCCGCCCAGCGAGTTGCCGCATATCACGGTCGCGCCCGTCGCCTCGGCGACCGCGATTACGTCGTCGGCGTACGCGTCGAGCGTCTCGGGGCCGGCGGGCGTCGCGACGTCGTCGCTGTCCCCGTGGCCCGAGAGGTCGACGGCGACGGCCGGGAACCGGTCGGCGAGCCGCGCCTGCGACTTCCAGACGTCCTTCGTGCCGCCGCTGCCGTGGACAAAACAGACCGTCGGTCCGTCGCCGCCGCGGTCGAAGCGCCGGTACGCCGTCGCGCGGCCGTCGTGGGTGAGCCGTTCCATGGTGGACCGGTTCGACGCGGGGGGCCATAAACGCCGGAGGGAGCGGACGCGGGGGCGGGAACCGGGGCTCGAATCGGCGTCGATTCGACCCGAACCGCTACACTACCGATACGCGATGTGACTCTCACGTCATGCGATTTTTTGCGATAAGTTTATATACCTGCGCGACTAACTCGTAGTTAGGATGGATCACATACAGACCCAATCGACCGGCGACGGCGCGCTGTTGCGCCGGTACGAGTACGACGACGGGTGGATCGTCGCCGCCGACTTGGGCGTCGACGACGAGACCGTCGCGATCGACACCGTCGGCGAGACGGCGATCGTCGTCGTCGAAGGACCGGAAGAGCCGGTCGAAACGGAGTTCGAACTGCCCGGAACGGCCGCGTCCGCGGCCGTGAACAACGGCGTTCTCACCGTGGAGGGCGAGCGATGAAGCTCACCGTCAAGCCGCTGAAACAGAAGGACGCCGGTCGCCGCCTCGCGGCGATCGACCGCGTCGCGGCCGACGAGCTGGGGCTCTCCGGCGGGGACATCGTCCGCGTCGAGGGCTCGGACGGGGCGGCGATCGCCCGCGTCTGGCCCGGCTACCCCGAGGACGACGGCACCGGCGTGATCCGCATCGACGGCCGCCTGCGGCAGGAGGCCGACGTTGGGATCGACGACCGCGTGACCGTCGAGGACGTGGACGTCTCGCGGGCGGACGCGGTGACGATCGCCTTCCCGAGCCAGCTGCGGGTGCGGGGGCAGATCGCCCCGTTCATCCGCGACAAGCTCTCCGGCCAGCCGGTGACCGAGGGGCAGACGATCCGGACGTCGCTCGGCTTCGGGCTGATGGGCGGTCAGTCGCAGGCGGTACCGATGAAGATCGCCGAGACCAGCCCCGGCGGCACGGTGGTCATCACCGACGAGACGGAGATCAGCATCTCCGAGATCTCCGCCGAGGAGATCGCCGACCGCGGCGAGGCCGCGGGCGGGACCGGCGAGGGGCCGGACGTCACCTACGAGGACATCGGCGGGCTCGACGACGAGCTCGAACAGGTCCGAGAGATGATCGAGCTGCCGATGCGGCACCCGGAGCTGTTCAAGCGCCTCGGCATCGACCCGCCGAAGGGCGTCCTGCTCCACGGCCCGCCGGGCACGGGGAAGACGCTGATCGCGAAGGCCGTCGCCAACGAGATCGACGCCAACTTCCACACGATCTCCGGTCCGGAGATCATGTCGAAGTACTACGGCGAGAGCGAAGAGCAGCTCCGCGAGGTGTTCGAGGAGGCGTCCGAGGAGTCGCCCGCGATCATCTTCATGGACGAGCTCGACTCCATCGCGCCCAAGCGCGAGGAGGCCGGCGGCGACGTGGAGCGCCGCGTCGTGGCCCAGCTCCTCTCGCTGATGGACGGGCTCGAGGAGCGCGGCGAGGTCGTCGTCATCGGGGCGACGAACCGCGTCGACGCCATCGACCAGGCGCTCCGCCGGGGCGGCCGCTTCGACCGCGAGATCGAGGTCGGCGTCCCCGACCGCAACGGCCGCAAGGAGATCCTCCAGGTCCACACGCGGAACATGCCGCTGGCCGACGGGATCGACTTAGACGAGTACGCCGAGAACACCCACGGCTTCGTCGGGGCCGACCTCGAGTCGCTCGCGAAGGAATCGGCGATGCACGCCCTGCGCCGCATCCGCCCGGAGATCGACCTCGAATCGGACGAGATCGACGCCGACGTGCTGAACAGCATCCAGGTGACCGAGGCGGACTTCAAGGAGGCGATCAAGGGGATCGAGCCCTCCGCGCTACGGGAGGTGTTCGTGGAGGTCCCCGACGTCACCTGGGACGACGTCGGCGGGCTGGAGGGCACCAAAGAGCGGCTCCGCGAGACGATCCAGTGGCCCTTGGAGTATCCCGAGGTGTTCGAGGAGCTCGACATGCAGGCCGCGAAGGGCGTCTTGATGTACGGCCCGCCGGGTACGGGGAAGACCCTGCTCGCGAAGGCCGTCGCCAACGAGAGCGAGTCCAACTTCATCTCGATCAAGGGGCCGGAGCTGCTGAACAAGTACGTGGGCGAGTCCGAGAAGGGAGTCCGCGAGGTGTTCAGCAAGGCCCGCGAGAACGCGCCGACGATCGTGTTCTTCGACGAGATCGACTCGATCGCGACCGAGCGCGGGAAGAACTCCGGCGACTCCGGCGTCGGCGAGCGCGTCGTCTCCCAGCTGCTGACGGAGCTCGACGGGCTCGAATCGCTGGAGGACGTGGTCGTCATCGCGACGACGAACCGGCCCGACCTCATCGACTCGGCGCTGCTGCGCCCCGGTCGGCTGGACCGGCACGTCCACGTGCCCGTCCCCGACGAGACGGCGCGCCGCCGGATCTTTGAGGTCCACACGCGGGACAAGCCGCTGGCCGACGACGTTGACCTCGACGCGCTGGCGCGCAAGACCGACGGCTACGTGGGTGCCGACATCGAGGCGGTCGCCCGCGAGGCCTCGATGAACGCCTCCCGGGAGTTCATCGGCAGCGTCTCCCGCGAGGAGGTCGGCGAGTCCGTCGGCAACGTCCGCGTGACGATGCAGCACTTCGAGGACGCGCTGAGCGAGGTGAACCCCAGCGTCACCCCCGAGACGCGCGAGCGCTACGAGGAGATTGAAAAGCAGTTCAAGCGGTCCGACGTGGACCGCACCGAGGCGGAGCCGGGCGCGGCGTTCCAGTAAGTCGCCCCGCCGACCCTCCGACCCGCGATCCGTTATACCAGTCCGAGCGTCGACAGCAGGTAGAACGCGGCGACGACGACGATTCCGATCGTGACGAGCCGCCACGCCAGCTTCAGGATGAACTTCCCGACGACGATGACGAGCGCGACGGCGACCAGGGCGACGAGCAGTTGCCCGAACTGGCTACCGAGGAGCGCGGCCTGCGCCGGCGCGGCGAGGCCGGCGAGCGCGAGCGATGAAGCGGTCATGTCCGGGTCCATGGCGAGGCCGGGCATAAGCTTGTGGGACCGGGCCGCGACGGAAGTAATCGGAGATTGATACGTCCGCGGCAAGAACTGCGGAAGAGTCGGTCGCAAACGCGCCAACGAGCCGGCGGTACGGGTGTCGACGGTCGTCGAGACCGCGGAATCCGTCGGCGCGCAACCCCCCTTTTGTTCCGGTGGGGATCAGCTTCCTTCGGGCGGTTTTCGCGAGAGACCATTAGTTTCACCGCGGTCTACCCATGCTTATCTTCCCGGAGGCCGTTCCTAACCGACGTACCGAATTTAGCGTCAGACGCGCGGCACAGACGTTACATACCGAATCGGACACGTAGACGCCGGTCGGGTCCGGACATCCGAACGTACAAGGGCCCGCCTCGCCACCACACCAACAGTACGAATGATCCAGATCCCACGCCAAGCCAGCGGGGTGACCGTCGAATGAGCAGCGACGGTGTCACCGCGGACGACCTCGAACTGCCGATCAAACGCACCACGGGCGACACGATGGAGGAGCGCCTCACGGGCAACGCCTACCACAACATCCTGCCCGCGCGCTACCTCCGGAAGAACGCGGACGGAGAACCGGACGAAGACCAAGAGGAGCTGTTCGACCGCGTCGCGCGCAACGTCGCGCTCGCCGAGGCGGTCTTCGAAGCCGAGCGGCAGGGCGTCGACGTCACCGTCACGCCCGACCAGCTGAAGCCCGACCACCCGCGGCGCGACGAGCTCGCCGAGGAGGTCTTCGGCGCGGGCGTCACCGCCGACGACGACGCGGAGGCGACGCTGACGGAGCACAACGTCAACAAGTTCGCGTACGACACCGTCGTGCCCGAACTGCCCGACGGCGTGCGCGAGCACGTCGAGGAGACCGCCGACACGTTCCGCGACGGGATGGAGTCGCTGTCGTTCATGCCGAACTCCCCGACGCTGATGAACGCGGGCGACGAGCTCCAGCAGCTCTCCGCCTGCTTCGTCGACTCCCCCGACGACGACATCACAGACATCCACCAGACCGCCAAGGAGGCGGCCGAGGTGTTCCAGTCCGGCGGCGGGATGGGGTACGCCTTCTGGCAGCTCCGCCCCTACGGCGACGCGGTCGGCTCGACCGGCGGCATCGCCTCCGGACCGATCACGTTCATGCGGACGTTCGACCAGATGTGCGAGACGATCGCGCAGGGCGGCGCGCGCCGCGGCGCGCAGATGGGCGTCATGCGCATCTCGCACCCGGACGTCATCCAGTTCATCCACGCGAAGAACAAGGACGTCTCCCTGGCCCACTCGCTGCGGCTCAACGACCCCGACGACTTCACGCACAACTCCTTCGCGGACGCCTTGGAGGAGGCCCGCGATCTCATCGACGAGGACGGGAAGGTCCCGGAACACCTCCGGAACGCGGTCGAGGGACACCTCTCGAACTTCAACATCAGCGTCGGCGTCACCGACGACTTCATGGACGCGCTCCGCAACGACGAGGAGTTCACGTTCACCAACCCCCGCACCGGGGAGGCCCACGTCGCGACGCCGGAGACGAAGGAGCTGTACGACATGTTCGGGCTCGGCGAGCACGTCGAGGTCGGCGAGGAGCTCTCGATCCCGGCCGCCGAGATCTGGGACGACATGATCGAGGGGGCCCACGAGAACGGCGAGCCGGGCGTCGTCTACCTCGAACGGATCAACAAGGAGCACTCCTTCGACGTCGAGGAGAACCCGGACCACCGGATCCTCGCGACGAACCCGTGCGGCGAGCAGCCGTTAGAGGAGTACGAGGCCTGTAACCTCGGTCACATCAACCTCTCGACGCTCGCGGACCTCGACGCGCCCGACTGGCGCGTGTGGTCCGACGAGCACGCCGACGAGTACGAGACGCACGCCGACGCGATCGACGCGTTCCTCGACGAGGCGATCGACTTCGAGGAGTTCGACGACCGGATCGCGTACGGCACCCGCTTCCTCGAGAACGTCGTCACGATGTCCGACTTCCCGGTCGACCAGATCGAGCAGAAGGTCCGCGACATGCGGAAGATTGGACTCGGGATCATGGGGCTCGCGCAGCTGTACATCCAGCTCGGCGTCCGCTACGGCTCCGAGGAGGGCAACGAGATCGCCCGCCAGCTGATGACCCACATCAACCACGAGTCGAAGCTGGCCTCCCACGAGCTCGCCGAGGAGCGCGGGACGTTCAACGACTGGGACGATTCGAAGTACGCGAACCCGACGGAGTACGCCGACTGGTTCGAACACTACACCGGGCTCGACGCCGACGAGTGGGAGGACGGGTTCCCGATCCGTAACCACAACACGACGACGATCGCCCCCACGGGCACGACGTCGATGATCGGCAACACGACGGGCGGCTGTGAACCGATCTACAACGTCGCCTACTACAAGAACGTCTCCGACGACGTTCAGGGCGACGAGATGCTCGTCGAGTTCGACGACTACTTCCTCCGCACGCTGGAGGCCAACGACATCGACGTCGAGGCCGTCAAGGAGGAGGCGCAGGCCCAGATGGCCGAAAACGAGTTCGATGGCGTCGACGGCTTAGAGACCGTTCCGGACGCGATCGGCGAGCTGTTCGTCGTCACCGGCGACCTCTCGGCGAAGGACCACGCGGGCGTTCAGGTCGCCTGCCAGAAGGGCGTCGACTCCGCCATCTCGAAGACCGTCAACGCGCCGAACGACTCCACGCTCGGCGACGCGAAGGAGGTGTTCGAGTACATCTACGAGAACGGCGGGAAAGGCGTCACCTACTACCGCGACGGCACCCGCTCGAAGCAGGTGCTCACGACGCGCGCCCAGAACACGGAGTTCGCCGACGAGAGCGAGGCCGCGGAGACCATCGTCGAGCAGATCAACGAGGTCTTCGGCGGCGTCGAGGCGTTCCTCGACAACGAGGACGTCCAGACCGCGATCGACGCGGAGGTCGCGGGCCTGCTCGAAGCGACCGAGCAGCCCCGGATCGACTACAGCGAGCGCAGTCCCCGTCCCGACTCCCTGAACGGCGTCACGCAGCGGGTCGAGACGGGCTACGGCAAGCTGTACGTCACCATCAACGAGGACGACGAGGGGCTGCCGTTCGAGCTGTTCGCGAACATCGGCCACTCCGGCGGCTACACGAACTCCTTCACGGAGGCGCTCGCGAAGGTTATCTCGACGGCGCTCCGCTCGGGCGTCGACCCCGAGGAGATCGTCGACGAGCTACAGGGCACCCGGAGCCCGAAGGTCGCGTGGGACAAGGGCGAGCAGATCCAGTCGATCCCGGACGCGATCGGGACGGCCCTGCGCCGCTACCTCGACGACGACGTCGACAAGGGGATTCCCCAGCAGCAGAGCCTCGACGACGTCGAAGAGAGCGCGGCGAGCGAGTCCGCGGGCCGCCCGAGCCAGACCGACGGCGGTGCGGTCGACGCGGCGGCCGGAAACGGCGCGCTCGACGCGCCCGAGGCGGCCGACGACGCGGCGGGCGCGGACGACGCGATGCAGGAGCTCATCGCGGCGGGCGAGTCGCCCGAGTGCCCGGACTGCGGCGGCATGAACCTCTACTACTCCGAGGGCTGCAAGACGTGCGAGTCATGCGGCTGGTCGGAGTGTTAGACGGGGCGGATCGACGCCGGTAACGAGCGGTCGGCGACGCGGTTTTTCTTTTCAGGTCGGTCCGGAAGCGACGGCTGTCGGGAGCGAACGTCGCGCTTCGACGGGGTGGTAATCCCCCGTCGATCGCCGGACGCACGGCTCCGGGGGTCGAAAGGCGGAGAGAGAATCGCCGACGGGTCGGTCAGTCGTCTTCGAGCGCCTGCGCGATGCGTTGGAGCTGGCGGGTCGCGTCGCGGACCTCGTCGCGGAGCTGGCGGACCTCGCGGACCAGTTCCTCGTTGCCGCCGTCGTCGCCGCGCTCGCCCTGGGCGCCGGGCCCGCCGCCCATGCCGGGCGGGCCGCCCGCGCCGCCGGGGCCGCCGCCGCCCATCATGCCGGACATCATCTGCGCGAAGGGGTTGCCCCCGCCGCCGCCACCGCCCATCCCCGGCGGGCCGCCGCCGCCCATCATCTCCTCGGGGTCCGGTCGGTCGCCCTCCTCGCGCTCCTGCTCGCGTCGCTCGCGGATCTCCTCGACGCGCTCGCGGAAGGACTTCTCCTCGCCGTCGTCGCCCTCCGGGGCGTCGCCCTGTTCGCCGGCCTCGCCGTCTGTGGCGTCGTCGTCTGCCATGCGCCACGGTTCGGCGGCGCTGCCGAAAAGGGTTGCCGTGGCGTCCGCGACGGTGCGTTTATAAGCGGCGCGACGCGGACGAGTCGGGGCTCCGGCGGCTCACTCGTGTCCGGAGACGCGGACCGGCTCGTA